>VBOA01000011.1:71696-139306 GCA_005877695.1 Gammaproteobacteria bacterium | reverse complement strand
TTATTTTACATAATTGTGTTTATGCCAATGTAATTTGGATCGTAAGGTTTCAAAATAGTTATAATCTAGCGGATGAATTAATTTAAGTGTCTTAGCATTTTTTTGTATACAGATATTAGCACCTACAGGCACTGAAATACGTTCTTGACCATCGCAACTTAACCAGGGTGCAGCAGTACTGTGCGTATCAACATGAATAACAATCCGACTTTTTGCTGAAACAACAATCGGCCTTGCGCTTAAGGTATGCGGAAACATAGGAACAAGCACGATAGCATCAAGTTGTGGATACAAAATCGGCCCCCCGCCAGATAAAGCATAAGCGGTTGATCCGGTCGGTGTCGCTACTATTAAACCATCTGCTTGCTGGGCACACACAAATTGGTCATCAATAATAATAGAAAATTCGATCATGCGGGCCACATTGCCTGGCATTAACACCACCTCATTTAGTGCAATACCAGCGTGTTGCTTTTTATCTATTTGCATCGTTATCGTAGCGTTTAATAAAAAACGCTTTTCTTCTTGATAATTTCCGCTTAAGACTTCACCAATCTTCTTTTCTAAATCTTGTGGATGAATATCCGTGAGAAAACCAAGACGACCACGATTGACACCTAGCACCGGTGTATTATGTTTGACGACACTGTGAGCAGCATTGATAAGACTCCCATCTCCCCCTACTACAATCAGCAAATCCACTTTGTAAGCTAATTGATCGCGTTTGCAAGAGGTAAATTGTCGATTTTTAAAGCAATGTGCAGTTTCTTCTTCAACCACTACTTCATATTGATGGGATTGCAAATAATCTAATACAGCAATGAGTGTATCACTGACATCCTTCATACCTTGTCTACCGATCAAACCGATGGTCGTAAAAATTTTGCTCATAGAATTTTTCATACATTAAAGATTTGGCAATATAACTCACAGCGAAAAGTATATCCTGGTTGAAACTATTGAGGTAGTCAACAGAAATACCTAGTAGCGTCTTGATAAAATTTTTATCGACTGGATCCAAACCCTTGAATCCAAGCACTCGAGTCTCCATTATTTAGGCATGTGTCTCTATCTAATATAGAGTAGTTATCTATTTCTTTAAAAAATGGGAGCCTTGCAGAAATGGCTGAAAAAGATACATCTAAAAAATCCACTTGGGAAAAGCTTAACATTGCAGCAAAGCACGATACCTCTAAATCGGCTGACGAAAAAAAAACTTCTTCTACCAAAAAGGAAAAACCAGAACAGGAGAAACAATTAACCCACCCTTCCTATGAAGCCCTAGAAGCCCAATTATTATCGACCGAAAATCAACTTAACGATTCTAAAAGCCAGCTTGCTAAACTTGAAGAGCAAAAGATTTACCAATTAGCTGAAATGGACAATATCCAACGTCGGACTAAACGTGACATTGAAAATGCCCACAAATTTTCATTAGAAAAATTTATCAAAGAATTATTGCCGATAAAGGATAGTTTAGAAACAGCCCTAACACATGCCAAGTCTGAAGAACAGGATGCTGCTTTATCAGGTATCCAACTCACACTTAGACAATTACAAAGCTTATTAGAAAAAAATGGCGTAAAATCGATTGAACCTGCTGGTCAGCCTTTCGACTCTCACTTTCATGAAGCAATGCTTGCCGAAGAAAGTGACGAGTTAGCTCCGAATACTATTATAAGGGTACTTCAAAAGGGTTATTTACTTCATGAAAGACTCATGCGACCTGCTTTAGTTGTAGTCGCGAAAGCTAAAGAGAAAACTTCATGATCCTATCTTGAAAATTAAACTTCTAACCCAATTTTAGTAGGAGTTGTTAATTTCAACCAACCAATCATTTTCAACTTTATTGATACTAGTTTAAGCTAATGCGGAGAAATTTATGGCAAGTGCGCAACAAAGAAACACCATAATCGGCATCGATTTGGGAACTACAAACTCGTGTATGGCCATTATGGAAGGTGGTAAACCAAAAGTGATCGACAACAAAGAAGGACGACGAACGACACCCTCTATTGTTAGTTTTGACCACAACGAGATTAAAGTAGGTGAAGTGGCAAAACGTCAGTCTGTCACCAAGCCTGCAGAAACGATTTACGCAGTGAAACGTTTAATAGGTCGGAAATACGATGATGAAGCTGTTCAAAAAGATATCAAGATGGTCCCCTATAAAATCGTTCCAGCTAAGAATGGAGATGCCTGGGTAGAAGTTAATGGTAAACAACTTTCTGCTCAAGAAGTTTCTGCACAAATTTTAATGAAGTTAAAGAAGGACGCGGAAGCTTATTTAGGCTATGAAATAAAAGAAGCCGTTATTACGGTACCTGCCTATTTCAATGATTCACAACGTCAAGCCACCAAAGATGCAGGTCGCATTGCAGGACTTGAGGTTAAGCGGATTATTAATGAACCCACCGCTGCAGCACTTGCCTATGGATTAGAAAAAAAACGCGGCGACTCAAAAATAGCCGTTTATGATTTAGGTGGTGGTACTTTTGACATCTCCATTATTGAAATCGCTGAAATTGATGGCGAACATCAATTCGAAGTACTTGCTACGAACGGCGATACCTTTCTAGGTGGTGAAGATTTCGATTTACGTGTTATTAATTATTTAGCCGATGAATTCAAAAAGGATCAAGGTATCGACTTACATAACGATCCGCTGGCCTTACAGCGCCTGAAAGAAGCTGCTGAAAAAGCCAAGATTGAACTCTCCTCGGCCCAAGAAACTGACATCAATCTTCCTTATATCACAGCCGATAGCAGTGGACCTAAACATCTCCATATTAAACTAACCCGAGCCAAGCTTGAAGCATTAGTAGAGGATCTCATTGAACGTACTATTGAGCCTTGCAAAAAAGCTATTAAAGATGCCAAAGTTTCACTTAATGAAATATCACAGGTTATTTTAGTGGGCGGACAAACTCGTATGCCTAAAGTACAAGAGGTGGTTAAAAATTATTTTGGTAAAGAAGCCCGTCATGACGTCAACCCCGATGAAGCTGTTGCCATTGGTGCTGCTATTCAAGGTGGTGTATTAGCCGGCGACGTTAAAGACGTACTCTTGTTAGACGTTACTCCACTTTCACTAGGTATAGAAACCTTAGGTGGAGTAATGACTAAACTGATCGACAGAAATACCACCATTCCAACCAAAAAAAGCCAAGTGTTTTCAACCGCTGAGAACAATCAGCCCGCCGTTACAATACATGTCTTGCAAGGTGAGCGTGAAATGGCTTCGGCTAATAAAACATTAGGTCGTTTTGATCTTTCCGATATTCCACCGGCGCCGCGTGGTACGCCACAGATCGAAGTCACCTTTGATATCGATGCTAATGGTATTATTAATGTATCTGCTAAGGATAAAACAACTGGTAAAGAACAAAAGATTGTTATCAAATCCGGTAGTGGTTTGTCTGAGGCTGAAATTCAACAAATGATCAAAGATGCTGAAGTACATGCGGATGAAGATCGTAAATTCCATGAACTGGTCCAAACGCGTAATCAAGCGGATACTTTAATCCATACCACGAGCAAAGCATTAGCTGATGCCGGTGATAAAATCAATTCTGAAGAGAAAGCTCAATTAGAAAACTCCATAAATGCATTAAAGGAAGCACTGAAAGGCACTGATAAAGCAGACATAGAATCTAAACTTAAAGAGCTTACCGAGATCTCTGGCAAAATGTCTGATCGCCTCTATGCACAACCAGACGCTCAGGCGAGTGATACCGGAAGTCAAACTGACACTACTCAGGAGAACGCTAAAGATAACAAAGATGATGTTGTTGATGCGGTATTCGAAGAAGTGAAAGATAAAGACAAGGATAAAAAAGATAAGGATAAAGAATAAAGCACGTTAGTTACTAGTGTGAACCGGTAACTAGAATCGTATATACCATATCCATTAAAAATCTCAAATCCCTTGTTATGTAGTTTACTCGCAGGGGATTTTCTATCTTTGGTTCTCTAGTTATGGCAAAAAAAACTGATTATTATGAAGTACTGGGCATATCACGTAACGCTACCGAAAAAGAAATTAAAGATGCTTATCGAAGATTAGCGAAAAAATATCATCCAGACAAATATCATTCTGCTGAAAGTCAGTCAGTAAAAGCAGCTGAAAACAAATTTAAAGAAATTAATGAAGCTTATAGCGTGTTATCAGATCCTAAGAAACGTGCCGCTTATGATCAATTTGGTCATGCGGGTTTAGATGCTGCTGGCATGGGCGGCGCACAAGGTGCGCATGGATTCAACTTTAACGATGTTTTTAGTGATATTGGTGATGTTTTTGGTAATATTTTCGGGAACCGTGGCGGTTCACAACAAGGCCAACCACGTGCGCAACGTGGGGCTGATTTACGTTATACCTTAGAATTGGATTTAGAATCAGCCATTCATGGTACAACCGTACAAATTCGTATCCCTCGTCTCATCACCTGTAAAAGCTGCCAGGGATCGGGCGCACGTAAAGGCACTCAGCCGATTATTTGTAAAACCTGTGGCGGAGAAGGACAAGTTCGTATACAGCAAGGTTTTTTTACCATCCAACAGACCTGTCCTGAATGTCATGGTGAAGGTCGTATTATTACTGACCCTTGTCCAGATTGTCGTGGTCAAGGTCAAATTCAAGAAACAAAAACCTTATCTGTAAAAATTCCGGCAGGAATAAATGAAGGGAATCGAATTCGTTTAACCGGTGAAGGTGAAGCAGGTAGTCGGGGTGCACCCGCCGGTGATCTCTATGTACAAATTCATCTGAAACCGCATCCTTTATTTAAACGTGAAGGTAACAATTTATATTGTGATGTTCCTATTAACTATGTGATCGCGGTATTAGGTGGCGATATTCAAATTCCCACGTTAACTGGTATGGTAAACTTACATATACCACCCGAAACACAAAGTGGAAAAGTGTTACGTTTACGTGGGAAAGGAGTTCCCGGCCGTCCAGGTGTAACAGGAGATCTACTCTGTCGAGTTTTTGTAGAAACACCCGTCAATTTAACTAAAGCACAAAAGGAGTTAGTCACAACACTTGGAAAAGAATTACAAAATGGCAATCATTATCCTAAAGCCCGTTTATGGTTAGAAAATGCCAAAAAGTTTTTCAGTAAACCAAACTGAAACTCGAAAAGTTAAATTAAAAAAGGTATGATCGGCAATGCTATGAGTGTATTCTTAGCAATTGGATTTTGAAAAGGTATCACTTAGTGAGCAACCAGAATGTATTCAAAATATCTCAGGATTGCGAATTAAGTGACTACATAGTCAATCAAGTGCAAAGAGTATATCAGTTATTCAGTGTGTACACTGAAAGAGTCTAATAAGCAAGCTAGAGAGAAATCATGAAAAAAGTTCCTATGACTATCAGTGGCGCTGAACATTTAAAGGAAGAACTCCATCAATTAAAAACCTTAAAAAGACCACAAGTAATTGCTGCTATTGCTGAAGCGCGCGCGCATGGTGATCTTAAGGAAAATGCTGAGTATCATGCTGCCAAAGAAATGCAAGGTTTTATCGAAGGCCGTATTACTGAAATCGAAACTAAATTGGCCACCGCTCAAATCATTGATGTCACTAAAATCAACAATCTGGGCAAAGTCATTTTTGGATCGACTATACATCTTATTAACATGGATAATGAAGAAAAGGTGACTTATCAAATAGTTGGGGAAGACGAAGCTGATATCAAACATTCGAAAATATCAGTCGCCTCTCCCATTGCTCGAGCACTCATTGGCAAAAAGGAAGGCGACAGTGTTGATGTGCAAACCCCCGCGGGTTTGCTTAATTTAGAGATTGATAAAGTGGAATATATTTAAAAATTTCTTATCCTAACAGGCTCTACAATTAGGTTTACCGATTGCAATTACTTTCTTAACATAGCTCTTGGCTAAATCATCCATTTCATTATCGGTTAAATTATCAATCCGAATTGCGTTTCGGTAACTTTGCGGAATCTTTTTTCTTTCGGAATTAATTTTTTCTAAAAAAGGATGTTTATTTGATAAGATAACTAGCCTTTCTTCGACATCAAATCTAAATATTTTAGGATTTTCATCTCTTGAAACATTACTAAATAATGAAGCTCCTGTATTACTTCTACTCAACACAGTTATTGGAGATTTAGGCTTGTTTGGTTTAACTTTATGAGTCACTTCATTTTCTTCAGCTGACGACTGCGAAGAACTAGAGATTTCACAAGAACTTGGTGTTCTTGAAACAGAATTAAGGCTGTTTGATTTAGGATTAAAACATTGTATTTTCTTTTCCTGTTCAGCAATTCTCTGCTTAACTATACCTCTTCCAGGAAGTTCGTCGGTAATTAAAGCTCCTCCATTTTGAACTGTGAGTTTAATAACTGTTGCTGAATTATTCCATTTATCTGTTCCATTATAAGTCGAATTTAAACTTTCATCTTTGGGTATTTCTTTTTCTTCGATAATCATAAATACCTATATAAATTTTATTAAAAAAAACAAGTATTAGACTAAAGTTATATGCTTAAGGTTTCCTTAAGAAAGTAAAATAAATGATAAACTATTTATTTTTTTGATATAAAAGATATTTGATTAAATTAATTTATTTAAACGGCTACTGCCGCTTTAATCGTCGGATGATATTCATAATTTACTAATGCAAAATCATTAAATATATAATCAAATAATGATTCCGGTTTGCGTAGAATATTTAATTGTGGCGCGGTATAAGGTTGTCTTGATAACTGACAATGGACTTGCTCAAGATGATTGCTATAAATATGGCAGTCACCCCCCGTCCAAATAAATTCACCAACCTGTAAATTACACTGTTGGGCAAGCATATGCGTTAATAATGAGTACGAAGCGATATTAAAAGGTACGCCTAAAAATGCATCTGCACTCCGTTGATATAATTGACAAGAAAGTCGCGCATTAGCCACATAAAATTGGAATAACAAATGACAAGGAGGCAAAGCCATTTTTTCCAATTCACCTACATTCCAAGCGCTAACAATGAGCCGGCGTGAATCTGGATTCTTTTTTATTTGTTCAACAAGTTGGCTCATCTGATCAATCGTTTGATGATCAGATGTCGGCCAAGAACGCCATTGCTTGCCATAAATAGGACCTAAGTCGCCTGCAGCATTGGCCCATTCATCCCAAATAGTGACTTGATGTTCATTCAAGTAATGAATATTAGTATCGCCACGTAAAAGCCATAACAATTCATAAATAATACTTTTTAAATGGACTTTTTTAGTCGTAACTAAAGGAAAACCCAGATTTAAATCAAATCGCATTTGATAGCCGAAAGTACTTAATGTACCTGTCCCAGTCCTATCGGTTTTAGCTTGCCCCTTACTAAGAATATGTTGTAAAAAATCTAAATAGGTGCGCATCTGGAGATTACTCTTTCAAATAACAAAGTCTAGCGTATGTTTAGCCAAAATTGAAGCAAACACTATTCTGCGATACTATACCGCTCTTATTAAACATCAAGTTTCCTAGCCCTTTTAAAACTATGCGAATTAATCTCTTTGGTGCAGGTTATGTAGGTTTAGTCACAGCCGCTTGTTTAGCGGAACATGGCAATAAGGTACTTTGTATTGACGTCGATCAAGAAAAAGTAAAACGCTTACAAGCTGGCGAATGCCCTATCCATGAACCTGATTTACCGGCTTTATTAGAAAAAAACTTAAGTGCTGGCCGACTCAATTTTAGCGCTGATCCCTACAAAGGGGTTGAGCATGGCTTTTATCAATTTATTACTGTAGGTACACCTCAAGACGAAGATGGCTCAGCAGACTTAACTTATGTATTAGAAGTTGCCGAATTTATAGGAAAAACATTGATTGAACCCAAACTAATTATTAATAAATCGACGGTTCCTGTGGGAACCGCTGATCAAGTAAAGGCAATTATTCAAAAACAATTACGCCAGCGTAATATCAATATACCCTTCGATGTCGCTTCAAATCCTGAATTTTTACGCGAAGGTGCGGCAGTCAGTGATTTTATGCGCTCTGACCGAATTATAATTGGGACTGATAATAACGCTGCGAAATCTCATTTACGACATTTATATCGGCCCTTAAACCGTAACAATGACCGTTTAATTGCGATGGATATTCGATCAGCCGAATTTACTAAATATGCTGCCAATGCATTTTTAGCAACTAAAATTAGTTTCATAAACGAAATGAGTCAATTAGCCGATTGTTTACATGCAGATATTGAAAAAGTTCGCATTGGTATCGGTTCAGACCCACGCATTGGTTATCATTTTATTAATCCTGGGTGTGGTTATGGTGGATCCTGTTTCCCTAAAGATGTGCTCGCTTTAGAGGCTACTGCTAAATCCGTTGATTATCAACCTAGACTATTAAATGCTGTACATCAAGTAAATGATGCACAAAAAAAACTTTTATTTAGCAAGGTTTCCCAATTCTTTCAAAATAATTTACGCGGAAAAACCATTGCTTTATGGGGCTTGTCTTTTAAGCCTAATACCGATGATATGCGTGAAGCGCCCAGCAAAACATTTATTGAAGCGGCTTTAGCTGCGGGCATGAGAATTCAAGCTTATGACCCAGTCGCAATGCCAGAAGCCATGCGTTTATATAATGATCTCACTAATTTCAGTTGTTGTGACAGTCCTGAAGAAAGCTTAACTAATGCCGATGTGTTAGTGATTGTCACGGAGTGGAATATCTTTTTTAATCCTGATTTCCAACTTATTAAGGAACGTTTGAAAATTCCTGCTATCTTTGATGGAAGAAATCTCTATGATCCCGATTATTTAAAACAAATGGGAATTAAATACTATGCAATTGGTCGCGGGGAACATTTCTCATAATGAACAAAGTTAAAAAAATTACCAAAGCCATTTTCCCGGTGGCGGGTCTAGGTACGCGCTTTTTACCTGCAACAAAAGCAAGCCCTAAAGAAATGCTGCCTATCGTCGATAAACCTTTAATTCAATATGCCGTAGAAGAAGCAATCGCCGCAGGAATTTCTGAACTTATCTTTATTACTAGCAGTAGTAAACGAGCGATTGAAGATCATTTTGATTCGAATTATGAATTAGAAGCCAAGCTCGCCGAAGCAGGAAAAAAAGATCTCTTAGCTATTGTAAAAAATATCTTACCGAAAGGGGTTAGTTGTATTTATTTACGTCAACCTGACACGCTGGGTTTAGGACATGCCGTTTTGTGCGCACGACCCCTTATTAATAATGAAGCATTTGCTGTTTTACTGGCCGATGATTTGATTGATTCCACTATTCCTTGCTTAAAACAAATGTTAGATCTTTATCAGGAAAAACAGAATACCATCATTGCCGTGCAAGCTGTATCGCCCGAAGAAACGGAACAATACGGTATAATTGGCTATAAAATTAAAGAAGATAGATTAAGCCAAATTAATACTATTGTAGAAAAACCGAGTCACACAGAAGCACCTTCCAATTTAGCGGTAGTAGGCCGCTATATTCTTACTTCAAGTATTTTCCCCTACCTTTCCCAAACACCTATAGGCAAGAATGGAGAAATTCAACTAACCGACGCCATCGCTCGACAGCTCAATGACGAGGTGATGTATGCTTGGGAATTTGAAGGGGTACGCTATGATTGTGGAAGTAAATTCGGTTATTTAAAAGCAACAATGGCCCATGCTTTAAAACATCCAGAAACTAAAAATTTATTCACTCATTATTTAAAAACTTTGAGTGATAATATGATCGATTAATCTGGAAAAACCTAAACCAAAAAAAAACGAAAAGGTGGCTACCTCTTCGTTCTAAAGTTTATGCCTATGAAAGCATAATTTTTAATTTTTCACCTGGTTTGAGAAAATCACTATCTAACTTATTCCAAGCTTGTATCTTCTTAACAGATACCTGATAGTGCTTGGCAATATCATCCAGCGTATCTCCACTTTTTACTAAATGGATTTTCTGTGAACTTGGCTTAGTTTGGTTATCCACCAACTGGATAGGACTTTGTTTGCCTTTTGATCCAGATTTTGAAACCAATCTATTGTTATTAGATTGAACCTTGTTTACCTTATAATTCGACGTTGAAGCAACAGCTAATTGTTGTTTATACAACGCTACCCTATCAATAGGTAAAGCGAACTGACCACGTTTGACCGCAGCCGAAGTATTTTTCACTCCAGGGTTCAAATCCTTTAAATCTGCAACGCTCATGCCTGCTAATTTAGCCACGCGAGTTAAACTCATATGGTTGGCATCAACTAGCGCTAAATAAGGCTTAGCGCTGACGGGAGGTAAACTCACGCCATACTTATCTGGATTTTTAACAATCGCAGCTAAGGCCAATAAACGCGGAATATAAGAACGTGTCTCTGATGCCAAAGGCAATGCCCAGAAATGGGTATTCTTATCTTGTTGCGTATTGTGGCGAATCGCATTTTGTACGTTACCTTCACCCGTGTCATAAGCCGCTATGGCTAATAACCAGTCGCCCCCGAAGAAGCTTCTTAAATAGGTAAGATAATTTAAGGCCGCATTGGTCGAACTACTAATATCTCGACGACCATCAAAACCTCTGTCTTGATGAACACCATACCCCCTAGCAGTACTGGTCATTAACTGCCATAAACCAGCCGCGCCGGAAGACGAGTTGGTAGCGGACGGATTATAACCACTCTCAATAATAGGTAATAATACCAATTCTGTAGGTAAATCACGCTTTCTTACTTGCGCATATACATAGTAAATATAAGGCGCAGCTCGATTCACCGCATCTTTTAAGTAAACTGGGTTTTTAGCAAACCAACGGATCTGCTCTTGAACCTGAGGTTGGTTTTCCTCAAGGGCGGATAACTGTAAATGGGCTCGAATAGGCTCCCAAAGCGTACCCTTGTCTACTGCGCTATAAAGCGCTTTAGCATTTTCCGGAGCTAAGCTACTACCAGTCGATTTCATAATAACGGTTTGATAGAACTTACTATCAGTATCACTATGTGAACCGCCAAGACCGATCTCTCCTTCTTCAGAAGCAGGAAATCGCACACAGGCGGTGATACCTACTGCCAGAGCAAGTAGTACCGTAAGTAATAATGTATAAATTTTAAGCATTTTATAAGTCATACTAAAGATCTTACGGGGACCCCTCAGGTAGGTCAAGATAAAGGGCTTACAAAAGCCAAATTAAAACCTTTTTTTGTAAGTTTTCAACCTACATTTAACGGAGCTTTTTCTTACTCAAATACCTACATTTTTAGATTGATTTTAGGTATATATAACATCTAACTCCTGTCTTTTTTAAGGTCTTTTTAGTCCCGCAGTACTATGAGACAATAAAAAGGGTAAGATTCATCGATTACTATTTCTAATTTTTGGTTGGATTATTCATTGAAACAGCATTATCTAGAAATTGAAAACTATCGATTAGCTAATCTGATCCCCAATTATGCTGGCCAGCATCTATTGCAGTTAGGCCCTCATTTTTTTTCAAGCTTATCATCCAGCCCTATTATTCATAAAATTATGGTTTCTTCGAATTGCAAATGTAAGTCAAATACTTACAATTTAGGCTGCTCGGACCTAGAAAGCTTATATACCCATTTACCCTTTGCTAACGATAGTATTAATCTAATTCTAATGCCCCATACCCTAGAAGTAAGTAAACATTCTGCCCAAGCCATACTCACAGAAGCTTGGCGCATATTGGCCCCTAATGGCCATTTGATTATATTAGGTATAAATCCTGTTAGTTTTTGGGGCCTATATCAATTATTATCACATAATCAGAATCCGGTTTGGGAAGGTCGTTTTCACACGATCCAAACTCTTTGTCAATGGATCCATTTTCTAGGGGGCGAAATTCAGCATACCGAAAGCTTTCTGTTTCGCCCCCCTTTATCCAGCCCCCCGGGCCTATGGTTATTTAAGAAATTAGCTTGGCTAGAAAGGGTATCCCCTTGGCTTATACCTTATATGGGGGGCGTTTATTTGATTATTGCTGAAAAACGAATAAAAAGACTTAATGGCCTAGGCTTAGTCTGGCAATTTCCTCCCGTCCTTAATAATAAGGTTTTAGCCCCCAACGCCCGAGGCCCTCATCATGCATAAAATCCAAAAAATAGAGATTTTTACTGATGGCGCTTGCCGAGGAAACCCGGGGCCTGGAGCCTGGGCAGCCCTGCTTCGGTATCAAGGAAAAGAAAAAACCATTTTCGGGACTGAAAACTCTACTACCAATAATCGTATGGAACTAATGGCTGCAATTCAAGCCTTAATGGCGGTAAAAAAACCTTGTGAAATATTACTTAGCACTGATTCACAATACGTCCAAAAAGGCATCACTGAATGGTTACCTCAATGGCAACGGCGAGCTTGGCTCACTGCAAATAAAAAACCTGTTAAAAATTCCGATTTATGGAAAGCATTAGCTATGCAGGCGCAACGCCACCAAATTCGTTGGGAATGGGTAAAAGGACATAGTGGCCACCCAGAAAATGATCGTGTAGATAGTTTAGCTAACGCTGCTTTGGATAAGCTTTTAAAGTAATTAATTTACCTTCTAAGGGAATACACTGACAGCAAACTGGCAAAGAGAATTCAGTCCTTAAGATAATAAGCATCCATCAAAGCTCGTCGATAGACAAGTGGTGCTTTTATTTCATCTTCAAATTCTACGTATTCCCAAGCATCTGCATTGCTCAACAAACGACGCAATAATAGATTATTTAATGCATGTCCAGATTTATAGCCACTAAATGCACCAATGAGGCTATGACCTAATAAATAAAGATCTCCTACAGCATCAAGAATTTTATGGCGCACAAACTCATCTTCGTAACGTAAACCGTCTTCATTTAGCACCCTATATTCGTCAACAACTACAGCATTATCAAGACTTCCACCTAAAGCGAGGCGTACTTCACGTAATTTTTCATAGTCTGCCATAAAACCAAATGTGCGTGCGCGACTAACCTCTTTAATATATGATGTTGTCGAAAAATCAATACTGGCCTTTTGACTACGACTTTGAAAAAGGGGGTGATTAAAATCAATTTCAAAGGAAACCTTAAATCCATCAAATGGTTCAAATGAAGCCCATTTATCCCCTTCAGTTACTTTCAGCGCTTGTTTGATTCGGATAAAACGTTTTGAAGCACTTTGCTCCTCAATACCCGCGGACTGAATCAAAAAAATAAAGGGGCCCGCGCTTCCATCCATAATAGGAATCTCTGAAGCGGTAATATCAACATACGCATTATCAATACCTAACCCCGCCATAGCCGACATTAAATGCTCAATGGTTGCCACCCTGACTCCATTTTTGAGCAAAGTCGTTTGCAAGGTAGTTTCGCCAACGTGTTCAGCGCAAGCTTGCACTTCAACAATGGGATTAAAATCTATCCGTCGAAAAATAATTCCAGTATTGATAGGGGCCGGCCGCAAAGTTAAAATTGCAGTTTCACCACTATGCAATGTGATACCTGCCGCTTTAATAACGTTTTTTAAAGTACGTTGTTTTAGCGCACGTGATGTTTGAATCAAATTGTTTTTTCTGGACACCCTTAAGAAACCTCTTCTTGTCTTCGTAAAAAAGCCGGAATATCAAAATACTCAATATCTGTAGCAGAATTATCCACTGTGGACTTACTCGGCGTAACACTAACTTGTTTACGTAATACCGTAGGGCGTTCCAACTGATGATAATCTAAACTTCCATCAGCCGCTCTAACAAGACTAGCATCTCCCACTCCTCCCGCAACTTCAATGGAAAGATGGTCTTGTAGGCCTGTTATGACTATAGTAACACGTAACTCCTCGCACATTTCAGAATCTATTACTGTGCCAATAACAACATTGGCGTCTTCTGAAGTAAATTTCTTAATAACTTCACCCACTTCTCCAAATTCTCGCATCGATAAATCTGGCCCGGCTGTTATATTAACAAGCACTCCTCGCGCACCTGCTAAATCGATATCTTCTAATAATGGACTACCAATAGCAGCTTCTGCTGCTAAACGAGCTCGTTCAGGACCTGTCCCTATACCAGTCCCCATCATTGCCATACCCATTTCTGACATCACTGTTTTAACATCTGCAAAATCGACATTAATTAAACCCGTGCGTGTTATTAATGCAGCAATCCCTTTCACAGCGCCAAATAATACATCATTTACCGCCTTAAATGCATCTAAAAAACTAATATCCTTATCTAAAACACTCATTAGTTTATTATTTGGAATAGTAATTAAGGAGTCGACATATTGGCTAAGCTGTTTAATTCCTTCCTCTGCCAAACGTAAACGTTTTTTGCCTTCAATCTCAAAAGGTTTAGTAACTACAGCAACGGTTAAAATTTTCATTTGCTTAGCAATTTCAGCAACTACAGGCGCAGCGCCTGTACCTGTCCCACCACCCATTCCTGCAGTGATAAAAACCATATTCGCACCTTCTAATGCCGCGCGAATACGCTCTCTATCCGCCTCAGCGGCTTGACGGCCAATCCCAGGATCAGCTCCAGCCCCTAAACCTTTAGTAATCTGCTGTCCTAGTTGTAATAAACATTCCGCTGAGGAGTTTCTCAAGGCTTGAGCATCGGTATTAGCACATATAAACTCAACGCCTGTGATGTCTTGTGCCAACATATGTTCAAGGGCATTCCCACCACCACCTCCAACACCGATGACTTTTATAATAGCATTTTGCATGGGGACATTGTGGGAATCAAATTCGATGCTCATAGTTAACTCCTAAGAATTTCAGTATTATTTAAAAATTTTCGCATAACCAATTTTTTATACGTGCTATTTTTTTACCAAATAAAACATTAGGTTTTCGCTGTTCGCATTGTTGTTGATAGCCATATAATAGTAATCCTGTACTGGTTGCATACATTCCATTCGTGGTTACTTCGCTATTCCCAGTAATATATTGAGGATGACCAAGCCTTACTGGCAATTTAAAAATCTTCTCTGCTAATTCAACACTACCACTAACATTAGATGCACCGCCAGTTAATACCACGCCTGCTGCGAGAAATTCTTCAAAACCACTGCGGTATAATTCTGCTTTTACTAAATGGAAAAGCTCTTCATAGCGTGGCCCTACTACTTCTGCTAAAGAACGTTTAGTCAGTGTACGGCCAGGCCGATCCCCCACTCCAGATACTTCGACTAGCTCATCTGGGTTTGCAAGTTCGGGCAAAGCACAAGCA
This sequence comes from Gammaproteobacteria bacterium, assembly GCA_005877695.1. Classification (GTDB taxonomy): domain Bacteria; phylum Pseudomonadota; class Gammaproteobacteria; order Diplorickettsiales; family Diplorickettsiaceae; genus Aquirickettsiella. Next base: position 124,116 of record VBOA01000011.1, on the reverse strand, counting down.
TGTCTTCTTTTAATTTGTTCAGCACTTTGTGTCGGCGTTCTTAATGCAACAGCGATATCGTTTGTCACTTGATCACCCGCAATAGGAATAACAGATGTAAAACGTATAGCACCTTCAGTGAATATAGCGATATCGGTTGTTCCACCTCCAATGTCTATTAAACATACACCCAATTCTTTCTCATCTTCAGTTAGCACTGATTGGCTCGAAGCAAGTTGTTCTAAAATTATTTCCGTCACCTCTAAACCACAACGCTGGATACATTTAATAATATTTTGTGCCGCGCTTACTGCACCCGTTACCATATGTACTTTAGCTTCTAAACGCACGCCAGACATACCTATAGGTTCCCGAATACCTTCTTGACTATCAATAATAAATTCTTGGGGTAAAATATGTAATATTTTTTGATCCGCAGGGATCGCAACCGCTTTCGCTGCATCAATGACGCGTTCAACATCTGCATGTGTCACTTCTTGATTTTGAATCGCAACAATTCCGTGAGAATTCAAACTTCGAATATGATTTCCAGCAATACCAGTATACACACTTCGAACTGGACTTCCTGCCATTGCTTCTGCTTCACCTACAGCTTGCTGAATCGAATCAACAGTAGCATCAATATTTACTACAACTCCTCGTTTTAATCCCAATGAAGGGTAAATTCCCATACCAATAATTTCAATACCATTTGGTTTTACTTCTCCTACTAATGCATTGACTTTGGACGTGCCAATATCTAAACCTACAATTAAATTCTTAATTGGTTTCTTTGCCATATTATTTCACCTTCAATTAAATTCTCTAGATCTTTCAAACTTCACCATTTAACTTCATTGTTAGGATATAGCTCATTACTTTATTTTTTAACTGAATTTTCCCATAAACTTAAAACTTGGAAAAAATCTATTGTTACATGTCTAATAATTTTTCTAAGAAATTCTTTTCTTAAATTTTATTGCCATACCATGGGCATAGCGAAGATCCACATAATCTACCATAGATATTTTACTTGCAATAACATCAGAATAAACATCTATCAAACGTTCTATTTGTATATTAGGCTGGCTACGACTTAAATAAACCTTTAACCCATTATCCAATTGTAGATACCAATACTGTTGATCCACTAGCTTTAATAATTTAATTTTTAAATTTAATTCTTTAAACAGCGGATTCAGTGCGGTATAGGTTTGTAACAAATATTTCTGCTGGCCTATAGGTCCCACGAACAGGGGTAGATTTAATGACCCAAAATCTCCATCGGGGATAAAAATATTACCCTGCCCATCTAATAACCCCTGTTTACCTATAAAAGCGATAGGCTTTTTAGTTGTAAAGCGTACAGCCAACGTATCTGGCCAGTATCGCTTAATGCTTACACTAGCTATCCATGGTAGTTGTAAAATTTGTTCTTTTAATCCGTGACTATCTAAACGAAAAAATCCTTTTGCAATAAATGGCAAAATAATTTGTTGCAAATGACTTTGTTTAACATAAGTTAAATCACCACTAATCTTAATATTTTTAACAGGAAAACAATGAGGATTGGATAATTTTTGCCACAGTAAAATACAACTTAATATGAGCAATAGACTCAATGAAAATTTAAAAAACCATCCTTTTGAAGGCAATTGAGAACTTAAACGGGCCAATTTAGGTTTATTGTGTTGCCGTTGGAAACGTGGGTTCTCAACTACTTTCCCATTTTTAACCATCACTTAGCCATCAGAAATACAAGAAATCAAAGGGATAATAATCTATATAGTGTGTTTCTGCCAGTTTTACTGATCTAAACATACTTCATAATATTTTACAGTAAATACTGCCCACCATGACCTTTAACTATATATTTTTAAATGCGAACGATTATAAGTTAATACTGAATGCTAATAGATTCTTCACCAAAGCTTTCGCGCAGAGCCTTTAATAAATCCTCTTCCGGCTTAACCCGCCAATTATCTCCTAAAGTTAAATAAACTTGTGTTTTCAATTCAGGATCAGTGTAAACAATACGAGTAAGACAAAGTCCTGGACAAAAATTGCTCATTATTTTTTTCAAATCATCAAGTAATGAAGGCTTGATAATAGATTTAGAAAGTTTAATCAATAAGTTTTTTGCGTGATTTTCACGTGCTTCACTGATATCTAAAATTTTTTTCCCCAAAACCCGTGTATTACCGGTAAATTCGTCCCGTTGGATCTCCCCTTCAATGACTAATAATTTATCCTTATTCAACTTTTCACGATATTTAATATAGGTATCACTAAATAAAGTAACTTCTGAACGCCCACTTGAATCCTCCAAATTAAGCACCGCCATACGATCACCACGTTTAGTCCATAATGAGCGAATTGTCAGCACCCAACCAGCAATAGTAATAGGTTGACCGGCTTTGTTAGTTAATTCACTTAAAGGTATTGAAATGAAATGGGCTAATTCCTTAGCATAATTTTCCAAAGGATGGCCACTTAAATAAAAACCTAAAACTTCTTTCTCATTCTGTAAGCATTGCAATTTTGGCCAATCTTCTTGATGTACCATTTGACTGGAATGAGAGAACATATCGAGACCAAAAAAATCTTTTTGGCCCGAAACCTTTGCCAATGTTCTCTGATCCGCTGCTTGTAAAGCAGATTCAATATTAGCTGAAAGACTCGCTCGATTTAAACCAAAACTATCTAAACTTCCCGAAAAAATTAAAGCTTCCAGACTTCTACGATTTATTTTTTGCAAATCGATACGATGACATAGATCAAATAAATCACTAAACTTTTGTTTCTGACGCTGTTCTATTAACATTTCTATCGCTCCTTCGCCCAGACCTTTAATAGCGCCTAAACCATAACGTATCGATCCTGAAGGTTCTTCGACGGTAAATTTATAATGGCTATGATTGATATCTGGTGGCAATATATTCAATTTCATTAAGCGACATTCTTCCAAAAAGGTCACTACTTTTTCGGTATGATCCATATCGGATGACAATACTGCAGCCATAAATTCTGCAGGATAGTGTGCCTTTAACCATGCCGTTTGATAAGAAACTAACGCATAGGCGGCTGAATGTGACTTGTTGAATCCATAATCTGCAAATTTTTCCATTAAATCAAAAATTTGATTTGCTAAACGAGATTCTATACCTTTCTTTTCTGCACCTTTAATAAAAACGGTTCTTTGTTGCGCCATCTCTTCGGGTTTCTTTTTTCCCATGGCACGACGCAATAAATCAGCTGCACCTAAAGTATATCCTGCTAATACTTGTGCAATTTGCATTACTTGTTCTTGATATAAAATAATCCCATAAGTAGGGCTTAATATGGGTTCTAAAAAAGGATGATCATATTGAACTCGAGCGCGTCCATGTTTCCGATTAATAAAATCATCGACCATCCCCGACTGCAATGGCCCTGGGCGAAATAAAGCCACTAAAGCAATGATTTCATCAAAACTATCAGGACATAATCGTTTAACGAGATCTCGCATCCCTCTTGATTCCAATTGAAATACAGCCGTAGTTTTACAGGCTTTTAATAAACCAAAGGTATTTGCATCATCAATAGGAATATCTGTAATTTCAAGTAAAGCTTCTCCCGGTGTTTTTTTTGCATTAATTGTCTGCACGGCCCAATCAATGATGGTCAAAGTCCGAAGACCTAGAAAATCAAATTTAACCAATCCAACCTTTTCAATATCATCTTTGTCAAATTGTGTAATGCAATGTATTCCACCAGGTTCACAATAAAGTGGCGTAAAATCAGTTAATTTAGAAGGTGCAATCACTACCCCACCGGCATGTTTACCGACGTTGCGTATTAATCCTTCTAGTTTTTTTGCTAAATCGATTAATACTTTTATTTCATCTTCATGTGAATAACGATATTTTAATTCATCTTCTTGCTCGAGCGCTTTTTCGAGTGTAATACCTAACTCAAAAGGAATTAACTTGGCTATTTTATCCACCATTCCATAAGGATAGCCCAGAACACGCCCTACATCTCTGACCACCGCACGGGCAGCCATACTTCCATAAGTTATAATTTGAGAAACCGCATCACGCCCATAACGTTCTGTTACATAATCAATAACCCTATCACGTCCTTCCATACAAAAATCAATATCAAAATCCGGCATAGAAATACGTTCTGGATTCAAAAATCGTTCGAAAAGCAAATTATATTGCAAAGGATCTAAGCCAGTAATTTGCAATACATAAGCTACTAAAGAACCTGCACCAGAACCTCTGCCAGGTCCCACAGGAATATGATTTTTTTTTGCCCACCGAATAAAGTCGGCTACAATAAGAAAATAACTTGCAAAACCCATCGAATTGATTACTTGGAGTTCTGTGTGTAAACGCTCAAAGTAAATTTTTTCAAATTCGTTGGAATTAACGCGCGATTTTTGGAGATCTTCCTTTTTAGTTATTGCATTTAGCCCAGATTCTGCATTTTTATCCTGCGGCGGTAAACTCAAAAAAACCTTACCACGCTTCTCTAAACATTGTACTAAGCCTTGTTTAGCTTCTTGTATTAAGAAATTTTCTGCACTCATTCCTGCCGGAATAGGAAAATTGGGCAGAAAAGAAGCATCTAATTCAATGTCTAAATTACAACGTTTGGCTATCTCAACTGAGTTGATCAATGCTGATGGGATATCCGCAAACAGAGCAAGCATTTCTTCTGTCGAACGTAGATATTGCTGAGCTGTATAAATTCTAGGCCGTTTAGGATCATTTAAGGTATAACCACTATTAATACAAACCCTCGCCTCATGTGCTTCAAAATCTTCTGCAGAAATAAAGCAAACTTCATTGGTTGCTACGACGGGAACACTATATTCTTTTGCAAGTTCTAAAACTAAATTGATGTATTCTTCCTCTGCGGTTCGACCTAAACGTTGTAACTGCAAATAAAAACGATTCGGAAATAAAGTTAGCCATGACTGTAGAGCTTCTGCTGCTAAGGATCGATTATTTTTCATTAAATAGGATGCAATCTCACCTTCCCTACCTCCCGATAATATAATTAAGCCCTCAGAGTAATTTGAAAACCAACTCATTTGAAGAACAGGCTTGCCTTTGTGTTGGTTTTCTAAATAAGAACGTGAAATCAGTTGAATTAAGTTTCGATATCCTAGTTTATTTTGACAAAGTAAAATTAATTGAAATGTTTGATTTGGAAATCGATCGCTTTTAAACCAACATTCTGCCCCAATTATAGGTTTTATTCCTTTTTTAATCGCAGCCTGATAGAATTTAATCGTTGCAAATAAATTGGATAAATCCGTCACAGCGATAGCTGGCATCGAAAGCGCATCTGCTTTTGAAACAAGCTTATCAATACTAATCAAGCTATCACTCAAAGAATATTCTGTATGTAGATGCAGATGAATAAAGGATGGCATATACTCTTCGTGCTTGGATTTTGTCTGGTCGGCGTTGATTCGCAATTCTTTTGCTGTTATATACTTAACTCATCATGCAGCGCTTTGTCAAAAAACTGATATGAGTATACCTTAACAACGAACCACTTAAATTTTGTATTTTGCCACAATTAAATTGAAAAGAAAGCACTTAAAATTTCTAGCACCTTGCCAAGAAAACACCCTCTTTATTTTTTCAGGCTCCTAAACCCTAAGACTCCAGAACTTTGTGGGTTTCTTTTAAGCTAAAGATTAGATAAGTATAGAGCGTTTCCAATTGCTGAGCTTGAGCAGTTAAATAACTACGTAAAAAATTTTTACATACATAATTTAATCTAATCGCCCCTGCATAACAAGCCCCGCCTTTTATTTTATGAACTATGTTTTCAATAGTTTCCCAATCTTTTAATTGATAGGCCTTCTCAAGGTCTTGGATATGCCCCGGAATAGATTCCTTAAACATTTCTATAATTTCATTGAACAGATCTACATTTCCACTCAGATTCTTAAGACTAATCGCTTTATTGTAGATAGGATAGGAATTTATAATATCAAGTAAATTAGCTTTCTCCATACTTAAGTTGTTTTCATCTGTGTCATGATTTAGCGATTTAGATTGTTTTAATAAAGGTGTAAACTCAATCACATTCATTTTTTTATCTTGGAAATACTTATTTAATTTTTTTACTTTTTCTTTAGTCAACGGCTTTAACCAAACTTCATTAATACCCGCTGCTAAACATTCTTCCTGAAACTTTCCTTCTCCATGCGCTGTTAAAGTAATAATTGGAACTATAGGCGTTTGGTTAACCCGTTCCCAATAACGAAATAAAACTGCAAGCTCACTTCCATTAAGGCCTGGCAATCCCAAATCAGTAATAATTAAATCAAACGAATGATCTTTGGCGAATGAAAGTGCTTCTTGCATAGTTGACACTACTGTTAGATTATAGCCTGCTTGGATGAGCCGCTCTTCAGAAAATTTAATTGTTAAAAGATCATCTTCAATCAATAAAATATGCTTTTTTGTTGTTTTTTGGGGAGTTTGTTTCTCCAATGGTATTTTTTTGGTTTCGGGTAACTTCTGAGACTCTAAAAAGACAAAAGGTTCAGGATTTTTATTTTTAAATTTTAAAAGCTTATTTTTTTTTGCAAAATTTATAAATAAAGTAAACGAAAAGCTAGTGCCTATACCCACCGTGCTTTTCACTTGTATCTCACCACCTAATAAATTAACATATTTTTTCACTATATAAAGTCCCACACCATAACCTTGTGATTGATCATTGGTTTGAAAACTGGGTGTTATTCGATAAAAAGGATCGAATATTGATGTTAATTTATCCGCAGGGATCCCAATTCCGGTATCACTAATAGTAAATTCAACATAGACACCGTCAGATTGGTGGGGTAATAAAGCTAATTCTTTAATGGTTATAATAACAGTTCCTTGATCGGTAAATTTTATTGCGTTGGTCGCCAAATTAAGTAAGATGCGTTCGAGTTTATTTTGATCACTTGCAATATTTTCTGTTGAAGAAACTTCTAAATTAATCTCCAATAGAATTCCTTTTACTTTTACTGAAGGTAATAATAAATTTTTTATAGACTCAACCAAGTCTTGTAAAGCAAAGCTATTAATCTTAAGCTGAGTTTCATTAGCTTTTTCTAAAGAAGCCACATCCAATATGTTATTAAGTAAACTTAATAATTGTTGGCTGGCCTTATAAATTAAACATAAATCATCTTTATTTTCTAATAATTTTAAACGTTGTTCCAGTAATTGCGATAAACCTATAATACCGGTTAAAGGCGTACGAATATCGTGACTCATATTAGCAAGAAATTCGGTTTTAGCTTGATTAGCCGCATCTGCTAATAATTTAGATTTCTTTAATTTTCGTTGGGTTTTTTTAAGCTCTGTAATATCAAGAGATACACCTAAGACACCAATTATTTTTTCAGATTTTCCTCTTAACGGTGATTTTTGGGTCAAAAAAATATGCATAGTATCATCAGCTAATTTAGCCCTTTCTTCAAAACTAACCATTTGATTATTTTGCATCACAAAACGATCATTTTCCTGTATTCTTTCTGCTTGTTCTTTCCAGGCAAAGTCAAAATCCGTCTTGCCGATTACTGCTTTAGAATCGGCGAATCCTGTTAATTCGGTATGTAATTTACTCCCACCCAATATAACACTGTTAATATCTTTCCAATAAATACTGGCTGGAACATTTTCAACAATATTATTTAAATAAATTGTTAATTTTTCATTTTCTTCCCATAAATAATGGTTAAAGCCCTTAAGTGATGGATTAATTTCACAAAAAATAGTTATGGGTCCTTTTTTAGAAAGGATGGCGATACTTTGAATCAGTATCGGTTCCTCCTGATCATTAGCAACTTTATGATAAATAGCAGAAAAATGTTTACCTCTATTTTTAATGCTTTCGTTGAATAACTCGTTAATTATTCTTAAATGATCACTAAAAAACACATTTGTTATCGGCTTATCAATCAATTTCGCTAAAGAATTAATATTTAAAGAAGAAAAAAAATGTTGATTGGCCCCTCGAAAAAAGCCTTTATTATCAATCCAATAAATCGAAAAAGGCAAGGCATTTAAGATAAGTTGAAAATTCATCATATTCGCTTTAACTCCTCAAAAATTACCTATTAACTTCATTATTTTACTTTTGGCCTAAGAAGGGACAAAGTAATTTAGGAGCATTATTAATTTCATTTAAAGGAATAGTAAAGAAGCTAGACAAACCAACCGCTGCGACTAGTTTTTCATCAGTGTTAATTGAAACTTTTTTGGCGCCTATTTCATTAACCTTCTTAGAAAATAATTCCGCTAAAGAATTCTCTTCAACATTCTCTAGTATATCATAATGCGTCGCATTAATTTTTTCAATTTCAAATAATTTCTCATTTAAAAAATTAAGTAAAAAATTATTTTTATCTTGTTTATGCATTTCTTTAAATTGCTCATTACAATTTGTAGCTTTTATTAAACAAACTGGCGTTGATTCAAGTCTTTTAGGTTTGTATTTAAACCCAATTTCTTGATGATGCTCACATAACTCTTTAAGCGCATCCAATAACTTAGATGAGTTTTCGGTAAACTTAATTTTGTTTCTTTGCTCTGCACAATGATTTAAAACTTCAATTTTTAAGGCTTTTTTTTCTGGTTTGCTTAAACAAGAAACAACCCAAGTATCTAGTAAAATGCATTGCTTTAAATGCTCAGAATTTTCTGATTTCTCATGTTTAGCAGCCATTTCCAAAGTTAGCATACCTCCGAACGAATAACCTACCAGGATAAATGGACCTTCAATTTCATTAATTATCATTGATAGATAGTAGCCTGCTATTTTTTCCATAGTTGTTTTTGATTTCAGCTGATTGCTACTAAATAATGGATCTTCAATACCATAACAGATGTTATCAAAATTTATTTTTTTTATCTTTTTTAGCTCTTCTATTTTTTTAATTAATTCATTAAAACAATTTATACTACCTCCGGCGGGAGGTAAAAATATGATACAAGGCAAGCTACTATCACCATCTAGTAATAGCCGAAGTGTTTCGGTTTCATGTTTTAGTTTTTCGAATATTTGGAATACCTCAGCTTTAGTTCTATTCTTAAATTTCTTAAATAATTCACATGCTTTAGTGTTAGTCTCAGGATTTAATCTCTCTATTGATAATTTCTCTAAATACTCAATAGTAGGTTGTTTTTGTATAGCTATATCAAGATTATGAAAATTTATATAATTTAAATAATCATTAAATTCATCATTATAGCTTTCAAATTCTTTTTCAGATTTTATCTGAAATATATTTATAAATTCTGATTTAAAATTTTTAATAAATTCTGATTCAAACTGCTCATTAATAGCATTAATTATGCCTACAGCATTGATAGAATCACAGCCAAATTCATAAAGATTTTGTCTTGGATTAACTGGAAATCCAACTAATATCTTTTGAATTAATTCTAATAGCCTCTTTCCATTTTTTGTGTTAGGTGGAATTTCTTCAAGTTGCTTTTGGTTTAATTCTGCCTGAAATTTTTGAAACTGTTTTTTATCTAATTTTCCGTTAACATTAACTAAGAAATTTTTCACTTGTTTATAAAATTTAGGGAACATATAGAAAGGTAAACTCTTACTCAAATGCTTGTGAAACTCTTCATTGGTAATAATTTTTTTATTGCTAGATTTCAAAGTATAAAAAGCTACTATTTGTTTTTCGAAAATATCTACTTCAACTTGTTTTACTTCTGGATGTCGCGATAAGCAGCTTCTAACCTCTTCAAGAGCAACTAAATTACCGTTAATTTTTACTTGTTGGCTATCCTTGCGTCCTATAAACATTATTTGCGGATCTTTCGTCGTGTATTTTACTAAATCGCCTGTTTGATAACTTCTATTGTCTAACTCCCCAGTAAATCGATTTTTATCTAACAATGAATTTAAATAACCTTTCGCTACTCCCTCTCCTCTTACCACTAACTCACCAATACCTCCTAAGGGAACTTTACCTCCGAAAGGCGTTATTATTTCTATTTCTGTTTCGTTGATAGGTGAACCGATCAGTGTAGTATTGAAATTATCAATTGTTTGTTTATTAAAGGTATGGGTCGATACAAATATGGTGGTTTCTGTAGGTCCATATCCATTTGTAATCGAAGGGGCTTCTGCAAAGTTTAAAACTTTTAAAACGGTATTTTTATGCACAACATCACCACCCACCATCAAATTTTTTAAATATTTAGTTGCAAATATATCGGGTTGATTATTAGCATAAAAGTCAAATAATCCAGCGGTTAACCACATATGTCCAATTTCATCAATTATTAATTTATTTCCAAATTTTTTAATATTTAAAAGTGTTTCTTTATCAATAAGAACCAAGGTACCACCGTTAGAAAATGCTAACCAAAATTCTAGTTGTGCCGCATCGAAAGCTTGGTTTGCAGTTTGCGCTACTTTTTCACCTGGTAAGACCTCTGTAAAATGACGCTTTTGCTCTCCTTTTTTTTTCTCCGTTTTTGGAGTTCCTATCACACGTAAAATTCCTTTTTCCTGTAGAACCACACCTTTAGGAATCCCTGTCGATCCAGATGTATAAAGAACACAGAATTCATCTGTACTTTTATTTAATTGAGGTAATCTTTTATTTAAATAAGTAGAATTGTTAACCGAATTAATTGGAATGAGCTGATGTTCTTGAGCGTTTGTATCAAACAAATCTTTACGATTATCATCAACGATAAAAAAGTTAATTTTAGCATCATCAATAATCAACTGAAGTCGTTCATTTGGATTTTCTTTAGAAAGAGGAATAAATACTGCACTAACTTTTATTACCGCTAATTCGGCTATAAAAAATAAATAATTTGCATCTAAAAAAATTCCAACATAATCGCCTTGTTTTACCTTTGCATCAATTAAAGCATGAGCTAAATTGGTTGATTGTTGATCGACCTCTTTATAACTTAGTCGCTTCTGGCCACAGCAAAGCGCAATATTATCTGGATATTTGCGCAGAATTTCCTGAAATCGATTTATTAAACTAATTTCTTCAACCGAATTAAATTTCGGACCTTGGCCCAAACTTATTAATTGTTCTCGCTCTTCATCGCATACCACCGATATATCTTGCAAGCTTTGTTTTGAATTCTTACACGCATTAGAAATTGTGTGAAGAAAATTTTTAGCAAAACCTTGTATGAAATCTAAGCTAAATAATTCTGACGCATATTCAATAACGAAATTTAATTTACCTTGGTGCTTCTGAGCAAAAAGTGTGAAATTACCAAATCGGCAGGTTTCTCTTAGATCAAAGATAATGGGTTGCTTAGGCAATACTAACTCGGCTACTTCTCCATTTAATGTTAACGTCGGAATAGGATAACTTTGATAAATGAGCGCAGGATTTAATAAAATATCTTTAATGTTTTGCTGTAATAAAATTTTTTGAATTTTTTCAAAAGAAATTTCTTGAAATTCTTGACTTGCTAAAAAATTTTTATGGACAGTTTTTAGATATTCATCAAGTTGAAGTTTTTTATCTAAATCAAATTGTTGCACCAATAGATTAATAAAAAACCCCACCATTTTATCATAAGAAGGATGCTCACTCCTCCCATTCAAAGCGGTTATCGTTGTAATATCCTTTTGATAAGTATAAGAAGCGATTAACAAAGCAAACAAAGCATTAATAGCACTAAAACAAGTTACTCCTGCTGATTTAACCAAGGTCTTTAATGCTAATAATTCTTTAAGCGCTAAAGAAAATTCATGTCTTTTAGCAACAAGTTCACTAGCTGGTTTGAAAATTGCTAAATGCTGATCTGCTGGAAGCATTGTTGGATTTGTAATTTTGGAAAATTTATTCTGCCAAAAATTAAATGCAGATATTTGAAAAACCTCGTCTTTCAATTTTTTTTGTTGATCATTAATAAAATTAATATATTGGGGTGGAGAAGGAATTGGTCTATTTTCTTTTTTAGTTAGATTTGAATATATTGTTGATAAAGTATCTAGACAGTTTTTAAGTGAATTAGCATCAAAAATAGCATGGTGAACATGAAATAAAATATAATAATTGTTTTCTTCCTGGTCTTTAAAGATAGTAATTCTAATGAGAGATTTATCAGTCATTGTCCAAGGTACATCTATTTCTTTCTGAATAGCTTCTTCCAAAGATCCCTCATTTTTTATATTTTTAATTTCAAAGTAAAACTTCCTATCTTTAGGCAAAAGAATTTTTTGGGTTAATTCATTTTTTTTTATTTTAAAGACTGTGCCAAATACGTCATAAAGTTTTATAAGTTCGTGACATGCGTTTTTAAAATCTTCTTCAAATTTTTCGCTGTCTAGATTTTCGCTTAATTTGTATTTGTAACAGGCAAGCATATGATAGTTAGAGCTATTACTTGCCGATTCTTGCTGTTCTGCAACCCGAATGCGTTGTTGTTGAAAGGAAACCGGTAATTCAAGATTATAAAAATTATCATTTTGAGCAATAATTTCAGGAATCTTTTCTTGTTGCTTAATGTAATCAATTAAGGTCACACTGGTTGTTTTGTCACATTGCAACATTTGCATTGTGATGATTATGTTTTCATTCTTATATAAAGAGAGACGTAATACTGTCGCTGTTAAAGAATCTAAACCTCTTGCTACGAGTGGTTGATCCTGCCCTTCATCACCTAATAAATCACTACATAATTTATTTATCCTAATATCTAATGCCGGTATCGATTTTATGCTAGTATTATCAATAAAAAATTGATTTGATAAACATTCTAGCGAGCTTATTTTTTGCTTTAATTCAACTAAATATTTTTGAGTGATCTTGTTGCTATTTAGCGTTAATTTATTCAGCTGCGATCTTGAAGATTGTTGTGAGAAATTCAACGCTTTACGAATTATTGCATCTAAATCAATAGATGCTATTTTCCTTGCAGACAATCTTAAAATTGACTCCTTGTCTACATCAAATGAGCTAAAATCTAAATAAAGACCTAATTTTTTTAACAAATACTTGAGGCTAGCATGAAGCCAAACATGGGTTTTGATTTTATCCAATAAATACTTAGATTTCGGATTTTTTTCCTCACTCAAAATATTTAAAAAATTACTTGCAGAATTATTTTTTTGAGATTTTTTAAAATTAAGCTTGATATATTGCTTCCCTTCTTGTAGAGCAAATTGAGCGATGTACTTCAACATCTCATACTCCATCCCTCTATTAAAAACTCTACAACTAAGAAAAAAATTACTAACAATTAAACTATTTCTACTCAAACTACTGATTGCAACAGCCGTAATGTCTTCAGAAGAAAAATTATCTTTAATTCTTCCGATAAAAACTTCTCTTTTATGGCTATTAACTATTGATTTTATCTCATTAACTTCTATCGCTTTTGATTCAGGAAAAATATTAAATTGGTTAGTTTTTCCAGATAGTTGGCTAACTCTTTGAATTACCTGCATCTCTTCTTCAGAATCAATCTTACTAATAGTAATAGACTGTCCTAATTCTTGAGATCTTAAATACTCCACAGGATCATTAAATTGGGTCGCAAGTTCCGCTTTAATCTCAGCTTTTGAATAAAACTCATCTCGCTTTTTATCTGTTTCTGTAATAATTAAATGCTCGTCAATATCAAGTTCCAAACACTTTTTATAATCTGCTAGATTTTGCGGCATCGTAATACAAAATACACCTAAACTTTGACTTACCTCGTTAATTTCTATGGGATTATCGTCAATAAAACAAAAACTATCGGGAAAAAGATTTAATTCTTTTGAAAGTACTTTGATATTTTCAGACTTAGGTTTCCAATTTATTTTATTAAATTTTTCATTAAGGTGCTTACGTTTTAATGGCATCTCAGCTTCGCGCTGATCAAAAACATCATATACAGTTTGCTCATCATTTTTGCTACACAAGCAGATTATTTTTCCATTTTCATATTGTTTAACTAAATATTCCTGCAACAAAAAATTATGCTCTTTAAATACAATACCTTCAGGGCCATTCTCAGATGCGACACCTGTCCATAAAGTGTTATCGCAATCAACTGCTATAAGTTTAAAATTTTGTTTTATTGCATTTAATTTTCTAGCTAACAATCCGGCTATTGCGGCATAAAATCTAGGAATATAAGGAATATGTGTATCTTCTTCTACAGGATTTTCAAATTCGAAATTCCCATATATTTCCTTAATATTTGATAAGCTTAAAATGTGAATTTTGTTTTTATTGAATTCTTCTAGGTATTTTTCTTCTATTTTTTTTAATTCTTCATTATAAATTTTCGCAGGACTGGGACATAAAAAAACCAGAAAAGGTAATGAGTTTTGTTGTTTAATTTTAATAATTTTATTTAAAATAAGATTTAAATTAGTTTCTAATTTAATTTTATCTATAGCTAAATCAGCTTCTAAAAAATCAAATAATCTAAATAAAATAACACACGACTGGTTTATTTCAGAACTTAATTCTAATATTAAACTTTTATTTACATACTTTATTTCAATAGATTCTTTGGGAGGCAAATCCAATAGAGAGGCCAAGAGAGGAGTATGAGGAGGTCCTAAAGCTGATTTTTGAAGATAGTCCGAATTAAATGTAGAAAGAATTAACATTTTTTTTTATTCCATTTTTTGTTTTAAGAATTCACACAAGGTAAATTATATTACCATTTTAAACATATTAAAAGTTTTTTTGTAAAATTATCTAAAAAGTAAATTTTAGAGAAATTAAAAATTAAATAATAAAGACATTATCTAATTTGTTACTTTTGAAATTTTGGAAGCGTTAACCATACTGACTAATTCTCGGATTACTACTGAAAACATCATTAATTTCAATTCGCCGGTACTACGTAAGTCAGCCAAGAACTGTTCCCAACGTCGAATAAAATCTTGATTATCTATCTCCCATTGTTCTAAGCACATTTCATTATTACCTTGTTTATCTATAACGCATTGTAAAATTATAACGGTCAAATGACGTTGTTGGGTATCAAGGTCATCCAATAAGATCACTCTTGCCAAATTATCCCATAAGGTTTCGATCGTTATCTTCATAATTTGGGATCTCAGCCATGTAAAACCGAATCGCTCTCCTACCATAAAATACAGTTCGGCAACATCTTGTAAAGCCAAGTTATTCTTCTTTGCCGCATCAATTATGTCTAATAAGGCGTATTCATGATCTACATTGGCAATACGTTTTGCTACGTCCTCTGAAATACCTGCTTCGACAAGCCCTTGAATATTTCTTTCCCAATGTTCCCGTTCCTCACCAATAAGTAAATTAGGTAATTTTTTATTTAACGTAATTATAGATTGCTTAAATCGATCGACCATTCCTAAAATATCGGTGAGTTGATCTTTATAATTATAGATAAACCATCGAGTTGCACGTCTTATCAACCGATTAAACTGACGCATAATAGCGTAACGAACTACGGGTGCTACATCATCATTTAAATTTTCTGCAATTCCGAGGAGTTCAGAAAAACCAAATACATGGTGCGCAATGGCATAAGCACGTGCAATAGAAGCAATATCTGCACCAATTTCGGTCTTTAAACGGAAGACAAAAGTAATACCCATATCATTAACCATGGCATTACTAATCTTGGTTGCAATAATCTCGCGACGTAGACTATGCTGCTGCATAAATTTAGAAAATCGACCCCGCAATGGTTTGGGAAAAGCAGATTCCAATACTCGTTGTAAATAATCTTCTTCTAAAGAATGTTTTTCAAGTAATTCAGCTTTGACCCACATTTTGGTATAAGCCAGTAATACAGCAATTTCAGGACTGGTTAAACCTTTGCCCATTGCTTTTCTTTCTAATAAAGCTTTTTCATCGGGAAGAAATTCCAATGCTCGATCTAATTTACCATGTCGTTCTAATTCTTGAATATAACGACGATGAAATTCTAATTCTTGCTGGGCATGCATAGCCGCTAAACTAATAGTACGTGTTTGACAATAATTATCATAAAGGACAAGCTTAGCAATCTCATCGTTGATCAAACGTCATTTCGCCGGCGGACACCACCGCATTCAATAAAATTTTACAATTAACTTCATGATCGGAGCAATCGACACCGGCAGAGTTATCAATAAAGTCGGTATAAATTAACCCCCCATTCAAAGCATACTCAACGCGTCCTAATTGAGTTAAGCCAAGATTTCCTCCTTCGGCTACAATACGACAACGTAGTTCCTTCGCATCAATGCGTAAATTATCGTTAGTTCTATCGCCCACATCTGCATTTCTTTCACTCGATGCTTTAACATAAGTGCCAATACCACCATTCCATAGCAAGTCTACGCTGGATTTTAATATCGCTCGTATTAATCCATCCGGAGCTATAGAGTCTTGACTAATATCTAATAATTTTTTTATTTCATTAGTCAATACAATAGATTTTTGTGAACGTAAAAAAATTCCGCCGCCTTTAGAAATTAAATCGGCATCGTAATCCTGCCAGGTAGAGCGCGGAAGATTAAATAAACGTTTCCGCTCTTGAAAACTTTTTTCTGGATCCGGATTAGGATCGATAAATATATGCATATGATTAAATGCGGCAACGAGCTTAATATGATGCGACAAAAGCATCCCGTTACCAAAAACATCACCTGACATATCACCAATACCAACAACGGTAAAATCATTTTTATCCGGATTAAAGCCTAATGCTCTGCAATGCCTTCTAACAGATTCCCAAGCCCCTCGAGCAGTTATACCCATTTTTTTATGGTCATAACCGACACTACCGCCGGAGGCAAATGCATCTCCCAGCCAAAAGTTATATTCAGCTGCAATGGCATTGGCAATATCTGAAAAGCTTGCTGTGCCTTTGTCGGCAGCAACAACTAAATAAGGGTCTTCTTCATCGTATCGCACTACATTTTCAGGGTGTATCACAACATTATTTTGTAAATTATCGGTTAAATCTAATAATCCACGCATAAATGTTTGATAACAGAAAATCACTTCATTCATCACCGTTTCGCGATCAGCATTTTCTGGTAATTGCTTACAAACAAAACCACCTTTAGCGCCAGCAGGAACTATTACTGCATTTTTTACCTGCTGCGCTTTCATTAAACCTAAGATTTCAGTACGGAAATCTTCTCTACGATCTGACCAACGGATACCACCGCGCGCCACTTTCGCCGCTCTTAAATGAACGGCTTCAACACGCGGAGAGTACACAAATATTTCATACATTGGTCTTGGCAGTGGTAAATCCATAATTTGACTAGGATTTAGTTTAAATGCCAACCAGGATTTAGGTTTATTGAGATGATCAGTTTGATAATAATTCGTTCTTAAAGTAGCCTGAATAACTTCGAATAAGTTCCGTAGAATACGATCTTCATCTAAGCTAACCACCGCATCTAACGCCGTATGTAAACTTTTCTCTAAACTAGCTGTCACACTTCCGGACTCATCCTGTAGACTAGGATCAAAATAATATTTAAATAGTTTAACTAAAATTTTCGCAATACCTGCATTTCGCGATACTACAGTCTCAACATAGGCTTGACTAAATGGTACACCAATTTGACGAAGATATTTGGTATAGGTGCGTAATATCGAAACTTCACGCCAGGTTAATTGGCCAGCTAATATCAAACGATTAAAACCATCATTTTCGACTTGGCCAGACCATATTTTACAGAAAGCATCTTGAAAAATTTCTTTTACCTGTGAAACTTCTACATCATCAATATGAACAGGTTTTACACCAAAATCATTAATCCAAATACGATGCCCATCGGGCAAAGTAATTTCTTGGGGCCATTCATCCATAACACGTAGACCCATATTCTCCAGAACGGGTAAGGCATCAGATAATATAATGGGCTTACCTGCCTGAAATAATTTAAATCTTAATGGCACACCCTTTTCATTTGGAGTCGGGTAAAAATTCATTTCTAAAGGATGTTCGGATGTAATCCTTTCTAATTGGTCAATATCATGTACAGCTGTGTTAGCAGAAAAGCTATCTCGATAGCCGCTAGGAAAGGCATACATATATTTTTGTAATAAACGCCCGCCTTCTTGTTCGCCATAATACTCAATTAAAGCTCGACGTAATTCTTCTTTCCAAGAACGAGCTACCTCAACCAGTTGCGCCTCAATTTTTTTTACATCGTAGGTTAAATCTTTTTTAGGATCCGTCCGGATTAAAAAATGAATGCGTGCTAGATTAGAATCTCCAAATAATGTAGAAAAACCAATTTCAATACCAGAAAATTCGCGAACCAAGATCTTTTCCATCTGGCGTTGCAGATCGGTATTTAATTGTTCTTTTGGTAAATAAACTAAACAAGAAATAAAACGTCGGTAGTTATCTTGTCTAACAAATAAACGAACTGTTCTTTGTTCTTGGATATGTAGAATACCTAAAGCAAGTTGAGTGAGTTCCTTGACTGAAGCTTGGAACAAATCATCACGAGGTAAGCTTGAAAGAATATCTAATAAAGCTTTTCCAGCATGGCCTTTTAAAGGGAGATTTGAATTTTGTAAAATTAATTGTATCTTGCGCCGTATTAATGGAATGCTACGGGGATCACTATGATAAACTGTAGAAGTATAAAGACCAATAAAACGTCTTTCTCCTATTAACTTCCCTTGTGCATTAAAACGTTTAACCCCGATATAATCAGCATAGACGGATCGGTGCACTCTGGATTTACTATTGGTTTTGGAAATAACGAGTACTTGCGGAGAAAAAGCTAAACGACGGGCTTCTGGAGGCAATTCTGTTAAAGGCTTTTCTTCTTTGCTTCTCGTTTCATCTCTTAAAACACCTAATCCTGACTTTTTGACCATACGCAATGTTTTATGATCTTTACTTAAATCATAATCACGACACCCTAAAAACGTAAAATGATCATTCAACAACCACTTCAAAAAATCTTTAGATTCTGCAACATCTTCTGGATCATAAGGTGGGGAATTTTGTTCTAGCTCGACTAAACAAGTTTGCATTCTCGATCGCATTTCAGGCCAGTCGTTTACAACCAAACTAACTTGTGCTAATACCTTTTCCAGTTTTTTAGCTAATTTATCAAGAACTTCAATATTCGAATTTTTGTCAATTTCCAAATAAATTAAAGCTTCAGTTTGTTTATCGCCGGTAGCATCATAAGGCAAAACCTCGATTACTTTTCCTTGCTTATCGCGGCGTAATTTTATATTTCCAAAATGAATATTAAAAAAAATATTAAACCCTTGTCGATTAATCTCCATTCGTGTGGAATCTACTAAGAAAGGTTTATCTTCAGCAACGATTTGCACAATACTATATTTACTTTCCCAACCGTCTTTTTCAAAACTTGGGTTGTAAACACGGATGTTTGCTTTCCCGGGTAAACGCCGGTAGATGAGACTCCAATGAGAAGCCAAGGCCGCCGCAAGATTTTCTGCAGAACGGCTCTCTAACGTTTCTAAATCGGTATGCGCATAATACTGCTGGGCAAACGCAGTAAATAACTTGGCTTGATCTTTGAGCACTTTTTGCAAAGCAAACCTTAAAATTTTATCTATGATCGCTTTATAAACACGGTTAGTCAGGTCGTTCATATTGAACTAAAAGATTGAATGATAATAATTCCCCATACCCGTTGGTAAAATCCTTTATCCATTACTCCTGTTTATAACCAATAGACACTTTATGAGGGGTCAAGTAAACTAGCACATTGTAATACGCTCCCTACAAAAAACCAATGAAAACCATCTAATTTTTATGTCAGCTTCTAATAGTGATTCAGCAGAAATTAACAAGTTTACTCAAATGGCTGAGCAATGGTGGAATATTGAAGGTCCGTGCAAACCCTTACATATCATCAACCCTTTGCGTTTGGAATTTATAGCCGCCCAACAAGCTCTACAGGGTCAAAAAATAATCGATATTGGTTGTGGCGGAGGAATATTAGCTGAAGCATTGGCTAAACAGGGCGCAGAGGTTACCGGAATTGATAAGAGTCAAGCGCTTATCCAAGCTGCAAAAAAACATGCGGAAGAAAACCAGCTGTCCATCAAATATAACCTTACCGACGCAGAATCATTCGCGAAAAATCATAGCCAGTCTTTTGATATAGTATGCTGCATGGAGCTATTAGAACATGTCCCGGATCCTTGTTCGCTCATCCAAGCTTGTAGTGACTTAGCTAAACCAGGGGCCAATATTTTTTTTTCGACTATTAACCGTAATCCACGTTCTTATCTATTAGCGATACTCGGCGCGGAATATTTTTTAAAGCTTGTACCGAGAGGAACACATGATTATAAAAAATTTATCCGTCCCTCTGAGTTAGCCCAAGCAGCTCGAAAAGCTCATCTGATCCTGCAAAAGTTTCAAGGTATTCACTACAATCCCCTTACCCGACATTATGCCTTAGGAAAAGATATCCAAGTCAACTATCTCGCTGTCTTTAGGAAACGCCTCTAAATCATGTTATTTTCAACTTTAAAGCATACAAAAATCAACGGTATACTTTTTGATCTCGACGGTACTTTATTAGATACTGCTGCTGATTTAGCAGCTGCTCTTAATCACGTTTTAAAATTAAAACAACTTAACCCTTTACCTGTAAATGAAGTTCGGCCTTGTATTTCCACCGGAGTAACTGGTTTATTAAATCTAGGAGGGATTGATACTAAAGCTCCTATTTTCTCTAGTTTACGTCAAAAATTTCTTGACTATTATCGCCAGCATATTTGCATACATACTCATTTATTTCCAAATGTGGAAACTTTAATTAATTATTTGCAAGAAAAAGAATTCGCATGGGGAATCGTTACTAACAAATCGGCTAGTCTTACTAAAGAATTAATTAGCAAATTTCCACTACTTAGTAATGCAAATTGTATAATCGCTGGGGATACACTTAGATACAGTAAACCTCATCCTTTGCCTTTATTACATGCCTGTGATTGCATAGGCTGCCACCCCCAAAATTGTATTTATGTAGGTGATGCCAAATCCGATATCGAAGCAGCCAACGCAGCAGGTATGTTTAGCCTTATCGCACTTTATGGATTTATTGCTGAAAGTGAAAATGTTGATAACTGGGATGCTTCAGCAAAGATTTCCTCACCACTCGATGTAATTCAGTATTTAGAGTAACTGATTGCAACCTCCTCTGCATTCATCCTCAATCTTACTACCTAAATAATTTTTATGATAATGCTAAAGGAAATATACCTCTTAATCGTTTCTGCTTGGGTAGGATTTCAACATCTTCCAAATTTGCCCTCTTTTTTGCTTTTTCTTCACTCAGTATAGAAAAAAAAGATCTAACAACAGAAAATTGTTGTTCATTTTTCGTTAATAACGAAAAACTTTGTGGTTTTTTTTCTTGCTTTTCTTTTTTAATCAATAAAAGTAAATCTTTAACTTCCTCATTTTTTAAATCTAATAATACTTGTAAATGTTCTTTATAAACATTCTTAGGAAAAAACTCGACATTTTTTAACATACTTTTATAAATAGTTAATGGTTTAAAGCTAAATACCTCTGGCAACTCAATCATTAATGTAAAAATTGCTGTTTCCAAAAAGTTGGTTACGTCCTCAATATTAATAACGGACAAAGTCGCAGTTTTATTTAATTTTTTTAATTCTTCAAAATGCTCGTTTAATTCCTCATCACTATCATCCTTTAGTTTTTTTAAGTCTTTTTCTAATTGAAGCAATAATTTATGAAACAGTTCATTTGGAATCGTTTCTTCCTCAGAACTTATTTCTTCATAAATTGTATCATTAATCATAATTTTTAAGAATTATATAAATGGAAATAAAAACCACTAAATTTTACCATTAAAGTTTAAAAAAATGAACTACATTTTAAAGTTTAAAATGCCAAAGTAATGCAATAAAAACTCAACTAAGAATTTTTTGCTATACTTTAAACTTCTTATTCTAGTGGTATGAGAAAATGGCTAATTTGTTAGAACCAACCTTACGGGTTAAAACCAGACCTAATGATGCTAATAAAGCGGGTGATATTTTTGGTGGTTGGTTGATGTCACAAATCGATATTGCAGGTGCGATTACCGCGGCGCAACGTGCTAAAGGACCGGTTGTAACCGTTGCGGTCAAAGAATTAAAATTCTTACAACCTTTATTTATTTATGATATTGCTAGCTTTTATACCAAGATTATTGCGATCGGAAAAACCTCTGTAACCATTGAGGTAGAAGTCTACGCTGAACGTTACCAAAAAGGGGTAAATGAATCATCTCAAATTAAAGTTTCTGAGGCCAGTCTAGTTTATGTCGCTGTATCAAAACCAGGAGAAAAACGTTTAATCCCTACTAACGAATAATTAAATAACAAATTAGCTAGGCCAATTCTTCATTAGGTAACGTTATATTTAATTCTAATATAGAAAAATCCCCTGTTTTTGCTAACTCGACTTGAACGTTATTTTGATCAATATCAAGATGAGTATTCTCTCTAATGACTTCAATAATTGCCTCGCTTATTTTTTGCTGTAACTTTTGGAAATCGATATCACTTTTAACCCCACAGTTGTGAGAAAGAATAAATTGTAAACGTTTCTTTGCCTGTGAAGCACTATTTTCAGGTTTATTTCTAAAAATGTAATCTAATAAGCTCATGTTGCTATCTCCTCACGACCAAAGAGACGACGTAACAAACCTTTCTTTTCAAGCTTAATAAATTTAAAAGGTATTTCTTCCCCTAATAAACGAGACACAGCATCCGCATAAGCCTGATGCGCATCGCTTTCTCCATTCAATGTAACAGGTACGCCTGCGTTGGAAGCCCGTAAAACCGCTTGTGATTCTGGGATAACTCCCAACAAAGGAATAGATAATATATCCAATACATCATCCACACTAAGCATATCGCCTCTTTCTACTCGTGTTAAGGAATAGCGTGTCAGAAGTAAATGCTGCTTCACAGGCTCAAGACCTAGTTCAGCGCGTCTGGATTTACTATCTAGGATCCCTAACATTCTGTCAGAATCTCTGACAGAAGAAACTTCTGGATTACTCACAACAATCGCTGTATCGGCAAAATACATAGCTAAAGTTGCACCACGTTCTATTCCCGCAGGAGAATCACAAAGAATATAGTCAAAATCCTTTTTAAGTTCTTCTAGAATTTTTTCCACACCTTCCTTGGTCAAGGCATCTTTATCACGTGTTTGCGAAGCAGGTAGAATATAAAGATTCTCGAGCCTTTTGTCTTTAATTAAAGCTTGTTTAATATTTGCTTCGCCGCGAATCACATTCACAAAATCAAAAACAACACGTCTCTCACAACCCATGATGAGATCGAGATTACGTAAACCAATATCAAAATCAATAACGACTGTTTTAAACCCGCGGAAAGCAAGGCCTGCTGCCATTGCAGCACTACTGGTCGTTTTACCGACACCGCCCTTTCCAGATGTAATAACAATAATTTCAGCCAAGGGTTGCTCCTATTATCAATTTAAAAAAGTTGTAGCGATTATTTATTTTCAGCTAAGATTATTTTTTAGATTCGTTATTATGACATTGCTTTGTAAGTGCTCACGCTATATATTGATGAGTACATCATAAAAACACCTATATAGGCTAATCTTACTGGATTTCCTTAAGAAGTGGAAGTTTTCTTACACAAAAGCTTAAAGTTTATTTTTTGTTTAAAAAAAATACAAGTTGATTTAATATTGCATAGTATTAGCAACTGGATTTTTGCACATGTCACGAATACTCGCCGTACGATAATACCAACAAAAATTCCAAAGGCTCAGTATATAATCATTATTTAATTTTAAGTTCTATGCTAAACCCCGAACTGCAAGCTGCATATATTTTGCACATCCGTCCCTATCGAGACACTAGCTTATTAATAGACGCATTTACCACTTCGCAAGGTAGAATAAACCTTATTGCCAAAGGAGCACGTGGAGTACGAGGAAAAAAATCACGCTTCAGAGGATCACTACAAGCTTTTGTACCATTGTTACTTTCTTGGCGCGGAAATACTGATCTCATGAATTTGGTCAATGCAGAACCCAATTCTATTCCTCTCCCCCATTTAACCGGTAAACTTTTAGTTTGTGGCCTTTATCTCAATGAACTTTTAATCCGTTTACTTTATCGTTACGATCCTTATCCGCATTTATTCCAAGCTTATCAAACAGCGCTATGTAATTTATCTGACAATCCAGCTATGGCTTTGCGTTTATTTGAAAAAAAATTGTTAGCCGAATTAGGTTATGCTTTACATCTGAATAAAGATAGTTTAACCAACCAAGCTCTTCTACCTTACCAATCTTATCAATTCATCCCAAGCCAAGGTTTGGTTATTTGCTTAAATAAATCATTGCCCAAACAATCAATTTTTTCTGGTGCTTCCCTTTTGGCAATGCATCATGAAACATGGGATACGCCTACACATTTATCGGATGCAAAACGTTTATTTCGTCTCGCTTTAAATTATCTACTCGAAGGCAAAACTATTCGTAGTCGTGAATTATTAATGTTGTCATAGCATTGTTAATCTTCGAGCTATTAATTTAGGATTAATAGGAATAGGGGTAGAGCGTCAAATACGTTGACCTGCAAGTTGGCATCTACTAATATCTTCATTTAAAATAGTTAAGCGACTATTAAAATATGTACTTAAACTATATATTTTAGAATAACACACCAATATTTATGGGGTTCATCATGAAGTTTCACATCCATTTTTTACTATCTATTCTTGGTTTATCGCTTCTAGTAGGTTGTGCATCTTCTTTATCACCTGATGTTTATACTACAAGTGGAGCTGGACAAGTCCAGCATGTTGTTAAAGGTGTGGTAACAAGTACCCGAGTTGTAAAAGTGACTGGAAATGGTGAACTTGGTGTCGGAGGAATAGCTGGTGGTGCGCTTGGTGCTATTGCTGGTTCCGAAATAGGCGGAGGAAGAGGTAGTTTAGCCAGCGGAATTGGTGGTGCTTTATTAGGTGGTTTAGCAGGCAACCAGATTCAAAAAGGCCTTTCCACTCAAACTGGCGTTGAGTATGTGGTTAAACTCAGAAATAACTCGTTAATTTCTGTAGTACAAGCGCCAATGCCAACTTTTAACCGTGGTCAGCATGTATTAGTACAGTATGGTGCGGGTGGCCGTCCACGTATCATTGCTGATCCTGATTATTACGCACGTTAATCCTCTAATTCTTAAATTGTTAGAAAAAGGGAAGTCATTCTTCCCTTTTTCCAGGAAAAAAATGTCTACGAATAAACTCAGTAAACGCAATCTATTTTCGACTTTATTATTAGGATTCTCATCTGGTTTGCCGCTAGCATTAACCTCTAGCACACTACAAGCATGGTTTACAGTAACTGGAGCCACTCTATTGGCTGTTGGGAGTTTAAGCTTAATTGGACAACCTTACGTTTATAAATTTTTATGGGCGCCCTTACTTGATCGATGGATACCTCCTCTCTTTGGAAGACGTCGTGGTTGGATTATTCTAATTCAATTGGTTCTGATAATAGCTATTATTGCTATGGCTTTAACAAACCCACAGACTAATGCTTCCCTACTAATTACTCTCGCTTTTTTAGTTGCCTTTCTTTCCGCCTCACAAGATATTGCGATAGATGCTTATCGGACTGATATTCTTAAGCCCAATGAACGAGGATTAGGAACCACGCTCTACAGCTGGGGTTATCGAGCAGCTATGTTAGTTTCTGGTGCATTAGCACTTGCATTAGCTGAATATATTGGATGGCGTAGCACTTATTTGCTGATGGCAGTTTTAATAGTCATTGGTCTTTTTGGAGCTTGGTTTGGTGAAGAACCCATGGACGAGCAAGAAAAACATCCGCCTACCTCACTACACGCGGCGATCGTTGATCCTTTTAGAGAGTTTTTAAGCAGAAAATCTGCCTGGTTGATTTTACTATTTATTATATTATATAAGTTTGGCGATGCCCTCAGTGTTTCTTTAACCACACCTTTTCTAATCCGCGGACTAGGTTTTTCTTTAAGTACAGTCGCTTTGGTAAATAAAGGAATAGGATTTTTTGCAGCAATGCTAGGCCTTCTCGCTGGCGGTGTCTTAATGGCGCGTATTAGTTTATTTCGTGCCTTATTATATTTTGGTATTTTACAAGCCGTAGCCATTTTAGCTTTACTACATCTTGCTATTATAGGACATAATTACCATTGGCTAGTTTTCGCAATTTCTATTGACAGCTTTTGTAATGCGATGGGAAGTATCGCCTTTGTTGCCCTACTAATGAGCTTATGTAATCACCGTTATACAGCTACACAATTTGCCTTATTTTCAGCATTAGCGGGTGTTGGACGAGTTTTTATTGGCCCTTTGGCAGGACTTATTGTTACTTATTACAGTTGGCCCGTATTTTTTGTGTTATCTCTTGCCGCTTGCCTTCCTGGATTAGGTTTATTATGGCATTTACGTAACAATTTTAATAGTAATCACTCGGATACAGTCCTTGAAAAACTCCTTGAATGACCCATTAATTCAGGAACCATAATCGTTTCTATTTCCATTTTAGCTCCATAGGTATATTTACCACTTTACAGTTTCTAGTTCTAGCAGGATAAAGAAGCGCTTATAATAATCCTCACTGGCCGATAATAAATTCTCGCTTTTTAATGGCTTGCGAACAGGAACCTACTGGTGCAGGCACATCTTCAGTTTCTACGATATTTTGTTTGTCATTTAATAAAGCCTAAAAAACAAGTTAAAATCCAGTAAATTTTAACAGCTCAAACACTTGAATTCTCTCGGCATGCTCCCCATATAAAGTGGTGTTGGTGTGATAAAGTTAAGTTATTGTGCTCTTTATCAAACATCATTATGATTAGCCCCTGCTCTGAGGGGTTAATTTGATTAATATCCTCATTTTGACAGTAATTCTTAAGGAGAAATCTGCATGAGTGTTGCATTAGAAAAACCTGTGGTTAAAAACTTAGTTCCTATGAATGACCGTATTCTTGTCCAACGTGATGAAGAAGAAGAAAGATCCATAGGCGGTATTGTTATTCCAGACACTGCAAAAGAAAAACCTGTTAGGGGTACTGTAGTCGCTGTAGGACATGGTAAACGCTTGAAGTCAGGTCAAATCCAAGCTTTAACCGTTAAAGTAGGCGATAAGCTCTATTTCGGGAAATACAGTGGAACTGAAATCAAGCTTGATGGGAAAGAGTACCTCATTATGCGCGAAGATGATGTTCTGGCGTTAATCAAAGACTAATTACAATTTTAACCCTTATTTTTATTTAGAGGAATTAATAAAATGGCTGCAAAAGTTTTACAATTTGGTGTAGACGCACGTACTTCTATTCTACGAGGTGTTGATATACTCGCAGAAGCAGTTAAAGTAACTTTAGGCCCTAAAGGTCGAAATGTTATTTTAGACAAAAGTTTCGGCTATCCTACTATTACAAAAGATGGTGTTTCTGTCGCGAAAGAAATCGAACTCAAAGATAAATTTGAGAATATGGGCGCACAAATGCTCAAGGAAGTCGCCTCTCGAACTTCAGATGAAGCAGGTGATGGTACCACTACTGCTACCGTGTTAGCTCAGGCTATTTTACGTGAAGGTATAAAAGCTGTGGCGGCTGACATGAACCCAATGGATCTCAAACGAGGTATTGAGGCTGCAGTGTCCGCTGCAACAGATGCTCTAAAAGCTATTTCGAAACCTTGTGTGGAGGACGAATGGATTACACAAGTAGGTACTGTTTCAGCGAATGCTGATAGCGCTATTGGTAAAATTATTGCTGAGGCAATGAAGAAAGTGGGTAAACAAGGCGTTATTACTGTAGAAGATGGTTCCGGCCTGCAAAATGAACTTGATACTGTAGAAGGTATGCAGTTCGACCGCGGCTACCTCTCCCCTTACTTCATTAACAACCAACAAAGCATGGCTTGCGAATTGGACAATCCTTATATTTTATTAGTGGATAAAAAAATCTCTAATATTCGCGAAATGCTACCTGTACTTGAAAATGTTGCTAAATCAGGTCGTTCTTTATTCATTATTGCAGAAGATGTGGAAGGCGAAGCATTAGCCACCTTAGTCGTCAATACTATTCGTGGTATTGTCAAAGTTTGTGCTGTGAAGGCACCTGGCTTTGGTGACCGCCGTAAAGAAATGCTGAAAGACATTGCTATTCTAACGAAAGCAAATGTTATTGCAGAAGAAGTAGGCTTAAATCTTGAAAAAGCTTCTTTAGAAGATTTAGGTTCAGCTAAGCGGATTGTTATTACTAAAGACAATACGACTATCATCGACGGTCAAGGTGATAAAAACAGAATCATAGCTCGAATAGATGAAATTGACGCTCAAACTAAAGCCAGCACTTCTGAGTATGACAAAGAAAAGTTACAGGAACGCAGAGCTAAGCTATCCGGTGGGGTTGCCGTCATCAAGGTCGGTGCTGCCACTGAAATTGAGATGAAAGAAAAGAAAGCACGTGTAGAAGATGCACTCCATGCAACGCGTGCTGCGGTTGAGTCTGGTATTGTTCCTGGTGGTGGTTCTGCTTTGATTCGTGCATTAAGCGCTTTAAAAAATATCAAAAGCATTAACCCCGATCAAGCTCATGGTGTTCAAATTGTTGCTGATGCAATGGTTGCGCCTTTACGTCAAATTGTCATTAATGCTGGCGGGCGTGCTGATGTCGTCATTGATAAGGTAATAAATAGTACCGAAGTTAACTACGGCTACAACGCAGCAACGGGTGAATACGGCGACATGCTAAAAATGGGTATTTTAGATCCTACTAAAGTAACTCAAACTGCATTGCAAAATGCAGCTTCTATTGCCGGACTCATGATTACTACAGAGTGCATGGTCGCCGAAATCCCTAAGAAGGATGAAGGTGCTGGTGCTCCTAGTGATATGGGCGGCATGGGCGGCATGGGCGGCATGGGCGGTATGGGCGGCATGGGCGGCATGATGTAAGCTCGCGCTTCTCCCTATTGTTCCATAAAAAAACCCCGCAAAAGCGGGGTTTTTCTTTTTCAATAAATTAAAGCTACACTTATGAAAAGAGTAAAATTGAAAAGATTAAAATGATCTTCTAAATGGGGAAGTATTTTTATGTTTAGTCGAATTCTATTATTTTTAGGTACCAATATTTTAGTTATTGCTACAATTTCTATTGTTACCAACTTGCTAGGCCTACACAGTTTTCTCACCTCTCATGGAATTAATTATCTATCCTTAGCAATTTTTTGTGCATTATGGGGCACAGCAGGGGCCTTTATTTCACTTTTCACTTCAAAATTCGTTGCTAAAAAAAGTATGGATCTAAAAATTATTGATCCTAATACCGTCTCGGGTGAAGAAAAAAGTATTCTAGAAGTTATCCATAATTTAGCCCGAAAAGCTGGATTGAAGGTTTTACCTGAAGTAGGAACTTACAATTCACCTGAACTCAATGCTTTTGCAACGGGCCCCACTAAAAATAATTCTTTAGTCGCTGTTTCTAGTGGTTTACTTCAAAAAATGAATCCCGCTGAGATTGAAGGCGTATTAGGACATGAAATAACTCATATCACAAATGGAGATATGGTTACCATGACGCTTATATTAGGTGTAATTAATGCTTTTGCACTTTTTTTATCACGCATTGTTGCCTATGTAATTTCTGTTGGCGCAGCCGGACGCAATGATGAAGGGTCAGCCAGTGGGCCTGGGCCGATGTTTTTTATGCTATCTATGGTATTTGATATTCTATTTACATTTTTAGGTAGTATTTTAGTCGCTGCCTTTTCCAGACATCGTGAATATCGAGCTGATAAAGGCGGAGCACAATTAGCTGGTCGCGACAAAATGATTGAAGCCTTACAAGCCTTACAAAAAGCAATGGAACCCGAAGATACGCGCGCTCCTTCTTTATCCACTTTAAAAATATCACATAAAAGTGGTGGCTTTAGGGCGTTATTTTCAAGCCATCCGCCTTTAGAATTACGTATCGAACGTTTACAACAAGAAAAATAATTTATAAAGCCCCTTGTTCCTTTGCGTATTCCATTAAACCACCACGGAAAGGAGCAAATCCTGCGCCAAATATAATTCCAGCATCAATTAAGTCGCTATCGGTAACCACTTTTTCTTCTAAACATTTTTTAGCTTCGTCTATCATCGGTTGAATTAAGCTATTCACTAAATTTTTTGGAGACTTATAGTCTTTAGGAATTTTTTCTTTCATCGGTTTGCCTTTTTTATAACGATAAAATCCTTTACTGGTTTTTCGTCCTAGGTCATTATTAGCTACCATCTTTTCTAAACCCTCAGGAACAATACTCCCTAAAGATTGGCTGAGAATCCTAGCTACAGCTAAGCAAATGTCCAAACCTACAGTATCGGCCAATTCTAATGGGCCCATAGGCATTCCAAAATTTACTGCTGCTTTATCTATAACGGGTGCGGGAATTCCAGTTTGTAACAAGAGTACTGCTTGCATTAAATAAGGCATTAATAACCGATTAACTAAAAATCCAGGAGAACTTTTAACGGGTAGTGGTAAACGATTAATTTGGTGAACAAATGCCAAACCTCTTTCTAAGATATCCGGCGTAGTTATTGCCGATTGTACGACCTCTATCAAAGACATTTTAGCTACAGGATTAAAAAAGTGTAAACCAATCAATCGTTCTGGGTGCTGTAATCCTTGTTGGATATCCTCTAAAACAATACTTGACGTATTACTAGCCAATATTGCATCTGGTTTAATTTGTTTTTCTAACTGCCGAAATAAATCTTGTTTGGCAGTTAAATCCTCAAATATTGCTTCGATAATTATATCCGCGCGCCGTATACCGTAACCCGCTAAATCTGGCAGTAATCTATCCATTGTCGCTTGAATAGCACGTGATGTCTTTAAGCGTTTTTGGAACAATTCAAAGGCTCTTGTCATAGCTGGCGCAATATACTTCGCTTCACGATCCTGTAAAGTGACGTACAATCCTTGCAAAGCACACCAGGCAGCAATATCACCACCCATTGTCCCTGCACCTATGACATGAACATGCTTGAAAATGGTAGTGTCTTTTTTTCCTAGTTTCTTTAAACGTTCTTTCAAAAAAAAGACTCTCATTAAATGTTTTGCTGTAGAACCCAATGCCAATTTACTTACAGAACTTGCTTCATGTGAAAAAGCGCGATTACTAACACCATATTGTTTCCAAAGATGCAGCGCAGCATAAGGCGCAGGATAATGTTTAGAATTAACTTTGACACTAAGGCGATCTTGTATAATTTTGCTAATTATATTTCTCATCCAAGAATTAGTTAATTTTTTCCAAATTAATGTGAAAAAAGAATATTTTTTTTTGTATTTTCCCACAGCAAAATAGGAAGCAGCTCGTTCTGATTGTCGAGAGGGAACAAGCTGATCAATTAAACCTGATTTAAGTGCTCTATAAGAGGAAATTGTTTTTCCTGTTAAAATCAATTCAAGTGCCGCCGGTCCTCCCAACAAACGAGGTAAACGTATAGTCCCTCCCCAACCGGGATGAATTCCGAGTAGCACCTCTGGTAAACCAAAACGAGTTTTATCGTCATTAAGAGCAATGCGATAATCACAAGCTAAAGTCAGTTCTACGCCTCCGCCTAAACATAAACCATTGATCAAAGCGACTGTGGGAATATTGAGTGCTGCTAATTTAGCAAATACTTTTTGCCCAAGTTGAATAAACGCTAAAATCTCCTCCTGGGTTTTTAATTTGCTAATGGTTTGAATATCAGCACCTAAAATAAATCCATTTACTTTATTAGAAGTTATTATTAAGCCTTGCACTGATTTATCATTCGAAATTTCTTGTATAATTGAGTTTAATTCAGTTAATACCTTTTCATCTAAATTATTGCTCGAGCTATTTTCTTTATCAAAATACAGCCAAAGAATTTGTTGTTTTTGCTGCAATCGCCAATTTAAATAGCTTACTTCCATTAGGTTACTCCAGCTTTAATTTATCTATATTTTCCAATAGTAGTGCTCCACCTTGTCCGCCGCCAATGCAAAGTGTCGCTATTCCAAAATGTGCTTGTTTTCTTTTTAAAATATGTGCCAGATGCAAAACGAGTCGTGCCCCACTAGCTCCAACAGGGTGACCCATAGCAATCGCTCCTCCATCTATATTGAGTTTTGTTTGATCAATTTTACCTAAAATTTCAGTTAAACCCAGTTGATTTTTACAATATTGAATATCTTGCCAAGCAGCTAAACATGCTAAAACTTGACCTGCGAAGGCTTCATTAATTTCCCAAAAATCAATATTGTTAAACGTAAGGGCTTGTTTTTTTAAAAGCGCTGCAACTGCATGTACCGGACCTAAACCCATTTCACTCGGATCAACGCCTGCCCATGCTACATCGACTATGCGCGCTAAAATAGGTAATTGATATCTCTGTACTGCTTCTTCACTCGCCAAAATTAAAAAAGCAGCGCCATCCGTGATTTGAGAACTATTTCCTGCGGTCACTAAACCAAAAGGTTTATCAAAAAACGCTTTTAATAAAGCTAATTTTTCTAGACTGGTATCACGGCGCAAACCATTATCAAATGAATAAGAAGCATTTCGTTTATCATAAATGGGATTGATTTCGTCTTTAAAAATTCCAGTATCTTGCGCTGCAGCTAAACGCTGGTGGCTCTGTAAAGCAAATTCATCCATTTCTTGACGTGTAATTCCAAAACGATGTGCAATTACCTCTGCGGTTTGGCCCATTCCTAAACCTACGATCGGATCCGTTAAACCATGTAGTAAAGCAATAACTGGTTTTAAATATTTCAATTTAAATTGTGTCAGTAGCTTTAAGCGAGCCAAAAAACTCTTAGCTGAATTCCATTCTGCAAACCAAGCCGTCATTTCTCGACTAAATAAAAGAGGGGCTTGGCTCATTGCCTCCGTGCCCCCAGCTAATACTAAGTCATATCTACCACAAGCAATATCTAAGGCTGCACTATCTAAAGCTTGCATACCTGAAGCACAATTTCGTTGTACAGTATAGGCAGGTACAGCTTTACCACAACCCAAACGTAATGCAATCACACGACTAATATTAGCCTCGTCAGGGCTGGGCATAACACAACCGGTAACTACTTCATCCAGCTGATCTGGAGTGAATGTTTGGCGCGTCAATAGGTAACGACCTGCCTGTACAGCTAAATCAGAAGCAGTAAAATTTCCAGGAACTCCGCGCACTTTCAACCAAGGAGTACGTAGACCATCCACAATATAAACTGATCGCGCAAAATCTGATCGCTTAAGTGCTTGCATAAACATTTCCTAAAGCATTTTTTAACTTAGACAATGACCATATTTTAATACACTTACTGTAGACCAATGTGCAAGATAACTAGTCATTTGTAAATTTATTAAAAAGCATCAACCTGCATAGCATCCTGCTGGAATTTTTTAGCTCGTAAAAACTGTTCCATTTCTGCTGAGGTAAGAATTTTATTTATTAAAGCCGTTTTATGTTCGGAATCTAAGTTTTGTTTTAAACCATATTTTTTTAATTTTTCAAGCATAGGTTGGATTTTTTCAAACTCCTTAAAAGCAATTTCCATACGGCCTGTTGGATCTTCAGGTTTTTTTCCTAAATAACAATCCTGGGTTATACGATCACGAAATTTCCCAGTTTTTGTCATCACTGATACTAATTGTCGATCTTGTTTATCTGTTGGTAATTGATAAGATCGCCCTAAAGGGAAAACCATAAATTTTAGTAGCTTAGCTAAAAAAGGTTTTGGGGAATTATTAAAAAACTTTTCAAATGCATATTGGATATGATAAAGACAATAATCTAATCCCCATCGGGCGTAAGCATCATCTTCTTTTGATAATGGATATTCTTGTATGTACCGAATAACACTAGATGCTATATAAAGATAGCTTAAAACATCACCTAAACGTGCTGATAATCGTTCTTTACGCTTTAAGTTTCCACCCAAAATTATCAACGTGAAATCAGTGATTAAAGCTAAAGCTGCTGATAAGCGAGAAACTTGTCTATAATAATAGCTAAATTTTTTTATAGGCGTTTTTACAAAAAAATGACCGAAACCGAAAGCAAATAAAAATGTTTTTAATAAATTTTTTGCACTATAAAATAGATGATGAATTAATAATTTATCCAAAGCAAAAATATTTTTTTTTTCAATAGCTTGTATTTCTTCTCTTAAATAAGGGTGGCAACGCAGCGCCCCTTGACCAAATAAAATCAGATTGCGAGTTAAAATATTGGCTCCTTCAACAGTAATCGATATTGGTATAGCAATATAGCCTTGTGCCAAATAATTACGCGGTCCCATTTGGATACCACGTCCCCCATGAATATCCATCGCCTCATTAATAATTGTCCGAGCAAATTCGGTCATATGGTATTTTGCTATTGAAGAGGCTAAAGCAGGTTTTAATGAAGCATCAACTGCAGTCACTGTGAATCGACGAGTCGCTTCAATTAAATATGTTAATCCTGCGATTCTTGCTAAAGCCGCAGCGACCCCTTCAAAATGAGCAATTGACAAATGAAATTGCTCTCTTAATACACTATAAGCGCCTGTCATCCGAAAAGCTAATTGTGCCTGGGCAGCGCTGACAGCCGGCAATGAAATACCACGGCCTATCGACAAACATTCCATCAGCATACACCAACCTTGGCCTAACATTTTTTCACCACCAATAACAAAGTTGATAGGAATAAAAACGTTTTTACCTATTATAGGACCATTCATAAAAGCTAAACCCATAGGCGAATGCCGTTTACCAACTTCAACGCCCATAAATAAAGAAGGAACTAAAGCAACTGTAATCCCTATTTGTTTTTTTTCTCCCAATAATTGTTCGGGATCGCTTAGTTTAAAGGCAACTCCTATAACCGTAGCAATAGGGGCTAAAGTAATGTAACGCTTATTAAAATTGAGTCGTATTCCGAGTATTTCTTTATCTTGATAAACCCCTTTACAAACTATTCCGTGATCTTTAAGTGCAGCTGCATCACTGCCCGCATCGACGGAAGTTAAAGCAAAACAAGGAATTTCTTCTCCCCTGGCAAGTCTAGGTAAATAATAATCTTTTTGATCTTCTGTTCCATAATGAAGTAATAATTCAGCAGGTCCAAGAGAGTTAGGAACTAGAGTATTAACAGCTGCACTTACCGAACGGGTCGCTATTTTCAACACAATAGAAGAATGTGCTAAAGCAGAAAAACCCAATCCTCCATATTTTTTTGGAATGACTATACCAAAGAACCTTTGCTTTTTTAAAAATTCCCAAACTGTAGCTGGTAAGTCATGTTCCACTGTCAAAATGTTAAAATCATCTAGCATGCTACAAAGGATTTCTACTTGATCATTAATAAAATTTTCCTCTTCATGAGTTAGATTTGATAAGGAAATATTATATAGAGATTTCCAATCCGGCTGGCCATGGAATAAGTCTTTTTCCCACCACATATCACCTGCTTCTAAAACAATTTTTTCTGTTTCACTAATAGGTGGGAGCTTTGTGCTTAAGTAGACTAAAAAAGGTTTAATTAGAAAAGCTTGTCGCAGTGGAGTTATAGACAATAACAATATTAAGATCAAAATAAAAAAACCAAAACTAATCATTACCCACATTTTAGTTTCCCCATAAGTTAGGTAACAAACTTATATACTTATTGCATTTTTGTGTATTACTTAGCTCGTCCTCTTCGACATTAAAAAATCCAATTGCTAAATGTAAATTGTAAGATCAACTACTTAATTCCCGCCAAGAACTACGTCCAGTTTTTGACAAGATAAGTTCTCCTAGACAAGCTATTTTTGTTTTAACGGCATAAGTAGTTTTGAGTGTAAGCCCTCCTCCTATTGTTTGTTTTGCTTGCACCATAACATCATAAATATAGGCTAGGTGTTGATTAATACAATAATGGGTTTTATGCCTTTTCAGCACTGCATTAATTTGAAAACCTGCATAATTAAAATGTGCATGTATCTCAGGAATAAAGATTGAAAGCTCTGTAAGCCGATGTTCCGCTAATCTTAATCCTGCTTCTGCAGCCTGGAATTGCTGCGTAGCAAAGGCCATATTTTGACTCATACGTAATTCTAAGTAGCAACTATTCAAAAGTGATAATGCCATTAAAGACATAATAAAAAGAAAAAATAAAATCATTACTAATATAAATCCTTGTTGATGACTAGCGTTATTTTCGTTCACGTAATCCTATTATTTGTTTCCATTCTCGTTGTAATCGTTTGGCATCTGTCAATAATAGTCTAATTTCCACACTGCGTGCATTTGCCCAATGTTTCACCTCATTTCCATTTTTATAAAACATCATTCCATCGCTATTTTTCATACCCAACCGTATCGACATGCTTTTGACCCCTTCTATTAATTCTATAGGTTTATAAATAGATTGATTTAAATTACGCCGATATAAAGCATAAATCCGCTCCCCACCTTCATTCAAACGTCCAGTATCAGCAATGTAGTAAATAATTTTATTAAAGATGCCAATCTCACTATCCATTTGATAACGATTAATCAGATGAATATTGTTCCAATGAATAAGCTCTGCATGTTGACAATCGCTGATGAGTAAAACATCTTTAGGATGGAAGATCGCCCTACGCGCAAAAACAATATGCTTAAATTTTGCTTCCTTTATCGGAAAAGTATTCGGATCAAGAAATTGAATTAATATAACATCACTATTCTTTTGATATCGGGCAAGCTTAGGTAAGCTTAGTTTTGCTGTCGTATATCCTCTGTGCCAGACAACTAAGCTAGTATCAATTGACAACTGATTTTTTAATGTTAAAATATCAAGTAAACGCACACAACCAATAAAACCTGCCATACGAATATCATGACTGAGTAAGTAGAAGGCAAGGCGTGCTTTATTGGGAATAATGTTTAAACTCTGGGTTAACTGGTAAACATTTTTGCCATAGATAAAAATATTGATGATTCCCATACTAAGAAATAAAGACAAACTTATTGCTAACATTAATTCAATCAAGCTATATCCTTGCTCTCGGCTTTTCATATACTAAATAATAAACCGAGAAATGATGGAAACTTAGAAAACCGGAAGAACCAATGAATTTTGCTCTGATAGTTAGAAAAATTAAGCGTCGAGATTTCCCCTATTCCTTTCGGGAAACTTTCTTGTATCTCTTTATTCCAAAGAGATAATGCTTTCTGCAAACAAAGTGCGTGAAATTCACAAATTGTAAAATTCTCAGCTAATTCTATATTTTTTAAATCCGCTAAATTAATTAAATAAGCCTGCTCACTGACATGCAAAGCCAACAATTGAGCTTGGGCAAAACTTAATAAACTAAAACTTAATATTGCCGCGGCAACCATAGTCTCAATTAAGCTAAATCCTTGCTGACGATGTAATAGCACTAATTTTTCTCTTTTATTTTAATTAGTCATTTCCCATTTATCTATTATATTAAGAATATAATATTTATGCAAAAAAGAATAATAAGCAATAAAAACATTTATCTAAAAAGAAGGATTTGTATCTCTCCTATCCTAAATGAGTTGAGATCAAGAGAAATACTGACAAAAAATTTTCACTGGTTATTTTGGCAACGGTTTAATAAAAATTGCATAATTAAAGCTACTGGTCGACCTGTAGATGTTTTTTCTGGTCCACTTTTCCAAGCTGTTCCAGCAATATCTAAATGCGCCCAGCGTAATTTTTTAGCAAAGCGAGATAAAAAACAAGCTGCTGTAATACTCTTACCGCCACCCACACCCACATTAGAGATATCCGCTACATTACTGTCAATTTGTGGTTGATATTCGTCCCATAACGGTAACGGCCAAACTCTATCTTGACTTTGCTGACCGGCCTTCTCGATTTCCAGAGCAAGCTCCATATTATTACTCATCATACCCGTCGCGACTGCGCCTAATGCAATAATAATAGCGCCTGTCAAAGTAGCCATATCTATTACTACATCAGGATTAAACCGTTCGCTGTAGGTTAAGGCATCTGCCAAAATCAGGCGCCCTTCTGCATCGGTGTTAATAACCTCTACGCTAAGACCTGATAGTGTTTTTATCACATCGCCAGGTTTGATTGCCGTTCCACTTGGTAAATTTTCAGTTAATGGCATTATTCCTATTATATGTATAGGCAATTTAAGCTCAGCAACAGCCTTTAATATCCCCATCACACTAGCGGCACCTGACATATCGTATTTCATTTCTTCCATACCAGCGGCGGGTTCTAAACAAATCCCCCCTGAGTCAAAAGTCACGCCTTTCCCAATTAGCACTACCGGTTTTTGATCTGTGATTCCTTGATATTCTAAAGTAATAAACTTGACTGGCTCTTCTGAGCCCTGTGCAACAGCTAATAGCCCCCCCATACCTTCTTTTTTTATTGCTGTTTCATCTAATATATTAATCGTAAGACCCATATCATTTGCTAATTTTTTGGCTTCATCTGCCATAATCCGGGGAGTACATAAATTAGCTGGAAGATTAGCCAGGTCTTTAGTTAGTTTTGTCCCCCTAGTAATTGCTATAGCCTGCTTTAATGTCTCTGTGCCTTCGATAGATGTTAAGGAACTAGGAAGATTAAAAATAAATCTCTTCGGCGGAAATATTTTATTTTTTTTATCTGTTTTCAATTCATCAAAACAATAAAAACAATCTTCAATAAGCTCGATACTTTGGCGCACCTGTTTAGAAAAATCACATCCTTTTATAGAAATATCAGTTAAAAAACTTGTTATTTCATCGACTTGTAGAGCTTTTAATGCACATGCCATACAACTGGTAATTTTACGAAAATCGGCTACCGATAGATTGGATTCTTCTCCGCAATAAACAAGAAGAACTCTTGGGGCAGTTATTCCTGGAACATTATAAAGCACAATACTTTTACCACAATCTTCTATTAAATCTCCGTTGTCTAAAATTCTTTGTATATATCCCTGACTCTGTTTGTCTAGCAGCTCGGCAGATTGAGAAAATTTCTTGCCTTGAAAAATACTAACAATTAAGCAATCGCTTGACTGTTTAATCAGGTCAATAGAATTGATAGAATATTGCATAGACACCTCAAATTATTTTATTAAGACCAGTTTACCTAATTTATACTTATTTGCTAGATTCAATATCCTCTTTGTGAAATAATTTAAATCCTTCTATATTTAACCTTCAAAATGATTCTTTTTCGTTATTTAACCCGAGAGGTATTAGCCAGTCTTACGCTCATTACTGGTCTTTTATTCCTGATTTTAATGAGTAATGAATTTGTACATCAACTTAATCAAGTAGCAGGAGGAAAATTTGCTGCAAACATCTTATGGAAACTAATAATCTTAGAATCTCCACGCTTTTTAGCCATACTCCTTCCTTTTAGTCTCTTCCTGGCCATATTATTCACTTACGGTCGCCTTTATGCCGATTATGAGATGACTGTTCTTAACGCCTGTGGATTCAGTTTGGGTCGATTAACCCGTATGAGTCTACCCTTTATTTTTTTGCTAACTTTTATAGTAGCTGGCCTAAATCTTTGGATAAACCCTTTTTTATTACGTTATCAGAATAAACTGCTGAATCAAACAGGCACGGCCGTAGAATTACAAACCTTACAGCCCGGAAGTTTTCAACAAACTAATGGCGGTCATCGTATTATTTATGTGGAAAGTATCTCAGCAGATCACAAAACAGTAAAAAACATTTTCATGGCCCAAACAAACCCACAAAAATTACCTTCTAAGATAACCCCCTGGACTATACTAAGTGCTAATAGTGGTTACCAAATGATTGATCCAGTCACCAAAGAGCCCTTTTTTGTTGCAGTGGAAGGAAAACGTTACCAAGGAATTCCTGGCCAAACAGAGTTCTATATTACACAATTTCTAAAATACGGCATACGTATTGATATAGATACTAGTAAAGCAAATAATCAACAAGATGCTTTATCAACCGTTACTTTATGGAACGCAAACCAGGCTAATAAGGCCAGCTATTTTTCTGAACTACAATGGAGAATTTCTGCTCCTATTTCAATTTTACTTCTGGCTTTGCTAGCTATACCATTCAGTAGAGTTAACCCAAGGCAAGGGAAATATTTGCATATATTACCCGCCATAATCATCTATATTATGTATCTTAATTTATTATTAGTAGGGCGTAATTGGATAGAAAATGGGGATATCTCGTACCGTTGGGGCCTATGGTGGATACATGGTCTACTCATTCTAACAATAATATTTGCCTGGTTTTATGTCTTGGGATGGAATAGGGTCAAATATCATTTGTTTCGTTTTTTTAAGCTCAGACCATGAAAATCATCGACCGTTATTTAGGCAGAACCATTATCAGCACTACTCTTTCTGTCCTTGGAATATTATTAGTTCTGTTTTCTCTGATTAAACTAATTGCAGAAACACGTGATATAGGAAATGGTCATTACACCTTAGCAAGTGCTTTTTATTATGTCTTACTGACTTTACCCTCTCAATTTTACAGTTTTTTCCCAGTAGCAATTTTGTTAGGCAGTATCCTTGGTTTAAGTGTTTTAGCAAAACACAGTGAGCTAATGATATTACATTCTAATGGTGTTTCTTTTTATCAAATGGCTTGGAGTTTAATTAAAGCCACTTTACTAATGGTTTTTCTAACTGTTTTGATTGGAGAGGGATTAGCACCACGTGCAGCTCGTTTAGCAGAAAATCATAAGTCTTTTCTTACCACAAATGGACAAACGCTTATGACTCAACAAGGAGCCGTTTGGATTCGAGA
The DNA here is from genome assembly GCA_005877695.1 of Gammaproteobacteria bacterium. Taxonomy (GTDB): domain Bacteria; phylum Pseudomonadota; class Gammaproteobacteria; order Diplorickettsiales; family Diplorickettsiaceae; genus Aquirickettsiella. Next base: position 83,357 of record VBOA01000011.1, on the reverse strand, counting down.
TGGATATAATTATATTTATATCCAATCAATTTTGGATCCAACTCATTTAAACAACGTAAGTCGATATGAATTCGATAATCACAATAATCTCTTAGAATCTAGTTTTGCCAAACGTGTTAATTATGAAGAAAATGGTTGGAATGCCTATGATATTGCCACCAGCATAATTAGTTTAAAAAAAACTCATGCCAAACATCTAGCACATGAAATTTGGTCACTTTCTTTTAGCCCTAAGCTCTTGAATATTTCTATTATCAAGCCAGAAGAAATGTCATTAAGGCAGCTTAATGATTATATTCGCTATCGCCAAAAAAACCTTCTAAATATCAGCCAATATTCTTTAGCTTTTTGGCAACGTCTATTACAGCCGGCAGCTATTTGGGTTATGCTTTGTTTAGCGATTCCTTTTACTTTTAAACATTTACGAACGCTAGCTACCAGTTTAAGGACTATTGCAGGGATTATAGTAGGATTTGGCTTCTATCTTTTAAATGATTTTTTTGGTCCTTTTGTCATTGTCTATCAATGGCCGCCTTTTTTAGCTGCTTTACTTCCTATACTCATTTTTATGCTCATCGCTATAATATTAATGCGTTGGGCACGATAAACTCGAGGTTACTATGCCAACAACATTCCGCATTGCCGTTGCTCAATTAAATTTTTTAGTGGGTGATATTGCAGGAAATACACAAATAATTTTAAATAGTATCCACAAAGCCAAACAAGCTTCAGTTGATTTATTGATTTTTCCTGAACTCGCATTAAGTGGCTATCCTCCTGAAGATCTAGTTTTACGGAAAGATTTTAAAAAAAAAATCCAGCGTGCTTTAAAAAATATTCAAGAAAAAGCGAGTGATATCGCTATTCTATTAGGCTACCCAGACTATAGCCCTGATGGAATTTATAATGCCGCTAGCCTAATAAAAGATAAAAAAATTCTCTATACATACCACAAACAATATTTACCCAATTATGGTGTTTTTGATGAACGTCGTTATTTTAAGCCTGGAAATTCAAATGGCTTATTTAAGATAAAGGATCTAAATATAGGTCTTTTAATTTGTGAAGATCTTTGGTACAGCCAACCTTCATGTTTACTTAAAGAAAAAGGCGCGCAATTATTAGTATGTATCAATGCTTCTCCTTTCGATTATACCAAGGCTAAGCAACGTTTGAAGATAACAAACGACCGCATAAAAGAAACAAATTTACCCTTACTTTATATACATGGTGTGGGTGGACAAGACGATTTGGTATTTGATGGCGGTTCTCAAGCTTTTGATGCTAAAGGTCATCTTGTTGCTGAAGCAGGTTTTTTTAAAGAAACCTTATGGTTAGTTGATCTCAAACTTAATTCATCGGTTCATTTTATACCACAAACACTTTCTTCCAAACCTTTAATTAATGAAGCTATCTATAAGGCACTAGTGCTCGCAGTACGCGATTATGTCAATAAAAATCACTTTCCAGGGGTGATAATCGGTCTTTCGGGAGGTATCGATTCGGCATTAGTTTTAGCTATTGCAGTGGATGCCTTAGGGAAGGATCGAATACAGGCTATCTTTTTACCTTCACGCTTCACCTCTAAACTTAGTCATGATATTGCACAAGCACTTACAAAGAAGCTTGGAGTGCAGTTTAATACACTATCCATAGAACCAAGTTTTTCAGCATTTTTAACTACATTGGGTTTTGATGCGAAACTCCCTCCTAAAGGGCTCACTATTGAAAATATCCAAGCACGTTGCCGTGCAGTTCTATTGATGGCTTTGTCTAATCAATCTGGGAATCTCCTACTAAATTGCACTAATAAAAGTGAATTAGCCGTGGGTTATGGTACTTTATACGGAGATATGACAGGAGGGTTTGCGGTGCTTAAAGATGTATCTAAGACTCGTGTTTACGAGCTTGCTATTTATCGCAATCTCGATGGCATCTTTCCTGATGAACTATTGACACGTTCACCCACTGCTGAACTTGCCGAAAATCAAAAAGATGAAGACACACTTCCGCCTTATACTCAACTTGATCCCATTTTAGAGCTCTATGTAGAACAAGATAAAAGTGTAGCTGACATAATTAAAGCAGGATTCGCTAAAGAAATAGTTCAGCAAGTTGTTAGTTTAGTTATCAAAAATGAATATAAACGTCGACAACTAGCCCCTGGTCCTAAGATTACACCGCGTGCTTTTGGTCGAGAACGGCGTTACCCGATTACATCCGGTTTTTTATTATAATAAGCTTGAGCTAATTTTTTACTCACAGTAGTTGGCTTTTGGCAAAGTGCTCAATGAAGTAACTGAAACAATACAATAGATTTTTATATATGAAAATTGGATTGAAGTGCAATAGTTTCAAATATTTAAATAATCTGTATCGGGGTAATTTAAACGATACACAGCTAAACTCTGATTTGCTAATTCTTCTAAACCCAAAATACGATAAGATTTAATCATAATTATCAAAGCTTTTTGAACTTCGGGAGCTCCTTGATAGCGTTGAATAATTTCATTAGCGCGATTTGCCGCGGCCACATAGGCTTTTCTATGGAAATAGTAATCAGCAATATGTAATCCATAGCTAGCAAATAAATTTCGCAAATAGATCATGCGTTGACGAGCATCAGGAACATATATACTATTAGAGTAACGGCGAATTAATTCTGCAAACTCTTGATATCCTAATTGCATAGTCCCTGGGTCACGTAAAGATAAATCAATTGGGACATAACGTAAATACCAACCTCTATCTTGATCCATATCCGCCATTGCTTGCATATAATATGCATAATCAATATGCTCACTATTAGGATACAAATGGATAAAACGCTCGGCTGCAGCCTTCGCCGATGGCACATCACCATCCATGTAGTAGGCATATAACAATTCTAGTTGAGCTTTTTCTGCATAACGATTAAAAGGGTATAATACGTCTAATGCTTCATAAGCCTTAATGGCTTGAGTAAAATTCCGATCAAGTAACGTCTCTTTGGCATTCTGATAAATCTGATTAACAGTTTGTCCTTTAAAGGCAATAAATGGATCATTGGAATGACTAGCACAAGCAGTCAAGATAGCCAATACAATACCCAGCAAAAAAACTATTTTAAAAATTTTCACAATACTTTTCAATAAAGCTAAGCTTTATTCCCTTTTTTAAAGTGAAGGAAGGAATAAGCGAAATAATTGTCTATTCTTTATCCAACATCCAAAAGTCAAATTAATTTATTATTATTAATTTGACTAACAAATCTAACTAATCTTTTTTACGAAAAATCTCATTTAGCTTAAATTTCTCTGCCAAAATAGGGATCCCACACCAACCTATAATGGCTTCAATAATGAGAATAACACCCACTAAGAAAGCAAATAATTTGCCCAAACCCAGCAACACACCAATCAACAATACAATACCAATCACTAAACGTGAAAGCCGTTCATTCGATTCAAGATTGCTTGCTACATTGAACATAGATAGTATCCTCTATTAAGTCATAATAAAAAGGCATCGCTCCCGTCAGCATTATAGCGATATTCTATGAAAAACACAGCTCAAGTAATAAATTGTCAAGCAATTGTCCCAGAACATTTAGCAGAAATGCGTCTCGATTACATTTTGAGTCAATTATTTCCTGCTTATTCCCGAACCCGTTTACAACAATGGATTCGTTGGCAACAGGTCCGGGTTGATGATGAATTCAAACGACCCCGAGATAAAATAAAGGCAGGCGCTAAAATTACTATTTTGGCTAGCTTAAATGAAGAAGTCAGTTGGGAAGCCGAAGAACTTCCTCTCAATGTTATTTACGAAGACGAAGCCTTACTCGTCGTTAACAAACCTGCCGGCTTAGTTGTTCATCCTGCTGCAGGAAATACTCATAAAACACTGGTAAATGCTCTACTACATTATTTTCCTGAGCTCAAAAAACTTCCTCGGGGTGGAATCATTCATCGTTTAGACAAAGACACTTCGGGTCTATTAATAATACCTAAAACTTTAAACGCCTATACTAAATTGGTCAAACAATTACAAACACGAACTATGAAGCGTGAATATATCGCTGTAATTCAAGGTCATTTAATCGCAGGAGGAACTATTAACGCACCTATTGGGCGTCATCCAAAACTAAGAAAAAAAATGGCGGTCACTGAATTATTAAATGGAAAACCGGCGGTATCACATTACCGAGTCATAGAACGCTTTAATCACCATACGCTCATCAAAGTAAAATTAGAAACGGGACGTACTCATCAAATTCGTGTGCATATGGCTCATATTCATCATCCATTGGTCGGTGATAAAACCTACTCAGGTCGCTTTCATCTTCCCAAGAAGGCTAGTGAATTGCTGGTTAATTGTTTGCGTCAGTTTCCTCGCCAAGCTTTGCATGCACAATGTCTAGGAATTATACATCCTGTTACCTTACAACCTATGGAATGGCAAAGTAATTTACCTAAAGATATAGATCAATTAATTAGCTGTTTACGGAAAGATAAACTCAATGCTTGATTTAATTATTCCTGATTGGCCAGCCCCGCACTGGGTGAAAGCCTATACCACAACCCGGATAGGTGGATTTAGTCACGCTCCTTATAATAGTTTAAACATTGCGACGCATGTGGGTGACAATTTGGATGATGTTTCTAAAAATCGCCAATTATTACAAACAAACTTACACTTAAAAAAACCCATTATTTGGTTAAAACAAATACATGCAAATACCATTATTTCATCTGATCATCCGATCGATAGTCTTGCAGCTGATGCCATTTATTCAAGAACAGCAGCAACCGTTTGTGCCGTACAAACCGCAGATTGCTTACCTATATTGGTTTGCTGCTCCAGTAGCTATTGTGTTGCCGCTATCCATGCGGGTTGGAAAGGTTTAAATGCTGGTATTATAGAAACTACTATTGAGACTTTAGCCTTGCCTCCCAGTGATATTTTGATTTGGTTAGGTCCTGCCATCGGTCCTAAAGCTTTTATTGTCGGCGAAGCTGTTTTGCAAACTTTCATAGACAATGATCCAGCAGCAATATCAGCTTTTCAGCCTTTAGGGAATAAGCAGTGGCAAGCTAATCTTTATAAATTAGCTCAACAACGTTTACATAAATTAGGAATAACTGACATCTATGGAGGAAATTACTGTACCTTTTCAGACAAACGTCGCTTTTTCTCCTACCGCAGAGACCAAATAACGGGACGAATGCTAAGCCTTATTTGGATAAATCTACCTTAAAAAGTAGTTCAATCTTTCAAATATCCTATTTGCTTAAAGCATCTAAAATAATGGTCCTTTTCTTGAATTACAGCCTAGCCTTCCTTATACTATTGCCAAATATAAAAACAATAATAATAAGTTTATGTATAAATATTTTTGGGCTTTACTACTATCCCAATTTGTTACTCCCCTATTAGCAGCATCCACTTATAAAGATATAAAATCAAAGCAATTATTAATCTGGCAAGGGCCACAGAAAAAGGATTACGAACATCAGTTAAGTAACTTCTCCGCTAAAAATTCAAAGAGTATGCTCGCTGTATCTAATAAGCATTGGGGAGTGTTAATTTATCATAGTTGGATGACTAATAATAATATCGGGCCTATATTAACTGCTCAGAGTCTGAATTTTAAATATGGAACGATGAACTCTATTGATTTGTCCTATCAATTAGATCCAACAAATACTTTACGACGATTTTTTAGGCCTTTAGTCAGTACCATCGAAATTGCCGATAATATAACTCAACGACATGACCCTAATGGTCTCATTTACGAATTTGACCCTTACTTAAATTTTCGTTGGAAAACATTCCCTTGGGATCATTACGTCACCACAACTTTCGCGATTGGAGATGGATTCTCTTATGCAACTGGCATTCCTTTACGGGAACAACATGATTCCTCCAATAATAACGCTAAAAGATTACTAAATTTTTTAGTCGTAGAAGCTACTTTCGCAGCACCTAGCCATCCCGATTTACAACTCGTACTCAGAGTAAATCACCGTTGTGGCGCTTGGGGGTTGTTTGGCGCAGGCAATTTAAGTTCCAATGCGGTAGGTCTAGGAATACGTTATCTATTTTAATTTTTAATTTCTTATTGTCAAATTAATAAAAATTATTTCGTAGGAATCGGCGATTTAACCGTAGAATTTTCTTCGTTTTCTGTGGCTATTTTTGGCAAGTTTTTCAAGAAAAAAGTTAAATTTTTTCCTGTATTATCTTGATTTAGGTCTTGGTTTTTTTCGGGGGGTGAAGATTCTTCCTTATCAAATTTAATTGATGTTTCTAAATCATCTTTCATTTTTTGCCGATAGAATGCCTTCTTCACCAAATCTAATGAAGTTGAATTTCTTATACAACAATTAGCACTTATCCCTTTCACTCTTCGTATTTTCATAGTCTTCTAATAAAAAATTAAAAAATCCTAACTAATTATATCAACTTTTTATTTTTTTTCAAAAAAATTTAACAAAAAATAATTTTAAATTTTTTTAGATAAACTAGAACGATTTGGAAAAATTTTAACGATTTTGATCATATTATCCTTAATCAAAATTACTTCCATGGTTTTATTTTCGAACTGAAATATGGTACCTACTTTGGGAATAACTTCAAGTGTTTCAGTAATTAATCCACTTAAAGTTTTAGGTCCTTTTAGAGGCAAATTTAAATTTAATTGACGATTTAAATCTCTTAATGCAATTCCTCCGTCAACCAAGTAACTGCCATCAGCTTGCAATGAAACAGCACGTCGCATTAATGCCGTATCCGTAGTAAATTCACCAACAATCTCCTCTAATATATCTTCCAACGTAATAAGTCCCTGAATTTCGCCATACTCATTGACGACTAAACCAATGCGATGTTTCTCACGGCGAAAATTGAGTAACTGACTATTTAATGCCGTTGCCTCAGGTATAAAATGGACCTCTTCTGCCGCTTCAATTAAAACTTCTTTACTTAATTGATGATTACTTAAACTATTTAAAACCTTTCGAAAATGTAAAATTCCAATTATTTCATTAAGAGAACCGCGATAAATCGGTAACCGCGTATATTCACTTTGAATTAATTGCTTAAAAATCACATCCCAGGGCTGATTAATATCAATACCAACAATTTCCTGTCTTGGAATCATAATATCTTCTACGGTTACTTTATTTAATTCTAATACCTTGAGTAACATATTTTTATAACCATTAGGCATATGTCCAGTCCCTTCACGTAATAAACTTACTAATTCATCACGAGATAGTTGTTCAACAGTCATTTTTGGAATTTTAATCCCAAATAAATACAAGGTTGAATTTGCCATTAAATTTGTTAACCAAACAAATGGGTATAAAATATGCAATAAAATAATTAGAGGCCAAACAGCAAATAATGCAATCGGTTGAGGGTACAAAGCTGCTAAAGTTTTTGGTGCTACTTCACAAAAAACTAATACTACAAAAGTAAGGGCTAAGGTTGCCAAAAAAACCCCTGTAGCTGAAAAATATTGCAAGGCAAGCAAAGTAACTACAGCGGAAGCAAGGATATTAACAAAAGTTCCGCATAAAAGGATAAGCCCGAGCAAGCGATCCGGTCTTTTCAATAAATCTTGTACTCGTTTAGCGAGAAGATTATTCTGTCTCACTAAATGCCGTAATCGATATCTATTTATCGATAGCATGGCAGCTTCTACCAATGAAAAAAAGATAGCCGCTAATAATAAAAAAAATAATAACCCAACAAGAAATCCAAATGAATAGTGCATAGTCTACTCACACCCCTTTTAAGATTTAGGCATGAATAAAATTGTTCCGAAATAAACTATTGCAATTAAACTAGCCCCAACTAACGTCCAGCTAATCGCAATTTTCCCACGCCAACCAAAATAACTTCTACCAATTAATAGCATTAAAAGCACCCCCCAAGCGAGTAATGATAAAAGTATTTTTTGCCACAAATATTGTTCAAAAACTGAATGGAATAAAATCATACTGCTTGCTAAAACTAATGTCAGTAACACGATAGCGATAGAAATTAAAACAAATAGATAGCTTTCCATCACTTCTAGAGGGGGGAAATATTGTATAAATCCTATAGCTTGTTTATGCTTAAGCCCCCATTCTTGGCTGGCTAATAGCAATGCTTGGAGTGCGGCGCTGATTAAAACAATCAGTGCAAGCGTAGAGAAAAAAATATGAATAAAATCAGCATAGGACACCATACGATACTCGCTTACTCCTCAGCTAAGCTGATACAATAACAGAAATTTTTGGGTCATTCATCATGTCCATTTTTATAAACTCTGACTTTGCTATTTTGCTAGACTGAGTCCCATTAAAAAATATGAAAATTTAGGGTAGCTATAAAACCATGTTTGACAACTTAACAGCTCGTTTAAAACAATCATTTAAAAACATTCGTGGCCAAGGTCGCTTAAGTGAACATAATATTAAGGAAAGTCTTCGTGAAGTAAAAAAAGCTTTAATTGAAGCAGATGTCGCCTACCCTGTTGTCAAAGCAATCATCGAACAAGTGCGCCAGGGAGCTATTGGTCAAAAAGTCACAGAAAGCTTAGCACCAGGTCAAGCTTTTATAAAAATCGTAAATGATACTTTAACTAGTATCATGGGCGAAAATCTATCCGAATTAAATCTTTCTACACATACGCCAACCATAATTATGGTAGCAGGCTTGCAAGGTTCAGGAAAAACAACAACGGTTGCCAAGCTCGCCTATTGGTTAAAACAACAAAAAAACAAATCGGTTTTAGTGACTAGCACCGATATTCATCGTCCTGCAGCAATTTTGCAGCTTGAAAATTTAGCAAAAAGTATCGATGTGATATTTCATATAAGTAACCCCTCGGAAACGCCTACTTATATTGTCGAAACGGCTATCCAAGCTGCTCGAAATAAAGGAATTGATGTCGTTATTATTGATACAGCTGGTCGCCTGCATGTCGATACCGCCATGATGGATGAAATACGCACTATCTATGCTGTAAGTAATCCTATAGAAAGTCTATTCGTACTCGATAGCATGATGGGCCAAGACGCCGTAAAAACAGCAAAGGGGTTTAATGAAGCTATCCCCTTAACTGGAGTTATTCTAAGCAAAATGGATGGTGATGCACGCGGTGGCGCCGCTTTATCAGTAAAATTCACTTTAGATAAGCCAATTAAATTTATTGGATCCGGTGAAAAAGTCACAGCACTTGAGCCTTTTTATCCCGATAGAATTGCTTCGCGCATACTCGGGATGGGTGATGTTCTTTCGTTAGTTGAAGAAGTACAACGCCATACTGACCAAAAGGTTATACAAAAGCTCAATCAAAAATTACAAAAAGGCAAAAAATTTGATCTGGAAGATTTTTTAGCTCAGCTCATCCAAATGGACAATATGGGAGGAATGGAACAGCTCTTAAGTAAGCTTCCAGAAGGAAACAGTGCTGCTTTATTAGCTGGCGCTAAAAGTACTCTTAATAAAAAATTAACCTCCCAAATGCAAGCAATTATCCGTTCTATGACAAAAAAAGAACGACTTTTTCCAGATATCATCCAAGGATCTCGAAAACGTCGTATTGCTGGAGGTTCTGGGACCCAAATCCAGGATGTGAACCGGCTTCTGAAACAGTTTAATCAAATGCAAAAAATGATGAAACGTTTCTCTAAACCTGGCTCCATGAATAAACTTCTACAAGGACTACAAAACCCCTACCCTCGATAGACTTGTTAAAAATTCCAGTAGAAGCCCTTCCCAAATTAATAAAATTTGTGTAGAATCCGAGCGGGTTTCAATCTAACAAATTTATCTTAAGTGTTAGTTTTTAACCCAAATACTCAATTGAGTACTTTTAAATAGACAGTAAAAATTAGAGAGGAAAATTTATTCCATGGTTACTATTCGTTTAGCGCGAGGAGGCCGTAAAAAGCGATCCTTTTTTCGTATTGTTGTAACAAATAGCCGAAAGCCCCGTGATACTGGGCGCCCTATTGAATGCTTAGGTTTTTATAACCCTATTACCTCTGGTAAAGAAACAATATTACAAATTGCAGAGGACCGAGTTTACTACTGGATATCTCGGGGAGCTCAACCATCAGAACAAGTACGAAGTCTTCTGAAAAAAAAGTCTAAAAATGAAGTTAATAGTCCTAAGAAAACCGATGATCAGGCGGTTACTGCTTAACAGAGCTTTTCTTGAACTTACTACAAACCCTCTCTGTATTGGAAGCTAATAAAGTATTGCTGTAATCAATTCAAAGGGGGAAAAATGACGCAGAAAAAGGTATTGGTAGGGGCTATAGGGAAACCCTATGGTATCAAAGGATGGGTTAAAATTAACTCCTATACAGAACCTGTCAATAATATTCTCGCTTATCAACCTTGGTATGTAGCAGCACCAGGCAAGACTCCCTCTCTTAGTCTAATTGAAATAATAGATAGTCGTTTGCATGGCCAACAGATCTTAGTGCTATTTTCAAACAGTACAACGCCTGAATCTGCAGGTCGCTATACAAATTATAAAATCTATGTAGAACGAGGAAACTTCTTTCCTTTAGCAGAAAAAGAGTATTATTGGACAGACTTAGAAGGCTTAAAAGTCTATACCTGTGAAAATGCTTACCTCGGCATAATCCAAGCAGTTTTTGCTACTGGCGCCAATGATGTCTTAGTAATCACCGATAAGAAAAGACATTTAATTCCTTTTCTGCTAGATCAAACCATTAAGTCTATTGATTTAGAAAATAAAACCATGATTGTAGATTGGGACGCTGAATTTTGATAGATATCCAGATTATTAGTCTATTTCCTGAAATGTTTACTCCTTTGAATGGGAGTATACCTGGGCGCGCACAAAAAAAAGGGTTATTAAAAATATCCTATCTTAACCCTAGAGATTTTGCAGTAGACAAACATAATACTGTAGATGGTCGCCCTTATGGAGGTGGTCCTGGAATGGTTATGAAATTTGAGCCATTATTAGCTGCGATAAAGATGGCAAAATTTCACCAAAAAACGTATCACCCATCATTAGTTAGTCTTTTATCGCCTCAAGGAAAAAAATTTGATCAAAAAGCTGCTCAAGAATTAAGCCAACGAAAAGGACTTATTTTAATTGCTGGTCGTTATGAAGGTATCGATCAACGACTTATTAATAATGAAGTCGATGAGGAATGGTCTATAGGGGATTTCATTTTGAGCGGAGGAGAGCTGGCAGCTATGTGCCTAATTGATAGCATAACTCGTCTGTTGCCAGGCGCGTTGGGTCATCAAGAATCTGCCGCACAAGATTCTTTTAGTAAAGCCCTATTAGATTACCCACATTATACACGCCCTGCAAAGCTAGATGGACAACAAAATGTTCCGGATGTTCTGCTGCAGGGAGACCATAGCGCCATTGCTCGTTGGCGTTTAAAACAAGCCTTGGGACGTACCTGGCAACGTCGACCAGATTTATTAAAAAAGCATATACTTAACGAGCAAGAGCAGGTATTATTGGCCGAATTCATCCGTGAAAATAGCGAATAAAATTTGGAGTTAGCGATGAGTAATCTCATACAAACTATTGAAAAAGAACAAATGCAATCAAAAAAAGATATTCCCGAGTTCCGGGCGGGAGATACAGTTGTAGTCAAAATTAAAGTCAAAGAAGGTACCCGTGAA
>VBOA01000011.1:56133-71669 GCA_005877695.1 Gammaproteobacteria bacterium | reverse complement strand
AAGCGTGGAATTAACTCTGCATTTACTGTGAGAAAGATCTCGCATGGAGAAGGCGTAGAACGAGTTTTTCCGCTGTATAGCCCTTTAACAGCTAGCATAGAAATTAAACGACGTGGTGATGTTCGAAAAGCAAAACTATATCATTTACGCAATCTACGTGGTAAAGCGGCTCGTATTAAAGAAAAATTAGTATCGACTATCCAAGCTTCCACAAAGGAAGATGCAAATAATAACGGTTCTTTAGAATAAAGGTAATCTTTGCCAACAGTATTAAAAATAATGTTGGCATCTAAGCTTTAGATTCCCTAAAAAGAAAATATCATTTTTATGATTTATAAGGCTATCATTCAAACCCCTATTGGTAAGTTAGGAATATGCACTTTGGGTCAATTACTTACTCGGCTTGATTTCTTAACTGATGATAAACCACTAATAACCCCTAATGAAGAAATTCTAGAAAACATTGTAAATCAGCTTAACCAATACTTTTTACACCCTGGTTTTAAATTTAATATACCCCATCAACTACTAGGGACCCCTTTTCAAAATAAGGTTTGGCAGGCATTAAGTAATCTACCTATACAAAAAACTGTTAGTTATGGCACGCTTGCCAAAAAATTAAAAACGGGGGCGCGAGCTATTGGTAGTGCTTGCCGATCAAATCCTCTTCCAATACTAATCCCATGCCACCGAGTAATAGCCCAAGGAAGCTTGGGTGGTTACAAAGGAAAAGAAATGGCTATTAAAAGATGGTTATTAAACCATGAATTTTACACTACGGCATTTTAAGCAATTTTAAGAAAAATATTTATCGCTTTCATTTAATTTTACTTCTGAATTACCATTTTCATTACAATCCTTATATTCGATAATATGCTCCCGATTGCTATTTCATCTGCCTTAGTAAAAATTTAATTGCAATATTATACTCAATTAAATATTAATTTATTTCTTTTATTTTATTTTATTTAAATTGCTTAAGTTTTCTTTTAGCTCCTGTAAGTCTTTACTCAAAAGTGTGTAAGTTAAAACTGAAGCCGCAAAACGCCCATTGTAATAAATTATAAGTTTGTTAATCTATGTAATGTGTGTTGCTAATGATCTAATCAAGGACTAATTTCCAGAATATTCTCAAGGAAATTAATTAGCGAATCCTTATGTTATGTGGAATAGATAAGGATGTCTACATTACAAGGATGTAGTGTTAGCATGGATGCTACAAGGATGTTACTAACACAAATATACCCCCTTGGGCCGTTTTACGGCCCTTTTTAATTTTTTATTCAATTTGCAAATACTCACTATTTAGACCTCTCTTCAAATATTATCAGTCTTGCCAAAAATGATGACTTTTTTCATGGTAAGTCTCTGACTGTATAGTATTAGAAAATGAATTTAATTTTAATGTAATCGATCCATCGGTAGCTGTATCATAGATTTTAGATCCCAGACGGTGATAACGATTTAAAACGATTTTGTGTGGAAATTTAAATCGATTCTGAAAACCTGTTGGAAACAACGCATACTTCGGTTGTACATAATTTAAAAACTCTATGCTTGAAGAAGTTTTGCTTCCATGATGAGGTACTATCAATACTGTACTTTGCAAAGCTTTTCGTTTTGTTTCAACAAGATAGTTTTCTGCGCGTTTTTCTATATCGCCAACTAATAAAATACTGTGCAAATTATTATTAATCTTTAGCACACATGAACTATTATTACCGAGATAAGGCTGCTTTGAAGGAGGATATAAAATCTCAAAATTAACCCCATCCCATTGCCAATGTTTTTTTTCTTCACAAAAATTTGCGATTTTTGGTAAAAATTTTTTTGGAACACTGCTCAAGATTTTATCTACTTGTATTTGTTTTAAAATAATCATTGCTCCACCAATATGATCATTATCACCATGACTTATCATCATTAAATTCACTCTGCTAACACCGATTGTTTGCAAAAAAGGAAGTAAAACCAACTTTCCTGCATCAAATGATGAACTTAGGCGTGGACCCGTATCATAAATCAGTACATGGTGTTGAGTACGAATCACACTTGCTAAACCCTGACCCACATCGAGAAGATGAATCCAAATTTCGCCATAGGGTGGCCCCTGGCTTTCTATAAAAAATAAAGGAAACATCCAAATAAAACCTAACCACCGAGTGGGCATTCCTTTAGGCGCCAAAAGTAATAATATGCCAATTAAACTTGAAACTAATATCCAGCTATTGGATAAGTATGCCTCATATTGGGTAAAAGATATTTTTGAAAAAAAATTGAGCAACTTCCAAACCAATTCGAGTAATTTCTCTACAAAAAATAAAACCTGACTTCCCAGATCAAAGCTTGCTAAACTAAGTAAACTACCTAAAAAACTAAGCGGTAAAATTAAAAATCCAATAGATGGAATAGCTATTAAATTTGCAGCAAAACTAATCCAAGAAATTTGGTGAAAAAACAATAAAGATAAAGGAATTAGCCCCAAGCTAACAGTCAATTGTATTCGACACCAAGCGCGCCAGTTTTTTAATGGCTTAATACGACTTGAAACAGCATAAAAAATTAATAACACTGCTACAAAAGATAACCAAAAACTTGCTGATAATACTGCAAAAGGCTCTATGATTAAAATAATCAATAATGCTAAATGAAATGAATGACAACGAGTAAGGTAGCGTCGGTTTATTCTTGCTAATAAAAACACTAATAACATTAACAAAGCACGTTGGGTAGGAATGGCGAATCCCGCTAAAGCACTATAAAAAATCGCTAACAATAATGTTAAAACACTGGCAATTTTTGGTGCTGGAAAGTACAGAGTAGCATAAGGAATATGACTATAAATAAAGCGAACAAGCCAATAAACAATTCCAGTAATAAAAGCCAGATGCAAACCTGAAATTGCAAATAAATGGTTAGTTCCAGTACCTCTCATTACTTGCCATTGTTCATCCGTTATTTCACTGCGCATTCCAGTCGTTAATGCGGTTATAAGCCCTAATAAAGGAGAGCCTAGTAACGCTTTTTTTATATTTTCAGTAATTCTTTGGCGTAGATTATCAATAGAGTAAAAAGTACTCTTACGTTGAATTAAGTACAAAGGAAATTTTTCTAAAATGTATCCTGTAGCACATATGTTTTGTTTAAATAACTCTGTTTGATAATCAAAACTGCCTGGATTCCAAAAACCATGAGGATGACGTAAACGTAAAGGTAATTGCCAAATATCTCCTTTTTTAAAAATAGTTACTGTATTTAATTTTTTATAAAAATATCCCTTAATACGAACACGTATTGGATAGTGTATGGATGCAGAAGGAGTAAGACCTTGGATAAGGAAGTCAAAATGCACAGTATTTAAATCCTTTTCGGGGATAGATATTATTTTCCCTCGTGCAATTAGTGTCTTACCTTCCCATTGCTTTGGTAAAGGATTGGCTAGTTGTTGATGGGCAATTATCAACGCCCAAGAAAAACCTAAACAACAAGCAACAAAAAATAAAATCAAATTTGAAGAAAAAAATAATTTAAAAAAAACTAAACCAATTAAAATAATACTGAGAAAAACCAGAAAGTAAGCTATTCTTAATGAAGGTAAATGTGAAAAATGCGTGATCGATACAACGCCAATTAAAAACCCTAATGTCCAACGGGCCATATTTTTATTTATACAATTACTTTTTTTTATTGTATATTTTCTTTAGCCAATTTAAAAAAGCATAAAAGTAATATAAAATGAGTTTTGGTAAAATAAGTCTTCTATCGAATAATTTTTAAAAAAATATCAACCAAAAACAAGGAAGGTTTTATGAAAAAATCTGATGAAAATACAAAAAAGGAAATATCGAGTATTACTCCTAACCCTCAAGAAATTAGTCAAACGATGAGTGCAAAAAATATAACTTCTGCCGAAGAAACAATACCTGCCAATACAGGAAATAATTTTTTTGGAATCTTTCGAAGATTAGTATGTTCACCCAATGCAAATCTTTCCGATGATAGCGAAATAGTTTCTATACCCAAAACACAATCTAAATAATTTAATTAAAAATGGAGTTGAACTTGAAAGATTTCAGCAATTAATTTAATGAAAACCAAATGTTAACTTTAAAGGTATAGCTAAAACCATAACAAAGCTGGCAACTAATCCTGCTGCGGGGATAGTTAATAGCCATGCCCACATAATTCGTCGTATTGTAGGCCAATGGGTGTTGAGCCAACCATTTGTTGAACCCACCCCAAGAATAGCGCCTGTCACTGTGTGTGTAGTAGAAACAGGGATACCTAAATCGGTAGCAGCAAATAAAGTAAGGGCAGCGCCTGTAGCTGCACATCCACCGCTCAAAGGAGTTAATTGGGTAATTTTATTTCCCAAAGTATGCACAATACGCCAGCCTCCGATAAGTGTTCCTAACCCCATTACAAAGTTACAAGAAATAATTACCCAAAATGGAACATAAAAATGCCCATTCAAGAGGCCCGTAGAAAAAAGTAATACGGCAATAATACCCATCGTTTTTTGGGCATCATTACCACCATGACCTAAGCTTAGTAACCCACCGGCTACAAATTGAGCACGTTTAGCCCAACATTGAGTCTTATCGGAATTTATATCTTTCAAGAAAATATCGGTCACTTTTATCAACAACCAACTTATTGATAAACCCAACAAGGGAGACACTACGATGGCTATCAATACAGGTAGCAACCCATGCCAATTTAAAACATGCCAACCCCCCGCTACTATAGCTGCACCGACTAACCCCCCTATCAATCCATGAGAAGAACTTGAAGGTAAACCAAAATACCAGGTTACAAGATTCCAAATAATAGCCCCCATTAGAGCTGCAAAAAGCACATATGGAGTAATGATATGCGGTTCTATAAGGCCGGAACCAATAGTAGTCGCAACACTTAAATGAAAAAACAAAAAAGCAATAAAGTTAAAAAATGCTGCCCATAATACAGCTGTCAAAGGCTTTAAAACCTTTGTCGCAACCATAATAGCTATAGAATTTGCCGCATCATGAAAGCCATTAATAAAGTCGAAGATAAATGCTAAGACAATAACGAAATAAATAAATAATAAAGTGCTCGTCATAAAGCATTCTTTCCATCAACAAAACTTGTTGGTAAGTATACACGACGTTGGTAGGGTTGGCACTCTGACGACATTGAGCCAATTTTATAAAAATACATTGCGTTATATTTCATATAGAAATCTATAGTTGAAGCAAAACTTATTATATTTACTTTGATTATTTTTAATTCCAAAATTTCTATAACTTAAATTCCATTTCTTATTTCCTATAAGTAGTCCCTTTAAGGTAGAATCATATCTTACAATGTTAATATAGCCAAAACACTTATGTTATCGCTTATTGAATTAACTCAACAACTTATTGCTCGACCTTCAGTTACTCCAGAGGATGAAGGCTGTCAAACTATTTTATGTCAGCATTTACAGCGCCTAGGTTTTGAGATTGAACACTTACCCTTTGCGGAAGTCAATAATTTTTGGGCAAAAAGGGGTAAAGAATCCCCTTTATTTGTTTTTGTTGGGCATACTGACGTTGTTCCCACTGGCCCATTAAACAAATGGGATAGCCCTCCTTTCACACCTACCATTCGCAATGGACAGCTTTTTGGTCGTGGTAGTGCTGATATGAAAGGGAGTCTCGCGGCAATGTTAGTAGCTTGCGAAAAATTTATTGATGAATTTCCTAATCATAGTGGTTCTATAGCATGGTTAATTACTAGTGATGAAGAAGGCCCTAGTGTCAATGGTACAGCAAAAGTAGTTGAAGTTTTAAAAAGCAAAAAAGAAAAAATAGATTTCTGCTTAGTTGGCGAACCTACCTGCGAAGAAAAATTAGGAGACACTTTAAAAGTCGGTCGACGTGGATCTTTATCAGCTCACCTGATTGTCAAAGGGAAACAAGGTCATATTGCTTACCCTCAATTATCAGAAAATCCTATCCATCATTTTAGCTCGAGCCTTACTGAGTTATTGAATATCAATTGGGATAAAGGGAGAACATACCCTAATTTTCAACCTACTAGCTTACAATTTTCTAATATTCATGGGGGGACCGGAGCCGGTAATGTTATCCCAGATAACCTAGAAGTTAAATTTAATTTTCGTTATTCCCCCGCAACTACAGCAAAAAAATTAGAAGATACTGTCGAAAGTATTTTAAAAAAACATCATCATTTAAAATATCAAATCACTTGGCAACGAGGAGGACTTCCTTTTTTAAGTTCTTCGGGGCAGTTACGCTCAGCCTGTCTCGATATTATAAAAAAACTTACTGGAATCAATCCTACAGTTTCTACAACGGGTGGCACTTCTGATGCTCGTTTTATTGCACCTTTAGGCGCAGAAATTGTTGAATTTGGCCCATGCAATCATACCATTCACCAAATTAATGAATATGTCTCTATTGAAGATCTTGAACTATTAGCTTCAATTTATAAAGAAATTTTGAAGAAAATCTTGTGTGCATGAAACAAAAAACGCGGACAAAAAAAGCAGCCATTAGGCTGCTTGCGGTTAATCAATTATATTCTTCATTATGAAAGAAAGTGCGATTTTGATAACCATGTTGGATCAGGATAGTAAGCAAATACTAACGTGCCATTTTTAATCGTATAAATTAACGAATCGGCAACTGCTGGACTGACTGCAAAACAACCCCAACTTCGTCCCAGACGACCATGCTGCTGCGCAAATTGCGCTGTTGCATAATCCGCCCTATGGACTACGATATCACGAGCTTCTGCTCTATCGTTAAATCCTTTTTCTAAACCTTTTAACTTTAATGAATAGCCGTGTTTACCCTGGTAAGTTGATTCAGTTAAAAACACACCTAAACTTGATTCTAAACTTCCTGGTCTATCAGAGAAAGAATTTGCATAGTTGTAACCACTGTTTTGTCCATGAGCAACGTAAGTATTTAAAAGCACTGAATCTTTATTAAGGTCTAACACCCACAATCTGCGAGCTGTTGACGGCTTAGTATAGTCAATAATTGTTAGAATATGTTGATTATCTAAACCTTCCTCTTGTGCTTTGTTATAAGCCTCTAAACCTAATTGTAATGCTTTAGGGTTAAGGCCAGGAGCTCGCTCACTGAGCTGCTGTAGCTCAGATTGCATGCTAGCATCCAGGCTTACTGGACTAGCATTTACGGTCATCGCAAAAAGACCACTTGCTAGCAATAATAAACTTGTTATTTTCTTGAATATCACTATATACCCCCCTTCTACTTATTTAGCAGAAGATGACCACTATAGCATAAATCGTACAATATTTGAACGTTTTTAGCCCGTTTTAATAGATAAAAGGCTTACATTTATCAGTAAAAATGTAAGCCAAAAAAGAGGTAATCAACTTATTTATTAGATGAAAATCTTACAAAAATAAACCTCCTAATAGAGGGTTAAATGGTAGGTTAACGAGTTACCTGGTCCTGGCTCATAAACTTCTTTTTATAAAATTAAAAAAGAAATTATTGGATAAATACTGGGCAACCCAAATTCTCAGAAAATAAGCTATTCGAGTTTGAAAAACTGGAAAGAGCTCTTCCTAACTATAAACTTTCTAAAAATTTTCCTTTACATCACCACAAGCCAGGAAAGGAACTATTCTGTGAGAATTCAATGACCTTAGCTATAATTTTCAAGCTATTTTTATTATTATAACCAAATTAGGTTTTTTTCCTTAGTAAGACACATTGAAAATTATTTCATTTTTCGCGGTCTACCACGCTTACGTATAGTACCCGTTTTAGCTATATTGAACTGAGATGTTCTTCCTCGACTCGTCACTAACATTCTTTTCATTCTTTTTCGATTTCCTTTAGCCTTTGCAACTGCTAAAGCCTTGAAATTAGCTTCCATTTTTTTATGCTCAATTTTAACAACTTTCTCAAGTGCTTTTTGATAAGCCTCGTGTTCTGCAATCTTTAGCTTTTCTTTGAAATTAGCCTTCAGCATAGCAATCTTGGCACGTAAGGCTTTTTGAGCGATACGAGCGTTTAAAGCTGCTTTATTTCTTTGAATTTTTTTAGCCGCGCTTAAGGGTGGTCTACCTCGTTTAGTTTTTGTTTGTGTTTTAACAGTCGTCATATATGTTCCTTAGAGTTAAAATAATCAATCAATAATACTCTTCGTACTTGAATTTTTTTCTATTGCTCCTCAAGTTACAATCCTATATATAAATATATAAAAACTGCTTCATTATTGGAGCCTTAACAAAAATCCAATTACTAATAAGTATATCTTCTTAAAATTAAGGGGATATTAAATAATATTTTCTTTCATTAAGAAGACAAAATTAAGTTAATAAACATTTTATTATATATGTTTTATTATTATTAAAAAATTAAATTTTCTTATTAGCATTTTTTAATGCTAATAATGGGGATTTAATTATCTTTTTTCAATAGCTATATAATTTCTTTGTGTATTTCCAATATATAATTGTCTAGGTCTTGCAATTCGTAGTTTAGGATCAGCCATCATTTCTTCCCATTGTGAAACCCAACCCACTGTACGAGCTAACGCGAAAATTACTGTAAACATGTTGATAGGAATCCCTAAAGCGCTCAAGGTAATTCCCGAATAAAAATCTACATTAGGATACAATTTTCTTTCAATAAAATAAGGATCTTCTAATGCAATTTTCTCTAAAGCTAATGCAAGTTTAAATAAAGGCACTTCTTTTTGACCGGTTTCTTCCAATACCTCATGACAAGTTTTTTTCATCACTGCTGCGCGGGGATCATAATTTTTATAGACGCGATGCCCAAAACCCATTAAACGAAAAGGGTCCTGGGGATCTTTGGCTTTTTCAATATAATGGTTAACACGTGAAATATCTCCAATTTCAAGCAACATATTTAAACAGGCTTCATTAGCACCCCCATGTGCAGGCCCCCATAAAGCAGCTATACCTGCAGAAATGCAAGCATAGGGATTAGCACCGGTTGAGCCCGCCATTCTCACGGTAGATGTAGAAGCATTTTGCTCATGATCAGCATGTAAAATAAAAATTTTATCTAAAGCTTTCGCTAACACAGGATTTGGCAGATTCTCTTCTGTTGGAACACCAAACATCATATGCATAAAATTTTCTGCATAATTTAAATGATTGAGAGGATACATAAAAGGCAATCCTGTCGCGTACTTATAGGACATGGCGGCAAGTGTAGGCATTTTCGCAATTAATCTTAAGGCCGCTAATTTCCGATGTTCTTGATTATGAATATCCAATAAATCATGATAGAAAGCAGATAATGCTCCGACTACGCCTAACATAATTGCCATGGGGTGAGCATCTCTGCGAAATCCATGAAAAAAATGACGTAATTGCTCATGAACCATAGTATGTTGATTAATTCCTTCATTAAAACTATGTTTTTGAGTTTGACTAGGTAACTCACCGTGAAGCAATAGATAAGCAACCTCTATAAAATCTGATTTTTCTGCAAGCTGATCAATTGAATAGCCGCGATAAAGTAAAATACCTTTATCACCATCAATAAAAGTTATTTTAGAAGAGCAGGAAGCAGTAGATAAAAATCCCGGATCATAGGTAAATCGATTCATTTTTGCCAATTGAGTAACATCAATAACGTCAGGTCCTAATGTCGCTTTACAAATCGGCAAATTAATCGGAGATAAATCATTAACAGTTAAAATTGCCGTGGAAGAAGATAAATCTTTAGTAGTAACTTCCGCAGATTGGGTCATAATAGCCTCTAAATTTATAAATTTAATTTCATCGCCAACTAAACTAGCAATTACCTAAAAGCGGGGTGAAATATAACAAAGATAAAATACTGATGTCACTCGGCAACTTGAAGATTTTATCAAACCATTAGAAAGACATGCTAGATTTGTGCTAGATTAACGATATTGTGCAAACTATTCAATACTTTACTGTAACAAATGATGCCTCAGGCCAGAGACTCGATAATTTTTTAGTATCGCGGCTAAAGGGTCTGCCTAAAAGTCGTCTTTATCGCATCATACGAAAAGGTGAATTACGCATTAACAAAAAAAGAGTAAAACCCGATTATCGTTTACAAGAAGGAGATGTTATTCGCATTCCTCCACTACGACTCCCCGCCCCTATAGAAAAAAAATTTTTAAACGCAAAACTAGCTGAATTACTTGAAAAATCAATTATTTTTGAAGATAAATATTTTATAGCCCTTAACAAACCCAGTGGTATGGCTGTCCACGGGGGAAGTGGTATACATTTAGGAATCATAGAAGCTATACGTCTGTTGCGACCTCAGTTAAAATTCTTAGAATTAGTTCACCGCTTAGACCGTGACACTTCCGGTTGTTTATTGATTGCTAAAAAAAGTAGTATTTTAAAAGAATTACATGCATTACTACGTTCGGGCCAGATCAAAAAGACTTATATTGCTTTAGTAGCAGGGCACTGGCCTAAATCATTGCATAAAATTGATGCTCCTTTATATAAAAACCAATTAAAATCCGGGGAGCGCATTGTGCTTGTTCAAAAAGAAGGAAAAATCTCGTTAACTGAATTTTCTGTACAACAATATTATACTGAATCAACGTTAATTTCAGCAATGCCCATCACTGGCCGCACCCACCAGATTCGCGTTCATACCCAATTTGCCAAACATTCTATTATTGGTGATGAAAAATATGGAGAAAAAGAAATGAATAAAAAGATGCGTCAATTAGGCTGTAAACGACTTTTTCTACATGCCAGTCAGCTTGAATTTACTTTAGGCTCGACAGGGAAAACTATAAAGCTAGCTGCCAAATTACCAGAAGATTTAAATCAAATTTTGAAAAATTTAACCTCTTTATCGAGCCAATAAACATATTATTTTTTACTATTTTTCTCCAATTCGGTAAAAATATGTCTGCGAACTTCATCAACATCAGCATGCCCATTGATTGAAATATAGCAAGGTGCATTCGGATCACCACTTTGTTGCCATTCTTTGTAATAGGAAAGTAATGGCTTGGTTTGTTGGTGATAAATACGCAAACGCTCACGGATAGTTGCTTCAGTGTCATCTTTTCGTTGAATGAGTGCTTCTCCTGTTACATCATCCTTATTTGGAATTTTTGGGGGACTATGTAATATATGGTAAATACGGCCAGAACCAGGATGAATACGCCGTCCACTTAGCCTTTTTACAATTTCATCGTCCTCAATTTCAATTTCTATAACAAAATCAATAAAAATTCCATTAGATCGGATCGTTTCTGCTTGAGGTAAAGTACGTGGAAACCCGTCAAACAAAAAACCATTCGCACAGTCTGCTTGCTGAATGCGCGACTCAATTAATTCGATAATAACCTTATCAGAAATTAGTTGGCCTGAATCCATCAAAGCTTTGGCCTGGAGACCTAGGGGGGTACCTTGGTTAACGGCAGCTCGTAGCATATCCCCAGTAGAAATTTGAGGAATATGGTAAAAAGTCGTTAGAAATTTTGCTTGCGTACCCTTTCCTGCCCCAGGCGCGCCTAATAAAATAATTCTCATGTTCTATTCTTATCTCAAATAAATGTCTAAACTTCATCCAAAAAAAGCGGATTCAGACTAGCCAGAAGTCTAAAAATATGCTTTTATCACTATCTGATTTTTTGAGTCTATAGTGAAAGACCTAAATCAGGGTTATTTCTATAAAATAACTGTGATAAACCAGATCAATCAAAAAAGTTTCGAAAGAGTCTACTATAAAAAGAGATAAAACATGTAGAGTCTTTTTCAGGAAGTGTACTCAATCGACTACTCAGTAGTAACAACGCATCAGAAAGCATGATTTTTTTCAAAGAGTATACCTTAAAAAAACTTTAGCTTAGCCATCAAACTTTATGATGATCCTATGAATATTTTTGTTTTTGATATTGAAACAGTCCCTGATATAAAAAATGGCCGAATTCTTTATAATTTGGATGATAACAAAAATGATCGGGAAATCGCTGAGATAATGCTTGCTAAACGCCAAGAAAAAAACGTTAATTCAGCTTTTCTCCCTCATCATTTGCAGCGTATCGTAGCGATTTCTGTTGCATTACGTACTAAAAACCAATTTAAAATAGGGTCGCTGGGTAATATCGATACAGATGAACCTGCCCTCATAGAAGCATTTTTCAAATGTATTGAAAAATATTTACCGACCTTGGTTTCCTGGAATGGAAGTGGTTTCGATTTACCCGTTTTACATTACCGATCACTCTTATATGGAATTAGTAGCGCTAGTTATTGGAATGTAGGTAATGATGATGCCAGTTTTCGTTGGAATAATTATTTGAGCCGTTACCATTATCGCCATACGGATTTAATGGATGTGTTAGCTGCCTATCAAAGTCGTGCAAATGCTCCCTTGACGGAAATTGCCGTCATGTTAGGTTTTCCGGGAAAATTAGGTATGGATGGTAGTCAAGTTTGGGATTATTTCTTAAATGGGAAATTAACCGCCATCCGAAATTACTGTGAAACAGATGTACTAAATACCTATTTGATTTATCTACGTTTTGAATTGATACGTGGAAATTTCTCTCTTGAAACTTATCAAAAAGAATGTGCCTATGTACGTGAAAAAATTGCTGAAGAAAATAAACCCCATTTCAAAGAATTTATAGAAGCATGGAAAACTTAAAAACTTTATCTACCCCTACTATTCCCATCAATATTACTGGGTTTTCTCATGAAGGCCGAGGCATTGCTCATATAAATGGCAAAATTACCTTTATCGAAAATGCATTACCTGGAGAAACTGTGCTAATCGTTTACAGCAAAAAGCGAGGTTCATATCATGAGGCAAAATCTATCCAAATATTAAAAGCCTCAACAAATAGAATCCAACCAGCTTGTCCTCATTATGATAGTTGTGGGGGGTGTAACCTCCAACATCTAAGTAACCAAGCTCAATTACAACACAAAGAAAACACATTGCTTGACCAACTCCGCCATTTCACAGATATTCAACCTAAATTATTACCTCCACTTATTGGGCCAAGCTGGGGCTATCGCCGGCGAGCACGCTTGGGGGTAAAATATGTTGCTAAAAAGCAAGCAGTGTTAGTGGGCTTCCGAGAAAAAAATGGACGTTATCTCGCACAATTACAAACTTGCAAAACATTAGACCCTAGAATTGCTCTACTTTTAGTCCCATTACAGCAACTTATTCATAAACTAAATGCCTTTCAAGCTATTCCACAAATTGAAGTGGCACTTGGCGATGAGATGCTTGGCTTAGTTTTCCGACACCTCGTTCCTTTGGATGAATCGGATCAACTACACCTCAAAAACTTTGCCCAGCAGCATAGTATCCAGCTTTATCTACAACCTGGTAATGAAAATAGCACTCACTGTATCTGGCCAGAAAACCCTAAATTATTAAGTTATCATTTAGAAAATAAAGATTGTAAGCGTTTAGAGCTCTTATTCGAGCCCAAGCATTTTGTCCAGATTAATGCAGAAATCAATCAGATGATGATTCAGCGAGCTATGGAGTTGCTCTCACCTAATTTCAGCGATCGGATATTGGATTTATTCTGCGGATTAGGTAATTTTAGCTTACCCCTAGCCACACGATGTCAATTCGTCGTGGGTATTGAGGGATATGCTGAACTCGTGGAACGGGCAAAAGCCAATGCTAAACACAATGATATTAACAATACACAATTTTATACAACTAATTTAACAGATTCTATATTAAAAGAACCCTGGGCCCAACAAACTTTCAACAAAATTCTATTGGATCCACCCCGCTCTGGAGCTTTGGAAATCATTTTGCAAATTGCACATTGGAATGTTGAGCGTATTGTGTATATATCCTGTAATCCTGCTAGTCTAGCTAGAGACGCAAGAGAATTAGTAAAACAAGGCTATAGGTTAGAAAGCGCTGGAATAATGGATATGTTCCCACAAACTCATCATAGTGAAGCAATTTGTTTATTTATTAAATAGGTTGTATGAATAAACTAAACAATGCATTTCTCAAGAAATTCTGGTTTTGGGTAGGAATATTTTGCACTACGATCTTATTAATCAGCTCAACAAAAAGTTTTGCCTATTATGACGAAAATGGCCAGGATTCATCTTTTTCATCCATTCAACAAAACCTGAATAGCATATTGAGCCATTTTAGAGGGTTTAATACTGGCGTTTCTATCCAGTCTTTATCCACTGGAAGAGTATTATACCAATACAATGCCAACCGTGGCTTTGTTCCAGCTAGCACATTAAAATTATTTACTGGAATTGCCGCTTTAGATTATTTAGGCCCTCATTTTCAATTTAAAACCCGCTTTTTCACCAACCCTGGAGCAAGAATTCATAATGGGGTGTTGACTGGAAATTTGTATATTAAATTTAGCGGTGATCCCTATTTAACGCTTGATGATCTCAAGGATATGTTAGAGACATTAAACGAACAACATATAAATAGAATCCAAGGTAATATTGTTATAGATGACACCGTCATTGATCGCAGTACCTGGCCCCCGGGACGTGTCATTGATGATAGAATTTTTTGTTATGCCGCACCTGTAACGGCTACTATTATAAATCGGAATTGTTTTAGTCTTAGTGTTAAGCCTAATCAACATTTATTACATCCCACTGTCACCAAAAGTAATAGTAATTTAGGCATCGTTATTGACAATCAAGCCGTCACAAAACGTTTAAGACAGGGAAGCTATTCCTTAGATTTAAAGCCCAATGCGGCTAGCAAAAATCACTATACTTTAAGGGGTTATCTTTCCCCAAAAATGGGACCTTTGTCCTTTGCCGTTGCTTTACAAAATCCAAATTTAGCTACCTATGATATTTTAGCTGGATTATTAAGAAAATATTCTATCCGCTATTCCAATTTAGTCTATGGGAAAACCCCTCCCCTCGCTAAAATTGTCGCTGAAAATAGTTCTCCAGAACTTGCTTTTTTAATAAAAAATATGTTAAAAAAGTCGGATAATCTCATTGCAGATAGTTTATTAAAAAAACTAGGAGAACAGTATTTTTCAGTGCAAGGTAGTTGGAAAACCGGTAGAAACGCTGTTCAGGCTATTCTGGCCAACAAAACAAATATCGATTTCAAGCAACTCGTGATGGTCGATGGCTCCGGCTTATCTCGTAATAATATAATCACGCCTAATGCTTTTGTTAAATTATTAAATTTCGCTTATACACAATTACCTGATAGTGATTTACTTTTTGAATCCTTACCAAAATCAGGTATCGATGGTACGTTAAAACATCGCTTAGGTGGTCCTACCTTAGGTAGGATACACGCAAAAACGGGAAGCATGCATGGAATAAGTAGCTTAGCGGGTTATGTTCGAACCGCTAATAATCAGGTTCTAGCCTTTTCTATTTTAATTAACGATCCAATTCCTGGTAAAAACAATCAAGGAGGTTATCGCTTATTAGAAAATCGAATTTGTGAGTTTTTAGCTAGAAGCTATGCCTAAAATAATAAATAATCTAAAGAAAAGACCAAGTATACTTAAGTTCTAATTGATTTTTCTAA
>VBOA01000011.1:46657-56124 GCA_005877695.1 Gammaproteobacteria bacterium | reverse complement strand
TTTCTAAATTGTTCAGCGCTGCAAACTAAAAATAAGGATAATTGAAATGGTTAAAATAAAAAATTCACTCTATTTAAATAATGATGGCAGTATTAATTTAGAAACTTGGCTACACCATGCTGCAATGCAACGAAGTCAAGAAGATTTTAAATTGATTCGACAGGCTTCTATTTTAAGTCAAATTGTAGGTGAAGCAAAAACAACACCTACCCATGTTTCTTGTTTACAACAAGGCCTAACTATGGCCGAAATTCTGTTAGATTTACATTTAGATAAAGAAACTATTGCCGCTTCATTAATTTATAGTTGTGTAAATTATGCTGAACTCTGTTTAGAAACAGTGTATGAACATTTAGGACCCAATGTGGCGAAAATTATTGAAGGCGCAAAACAAATGAACGCCATTCGTTTTGCCAATACTGCTACTAATCTACATCAAGCTCAACTAGAAAATATCCGAAAAATGCTACTAGCAATGGTAGAAGATATGCGGGTTGTTCTTATTAAACTCGCAGAACGCACCGCTACTATGCGCACATTAGATATGTTGGATCGAAAAGCAAGCCAAACCTACGCTCGTGAAACACTTGATATCTATGCACCGTTAGCTAATCGTCTTGGTGTAGGTCAACTTCAATGGGAACTAGAAGATCTATCTTTACATTACCTAGAACCAAAAATATATGCACAAATTGCTCAACTTCTTCAAGAACGATTGATTGATCGAGAATCCTATGTACAAATTATTTTAACTCAATTACGAAAGATTTTAGATAATGCCAAATTACATAACTTCGAACTATATGGCCGTGTAAAACATATCCATAGTATTTACAGAAAAATGCAACAAAAAAAATTAAAATTTGAAGAGCTCTATGATCTCAATGCCATCCGCATTTTAGTCAATACTATTAAAGATTGTTACAATGTTTTAAGTATCATTCATAGCTTATGGTCGCCGGTGTCAGGACAATTTGATGATTATATTGCCATACCTAAATCTAACGGTTATCGTTCTATTCACACAGCAGTTTTAGGTCCTGGACAAAAAATACTTGAAATCCAAATTCGCACTCACCAAATGCATCAAGAATCTGAGCATGGCTTGGCTGCTCATTGGCAGTATAAAGAAACCACTCAACAACAAAAAGAAAGTTATCAGACTAAAATTGCCTGGCTCCGCCAAGTACTAGAATGGCAAAAGGAATTAGTAAAACGTGGTAAAGCTACTGTACCAGGTCTTACAACTGTTTTAGATGATCGAGTGTATGTTTTTACACCTAATGGGGATATTCTTGATCTACCTAAAGGTTCAACACCTTTGGACTTTGCTTACCACATACACAGTGAAGTAGGACATCGCTGCCGAGGAGCGAAAATCAATGGCGCTATTGTCCCATTAACCTATCAACTAAAAATTGGGGAACAAATCGAAATTCTTACTGCAAAACAAGGAAGTCCAAGTCTAGATTGGCTAAATCCAAATTTAGGCTATTTATACACAGCCCGTGCTAAAGCAAAAGCCCATCATTGGTTTAAAACTCAAGATTACGAAAAACATTTACTTCATGGTGAAGATTTATTTAATAAAGAGATTCAACGCTTAGGGTTAACCACACTCGATCCTGAGAAATTAGCTCATAAACTTCACTTTAAAACCAAAAAAGAAATGATTGCTGCATTAGGCAGTGGCGATCTACGGCTTGCTCAGCTTTTAAATGCAATACAATCACAAGAAAAACAGTTAGTAGCAAGCTCAGTCCAACCTGAAGTTTTATTAGGTAAACCTCGTAGCAGCTTGCCTGAGGGTATTAGTATAGCGGGTGTAACTGATTTGTTAACGCAGACTGCCGGCTGTTGCAAGCCTGTTCCAGGCGATCCCATTCGAGGGTTCATCACGCAAAGTAGAGGAATTGTGTTACATCGAGATGATTGTATGCATTTACTCAATCTTGAGCCAGAAAAACATAATCGCCTAGTAGATGCTGATTGGGGGCAAGCGGTTAGTCAAGTATATCCAGTCGATATCTGCGTAGAAGCGTACAATCGACCTGGCTTATTACGTGATGTATCTACACTTATTGCTAATGAAAAGTTAAACTTAGTCGCACTCACATTAGCTAGTGATAAACCCGACCCAAAAGCTTATATTAAACTGACGATTGAAATACCTAGCTTACTTTCATTGGGTAAAATACTCGATCGCATTAAACAAGTACCCAATGTTATTGATGTTAGAAGGCAAATCATTAGTTAAATTAGAATTACATTGACTTTGCTTAATGAGGCTGCTTGTGAACAATTATGCAGGTCAATGCAGGCAAAAATTCAAATGCGAAGAGTATATATGTCTAAAGAAACAATTTATAGTATCTCTGAACTTAATCAAATGGTTCAAGATTTATTACAAGATGCATTTTTACCCATTTGGGTAGAAGGTGAAGTTTCTAATTTCGCTAACCCTTGCTCTGGGCATTGGTACTTTTCTTTAAAAGACGAAAAAGCTCAAGTACGCTGCGCACTTTTTAATGCTCGGCAACGTTATAAAGACAGCCTACCAAAAAATGGCATGCAGATTTTAGCTCGTGCTAAAATTTCTTTATATCCGGCCCGTGGAGAGTTTCAATTAATCATTGATCAATTTGAACCTGCAGGTGAAGGAGCTTTACGTAAAGCATTTGAAAAATTAAAAAATCAACTTGCAGAAGAAGGTTTATTTCAACCTCAACATAAAAAATCGATACCGAAATTCCCTAATACGATAGGCATAATTAGTTCAGAAACGGGCGCTGCACTAAGAGATATCTGCATCGTTCTTAAGCTACGTTTTCCTCTCATTAACATTATTGTTTATCCTTCTTTAGTTCAAGGAAAAAATGCCTCAGCACAAATTGTTAAGCAGATACAAACTGCAAATCAGCACAAAGAATGTGATACTTTAATTTTAGCGCGAGGAGGAGGATCGTTAGAGGACTTATGGCCTTTTAATGAGGAAAACGTAGCTCGGGCAATTTTTAAAAGTGATTTACCCATTATTAGCGCAATTGGACATGAAACAGATTTTACCATTGCTGATTTTGTTGCAGACAAGCGGGCTGCCACTCCCACTATGGCAGCACAATTAGCGAGTCCCGATGGACCTGAATATCGTCAACAACTCGATAAAACCTACCAGCGTCTTATTAAAATTATTCTCTATTTATTAAAAAACTATCAGCAAAACCTAGAAAATCTAGTAAAGCGATTACGTCATCCACAGCAAAGAATACAAGATGGATTTCAACGCTGTGATGAATTAACACAACGCTTAAATCTGGGTATAAAAAACCAATTACAAATTCGTCAACAAAAAATCTTAGGCTTATCACGCACACTTCAAGCCATAAGTCCTTTAGCTAGCTTATCACGTGGATACGCGATTGTAAGTGATGCAACAGACAAAAAAATTCTGCGTAATAGCAAAGAGGTAAAACTTGACCAAAAAATCATTACGAAACTCGCCAAAGGTGAATTATTATGCGAAGTCAAAGCGAGGCTTTAATATTCTATATCTAAGGTTAGGATATCGATTTTGACAAATACCGTAGGAATGCATCAGACTAAGTATATTAAAAAAATATTTCTACTGAGAATTGAACTGGAATTGATTATTCTTAATTATTCTTCTTCCGGCATAGGCTCAGCATAACCACATTCCTTACGAGGACAAACTTTCTCGGTCCCTCGACGTTTAGTTGTTTTAATCGTCATCACAGGCCAAGCACAACGCGAACATGCTTGTTCGATAGGTTCATTCCATACTGCGTAGGTACAGGTGGGATAAGTAGAACAAGAATAGAAAATTTTTCCATATCGAGATTTACGTTTAAGCAATGTACCTTTATGACATTCAGGACATTCTATTCCTGTATCTGCTGGTTTTTCTAAAGGCTCTATATGTTTACATTTAGGGTAGTTACTGCATCCAATAAATTTCCCATAACGACCAACCTTTATATGCAAAGCATGTCCACAATCCGGACATAAACGACCTTGAACAACCTCCGGCTCACTTACTGTAGTGACCTCCCCCTCCATATTTCGGGTGTAATCACATTCCGGGTACCCTGAACAGCCAATAAATCTACCGCGCTTACCCAAACGTATCGATAAAGTTTTACCACATTTCGGGCAAGTTTCATCCAAAGCTTCTTGCGTCACATCTTTTCGTTGTACAGTTTCTTCTGTGGTCTCGATCAATGATTTAAACGGGGTCCAAAAATCTTGTAACAAAGGAACCCATTCTTTTTCTCCCCTAGAAATCTGATCAAGTTCATCTTCTAATCGTGCCGTAAATGCATAATCAACATATTGCATAAAATAGCGAGTAAGAAATTTATTTACTATTCTACCCACATCCGTCGGTTTAAATCTTTTTTGATCCAGCGTAACATACTCCCGTTGCTGTAAGGTTGAAATAATAGGCACATAGGTTGAAGGCCGACCAATATCTCGTTCTTCTAAGGCCTTAACTAAGCTTGCTTCGCTGTAGCGTGGAGGTGGTTCAGTAAAATGTTGCTCCGCGCTAATGCCGATAAGATTAACCCTATCCCCTACTTTTAAGGAAGGCAACAGACTCTCCTCTTCAGATTTACTCTTATCATCGTCTAATGTCTTAGGTTTGCTATCATCATAGCTTTCTAAATAAACCGCCATAAAACCTGCATGCACGATAGTCGACCCATTCGCTCGAAAACAATGATCTTTAGCTGCATTTGCACTCAGATCAATGGCTACAGTGTCGATAGTGGCATGCATCATTTGTGATGCTACCGTGCGTTTCCAAATAAGTTCGTATAATTTGAATTGATCCGAGGCTAAATGTTTTTTAAGTTGCTCAGGTGAAAATTCTACATGTGTAGGTCGAATGGCTTCATGTGCTTCTTGTGCATTCCGACTTTTAGTCCGAAAATGTCGAGGAGATTCGGGTAAATCTTTTTCACCATAGCGTTGTAAAATCAGTTCGCGTATCGAAACTATAGCCTCATTGGATAAATGAACAGAGTCCGTTCGCATATAAGTAATTAATCCAACTAACCCTTCACCAACATCAATTCCTTCGTAAAGTTGTTGCGCAAGACGCATCGTTCGCTGAGCTGTAAATCCTAACTTACGTCCGGCTTCCTGTTGTAAAGTAGATGTAGTAAAAGGCGCTGCGGGATTACGTTTACGTTGTTTTTTCTCAACATTTAAAACGTGTAAATAACCTTTTGCCAATTGTTGTAAATTTTCTTTGATTGTAGTGGCTTGTTCTTCGGTAGTAATACTAAATTGATTAAGCTTTTCTTGTTGATACTGAATTAAACGTGCCGTAAAAAGTTTTTCGTCTGACTTATTACTGGCTGTGATAGTCCAATACTCTTGAGATTTAAAAGCTTCAATTTCTTCTTCACGTTCAACAATTAATCGTAAAGCCGGACTTTGTACGCGCCCTGCAGACAATCCTCGACGAACCTTTTTCCATAGTAAAGGTGATAAAGTAAAACCAACTAAATAATCTAATGCTCGGCGTGCTTGTTGTGCATTTACCAAATCCATCGCTATTTGTCGTGGATTTTCGACTGCAGCATTAACTGCCGATTTAGTAATTTCATGAAAGACTACGCGATAAATTGGCTTGTTTTTTAGCAATTTTTTTTGCTTTAGAATTTCATAAATATGCCAAGCAATCGCTTCACCTTCACGATCAGGATCGGTCGCTAGATATAAGGCATCAGCATGCTTAAATGCTTTAATGATCATATCCATATGCTTAGCATTCTTTTCAATCAGAGCATATTGCATTGCAAAACCATGCTCTGGATTCACAGCACCTTCTTTAGGTATCAAGTCACGGACATGGCCATAGGAAGCCAAAATCTCAAAATCTTTACCTAAATATTTCTTGATTGTTTTAGCCTTTGCAGGCGATTCTACAATCAATAGTTTTTTTGCCATTTTTTATTTCCTCACATAGCCCCCAGGAGCTACATCAATATACCCTTGTAATTGCAATGTCGATAAGCGAGCGAGCAGTTTATCGATAGTTAGGCCGGTTCTTGTCATTAAAATATCTATACTTGTCATTTCAAATCCAAGGCACTCTACAAGCTTTCTATCCTGCGAATCAAGTCTAGCTGGATCCTTTTTTGGTTGGCTAGGCTTGCTTAACGGGATTTCAGAACTCAAATCCAAGTCTAGATTATTACCCGGTAAAAATGAGAGTCCGTGCAAAATATCCTCAGTACTTTCAACGAGTGTAGCTCCCTCTTTTAATAATGCGTGACAACCTTGGCTTAATGGATTACGAATAGAACCTGGAATAGCAAATACCTCTCGATTTTGTTCCAATGCATAATGTGCAGTAATTAATGAGCCGCTTCGCAAAGTTGCTTCTACCACAATAACACCTAGACTCATACCACTAATAATCCTATTTCGTCTAGGAAAATATTCTGCTCTAGGGGAAGTAAATGGGAAAAACTCAGAAATCAACATCCCACCATTTTCCAATATATCCATGGCTAAGGTTTGATGAGCAGAAGGATAAATATGTTCCAATCCACTTCCCAATACAGCCATTGTTAAACCTTTATTTATTAAAGCTCCTTGATGCGCTGCTCCATCAATCCCTCTTGCCAATCCACTAATAATAACAAACCCTAGTTCACTTAATTCATTAGCTAATTGATGAGCAATCTCTAAGCCGGTATGGGTTGGGTTACGAGCCCCAACTATAGCCAAGGCTTGCTGTTGCAAAAGCGATAGCTCTCCCTTAATAAATAAAATTAACGGTGGAAAGGAAATTTCCCGTAATAATGATGGGTAACAAAAATTATCCCAATATACAATATGCTGCCCAGGCTGTTCTATCCAACGTAAACAAAACTCTACAGTTTCCCAATCTGGTTTCTGTAAATTACGGGCTAATACTGGATTAGCGCCTGCATTAAGCAATGCTTCGTATGAGGCTAATAAAATTTCTTTGGGGGTAGTAAATTTTTTTAAAAGCGCCGTAATTGTACTTAAACCACAGCGCGGAACGGTATATAGCGCTAACCAATATCCTATTTCATCCAACGTCAAATCCATGATCATGTACTTTAATTCGTCAATTACAAATTTAAGTGTCTCATCTTGACGTCAGTTTTTTCAAGAAGTTTTTTTCTTTAAAAAAATTAATTAACCTTACCGAGGCTAACTTTAAGAATTTTAGGCGGAAAACTTCAATTTTGCTAAAAAAATATTACGCTTAGATTCATTGTTTATAGCGATCCATACTGGCTTTAATTTCTGTTCTAGCTTGCTCAGGCCCTAACCAACCCGCCACCTTAACCCATTTTCCAACTTCTAAATCTTTATAATGTTCAAAGAAATGTTGGATGCTCTGAGTCAGTTGTTTAGGTAAATCTTCCCAAGTTTTTACTTGTTGATATAACGAGGATAATTTATCTATAGGCACCGCTAAAATTTTTGCATCAATACCTGATTCGTCTTCCATTTTTAACATGCCGATAGGTCGACAACAAATCACACAGCCGATTAGCAATGGAAAAGGCGCTACCACTAAAACATCAACAGGATCCCCATCTTCTGATAAAGTAGATGGAACATAACCGTAATTACAGGGATAGTACATAGCAGTCCCTAAAAAACGATCCACGCGTAGTGCACCTGTTTCTTTATCGACCTCATATTTAATTGGGTCACTATGGCTAGGAATTTCTATCACTACATTTATTTCATCGGGGACTTTTTTACCTGGACCTAATTTTACAAGCGCATTCATAATTTTATATTCCTAAAATTCTATTTTTACAGCATAATACACTTCAGAAATCGGACTTTTCTGACGCCGCTACGTAAGTAAGCAAACTGAGCGATTCAATATTCGGGATTGCAAATTGTGACAGCACTGCCAAAAACTTAAGTGCGGAGAGTATAATAAACAAACTTTTCGGCTTAGGCTAGTCCAGTTAATAAGGCTTATTATGGATTGTATTTTTTGCAAAATTATTAAAAAAGAGCTCCCAGCTAAAATTGTTTATCAAGATGAAGATATTATTGTCTTTAACGATAAGCATCCACGTGCTCCTATACATCAATTGATTGTCCCCAAAAAGCATATCCCTACCCTTAATGATCTAACTGAAAAAGATACGGTATTAGCAGGAAATATGTTGCAAGTGGCCCGTCATTTAGCTAAAAAATCGAATATTGCTCAATCTGGATATCGAACAATTTTCAATTGTAATAAAGATGGCGGCCAAGAGATTTTCCATTTACATTTACATCTGTTAGGAGGTAGACCTCTACATTGGCCTCCAGGTTAACGGTTACGGTTAACGCTAAATCATACCAAAAAAACATAGTGTATCTAAGAGTCTTTAAGCTATTAATAACTTATTTTCGGCTTTAATCTCTTGCCAAGCGAAGGGAAGCCTGGGTATATTTCTATTTATGAAAATAATTTAATATGCTGATGGGGCACATCACCATGGATTTAGTAACACTAGTTTTAGCTTGCAGTCTATATGCTGACAATTCTATAACCTATGCGATGATACAAACGGACACCCAGAATAACCCATTAGTCGTTACTGTTGATGACGATACTAAAGTTTTTAAGACAATTCCTGCCGCCGTCCAGTATACGCAGACTCAAATCGCATTAGGAAAAAATCTAGAAATCGGTTTGATGCAAATTCCAAGTCGATGGCTCCCAAAAATAGGTGCTCATGCTTCCGATTTGTTTAGACCTTGTAAAAATCTGGTTGTTGCCACCCAAATTTTAGAAAAATTGCGTTTCAAATGCCAATCTATTGCTGTTAATAATTCCACCTCAGATCTTCAGTCGTGTGTACTTTCATTATATAAAAACAAAAATCTACAGAATGGATTACCTTATGCTCGTCAAATAATCGAATATGCAAAAACACACCCATTTAATGAACTAGCTGAAAAAGCACGAGATCCAGGAATGTTAGCAGCAATTGAAAAGCCCAATACTATGCCTCTACATTCTAAACAAGCTCTAACTGAAAATAGTGATTCCGAAGATTATTCATCTTAGTATTATGCTATAAAGCTCTATGCCAAACCCAACCGTTGATTTTTATTTATTAAACACACTTATGCAAGAAGATGTTTATCGTTTTGTTTGCCGCTTAGTCGATAAAGTCTATCTTCTACAAAAAAAAATTTACATCCAAGTTAATTCAGATGAGGAGGGTCTACGTTTAGATGAGTTACTATGGACTTTTCGCGATATTAGTTTTATCCCTCATTGCTATTTAGGAATTAATGCGATTTTCAACCCATTGTTATCTGTTAATATCGCTACCAAAAAACCCATCGAACTTAATGCCGATATTTTATTTAACCTTAGCAAGGAAGTCCCAACCTATTTTCCTGAATTCTCGCGTATTATTGAAGTAGTCTCTGAAGAG
>VBOA01000011.1:0-46641 GCA_005877695.1 Gammaproteobacteria bacterium | reverse complement strand
AAAAAAAATAAAAATCAATCCCGTCAGAAATATAAATTTTATAAAGCTCAGAACTGTCAGTTAACCACGCATACTATAAACACATGATGATTAATAAAAATTATGACTCTAAAAAGATAGAAGCTCATTGGCGAAAACAATGGGAAATGAATTCTTATTTTCAACCTTCCGGTCAAGGCGAACCCTACTGTATTGTACTCCCCCCCCCCAATGTAACAGGAAGTTTGCATATGGGTCATGGTTTTCAGATAACGTTGATGGATGCCTTAATTCGCTATCAACGCATGTGTGGAAAAAATGTTTTATGGCAAGGCGGTACCGATCATGCAGGTATAGCCACACAAATGGTAGTAGAACGTCAATTGTTAGCTCAAGGAAAATCTCGACATGACTTAGGCCGTGAAGTATTTGTTGAAGCCATATGGGAATGGAAAAAGAAATCCGGTGGCATGATAACAGAGCAATTACGTTGCATGGGTGCCTCTATAGATTGGTCGCGAGAACGATTTACACGGGATGAGCATTTTTCTGCTGCAGTAGAAAAGGTATTCATTGATTTATATAAACAAGGTTTTATTTATCGTGGAAAACGTTTAGTTAATTGGGATCCTCAGCTTTTAACAGCAGTATCTGATCTTGAAGTCATTAACCAAGAAGAACAAGGTCATTTATGGACTCTGCGTTATCCATTAAAAAATAGCGATGATTTTTTATTAGTCGCTACTACAAGACCAGAAACTTTATTTGGTGATGTCGCGGTTGCTGTACATCCTGATGATCCTCGTTATCAAGCCTATATCGGAAAACAAATAAAACTCCCTTTAACTGATCGTATTATTCCAATAATAGCAGACCAATGTGTAGAACCCACCTTTGGTAGCGGTTGCGTAAAAATCACTCCTGCGCATGATTTTAATGATTATGCAACAGCACAAAGACATCATTTACCTAGCATTAATATTTTTACACCTAATGCACATCTTAACGAACAGGTTCCAGAAAAATTTCGTGATTTAGAACGCTTTGCTGCACGAAAAAAAATCATCGGTGATCTAGAAGAACTCGGATTTTTAGAAAAGGTAGAAGCTTATTTAGTAAAAATTCCTCGAGGGGATCGTTCTGGAGTTGTGATAGAACCTTATCTTACTGATCAATGGTTTATGTCGATGCAACCCTTAGCAAAACCTGCAATTCTAGCCATCACTCAAGGAGAGCTTGATTTTATCCCGGAAACTTGGCGAAAAGTTTGTTTACAATGGCTAGAAAATATTGATGATTGGTGCATTAGTCGTCAGCTTTGGTGGGGGCATCGAATTCCCGCCTGGTATGATGAGCAAGGTCAATTCTATGTTGGGAAAGATGAAAAAAGTATTCGCCAGCAATATTCTTTAGATTCTAGAATGACGCTTAAGCAAGATGAAGATGTGCTCGATACCTGGTTTTCATCAGCACTGTGGCCTTTTGTTACTTTAGGTTGGCCACAAACTACCAAAGAATTAATTTCTTTTTATCCCACTAATGTTTTAGTAACGGGATTTGACATTATCTTTTTTTGGGTAGCCCGCATGTTAATGCTAGGACTCCATTTTACGGGCAAGGTTCCTTTTAAAGAAGTCTATGTAACGGGCTTGATACGGGATTATGAAGGCCAAAAAATGTCAAAATCGAAAGGTAACGTTTTAGATCCCCTTGATGTGATATTAGGAATTAGCGTAGATGACTTAGTGATAAAACGTACCCAAGGTTTATTGCAGCCACAAATGGCCAAAAAAATTGAACAAGCGACTAGACAACAATTTCCTCAAGGAATTCCTGCGCTAGGAACCGACGCTCTACGATTCACTTTTTGCGCATTAGCCTCTCCTACCCGTGATATACGCTTTGATTTAAGCCGAACTGAGGGCTATCGAAATTTTTGTAATAAGCTGTGGAATGCAGCCCGTTTTGTTTTAACACACACTTCTAATCAAAAGAGTTTTAAATCTTTGTCCACATTAACTCTTTCCATAAATCGCGCTTTTTATTCCTTATTACAAAACACTATCACTGAAATGCATAAACATTTTCAAGATTATCGATTTGATCTAATGGCGCAAGCGATTTATGAATTTATTTGGAATGAATATTGTGACTGGTATGTTGAACTAGCTAAACCTATTTTAACTAATACAAACAATCAAGAACAACAAGAAACCTTAGCCTGTTTAATTTTCATTTTAGAAAGCTGTTTACGCTTACTACACCCCTTAATGCCCTTTGTTACTGAAGAAATTTGGCAAACCATAGCCCCTTTTGCTGGAAAAACCGGTAATAGTCTGATGGTACAAACTTATCCCCAGTTTGATAAAACAAAAAAAGATAGTAGTGCTGAGCAAGATTTAAGCTGGTTAAAAACTATTGTCCATACCATTCGCACACTACGCTCTGAAATGAATATAGCCCCAGGTAAAAAAATTCCTTTATTACTTTTTAAAGGGAATAAAAAAGATTATAAGAATACTCATCACTTTCTTAACGAAATAATGAATCTTGCTAAAATAAGTGAAATAAATTGGTTAACAGAAAAAGCAATAAACACAAATTATGCTATGGGCATAGTTGGCAGCTTAGAATTACTTATTCCTATGGAAGATTTAATTGATATTGAAGCAGAAGTACAACGTTTAAGAAAAGAAATTCTCAAGATAGAAAAAGAAATTGCGCGATCCAAATCAAAACTAAGCAATTCAGCTTTTATACAAAAAGCCCCACCAAAAATCATTACTCTAGAACGAGAACGTTTAGACAATTTTACTGCTATTCAAGCTAAATTACAAAGCCAGTTACATTCACTAATAAATTAGTCAAAATTGGGCAGGCTTAAGATTTGCTATGGCTCTTACAATAATTATGCTCTCGCAAAATTTGCAATCTTTCCTTATTATGCTCTCCTGCATATTTTACAGAAAAAAAGTATTTGATGAAATTATCTTACTATCTACCAAAACCTGCGAAAAATAGGACCTAAATTCATTGTCATATTGTTCTATTAGTTCTGGGGGAGCTAAACTTTGAGTATTATCAAGTTTTTCTTGTTTTGTGGTATGCGAATAAATCTTAGGATTTTCCGGGGAGTCTTTTTCATTAAAGAAGCTAAAACAATATCTTTTGTACCTGGCATACAGTCATCTCATATAATATTTCAGTTTTGAAAACTTTCTTTGAATAGTATCTAATCTTAAACATCCTTTTATTAAGATTTTATTAAAAGCTAGCCATTTTTTCTCACTCGACGTAAGATTAGGGTCATACCAATTTATCCATAAATTATGCGCCAAATCATTTTAGATACTGAAACCACCGGCAGAGATGTCAATGACAAACATCGGGTCATCGAAATAGGCTGCTTAGAGTTGATCGATCGGCGTCTCACTAAACGACATTTTCATTGTTTCCTAAATCCTGGTCGAGATAATGAAGCAGGGGCATTTGCTGTGCATGGTTTAAGCACAGAATTTCTTAGGGATAAACCAGAATTTAAAGTTATTGCTGATGAATTACTGGAATTTATTCAAGGTTCCCAGCTTATTATCCATAACGCACCATTTGATTTAGGTTTTTTAGATAATGAATTCAAATTAACCAAAAAAAAA
The DNA here is from genome assembly GCA_005877695.1 of Gammaproteobacteria bacterium. Classification (GTDB taxonomy): domain Bacteria; phylum Pseudomonadota; class Gammaproteobacteria; order Diplorickettsiales; family Diplorickettsiaceae; genus Aquirickettsiella. Next base: position 43,009 of record VBOA01000011.1, on the reverse strand, counting down.
TATAAAAAAATTTCTGAGTATTGCCAAATTCTAGATACACTTCCATTAGCGCGCCAATTACATCCGGGTCAACGCAATAGCTTAGATGCACTTTGCAAGCGTTATGCTATTGATAACTCTAAACGTGATAAGCATGGCGCTTTATTGGATGCAGAATTATTAGCTCAGGTTTACCTCGCCATGACCGGCGGCCAAACTCACTTGTTTGATGAAGAGCAGATAGTTCATGCTATGCAAACGACTAAACCGAGGAAAATAATCAACGAAACAGTAATATTACCTGTCATCTATGCCAATAGGGAAGAATTAATCGCTCATCAAAATCGTTTAACTAGCATTAATAAACTATCAGGTCAGTATAAATGGCCTATTAATGCTAAGGAAATTAATTAAATGCATATAAAGTTTCTACATAAATTTATTCAGCTAGAAGCTTCAGGTGGTATTTCATTAGGCATCGCCACGCTCTTTGCTTTAATTCTCGCTAATTCTAGCTGGCAAACTTATTACCAAACATTTTTAAATTTCAACATCAGCCTAGGGTCCAATATCCATTTTTCTTTGTTACATTTTATTAATGATGGATTGATGACAATTTTCTTTTTTTTAGTCAGTCTCGAAATTAAACGAGAATTAATTCAGGGCGAACTCAATACAGTAACCAAAGCAATGCTACCTACTGTAGCTGCGATAGGTGGAATGATAGTTCCGGCTTTATTTTATTTAGCCATCAATCATAAATATCCTCAACTTATCTCGGGCTGGGCAATACCTATGGCTACCGATATTGCCTTTTCTTTAGGGGTACTTTCATTACTTGGTAAACATATTCCTGTTGCCTTAAAAATTTTCTTAATGGCATTAGCTATCATTGATGATCTAGGCGCAATTATCGTCATTGCTATTTTTTATACTCAACAAATAGGCTGGCTTTATTTATTTTTATCTTTACTGGCTTTTATCGGTTTATTAAGTTTAAACTATTTTAAAATACAACAATTCTTTCCGTATTGCTTATTAGGCTTTGCTTTATGGTTATTAATCCTCAACTCTGGTATTCATGCAACCATTGCAGGCGTTTTATTCGGCTTCACTATTCCACTGACCAGTAGTAACAAAAATTTTAATTCTTTACTGCACCATTTAATACATCAATTACACCCATGGATAGCCTACGGTATTTTACCTCTTTTTGCATTTGCCAATGCCGGCCTATCTTTTTCAAATATAAATTTAGCAACTTTTATACACCCACTTCCCTTAGGAATAATTGTGGGATTATTTTTGGGTAAACAATTAGGGATTTTTGGAGCAAGTTGGTTAACAGTAAAAACTCAACTGGCAAAATTACCTTATCAAGTAAACTGGTGGCATATTTATGGCATTGCTTTGATTTGTGGGATAGGTTTTACAATGAGTTTATTTATTGCCAGCCTCGCATTCGGAGACAATACGTTAATCGCATTAGTCCGCTTAGGTGTTTTTACAGGTTCAATTTTATCTGGGATTGCGGGTTATAGTATTTTATCTTCACATCGACGGAAAAATAGTGTCAATCCAGCAATTCATTAAAGACCATTTTTGCTTTGAACAAAAATGGTCTTATTTTTAGCTATGCGAAGGACTTGAAGCTCTTTCGCTATGATGAAATGCATTAACTGGATCTTCAGGAGAAGGTTTAGAGAAAGTTGAGAAAAAGCTTTGAGTATTTTTTGAAAGTATTTCGATTTTCTCACTCAGAACCCTTGTTGCTTCATCGGTTGCTGCTTTGATTGTTGCTTTTATCTCTTGAGTTTGGCCATTATTCTCACTATTAATATCACTTTCATCCATATTGCTACCTTTACTTGTCATTATTTTATCTAAAAATGCTTTAGATTGTAATTTATTAGTTTCAAGAGAATTAAGTCGTAGATTTAAATAAAATTTAGTCAGTGCAATAATTGCAACCCCGGCTAATAAAACTGGAATTATAGGTAAAATTATAGCAGATGCAATAAAAAGCGGGGCAAAAGAATATCCAGCGACTATCAATGCCAAAGCTATAATCAAAAACATTATGATATGCTCGGCTCTGTATTTTTCTTTTTGAAAAACTTCTTTAATATGTTGGGTATTTAACTTTTCATTCTCACAAAACTGATCAATAAAAACCATTTGTTCTTCTGAGGAAGGTAGCGCATTGATATGTATAATTCCCGCATCATCTACCAATCCTACTACTCCTTCTCGTTCTTTTTCTCTTAATAAATCTCTATTTTCTCCGCAAATATCTATTACATTTATGGTAGTTAACTCTGGCATAAATAACCTCAATTGATTAAGAAAATTTTAATATTTTGCTAATAAGAAAAAGCAAAATATTCCATTGCCTATATTTTATTTATAAAATATTATATTATATTTTTTAGAAAGAAATTTTCCTCCTTGTACTAGATATTCCTACATATAATATTATATTAATCCAATTTTGAGATCAATTGCTAGAGCAAAAAAAAATAAAAATTAAAAAAAATTTTTACAACTTAGAAATTTGAGTTTGAGTGCGAATAAAATTTTTGAGGCGGTTTGTTATTAGCTGACTAGTTAAATAGTTATTTCATAAATAAAAATAAAAAATTATATGCATAAAAATAGGCAAAATATATCAGAGATAAACTTCAAGCAAGATAATAAACAAGCAAGCTTTTATCATTATCCTTCGCCAACTTACCCCAAAAAACTTAGTGAATTTGACAAGTTAGTTTATGTGACTTCTTCTGCTTTTTATCCAGAATCAAAAAGTAATTTTAAACCTTCTACTGAAGGAAGTTTATTTCAGCCGGTAGTCCCTCGGAAAAAATAAATATAAATTCTATTTTCTAATGAAAGGCTGGACTTAATTCATGTATAGCATCAACCAATATTTTTACATTTTCCGGCTGTGTATATTGAGAAATTCCGTGGCCTAGATTAAAGATATGTCCTGATCCAGCGCCATATGCTTGCAGTATGTTTTGTACTTCACGGCGGATTGTCTCTGGATTGGCGAATAAAATCGCTGGGTCCATGTTACCTTGTAAGGCTACCTTGTTTTTGAGTCTTTGACGAGCTAATCCTAAATCGATAGTCCAGTCCAAGCCTATCGCATCGCAACCTGAGCTTGCTATTTTTTCTAACCATAAATTTCCACCTTTGGTAAATAAAATGATAGGTATTTTTTCTTGTATATTCTCATTTTTCAAATTAGCAACTATTTGAGTCATATAATCTAATGAAAATTGTTGATAAGCCACTGTTGTTAATAAACCTCCCCAAGTATCAAAAATCATGATAGCCTGAGCACCAGCAGCAATCTGCGCATTCATATACAAAATAGTTGCTTTAGTTAAGGTATTTAATAAATGATGTAATGCTTTGGGTTCTTGATACAATAATGTTTTAACTTGCCTAAACTCCCGGCTTCCTCCGCCTTCCAACATATAACAAGCAAGCGTCCAAGGACTTCCTGCAAATCCAATCAACGGAACTTTATTTTTTAATTCCCGGCGAGTAAGTGAAATGGCATCTAGTACATAACTTAAATCAATTTCAGGCTTAGGGATTGGTAAAGCTTTAATCTCTGCTATAGTTTTTATAGGTTTATGAAATTTAGGTCCTTCTCCTTCAACAAAATAAAGACCTAAGCCCATAGCATCGGGAATAGTCAAGATATCGGAAAAAATTATGGCTGCATCCAAATCGAATCGTTGTAATGGCTGCAAAGTTACTTCACAAGCTAGTTCTGGAGTTTTACATAGCGTTAAAAAATCACCGGCCTTCTTACGAGTCGCACGATATTCTGGTAAATACCGCCCCGCTTGACGCATAATCCATATGGGTGTGCGATCGATCGGTTGCCTTAAGAGCGCGTGTATAAAACGATGAGGAGATTCTTTCATAATTTTAAAATTTCTTTATTAACGTTGTCAATGTATGTAATTGAACTAGTAAACGATCAGCACTAAAAATAAATAAGTCTATAGCGAATTGATCGGACCGACTGAGTTCTAAAGATTTGAACTGAATTTTTATTTCTTCTTTCCAATTTGAAGGTCTTTCTAAGCTTTGAATAGTTTGTTTGGTATCTTTTCCTTTAAGATTTTCAATATTGTTTTGAAATAAATCCTGGGTTATTTGATAAATTTTTTGTATTTGGGCATGTTGATTAAAGACCAAAATAGTTTGATCGGAAAAATTCATTAATGCATTTCTCATTAAGATAATACAACGTAGCATTTCTCTCTCAGTATCTAAAATATTTTTAAAAGTTTTGCCTAAATTAGATCGACCAAATGATTCACTCATCACTTCTTTAAATAATTTCTTCTGAATACCTATATTATTCAGTATTTTATTTTCCAAAATATCCTGAAATTTTGGAATATCTTCATCATGAGTGAATGTGAACTCTTCTAATTTTTGAGCAAGATCCTTTAGATTCTGTAAAGTATCTATTAATATAGAACGCAATTGTGTACGAGAATGTAAAGGCCAGATAAAACGGGATACCAATAAGGCAATAATAATTCCTAAATTGATTTCTAGAAAACGACTCAATACTGTATAGAAATTAGGATTCTGTGAAATAACAATAATGATAAGTGTAACTGCCCCTAAAGGACCTGCTTCACTCCAATTGCTAGGACTATCAGCAATGTAACTGAAAACTGCTGTGGCTATGCAAAGAATGAAAATTGTCAATGCAACATTGGGATAAACTAACCAAAGTGTCAAACAGGCAACGCTGGCTCCTATTACCGTCCCTATAAAACGCATATATGATTTTTGTAAAATCGCACCCACACGTGATTGTGCGCACATTACAACGAGAATAGTAATAACGACCCACCTTCCTTGGAGAGGAAGCTTAAATGAATAAGAAATTAACAGTCCAAATAATAGTGCAATAGCCGTTTTTAAACTATGGACAACTCGATCGTTGTCTAAATTGCGAAACGAATGTCGCCATTGAGTAAATTGCATAGTTGCTCGTTAATAAAATGGTTCTAGTTAATTAGCCAAACAGCTTAATAGCTTAAAATAGTCGGCGTTAAAAATATCAAAAGCTCACTACGCCGACTATTTGATGTTGTTAAACGAAATAAACGACCTATTATCGGTAAAGTGCCTAAAAAGGGAACCCGTTGCTCTAGTTTACTCTGAGAATACTCATAGATTCCACCTAATACAACCGTTTCACTATTTTTGACAGTAACTTGTGTTTTAATTCCGCGTGCTTTAATTGTTGGGACATCTAGGGCCATAAAGGTACTGGGTTGGTCTTGGTTTACCTTTATATCCAATACGATGCGCTCATCTGGCATAATTCTAGGCGTTACTTTCAATGATAGCACTGCTTTTTTAAATATCACATTGGTCCCACCACTTGAAGCTTTTTCTTGGTAAGGTATTTCAGCACCTGCTTCTATAAATGCAGTCTGCTGATCAGCAGTAATCAAATGCGGTGTAGAAATTATTTCGGCCATACCTTCGTTTTCTAATGCAGACAATTCAAGATCTAAAAAAGAATTCTGACCTAAGCGCATTAAACGCAAGCCAACGGATGCAGCACCACTGCTTGCACCCCCTGTAATTGGCAAATCCATAGTTAAATGTTGTAATAAGCCAGTATTAGAATTTTTGACTTTATTTTTAAGTTGCGATTTTAAAAGCTTATTAGCCGATTGTGTTTGTGTTGAACCAAATTGCGCCCCCAATTCTTTTTCCATATTTTGATCAATACTTACAATTCTTGCCTCAATCAAGATTTGATTAATTGGCTTATCTAACTCCCTAATAGATGCTAAAATTTTATTTATTTGTTCAATAGAATCTCTAATCCATAAACTATTTGTCGAGATATCTATGTTCACACTGCCACGAGCAGACAAAGGTGAATTTGTTTTATCTTTTAATAACTTGCTTATATCTGATGCTTTTCTATAACGAATTTGAATTACTTTGAAAGTTAACGGAAATAAAGCCCTTTTTTCCTTTTGAATATCTAAATTAATTTTATCCTGTTGCAATAATTGTTCAGAAGTAGTAATAAACCACCCATTAATAATAGAGCGTTTTGCAAGACCTTGAGTTTGCAAAATGGCATCTAAAGCTTGCTCCCAATTTACATCATGCAAATAAATGCTAATTTCCCCATGAATTTTATTGTCAATAATTAAATTATTATTATTTAATTCAGACAAATACTGCAATGCGGAACGAATTTTTATATGACGAAAATTTAAGGAAATATTTTTATCAGTTTGTTTATTTAAAGTATTTTCATTAGCGAGTATTCTACCATTAAATATTGATAATAAAAAAAAGAATAGCAATAATAAATTAGGAAAAATTTTTGTCATAGGCTAATTTCCTAAGTTTATTGGATAGACTTATTATTTCATTTGTTTTATTATTTTTGATTACAATTTTTTCAGGATAAGTACCTATCACCAAACCCTGTTCTATACCCAAATAATTTCCTAATATAATTTTATAAATTTTATTATTAGGCAGTCCAACTAAACTGAAAGATTGCTTTTCATTATTCGATAAAAAACCTAATATTTTTAGTTTGTTTAAAGGATACATAATCACTTTCTCTAAAGATTTAGTGACTTTTTTATTTATTCTTGATAAATCTAAAATTAATTTATTTGCATAAAAAGAAGGAATATAGCATATTAAATAAAAAATAATTTCTTGTTTAAAATTTTTGTTTAAATGGGATAATTGATATTTAAAACTTTGAATTATTATAAATCTATTTATTTCATCAATTGCATTGAGGAAATTTAAAATATTATTATTTTCGCAAGAAACAGAAAACTCAATTTTATAAATATGTGGAAAATTAAGCTTTTTAATTGTTAAAATTCTTATCTGATTATAAGCAATAGACGATTTAGTTAATAAGCTGTTTAGTAAATACAAAATAAATTTATTAATATTTTCACTTGAATCGAAGTTGCTTATCAATTGGTATTCATTGATATAATTACGCTTAGAGCCCTTCTTTGTTGTCTTCTGAAAAAAATCCTCTTGCCATAGATTTAAGAAATTTTTTTTCCTTAAAATTTTAATTTTTTTTGGATATTTAGAATACTTTGAAACTATTTTTAGTTGATTATTCAGTTCTTTTTTTAATGATTGAAAATTTAAGTATATTGTTTCCTTCTGCTTAAGATCTGAACGTAAATTTAAAAAAACCCCTAAGGTACCCGTAAAAATAACTAACGAGATAATTACAATAAATTTAAAATGTTTTGAAAATATATCAAAATTTTTTAAAATGACTAACTCCTTTCTACCAATTTTTTTTATTTATTCTAAATCAATATAAATTTATTCTTTAGTGAAAATAATCTGGGCAAAAAAATCTAATTGTAAATTCTGAAATTGATTAAGAATCAACCATCTTATTTTGTAATTAAATTTTGATTGTAATATTTGTTTAAAAAGTACATATTCTTTTTCTGAATTTGCATGCATTATTAAACTTAAATAAGGTGGATAAAACTCGATTAGGCGTACAAAAAGATCGGGAGTTATTAAGTATTGAAGACGATTTATTAAATCCTGAATTTTTTTTATTTGTCGATGGTTAATCTGGTTAGTTTTTACAATGTTTCTTAGTTCTTTTTCTTCATCTTTTAATTTTTTTAGTTCTTTAATCCTAGATGATATATTTTTAATCTGAAAATAAATATGATCATTAGTTAATTGACAATGTTTTATTTGCTGAATAATAATAATTTTTGCAATAAGCAATAGAATTAAAAAGAAGCCGGAAACTGTAAGCCAAACAATAGCAAGTCGCCTAATTTTTAATTTATTTTTATGCTCTCGCCAGGGTAATAAGTTGATTTGTTTCACCACATTTTCCTTATTTTTAAAAAAAATTTCTATCTCCTTAAAATTTTGTTTTTTTTAAACTTCATAATGAATTACCTCGTAAAGCCAATCCATAACTTAAAAATAAATTCATAAAGCTTCGTTCTATGCCTTCACTATTTAATTCAGGATTATATTTGAGCTGTTTTGGATATTCTAATATTCGTATCTGTAATTTTAAAAAACCATCTAATCTATTTAATATATAATTCAGTAACGAAATATTAGCGCCAATTAACAAAAGCTTTGTCAAGACATAATATGGATAAGCCAACGTATATCTTTTTATACAGCGTTTAATTTGCAATAAAACACTTTCAAACTCTAAGACATTACATAGATTTTCAGAATATACTTGTGACTGAGAATGAATAAAAAACAAAAATGTTAACTGACTCACTCCTATATCTAATAAGATGACATTCTCATTCATCTCGTCTGTATAAAAAAAATTGAAAGCTCTTTCTAAGGCAAATGAACCCACTTCTACAATAATAGGAATTAAATTTGCTTGTTGAATAATCTCTAAACGAAAATCTAAATGCTCTTTGCGACAAGCTACCAGTAAAACGTTATATTTTTCTTGATTTTGAGGGGGTGGGTCAAAAACTTGATAATCAAAATAGAGTTTACATAAAGGGTAAGAAATGATTTGCTCTGCCAGTACCCGAATTGTTTTTTCGATACGTTGATAATTGACGCTATCTATTTGGATCCATTTACAGCAGACAAAAATATCTGGAATATTGATTATACAATTTCTTATAGGGTTTTGATCGAACAACGTTTCTTTTAAGACAGCGGCAATTTGAGGTATATCTTTTGTTTGCGCAATTGACAACGACATAGGAATTTCTTGAATTGCATACTGTTTAAGCTCATTATTGTTGCCTAAACTTACCCACTTAATCGTACTACTGCCGATATCCAAGCCTATCGTCGTGTTAGCTTTTGGAGCATTTTTAAATCTATCCTTGAAAAAACACATACTCTTATTTTTTATTGTGATTTCAAAACTTATTCCTTTTTATTTATGCATATGAATAATAAAATGTCAATTATTTAATGCATAAAACAGTATATTGTAGAATTATAATTTTTTTTAGTGTGCTATGATGACAAAAAATTACCCCACTTCTATTTAAGTGTACAACGGCCTTATTGCACACTATGTTTATTAAAAACCCTTGTTTAAGAGATAAGCCACTTGCGTTATGATAGGGCCAGCCTCAGCTAATCAACTGCTTTCATTATGAAAAGATCGAATCATTTTCTCCGTAATTTTTTTTTCATGGTATTGAGCCTTTTTATCACGCTTTTGTTGGCTGGTAGTCTGCTTTATATTTATCTTGATAAACAATTACCTGATGTTGAAGAACTAAAATCAGTACAACTTCCTATTCCGATGCGGATTTACACTACTGATGGACAACCTATCGCTGAGTTTGGAGAATTACACAGAAATCTTGTTCGATTGAATGAAGTTCCTAATTTAATGGTAAAAGCTTTTTTAGCCACTGAGGATCAACGCTTTTTAGAACATCATGGTGTTGACTTTTATGGATTACTACGTGCAGCAGGCGAAGTGTTGCTCACCGGAAGTAAAGTACAAGGAGGAAGTACTATTACCATGCAAGTTGCACGCAATTTTTATTTATCCCGAGAAAAAACTTTTTTAAGAAAATTTACTGAAATTTTACTCTCTTTAAAAATCGAACGAGAATTCACTAAAGAGCAAATTTTAGAACTTTACCTGAACAAAATCTTTCTTGGAAACCGCGCTTACGGAATTGCTGCTGCAGCACAAGTTTATTTTAATAAAACCCTTAACCAACTCACCTTACCGGAAATGGCAACTATTGCTGGTTTACCAAAAGCTCCTTCAGCCATTAATCCATTAGTCAACCCCATCGGAGCAAAACAGCGACGTGATCATGTTTTATTGCGTATGCATGAATTAGGTTATATCTCAAAAGCTGCCTATGAGTCTGCTATTGCCACACCTATGGTGACGCATGCCCAAGCAGATGCTGGGGGAATGATTAAAGCGCCTTATGTCGCTGAAATGGTACGCGACATGATGTACAAAAGTTTTGGCGAAGATATCTATTTAAAAGGTTATAATGTTTACACTACCATCAACTCCTCTCAACAAATTGCCGCTGATAAAGCTTTAAGGACTAGCTTATTGGCTTACGATAAACGTCACGGATATAGAAAGCCGGAAAAAAATATAGCCCCATTAGATGCAAACAAAGTCACACATACTTTAAACGCATTACACCGTGTAGCCTCTATTAATGGTTTACAAGCTGCTATAGTAATTTCTGTCACTGATCAAGCCATAACCGCACTTTTAGTCGATAACCAAATGATCTTTATTCCCTGGCAAGGTGTGGCATGGACTATGCCTCAGCTTGATTCGACTAATTTAAATCCACCTCCTGACGTCTTGAAAAATAAAGTCCATGTCGGCGATGTTATACGTGTAGAATTAACTGTAAATAATATCTGGGAATTATCCCAAATTCCTAAAGTACAAGGTGCATTAATCGCTTTAAATCCGCAAACAGGAGCCATTAGCGCATTAGTTGGTGGCTTTGATTATAATTTAAGCAAATTTAATCGGGTCGTTCAGGCAGAACGACAACCGGGATCAGGATTCAAGCCTTTTATTTATGCAGCTGCATTAGCAAAGGGATATACCTTAGCAAATGTTTTTAATGATGCGCCATTGGTTTTTGATATACCTGGCAGTGACGAACCCTGGCGCCCACAAAATGACAATCATATTTTTAGCGGCCCAACTCGCTTACGTCTTGCTCTAGCTAAATCCATCAACCTTATATCTGTTCGCTTGTTACAAGCTATTGATGTTCCTTATGTATTATCCTATGTAAAGCGATTTGGTTTTAATTCCAAAAAACTACCACGTAATCTTACATTAGCTCTCGGAACCGGCGAAGTTACCCCTCTCGAATTAGCGCGTGCCTATGCCGTGTTTGCCAATGGCGGCTTTCGAATAACTCCTTATTTAATTGATCATATTACCGATGAACAAGGTCAAATCATTTATAAAGCAGAACCTAAAATTGCTTGTGAAGCGTGTCTACGCGGAGAAATTGAGCCTCCATTAGCAGATGAAAAAGATAGTCCTTATGCACCACAAGTTATTCCTGCTGATATCGCTTTTTTAATGACTTCTGCTTTAAAAGATGTCATTCGGTACGGTACCGGTTCACAAGCTAGAGTATTGAATCGAACTGATCTAGCTGGGAAAACGGGTACAACCAGTGATTATGTCGACACCTGGTTTACAGGATTTAATAGCAATTTAGTAACAACGGTTTGGATTGGATTCGATCAACCAAGTTCTGTGCAAGAATATGGCGCGAAAGCTGCTTTACCGATGTGGATTGATTTTATGCGAGTCGCATTAAAAGGTCAGCCTGAAAAAACCATGCCTCAACCTTCTGATATTGTAACAGCAAGCATTGATCCCTCTACCGGTAATATATTACCTAATGGAACACCCGGTTCTATATTAGAATATTTTCGTAAAGATGATTTAACCAGAATATCGACTCAAGAAGATATGACTCCATTCAATGCAATTGATAATCCTGCTGAATCTCCTACCGATACTACTAAACAGCAAATGCCAATAGAGTATCCAACCACAGGAAATCAGGATAATTCTAACAATCAAGAACCCGTATTCTAGTATATAAACTAGAATCTTGAGAGATTACATACTTAAAAGGAATAGCAAAATTATAAATTGACTGCTATTTCCAAACTTCGTTTTGTTTGTGGTCCTTCCAACACATGTTTCAATCGACCATCAGGACCAATAATCAATGTAGTTGGTAAACCCGATATACCACGTATTCCAAAACTAGCTTTAGGATCATTCACTAAAGTAGGAAATATAACGCCACTCTGTTGTACATGCTGTGATAAATTACCTGGATCATCATAATTAAACCCAAACATCGCAACCTGATCAGCATGTGCTCGATAAAATGAATTTAATTGGGGTATTTCTCCCATACAATACTCACACCATGTTGCCCAATAACTAATAATTACCCATCTACCTTTATAATTAGAAACATTAAAATCCCTAACAATACTGGCTCCCCATGCTAGGCTAAATACACTTAATAAAATGCTGGATAATAGCACTAATTTAAAAATTTTACGCATACTATTCCTCGTAGTAGAAATGGAATCGATCAATTTTGTAGCAAAACACTTAATATTTTTAGGTTTTAAATCAGTGTGAGCAATTCCATTAAACTTCAATTTTTGAAATAACTCAAGGGACTACCCTTAGGTTCAAAAATCACACAGCCAAATAAAATATCATTTTTATTTATAGTTACTCCCAGAATTAAGTCCGGCGCGTAAAAGCGAGGATGTCAAGATCGCAAACTCATTGCCCCTTTCATTTTGCTAACAAGCTTGTTACCATGCCGCACTTGCTTAGGGGTGCTTACCTCCTAAAACAAAAGCATTTTAATTGAGTTCTAGGCGAATTGATTTTGAAAGAGCTTATAATAATGAACCTCCGAAACCAATTTAACAATCAAAGCGATTAAAAGCGGAAGTTTTAGGATTTAGCTGAGAAATACCCTTCTAACCTGATCGGGACAATGCCTGCGTAGGAAAAGTGAATGTTAAAATCGCCCGCTGTTTTGGTAAATAATGCAAGCTTATACTATCAAGATAAAGTTCTCTTTGACCAATTAAATTTCCATTTGGCAGCTGGGCAGACCACATGTTTATTAGGTAGCAGCGGTATTGGCAAAAGTCGTTTCTTACATCTAATTGCTGGATTAAACGCCAATTCAGCCGATGTCACGACCTGCGATCAGAAGGGTTTGGCCGGTCGATTAACTTACATGCCACAAACCCACACTTTACTACCTTGGCTTACTATTTTAGATAATGTTGTGCTGGGTTACCGACTAAGGCGTGAGAATAAACCCTATATTCAAGCACGGGAATTATTACATAAACTCGGTTTAGGTGAAGCCATAGATAAATATCCGGCACAATTGTCCGGAGGAATGCAACAACGTACCGCTTTAGCACGCGTACTTTTAGAAAAGCGGCCCATTGTATTAATGGATGAGCCTTTTTCTGCTTTAGATAGCATTACTCGCTATTATCTACAAGAACTTACAGCATGCGCATTAAAAAATCACACGGTCTTATTAGTCACACATGATCCCTTAGAAGCATTGCGTTTAGGGCATCATATTGCAATTATGTCCGGTGAACCCGCAAAAATAAACTATATAAACTGCGAATTTCTTGATTCACCTCCACGCTCGCTAAGTAACACTGAATTATTACAATGGCAAGCTAAGCTTTTGCAGCATTTGCAAGAGGCTTAAATGGTTACAATCGCTTTTTTACGTAATCAGCTCATCAATCGATTAGCGCAACTACAAAACGTATTTACGTCTCTGTGGAACTTAAATTTTACTAAAAAACGATTAGCCTTATTAGCTTTAAAAATTTTCCCTTTATTTTCTCATAAAATTTTCATCCCTATCGGGTTCATTTTGATCTGGGAATGTTTAATCCATATTTTACAACTGCCTAATTATATATTGCCCACACCATTTGAAGTATTACAAAGTCTTATTAACCATGCGTCCTTAATTGCATTACAAACATTACCAACATTAGTAGAAATCCTCTTAGGTTTATTTCTTGGAATTATATTTGGTGTGAGTATTGCACTCTGTATGTGTTTATTTCGTACAATACATGCTTTCTTACTTCCTTTATTATTGATTAGCCAAGCTTTACCAGTATTTGCAATCGCTCCCTTATTAGTACTTTGGTTTGGTTATGGTATAACAGCTAAAATTATTACTACCACCTTCATGTTATTTTTTCCCATCACTAGCAATTTTCTCGATGGACTAAAGCAAACACCGGAAAATTATTTAAACGTCGCTAAGATAATGAACAGTAGTCGTTGGCAAATTCTCTATCAAATTCGTATTCCTGCCGGATTACCGAATCTTGCTTCAGGCATTCGACTGGCAACGACTATGGCGCCTCTGGGAGCCATTATTGGAGAGTGGGTTGGATCGAATCAAGGTTTGGGTTTTTTATTATTAAATGCCAACGCACAAATGCAAATTGATTTAATGTTTGCTGTATTGCTCGTGATATTTTTTATAGGAATTTTATTGTATTTCCTTATTAATACTTTACTTAAGCTGGCTTTACCCTGGACCTTACTCTCTTCATGCTAAAATATTTAATAAGAAAAAAAAATTTTATTCTTTTCATAGGTTTTTTGTTATTTAGTAGCCATGTTACTGCTAAACCCATCACGTTGATTCTAGATTGGTTAGTTAATCCAGATCATGCTGCAATCTTTGTTGCTAAAGAACATGGGTTTTTTGCTCAGGAAGGATTGCAAGTTAATATTATTGCCCCTAGTAATCCCGACGATGGCCCTAAATTAGTAGCTGCAGGCCATGCTGATTTAGCTGTGAGTTATCAACCTCAATTACTGATTCAAGCCTCAAAAGGTTTACCTTTAATACGTATAGCTAGTTTAATTAACCAACCTTTAAATTGTTTGATTGTTAAAAAGGAAGGGCTTATTCATCAGCTTGTCGATCTAAAAGGCAAGCGCATTGCTTATACATCCCATGTTGAAGGAACGTTAATGTTAAATGCTTTATTAGAAAAGGCACACTTAAAGATGAGTGAAGTACAAACTATTAATGTTCAATATAATTTAACGCAAGCGCTATTAAGCAATCGCGTCGATGCTATTATTAATGGGATGCGCAACGTAGAACCTTTGCAAATACAGTTTGCTCATCAAGCAGTCACTGTTTTTCCTGTAGAGTTAGGTGATATTCCACGCTATGATGAATTAATTATTATAGCTAATAAAAATAAATTATCTGATCCGCGCCTTATTAAATTTTTGACCGCACTCGATAAAGCAACTCGTTATTTACTAAGTAATCCAGAAAAAAGCTGGCAAATTTTTGTTAAAAATCACCCTGCCTTAAACAATGAATTAAATCATCAGATCTGGCAAGCTACACTACCCTATATTGCATCTCATCCAAATAATTTCAATAAAAATGCTTATAAAAAATTTATGTTGTTTTTACAGCAAAAAAAAATAATACCGAATGCATTAGCAAATAAAGATTATGTGTTAAAATTAATCTAATATTATCAATAAAAATAGAAAAAATAAATGCGAATGCCTTATATTTACCGTTGTTTGATAGGCATAATTGTAATCCTATTTTCAGCTTGTCAGCCTTCAGAAAAACCAGAACACGATACTAATCGGATACTCATAACCCCCTTATCCGCCAATGGAATTGTCTTGCCTGTTATTATCAAAAATAAACGCTATTCTTTTTTATTAGATACTGGTGCTAGTTATTCAGCAATAGATAATAAGCTTGCATCGTTATTAACGTTGGCTACACCAAAAAAAGATATCCCTCTTTATTTTCATCAATTTCTTACTGACGGATTAATCACTACGAATGATAAATTAAATAATTTTAAATTATGGCGCCCTTTACCAATAAAAATAGGAACTTACACTATTTTGGGTCACGATCCCTGGATTGGGTTAGATTTAACATTATTTAGTCAAGCCATTGGTCAAAAAATAGATGGTATTTTAGGAATAGAAGTTTTTCGTCAATTGAACTGGGCTATTGATAATAAAGCCAAAACCGTAACGATATGGAAGCAGATGCCCTCCAAAATTAATTATCAAAATTGTGTTCCCTATGAGGATGCTTACGCCCAATCTCCTTTATTAATATTAAATAATAAAAATAGATCTGGGCAATGGAGTTCTGCATCTTTAAATGTAGACACTGGTGCAGATGATACCATAATTTCTAAAGAGCTTTTAAGCTTTTGGAAAAACTCAAATAGGTGCAAACTAACTTTGGATCAGAATAATATGGTTGGCGCTTCAGCAAGTGGTTTAAACTTATTTAATTGACTGCTTATTTTTTGATCAGATGCGCGTAGGAAACTTCAAAATCCATGTAACTAAAAATCATATAAACAAATTAGGATTTGATTTTTTTTCGCGCTTTGATAATTATATTTTTATCCCTAATAAAATGCAATTTTGTTACAACGCTACAAAATTTACTCAAAATGATAAAAAATTTTTACGTTATTTTTCATTAGCTTATTATAATGGTCATTTAGAGTTTCGCTATAATACTCCAGCTAATATTGCGCCCTATCAATTATTAAATGGGGATATTTTACTCCAAATTAATAATATTAATGTTAATAATTTAGATATCAAGCAAGTTAGAGAATTATTAAATAATACGTCATCTAATAAATTAAATATATTAATCCTTCGAGGTAAAAATAAAATAAAATTACAGATTTAACAAACATTTAAAAATCTACTATATAGAAATCGAATAAATCTTGATGCTACTCAGATTCCTAAATTCCATCCTCCTATTTTTCACCGTGGAAAAAATAAATCATGCAAGAAGTTAGAAATTTCGTTACAATCCCCGTCTATGTCTAATCCAAACCATCCCTTGCTAGAATCTTTAAATGAAGCACAACAACACGTTGTTGCTGCTCCGTTGGCAAATTTGTTGGTATTAGCCGGAGCGGGTAGTGGAAAAACACGGGTATTAGTTCATCGTATTGCTTGGTTAATCAATGAGGAAGACATATCTCCTTATAATATTCTCGCTGTAACATTTACTAACAAAGCCGCTGGCGAAATGCGACAACGTTTAGAAAATTTACTCGATATCCCTATGCGGATGATGTGGGTAGGTACATTTCATGGGCTTGCTCATCGCTTATTACGTCAACATTGGGAAGCAGCAGGCATACCACAAACGTTTCAAATATTAGATAGTGATGATCAATATCGCGTAATTAAACGAATTTTGGTTAGCTTGAATCTTGATGAAGCACAATGGGCTCCGAGAAAAGTGCAATGGTTTATTAACCAACAAAAAGATGAAGGGGTTCGATCTCACCAAATCGCTAACACTAACGATCCCTACACCAAAACCTTAGTTCGTATCTACCAATCCTATGAAGAAATATGCGCTCGGAATGGCGTCGTCGATTTTGCAGAATTAATTTTACGAAGTTATGAGCTTTTTATTAAAAACCCCGATATTTTACATCATTATCAAGAACGCTTTCGATATATTTTGGTTGATGAGTTTCAAGATACCAATACTATTCAATACGCTTGGTTAAAACTATTGTGTCGTGATAAAAATTATTTAATGATAGTAGGTGATGATGACCAATCAATTTATGGGTGGCGTGGCGCTCGAGTAAAAAATATTCAAGATTTTATACTCGACTTTCCAGATCATCTGATGATCCGACTTGAACAAAATTACCGCTCGACAGGTGTTATTTTAGCCGCGTCCAATGCGCTAATAAGCCATAACGACGGTCGTTTGGGTAAAAAACTTTGGAGCAGTGGTGGCCAAGGAGATCTAATTTCACTTTATGGCGCATTTAATGACTTGGATGAAGCCCGATTTATTGTTAATCAAATTAAACAAGGCTTAAAAAAGGAACTACAACCCAATGAAGTAGCTATTCTTTATCGGTCTAATGCTCAATCTCGCGTATTAGAAGAAGCTTTAATATCAGCACAAATTCCGTATCGTATCTATGGTGGATTACGCTTTTTCGAACGCGCTGAAATCAAAGACGCCTTAGCCTATTTACGTTTAATTGCTAATCGAAATGATGATCCTGCCTTCGAGCGTATCGTCAATACGCCAACGCGCGGTATTGGCGACCAAACCTTACAAACCTTACGTATGGAAGCGCGTTCTCAAAATATTTCTTTATGGCAAGCTGCTCAAGATTTATTAACTAATCAGGTTTTAGCTGCACGTGCAGCCAATGCCTTGGCTCATTTCATCCAATTAATCGACAAAACAGATGAAGATACTAAAAATTTAACACTTGCAGAACAAACTGAACAAGTTCTCTATAGCAGTGGTCTATTTAATCATTATAAAAAAGAAAAAGGCGAACGTGGTCAAGCACGAATTGAAAATCTTGAAGAATTAATCAATGCTACAAGACAATTTGTCCCTGAAGATAATAACATTTCAATTTTATCTGCCTTTCTTGCCCACGTTGCTTTGGAAGCGGGCGAACATCAAGCAAACGCCCAGCAAGAATGTGTACAGTTAATGACATTACACTCTGCCAAAGGATTAGAATTTCCTTGGGTGTTTTTATGTGGAATGGAAGAGGGATTGTTCCCGCATCATATGTCTCACGAAGAACCCGGCCGCTTAGAAGAAGAACGGCGACTCTGTTATGTAGGCATGACCCGCGCAATGCGTAAGTTATTTCTTAGCTATGCTGAAGTCAGACGTCTACATGGCAACGAAAGCCATCATCGACCTTCTCGATTTATTTCAGAAATTCCCAAAGAGTTATTAGAGGAAGTTCGTTTGCGTACTTCTGTTGTTAGACCGACACAAATATTAAAATCTACCAAAAATTCTGCTAGCGCTACTACCATAGGTGATACTGGATTGCGTATAGGACAAACGGTCACACATCCAGCATTCGGTGAAGGAACATTAATTAATGCCGAAGGTCGTGGTGAGCATACCCGTTTACAGATTAAATTTAACCAAGCAGGTAC
This sequence comes from Gammaproteobacteria bacterium, assembly GCA_005877695.1. Taxonomy (GTDB): domain Bacteria; phylum Pseudomonadota; class Gammaproteobacteria; order Diplorickettsiales; family Diplorickettsiaceae; genus Aquirickettsiella. The sequence goes on along the minus strand of VBOA01000011.1, from coordinate 24,390 downwards.
AAAATGGTTGGTGGCTAGCTATGCCAAATTAACTGCGAAATAAATACAACATTTCAATGTTTTCGGCTCAATAATACATATATCGCTCCTGTGCCGCCATCTGAGGGGAGAGCGGAAGAAAAAGCTAACACCCATGAAATTTGCATTAACCAGCAGTTCACATAATTTTTCAGTTTAGCGCCAGATGGCGAAAACCTTCCTTTCCCATGAATAATACGCACACAAATATAGTTGCGATCGCGACTAGATAACAAAAAATTGAGCACCGCACTTCGTGCCTGCTCTACTGTCATTTGATGTAAATCAAGAGAGTCTGATTGGTGTATATCCCCCCGTACGAATTGTTTAATCCGTTTATTTTGCAACCCTGGTCGCTTAAAAAATAACTGATCTTCTGAACTTATTGTTAACTCAGTTGGGTCCAAAAGAGATAGGGGTGTTTGCTGGATATCCTCCTTAAAATTAATTAATGCTGCTTTTTCAAGTTTACAAATAATTTTTTTGGATTTAGCTTTTGCAGGAAAGGATTTAGTACGTTTTACGTCTGACATTGCTTCCTTAAAAAAAGCAAGATCCTCTTTGTCAAGTGGTGGTGGTTTATTCATAAGCAATTTTCAATTAAGCAAAATTATCTATAGCATTGCGTAAAAGTATCAGAATAAACTATTATTGGCGGTGTCGTTTAAATTTTTAGCTGGGAAACGTGTGCCTCTTTCATTGATGAATCGATTTTTTATAATTATAAGCGTATTACTAATAAGTTTAGGTCTTGTGGCTTGTGCTAGCAATTCTAATCGTGCGCCTAATCCAGTAATTCTATCAAGCAATTCAAATTCTAATTTGACACCAACCACTCCCAATAATAATGTCATTCAGCCTATTGCCTTGCTCCTGCCTCTACAAGGTCCCTTAGCTAATATTGGTCAGTCAGTCAAACAAGGTTTTTTAGCTGCAGCCGAAGAAAATGGAGCATCGCCGCGCATCATTCTTATCGACACCAGTGTTGAGTCTTCGATACAAGCCGCTTATACCGCGGCTATAGCAAAAAATGCTCAAATAATTGTCGGTCCATTACTAAAACCCGAGGTACAAAGCATCGCCAGCTTTCAAACCAAAATCCCCATTTTAGCGTTGAACTATTTAAAAGATGATATTAGTACACCTCCTGAGCTCTATCAATTTGGTTTATCCCCTATTGATGAAGCTCAACAGGTAACCCATCTTGCTTGGCAACATAATAAACGATCTGCGCTTATTATAACTGCTAATGGCAATTGGGGAGCTCAGATTGGTGAAGCATTTGCTCAACAATGGCAAGCTTTAGGTGGAACTGTTGTCGGTCAACTGGCATTGTCTGAAAATCCTGCAGATATAACTAAACAAATGAGAAATTTTTTGCACTTCAAACCTCCCCATGATAGACGCACCGATTTTGATGTCATTTTCTTGGCAAGTAGTCCACAAATAGGTCGTCAAGTGAAACCTTTATTAAAATTCTTTTATGCCGGTGATATACCCGTTTATGCAACTGCATCAATTTATAGTGGTATCTGTGCAAAACGTTTTGACAAAGATCTGAATCAAGTTATTTTCTGTGCTGCACCTTGGTCGCTCGCTAACAACACCATTGAACCTAATCTTTATCAACAACTAAAATCAGCATCACCTGAACGTTTCACTCGAAACAGTAAATATTATGCTTTGGGAATTGATGCTTTTCACATAATTCAGCATTTAGAAGCCCTAAAGCAATCGCCGCAACAAACACTACAGGGCGCTACAGGAATACTTTCATTAAATACTCAACGTCGCTTCGTCCGTCAATTACCTTGCGCACAATTTCGCAATGGAAATATTTTTCCTATTGATTAATGTCTATAGATACAAAAAAATTCGGGACACACATCGAAGATCTAGTCTGTGTTTATTTACAGCAACAGAAACTTAAGTTAATTACTCGTAATTTTACTTGCCGCCTAGGCGAAATTGATTTGATTATGCGAGATCAATTTACACTGGTTTTCATTGAGGTCCGATATCGAAAATATCCATTTTTTGGCAGTAGCCTAGAATCAGTCAACAGGTTTAAACAAAATAAAATCATCAAAACTGCTGAATTTTACTTATCATCAAAACAATTAAATGAAAAAATCGCTTGTCGTTTTGATGTTGTCGGTGTAAAACCCACTACCCCAATATTACGGAATATTTCCAAACTGGACTCAGCTCAAGTAGAATGGGTCAAAAATGCATTCTCTAGGTAAGTTATGAATCTATTAACACGTATCAAAACTCATTTTTCTGAAAGCATACGCACCAAGTCGGATGCTGCGGAAACACTACCTGAAATTATTTTGGCCGCCAGTCAATTATTTGTTGACTGTCTAATGAATAACAATAAAATTCTAGTTTGCGGTAATGGCGGCTCTGCTGCTGATTCACAACATTTTGCTTCTGAGATGATTAACCGCTTTGAAACCGAACGGCCGAGCTTACCCGCAATTGCTTTAACCACCGATACCTCTACTATCACTTCTATCGCAAACGACTATAACTATAGTGAAATTTTTGCTAAACAGATTAGAGCTTTAGGCCAAGCAGGCGATATTTTATTTCTTATTTCAACTAGCGGTAACTCAGAAAATATTTTAAAAGCCTGTGAAGCCGCTCAAAGTAGAGATCTAAAAATTATTGCTCTCACTGGTAAAGAGGGGGGGGCTTTAGCGGGTATGCTGAGTTCCACTGATGTTGAAATCCGCGTTCATGGTTCATCGACTGCTCGAATACAAGAAACACATCTATTGATTATTCATTGTTTATGCGATTTGATTGATAAACAATTGTTTTGTTAATTTACATATCTCTCAAAAAACCAAGTATTGTATTTTTTTAGTTCTCGGTGGATTGGTTTTGAGAAATGTAGTTTACATAAAGTAAATGAGCATGCGAAAGTGCCAATCCAACGAAATAAAGCAAAAACCTCTGATTTTTAAAAAATAATTCCCACGTTGACAACATCTCTATATGAACCGATATTCACATTTTGTTTAGGGGGGATTTGCCCATAAACAACTAAAGTTTGTCTTAGACCATTTCCTACACCAAATTTTGCATCAACTCCAATAACATTACCCCAATTGATGGTATGCGTTGGATTTTGTGTTAAAAGATATTTAATAGATGAATGATCGGGTCCCGACATCCTACGTAATCTTGTTGTCCCTCCACAATTTGCACCTTGATCCAGAGTTACATAATAAGGTGTATTTAATGTACACAGCACTTTAAGCCGTGCACTAGAATCGGTTGGTAGGCAAGAATTTGGGTTGTAAAGTCCAAACACTAATGGCGTAGCACGAATCGTACAACCTCCCACCACACTTACTGAAACCAGCATGGATGTAACATCTCCACCGATTGCTGAAAATGCTGGAGTTATATGTACAAGCATCATTATATAAACAGATAAATTAATCAACCAACGCATGGTTAACCTCCTTTCTTTCCAGAGAACCAGAATCCAGAAAATTAATCCATTTATTAACTGTAATTTGTAGTAGTAAGCTAAAAGACGCTCAAGTTTTAAACATCAATCTATACGCAAAAAAATCCATTTTTTTACGGTATTAAATTATCATTACTACACTCCTTCAATATATAAAGACTAATAGAGGAATGATTTATTATCCAGTATAAAATAGAAGTTCAATAAGTGACCGTAACCAAAACTGAGTCAGTATAAGTCCCAGTATTGACAAATTGCGAGGCAGGAATTCGACCAAAAACAGTATAGTCCCTGGTAGTTGACAATCCTATTGATGTATAAGAATCACTTACCGTCACGGTTCCTCCGGTTGCATCTCCCCAAATCGAAGTAAACGCTCCCGTTGTATACAAGTTATAATTCAAATGATTGCTTACTAAACTCATAAAACGGGGTGTATAAGTCGCACTATTGCCTTTAGCCATGCTAATCACATAAGAAACAGTAAAGATAACTAATGCAGAACAAGTTACTGCAACATTACCATTAGCAGTTTTTAACGTAGTAGGCACATAGGTACCAAAGGTAACGGCTGTAGTTCCAACCGAACATGAACAACCCAATCCCGAGCAAGTAGCATAGACAGCAGCGCTATAAAAATTACATAGAAATAAAACAATAATGGAAATTAACCAGGATCGTTGAGTTTTTTTTAATAGCACTGTACCTCTCCTAATTCGATAATCGGATCGCTGGTATATGGCAATGGTACTGAGAAATAATACACATAATTCTCCCATTGCACGGAACCTTCTAAAAGATGTCCTTTCACATCAGGGATAAATATTTCCCCATCGTATCCAACAGGGTATTCACAAGAATTATTATTTAACTCAAGTTCTGCTCCTACAGGTACAAACTCACCACTAGGCGTCTTTAAGTGTAAATCCACACCCTGCATACGCTTAATTAAGAACTCTGCTAAAACACCACTATGGAAATAAGGTATGACTTTTTCACGCGTGACATCGATTTGGGTATCCAATGGCAATGTTGTTGGTTCTATTTCCACGCTGTTTTCTTGATATGGCAATAATTCAGTGATTAATAAATTTCCTTTTCTATCGGTCTTACCCATCAGTTGATTTTCATAAAATACATCCACACCAGGGAAATTGGGAACCTTTACCAAAGCAAAACTTTGAGTGAGCTTACGTGCTAAGAAGCCATCTCCCGCAAAATAAATTGCACTACCACTTGCATCTACTTCATAATTTGCTTGTCCTCTACCTTGTCCTATGCGTGCGGTATAGGCACCCATTTCAGTTTGTACAGTCACGTCTGCACCCGCATAGCGATTACTATTATTGCTAGCCAGAATGTTATAACCATAGCCCTTACCTAATGGGACTGGTTTGGCAAATTGTAATAAATCCTGCACTTGATGATTCTGCCAAGTGATTGAATTATTAATGTAATGATTCACATCAGGGGCAAAAACTAATGTTAGAAATGCTTGATTGGTTTGTGAGTTTCGTAAATCTCCAACAAAACCAAAACTTAAAGAAATATTTTTAAATAAAGTATGTGTATAAGTAGCTGTCAATAACCGTGCTGTTGGTGTGTTGGAAATTCCATTTACAGTATTAAAATTGCGACTATTTACCATGGTAAAACTGCTACTTAATGATCCATAGTTTTCTAAACTATATCCTAGAAATAATTGCGTCACCATACTGGGTGGTGATGTATTAGGTTGTGTTCCCAGTTGAATGTAATTTTGAGTGGTTAAGCTGGTATTAAAACCATAACTCAGTTGCGGACCTTGACGAATAAAACCTAAACCTAATAAGCCACCTCCACCTGAATTATTATGACCACCTGCCAATGCTAAAGTAGCTACCCCATAATTATTTAATAAATAATTAGCTGAAAAACCTAAGGTTTGCTGATCAAACAATAGCTCAGCATGACTCCCTAAGGTTAAATTATCAGTTATTCCGCGTTGATAGGTTCCCACAGCCAAAAAGCGACCATAATCATTGCTCTTCACACCATAATTATCGCGTACAAAACCGGTTTCGTAGGAAAAATCTACTAAATTGGGTTTAAGTAATTGCGGGCTGGCATAATAACTAAAACTTGCTACTTGACTACGACCCAGCAAATCTTGGGTTACTATATTCACAGTACCCGCTCCAGAAATAACTGGAATATTATTGAAAATATAAGGGCCGTTATTTACTATTTGTTGCTGATTTAAAACACTATTAACAAATACATCGACTTTACTCGGAATAGCCGCTTCACCTTGGTAACCAGGTAATGGGAAAGTGACTAAATTAGGTTGTGTATTAAAATTTGTGGCATATTGAATACCCGCAAAACGTGATGCCCCACTCCAATAAGTCGAACCGGTTATGGCATCACCAAAACGCCAACGTGCAATTTTTTCTGGTTGATCTAAAGTCCATGCGGTATTTAATCGAACTAATTTACTGGATTGATTCGTTAAAAGCGTAATATTATTTGCATATTTGTTATATGCAAGTACATCTGCGGTTCCGACGCCTAAACGATTAAATAATCCTAAACCCATTAATGCCGAGAGATTAGTTTGATTGATTCCTGGATAATTATTTCTTAATGCTACTGCATCATAATTAAGATAGGCGCCTGGATCTTTAGGGCGTAACGCGCCTAAACGTTTACTAAGAGGGTCAAAGATTTGTATAGCAAATAATTCTGGTGATGCAGATAAAATTAACTGCATCGCATATTGATCTAGTTGATAATGAAGGCCTGGATACCAATCCAATTTATATAAATGGTATTGATGATAGTTTAAAGGAGAATAAAAATTGAATTGCATTTTCCATTGGCGTAAATCACTTTCTTCAATCCAGATCTGGCCAGAGGGCTCTTTGTAACATTGTATAACACCAGGCAATAATGTCCCATTGAGTTTTACTTCAAGCAACAAGGGAATTAGTGAAATATGAGCTTGTTCTTTGGGTATTTGTTTTATCGAAGATTTCTTTCCAAGCTTGGCATTGCTATCTATGCTGATTAAAGAAAAAATTATAAAACATATAGCTAATACAAATCTAAAGCCTATGCAAAGGTGATTTTTTACTATGTCCATTAATATTTGACTGAATATCCGTATAATTAATATTAGAATCGTCTTTTACTATCCAAGAATAAGAACAATGTGGTAAAATGTATGTAAAAGTTGAATGTTTTTTCATCAAATTTTCTTGTGGGTGACCAGACAACAATTGCCATTGATTCACAAATAAAGAAATATTGCCATCAATATATAAAAATAAATTCATATGATGTGCATCCAAAACTTTGATGGACCAAACTGCACTTTCAACCATGTGCAGGGGTTGAACAAATAAAGGGAGCGATATATCCATCAAAAAATACAACGTTTGACCTAATTTTTTTTGTCTTGGTGATTGCACTTCTTTCAAATGCACTCGGTAGGTTTTTTGCATGGTATTATAGGTAGGATGCCTTAAGGCAAAGCGTATAATTTGGGTTTTATGCGCAGGTAAAACAAATAAAGGTGGTGTGAGCAAGATATCATGAGAAATCTTGTAAATATCTTTACCCTTAAGGCTTTGTTGCCAGTTAAGTAAACTTAATTGTAATATACTATGTTCATCGCTTCGATTGGTTACTTTAAGAACGCCTATCCTTTGACTAGGAGATAATGATAGCTGGACAGGGGTCACTTCTAAAACGTTAGCATTAACGACTGTAATAAATAGCACAGCTAGAATTACAACTCTTGCAGCATAGTAGCTTATTTTCATTTTTTATTGATCCCTTACAATCCATTTATAAATAAATTAGAGTGCTGCTAATCGTTTATGTTAGGCAGGATACTTTAAACAAGATTGCGTCAGTAAGTAACAGTTATTAACACCGTGTCGTTATAACTACCTGTTGCAGGAACTGCACCGGCAAGTATTCGCCCATACACTGTAGATAATTGCACTACCCCATTACCTGTCAAATTAACTGTATCGGTGGGTGGATTATTCCCCCAATTTATTGTGCGTGAAGGATCCTGAAAAAGCCGATATCCAAGTGTTCCGCTAGGTGCTCCTGTCATGATTCTGTTAGTTGTGGTGGCACCTGCCCCAGTTCCTGCATTTAAACCTATAGTATATGCAGTACCATTGTTACAAGTCATCTCGATGCTACCCGTTGCGTCATTTTGAACTCCTGAATAGTTACCAAAATTGACTGAGGTAATATTTCCAAAGATACAAGTTGCATTCACTGTTGCATTAACGGGTAAGTTCGCAGTCACTGTCGCAGCAAATACAGCTGGATTGAAAAATAAAACTAAAAATACAAAAAAAGCATTTTGTGCTCTAAACATAATCGATTTCCTTATCAAATAAGACTCTACAGCACAGAAGGAGAATATAATGGTTTATAAAAGCGATCAAGTAAAAATTAACTTAATCTAATCCTAGCCAATAAAATAATCTGATAATCACTTCATTAAAATGTTACAAAAATAGTCACTTGATCTAAGTAGGTACCTGCACTCACTGCTTGATTACTGGGAATTTCTCCGTAAATAGTAATCACCTCAGCAGATCCGGTTGCTACTTGATGTAAAGTATTTTGTCCTATTATTGTTCCATAGTTATGTTGATGAGCAGCATCTTGGAAAAGACCGTAGTTTAACAGCTGATTTCCACCTTGTTTGGTTAATAATCGATGGTCTTCTGTTGCGCCTGCACCTTGACCTTTATCTATCCCTATATCATAGCTAAGGCTAGGTATGCATGTTATTGTAACGGTGCCTGTCGCATTATCCGAATTAGAATTGAATGAATAATAATTAGGAAATCTCATATTCGTGACAGTACCAAATTTACAATTTGCTCCCCCACCTACTATTGCTGTAACGGCTAAAGTATTAGTTATAGTTAAGCCCAAGGCTTTTTGACAAATAAAAATCATTATTAAACAGGTCAACACTCTGACACTATAAAGCATACCCCCCCCTAGACCTCAGCTTTGTAGTAATTTAGTAATTTATTTTTTTATAGAATCAGCTGTTTTAGGTCGCTAAAAATTCGTAATAATTTATAATCATTAATTTATTCTAGTGAATATTTGCTGATTTAACGAATAAGGCTGGGTTTTATGCTTGAAAAAATAACGATTAAAAATAACGCTATTGATCTTATTGATCTTGGACTGATTCGTGCCAGTGGCAAAGACGCTAAAAGATTTTTACAAGGTCAATTGACTTGCGATTTGGAAGAAATTAATGCAAATCAAAGCCGATTAGGTGCCCATTGTGATGTAAAAGGGCGAATAATTGCTACTTTTCGGTTATTTTTTTTTCAAAATGATTATTATTTTTTATTACAACGAAGTACATTGCCACTATTAATGGGATCTTTACAAAAATATGCAGTTTTCTCAAAAGTAACCTTAACAGATGTTAGCAAAGACTGGTACAAAATTGGACTTTATGAAGCAACGACAAAAAACTTATCCACAAAACAAAAACTAATCCACGAAAATAACTTAGCAGTCTCGGATCATACACTCAGCTTATCAATTCCAGGACCTGTTCCTCGTATTATCTTATTAGCACCCATAAATGAATCTATCAATTTTATCGAGAATAAATTTGAGCAACAAAGTATCAATCACTGGCATTTATTAGATATTATGGCTGGAATTCCAACTGTTTATCCGGAAACGAGTGGTCAATTTACTCCCCACCAACTGAATTTTCCTGAACTAGGGGGGGTAAGTTTTAGTAAAGGTTGTTACATTGGCCAAGAAATCATAGCAAGGACTCATTATTTAGGAAAATCGAAAAGTCGGCTTTATCGAGTGACTTTTCAAAGCCAAAATCTGCCGCCCTTACCGGGGACCCCTCTTTTTGATAATGATCAAAAAACCGAAAAAGGCATTCTAATTATGTGTGCTAAAGAGCAAGATAGTCGTTATCAAGCCTTAGTTTGTTTGCAAATTCAAGCTGCTTCACATACTATCAGATTAGGAAGCCTTGAAGGTCCATTATTAGACTTTTTAGAAACTCCCTATTCTATTAATAACTAGAGCCAATTATATGCTTACAACAACACCAAAAAAAATATTAGGTTTTATCCTATTATTAAGCATCAGTGCGAGTGGGGTAGCCAATACTGTTCCAAGCAATAGTACCGCTCCTTCAACATTGAGCAATCCTCAAAGCAAAGCAATAGAATTTGCTAGACAAGCGGGTGCCATTGCGGGTATCGCACAGGCTTGCGGCCAGAATCTAGGCGATTTTTCTGCAAGAGTAAACGAAGCTTTAAATAAGTTATCTAGCGATCCTTCTGATCAAGCAGCAGCTTCTTTGGTCTATCAACGAATCAGCCAGGAAGCACAGATGGCCGAAAGAAAAAACCAAACTATTCCTTGCATGAAGGTGTTACAAGATTTTCGAAATTTACCGATTATGCAATCTGACTATAAAACTAAAGTTATCGATCAACTTAACCCAACAAACCCGTAATTATTCCGGCACTAATTGTTGTGAATTAGATTCGCGGATAAAAAATAGTAAGATTAAAGCTAATAGCAAATAAGCAGGTAATACACTTAATGCATATCGATATTCTATCGTTGAAAAATAATGCATGCCTGCTATTAACTTGCCATGCCAATGCGCATCTAATAATTTTCCTATCAATGGTTGAGTCAACGCACTAAAAATGATATCTCCTGTATTGATTAAGGCAATTATCGTTGCTGCAACTGTTATTTTATTTAACTCTCTACCCAAAGCAAAACCTAGCATAAATGCACCAGTGCTAAATCCAAATATAAACAACAAAACTCCTAATAGCCAAAGTGGAAAATGATTGACATAAATAATCGAGATAATGGCAACTAGGGCTACAGAAGCATTGATCCGCATCACTGGGAGTCTTTTGTTTATTCGGTCTGACCATAAGCCTAATAAAGGACTACCGAAAGCTACACCTAAAAAAATAAAAGAAGCCAAGAAAGCGGCTTTTGTATGTGAAACCTGATACGTTTCTTTTAAAAAAGGAATACACCAGAGACCAGCAAAACTATCAATTGGGGCAAAAGCTAATCCACTATAGAGTGTAATTAGCCAGTTTTGTTTATTACTCAACACCATCCATACGTCATGAAATGAAATTTTTTCAACCTTAGTCCTTTCACTAATTAAGCCAGTTGCACCAGCTGGTTTATCACGAACAATTAAATAAAATAGTCCCGCTAAAATTAAGCCAATAATACTGCAGAAATACAGACTTTCCCGCCAACCAAAAGTACTCACCATCAAAGATAGCGGAACCTGACCCGCAATTGCACCTAACATCGCTGCTGAAGCCAACAACCCCCCGACAAAAGCAAATTGATTGGGTTTAAACCAAAGGCTAGTCATTTTCATATAACTAACTGTAGCAAAAGCTGCTCCAACTCCCATTAATGCCCTAGCCCAAGTTGCTATATTTAAAGTGTTTGCCTTACAGAAAATATAAACTCCGGCCGCACATATAAAAATAGCTATGGCAGTTAATAAGCGTGGACTATAACGGTCGAGTAAAACACCCACAAAAAGTTGGGCTATCAAAAAAGAATAAAAAAAACTCGCCGCTAAATTACCTAAACCGGTACCTTGTAGGTGAAATACACGCATCAGGTCCTCGGTCATGATACTTGGGGAGACTTGCAGAATGTATTTGTAAAACAAAAATGCAGCTGCTAAGGCAATAACCACCCACGGATAAAAATGATGGGCAGTAAAATGTTTCTTTTCAATAGACATGATACGCTAAACCTTAAAATTCATTTAGCGGTGCATTATGTCATTATTAGCCAAATTTTGCACTCCATATCATGAGCACTTTACAAAAAATTAATTGTTAACAAAAATTTTGCGGATATAAACAATTGCAGACGCGAACATAAAAAAGTCGGCGTATAATACGATTCAATTAGCCCCGGTGGCACAGGTGGATAGCGCAGTCCCCTCCTAAGGGACAGGTCGCCGGTTCGAATCCGGCCTGGGGCACCAAATTTTTTCAAGACCAATATACTTCTCTTAGAGGTCCGATGAATATCTTATCGATACAATCCCATGTCAGTTATGGCTATGTGGGCAATAAAGCTGCTACCTTCCCCTTACAATCTTTAGGATTTGAAGTTTGGCCAATCAATACAGTACAGTTTTCTAATCATACCGGTTATGGACATTGGCATGGAGATATTTGCACTGCTGAGCATATACGTTCCGTCATTCAAGGTTTACTTTCCCTCGATCTAGCAAAACGATGCGATGCAATTTTATCTGGATATATTGGCGATAAAGAAATTGGGGAGGTCATTCTTGAAACCGTGCAACAATTTCGTCAACTCAATCCTCAACTTATTTATTTGTGCGACCCCGTTATGAGCACACCGAATGGTAAAGCCTGCTTTGTAAAACCTGATATTCCTGATTTCTTTCGCCATCAAAGTTTATCTAATGCCAATATAATTACTCCCAATCATTTTGAAGCAGAATATTTATACGGGAAAAAAATAAATAATTTAAAAGATTTAAAAAAAGCAGCCAATTTTTTTCACAATCAAGGAATATTAATTCTTATTGTAACTCGCTTAAATTTAAAAGAAAAAAATACCTCAAACTCAGTTAAAAAATCCGTCGCTTTTCTTTCAAACAAACGAGAACATTGGTTTGCTACTATGCCCTACACTCCAGCAATGTTTAACGGAACTGGCGATCTTTTCTCAGCACTGTATCTAGGTCATTTTTTATTAAGCCAAGATGCTTTATTGGCTTTTCGTTTAGCCTTAAATAAAACTTATCAAGTCATTCAAGCCACGCTTGCCGCAAATAGACACGAATTAAAAATTATTGGAAATGATTATAAGCAAGCAGCTCCAAACTATGTTATGCTACAACAGATAGAATAACAGGAAGTTACAATGAAAGATTATCGTTTTTATTTATGGATAGCCTATCTCTCAACAGCTGCTATTCTACTATTTAATCTGTTAACTGCTTTAATTCGTCATTATAAATTATTTAAGAAAAAACGTAGCCTCACTTCATTAATCTCCAAAAAAAAATGTTAAACCTTTGGCAAAAAAAAAGTTTTTTGGCTTATTTACTTTGGCCATTATCATTCGTTTACAGCATTTTTATTTTTTTACGCCGTAAACTTTATCAATTACATTTTTTAAAAATAAATTACCTCACAGTACCCGTTATTGTCGTCGGCAATATTACAATTGGAGGAACGGGTAAAACTCCTGTTGTCATCGCATTAGCCTGTTTTTTGAAAGAAAAAGGTTGGCGCCCAGGCATCATCAGTCGAGGCTATGGTGGCAACACAAAGCATTTTCCTTGTTTAGTACATCAAAATAGTAATGCTCGTGAGGTAGGCGATGAACCTCTATTAATTGCTCAACATACTGCATGTCCAACTGTCATCGATCCTAATCGCAGTCGTGGAGCTAAGAGTTTACTGAAACGTTCGAATTGCAACATTGTCATTAGTGATGATGGCCTACAACATTTGAGCCTAGGTAGAAATATAGAAATTGTCGTTGTCGATGGAGAAAGACGCTTTGGCAATAATTTTTGTTTACCCGCAGGACCATTGCGCGAACCTGTCTCACGCTTAAATTCTGTTGATTTTGTTATCAGCAAAGAAATGACTCAAGCCAATGAGTTTAAACTATCCTTAATTCCCGATTATTTCTATCAGCTTATTCAAACTAAAAATAAACAATCGGCAGACTATTTTCTCAATAGGAAAGTACATGCGGTAGCTGGCATCGGGAACCCTAGTCAATTTTTTAAAACCTTACGTAACCTAAATCTTACTATTATTGAACACCCCTTCCCCGACCATTACCAATTTAAACCCCGCGATTTTAATTTTGGTGATGATGCCATTGTTATAATGACAGAAAAAGATGCAATAAAATGTGTAGGTTTTGTTGATACTCGACTTTGGTGCTTAAAAACCAAAACAGATTTAGATAATAATTTTCTAAATACCATACTCAGTCGGATTAATGTAATAAATAAAAATCTAAAATCTTCTTTAAGCTAGTTTTTATATCTATCACAGGTTGCCAATCTAGTTGTTGTTGCGCACGCTTAATGGATGGCATGCGACGTTGCACATCTTGGTATCCTTTCCCATAATAATTATCCGAATTTATTGTCTCTAATTTAACTTGTGCAGCATAATTTTCATAACCGGCGTAAGATTTGATCAATTCTAATAATAATTCGGCCAATTCACGAATAGAAATATCATTTTTTGGATTTCCAATATTAAAAATAGCTTGTTCTGCACACCCATTTTTATTTGCAATAATTTTTAACAAACACATTATACCGTCGTTAATATCAATAAAGCTCCGCCGTTGCTGTCCTCCATTTACCAGTTGTATGGCTTCACCACGTAATATATTTCCTATAAATTGACTGACAACCCGGGAACTTCCTGGCTTAGGATTATTTGGATCATCAAGCTTAGGTCCTAACCAATTAAATGGCCTAAACAAGGTGTAACATAATTCATTATTTAAACCATACGCATGAATTACTCTATCTAATAGTTGTTTACTACATGAATAGATCCAACGAGGCTTATTTATAGGACCTAAAATAAAATTACTGGTTTCTTCATCAAATTCTTCATCATTACACATACCATACACTTCAGAAGTGGATGGAAAAACGATACGTTTTTTATGTTTAACGCATAAACGAATAATTTTTAAATTGGCTTCAAAATCAAGTTCAAAAATACCTAAGGGATTTTTTACATAGCTAGCTGGTGTAGCGATAGCAACTAAAGGCAAAACCACATCACATTGTTGAATCTGTTGCTCTATCCATATTAGTTCTTGATTCATATCCCCTTTTTTAAAGTTAAGCTGTGGATGGGTAAGGAATTCACTGATCTTGTTTTCACTTAAATCCAATCCAACCAGCTGCCAATTTGTTTTTACTAAACATTGCTCCACTAAGCTGCTGCCAATAAAGCCATTGATCCCTAGAATTAATACTTTTAAACTCATATTTTACTACTTGCATTAAAAATGCATTTGTTATGTTTATTGCTTGGTATCATCAAAAATTTTTCGAATAACATACCGAGGGCGGTGTCGTACTTCTTGATAAATACGTCCAATATATTCCCCCATAATACCTAAACCCATCAACATTATACCCATTATGAAAAAAACTATCGCAAACAAAGTAAAAACCCCTTCTACTTCGGGTCCGATAATTATTCGACGTAACAACAAATATACAACAAAAAAACTACTTAAGATGGAAATAAATAATCCTAACATTGTAAAAATTTGTAAAGGTAATAAGGTAAAACTAGTCATCCAATCAAAATTTAAACGTAATAAACGATAAAGATTATATTTAGACTCACCCGATTTACGCGCATCATGGCCAACTTCAATTTCGGTAGGAGAAATAGAAAGCCTATAGGCTTGGGCTGGAATAAATAAAGAGGTTTCTTTACTTGCTACCATTAAGTCAATAAGTGAACGTCGATAAGCCCTTAACATACAGCCTTGATCACTCAAACGAATCTTAGTCATTTTATAGCGTAACCAATTATTAATTTTAGAGGCATAACGTCGGAAAAAAGTATCTTGTCGATTTTTTCTTATTCCACCAACATAATCATGTCCGTCTTCAATGAGTTTTATCAAATGAGTAATTTCCTCAGGCGGATTTTGTAAGTCTGCATCTAAGGTAACAATAATTTCTCCTCTGACGCGCTCAAGGCCCGCCATCAGAGCCATATGCTGCCCAAAATTTCCATTAAAATGAATGATGCGAATTTGCTCTGGTCGTCTTTTTTGTAATTCATTAAGTCGATCATAAGAATCATCCTGACTACCATCATTAATTAAAATAATTTCATAAGTTTTATTTAGTTTGTCTAAATTTGCAATCAAGCGTTGGTATAGTTGTTCTAAATTTTCAGACTCATTATAAACAGGTATAACTACGCTAATATAAGGTTTATTCATTTTTTGTTTACCCTCTTTTCATTGATATTACATTTTAGGATGATTACTTAATAAAACATCTTGTTCAGTCTGCGCAAGCAAAAAAATATCAGGAGTTTTTAGCACTTTAAATCGTTGGTATATTTCTTTATTAGTTATCATATAAACCTGTTCATGACTATTCCATATTGGCCAGAAATCAGCATCTTTTAACATCCAAGCATGGGTATCCTGATGCTGCATACCAAAGCTTAATTCCCCGCTGACATTAACTGTAAATACCCGTTGATCTAAATAAAAAGGTAAATCTTGATAATAGTCATAGTACGTAACCACTTTATCTTCAGACTTTAATAGAGGCTTAAGAATAGCTACTAAAGGTTTTATAGAGCGGATATCGAGTTTAGGAATACTTATAGAAACAATCAGAAAACTAATCACACTTCCTACTGCTAAGGTAATAAATGCCATTTTAGATTTTTTAAGCATAATAAAGCAACTCGCCACAATGCTATTCACCAAAAAAACACTATAGCCGGTAATTAAAAAAATTCTGGAAATTTGCGATAACGTGATAGAAGAATCATGTACCAAACATAAAATACCTATAACTCCTAAAGCTAACCATACCAAAGGTATAGCTATATACCCCCATTTAATATTACTGAATCGCTGCCAGTGAGTAGAAAGATAATCCCCGGTTAATAAAGCCAACCCAGGGAAAATAGGTAAAATATAAGGAATTAACTTGGAATCTGAGAAAGAAAAGAAAAGAAAAATTATCCCTACCCACAATAAAAGGAAAATATAATTATTTTTTTCTTTAAACTGTTGTCGATTTCTGGGGAAATGACTAACTATCGCTTGAGGAAAAAAACACACCCACGGTAAAAAACCCGCAATAAAAATCGGGATAAAAAACCAATCGGGTTGATAACGTTGTGCGATCAAAGTAGAGTAACGCAAAAACTGTTGGTCAATAAAGTAAAATTGAAAAAACTCAGGATTTTTTATTTGAACTAAAATATGCCATGGCAAAACTATTAATAGAAATAAAAAAATTCCACTCGGAAGATAACATTCTTTCAATAAACGCCATTTATTTGATAATAAAACCCAAAACCCAATAATCATAATTGGAAATATAATACCGATAAGTCCTTTGGTGAGTACTGCCAACCCAGCAAAGATATAAGCACTATAAAATAAAAACCGGCGCCCTAAACTTAACGATAGATTGCTTGCAACTAAAAAAGCTAACAAACTTCCTGATAAGCAGATCGATAAAGTCATATCGAGAGTTACCATCCGTGCTAATGCAAAATATAAAAGACTGGAAGCAAGAATTATGGCACTCAATAATCCCGCTCGTCTTTCAAAAAGCATTCGACCCGCTGCATAAATCAATAAGCAACCTAATAAAGCGACAATAGCGTTCGGTAGGCGGACTGTCCATTCACTGATAGTAGAAAAGTAATGATTTTCTTTAGGTTTAGCTAAACTATATTCTGTTTTGATAATCAGTGGATTTAAAACTTTAATCGATCCAGCTTGTAGCCAGTAAAATAATGGTGGTTTTTCAAAATATTTAACTCCATTCAAGTGGGGAGTTACAAAATCATGTACAACCAACATTTCTCGTGGAATTTCAGCATATCGTCCCTCATCAGGCACACTCAGAGGTCTCGTTCCTAAGAATAAACCAAATACTAAAGCAATACCCGCTGCTAGTAATATAAAATCAAAGCACCAGCTTCCTTTACTGGACTTAGCTTGAATGATTGACATGCTTATCGCCTAGTTTGGATAGGGGTTGAGAAATAGCCCTATTACTATAATAATAGGGCAAATTTATAACGGTTCTAGAGAGGAAAAGCAATGCAAAAGCAAAAGATCGCAGTAATTTTATCAGGATGTGGCGCCCTAGATGGCAGTGAGATCCATGAATCAGTACTAACTTTATTAGCTTTAGACCGTGCTGGATTAACTTATCAATGTCTGGCCCCTAATATTCCCCAAACCCGCGTAGTTAATATGGCTGATGGCAAAACTCTAGAGCACGCATCTAGAAATATATTGGAAGAATCTGCACGTATTGCACGTGGAAAAATTAAAGACATCGCCTCAGCCAACCCCGATGACTATACCGCTATGATATTTCCAGGTGGTTTTGGTGCCGCATTAAATTTGTGTAATTTTGGTTTAAATAAAGAAAATTACTCCATCCAAGCTGATGTTCTTAAATTTGCCAAGTCTATAGTAGATACCAAAAAACCCGCCGGATTTATTTGTATTGCGCCCGTTTTAGCCCCAAAGCTTTATCCAACCGGGATCAAAATAACCATTGGAAATGATAAAGCCACTGCAGAAATATTAGAAAAGCTAGGTGCCAAACATGTTACATGTGCTGCCACAGATTGTGTCGTGGATAAATCGCATAAATTAATTACTACACCCGCCTATATGTTAGCTCATTCAATTAAAGAAGTCGCAATGGGTATTGAATGCCTAGTTAAAGAACTATCCTTAATGCTTAATCGCTAATACCCTTCCCCATGAATAAACTTCTAAGACCAATACGTAGTTTTGTGCATCGCCAAAAAAAATTAAGCAAAGCTCAACAGCAAGCTTTTTTGACTTTATCTCATCAAAAGGATGTATCATTATTAAATTTTAAAAAGTTATTTCGACGAGAAGCCTATACTGTATTGGAAATTGGTTTTGGCATGGGGGATAGTTTGTTACAGCAAGCCATGCTTTACCCAGAAAATAATTATTTAGGCATAGAAGTTCATCGTCCTGGAATCGCATTACTCTTAACACAAATCGAAAAATTTAAACTTAATAATCTTAAAGTTTTTTATGCCGACGCTACAGAAATTTTAGCTCATTCCTTTCCTAAGCATAGTTTAGATTTAATACAAATCTTTTTTCCAGACCCTTGGCCGAAAACCCGACATCATAAAAGACGACTTATACAACCGAAATTTATTGAATTATTACATGAAAAACTTAAATTAAATGGCAAATTACATCTTGCAACTGATTGGGAAAATTATGCTCAACATATGTTAAAAACCTTAGAAAATTCATCCCAATGGCAAAACACTATTGGAAAGAATCAATTTACACCCAGACCCTTATCGCGACCTCTGACCAAATTTGAAAACCGCGGTCAACAATTAGGGCATGAAATCTGGGATCTCATTTTTTTTACACTTTAATTAATTTAAAATGTAACCTTCATAAACAAAGCAAGTAAATCATTATAAAAACGTTTTCCAAATTCTGTTGTTTCTATTGCTGAAGCATCATAAGTCAGTAAACCTTGTTGCTGTGCTTGACATAAAATAGGCTTAATACTCGAAATAGCTAATCCGGTTCGTTGCTGAAATAGCTCAACAGGAATCTTTTGATAGAGTCTTAGCGCATTCAACATAAATTCAAAAGGCAAATCTTCCGCTAAAATCAATTTTTCTTCGACTAAAAAATGATTTGTTTGTGCTAAATAAGCTTTTGGATTTTTTTGCTTCCAAAAACGTCTAATGATATTTTTTTTGCTATCGGTTATTTTACTATGTGCGCCTGCCCCGATGCCTAGATAATCCCCAAACTGCCAATAATTACAATTGTGTTTACAATAGTAAATTTCCTCTTTACTAAAAGCAGAAATTTCATAATGCTCGTATGCTTTTTGTTTAAAAATTTCTTCGCCTCGATCCTGTAATTCACCTAAAGTTTCATCGAGTGGTAATTGCGGTGGCTTCTGATAAAACAATGTATTAGGTTCAATGGTCAGTTGATACCAAGAAATATGCGTCGGCTGTAATGAAAAAGCAATCTGCAAATCCTCAAGACCCTCTTTTACAGTCTGTTTCGGCAACCCATGCATCAGATCAAGATTAATATTAGCAAACCCTGCTCTTTTAGCTGCTAAAACAGCTTCAATCGCTTCATCTCCATTGTGAATACGCCCGAGACATTTTAATTTTTCAGCTGAAAAACTTTGGATACCTAATGAAAGCCGATTAATGCCCGCTTCGCGATAACCATAAAAACGTTGATATTCTACAGTTCCAGGATTTGCTTCTAAAGTAATTTCAATATTGTCAGAAAAATTTAGCCGTTTGCTGAGTTCTTCCAGAAAGTACTGGATTATGTCCGGTGAAAATAAGCTAGGCGTACCACCACCCATAAAAATACTGATAATAGATCGATCACCTACATATCTAAGATCATGTTCTAAATCTAACAACAAGGCCTTCACATAATTTAATTCTGGCAATCCAGTATTTAACGCATGCGAATTAAAATCACAATAAGGGCATTTTTGTATACACCAAGGGAAATGGATATAAAGCGATAAAGGAGGTAGTGTTAGCATATTCTATGTAATTTGAGAATAATACAAATTGGTTTGGTATAAAATTCGATTGTCCCATTTTTTTCATATTTTAAAAAAATATTCTTTAATTGTTGGATCATTGGCTTATATTTTGCATGTTCTGATCTAGGGATAAACGACGTCGATAGTAATCTACCTTTAAATCCTTCCCAATTGAAATACTGAATATTTTTAAAAGCTGCTGTTTTAATGGTATGTCCCTTAAAAAAAGTATCCATCGCCACTTTATCTAATTTTTTGGCATTTGAATTAGCGTAATCACAGCCATATTCTAACAATAAGTTTTCATATTCATGGATGAGAGGAGATTCGATATCTCGAACATTCCATACTAAAACAACCCAAGCATGAGGTCTGGCAATACGTTTAAATTCTTGTTTGGTTTTTTCCACATCAAACCAATGGAACGCAGTACCGACAGTAATAAAATCGATGCTTGCCGCGTCTAGATAAGTGGCTTCTGCAGTTCCTGACATTGAATGAAAATCGGGATATTGCGCTAAATAAAGTTCCCCCACTTCTCTCATCGCTTTGTTTGGTTCAATACCATACACAGTATTACCATAATCAAGAAATAATTTAGTAAGGATCCCGTGCCTAAACCTATATCTGCGATAATGCTTTTTTTACTTAATCCACATTCCTTAACCAGCAAATCTAATATTTCTCTTGGATAGGAGGGCCGATATTTAAGATAATGTTGTACTGTCTTAGTAAAAGGCTCAATAAATTTATCGGCCATTGGAAGCCTCAATTTGGTTTTTTTGCGAAATTATAGCAGGGTAAATTTAACTTTTGCTTTAATATAAAAAAGTCCGACCAGGGATCTCGCTTGAGCTTGGCTAATCGGTGTGGCAAATTTTTCACAGTAAAGGTATCGGATTTAATTCTTGTAGTTAACTCATCCCAATTTAAGGGAGTAGCAACGGCAGCATTTGCCCTAATACGGGTTGAATAGGGGGCAATACTGCTGGCTCCGCGTTGATTTCTTAGATAATCTACAAAAATCTTTCCTTTACGCTTTGTTTTACTCATATTAGCAACAACGAGCTGCGGATTCTGTAATGCCAAATACTGTACAAACGTTTGCGCAAATATCTTTATTTTATCCCAACTATAAAGCCTTTTAATGGGAATAACGACATGCAGACCCTTACTACCTGTGGTTTTAACAAAACTATGCAAATTAATCTTTTGTAAATGTTCTTTTATGAGAAAAGCGGTTTCAATAACCTTTTTCCATTCGATATCGGATCCTGGATCAAGATCAAAAGTGATAAAATCAGGCTTTTCTATCTTATCAATTTGACTTGCCCAAGGATGAATTTCTAAAACACCTAATTGTATCAATGCCATTAAGCCAAGTTTATTTTTAATATACAGATATGGCTCCCGCTTATGAGTTTTATCCGTCAAAGTAATTGCATGCAAGTTCGCTGTTTCGACCATTAAATGTCTTTGATAAAAACATTTTTTCTTTTGGCCGTTTGGGCAACGCAACAACGTTAATGGTCGATTAGTAATATAAGGTAATATCCATTCTGATAATTTATTATAGTAATTTGCCAAATCTAATTTAGTTATATTTACATCAGGATATAATAATTTATTCGGGTGAGTCAGATTAATGTTGAGTGATGAGAACTTACTATTCTTAGTAGATAATTTACTCCTATTTATTTTATGCATTTTCTAGACTACTCCTTGAAAATTTCATTGGGTCTTTTATCCTTGCGCAGTCCTTTAAAGCTAGGATGACGTAATACACCTGCATGTGTCCATTCCGTAAATTCAACTTCAACGATTATTCTGGGAAGAACCCAAGTGACTGGACCTAATGCTGGTGGTAATACTTTAAAAGGAACTTTATTTGTTTTATATTTATTTAACAATTGTCTAATGGTTTTTAAGGAATTTTCGTTAAATCCAGTTCCAACTTTCCCGCAATAAAGTAAAGTGTTTTTGTTTCCATAAACCGCTAATAATAATGAA
This sequence comes from Gammaproteobacteria bacterium, assembly GCA_005877695.1. GTDB lineage: Bacteria > Pseudomonadota > Gammaproteobacteria > Diplorickettsiales > Diplorickettsiaceae > Aquirickettsiella. Next base: position 2,434 of record VBOA01000011.1, on the reverse strand, counting down.
GCGAAATGATGTCGACTTCCATTACCTGGCGTAAATCCAATTACTAAAAATTCTTGTCGCTTACTGCATTTTATCTTCAGCCAATTTCGATTTCTTCCTGATATATAAGGACTACCCTTATTTTTGGAAATAATACCTTCCAAGCCTTTTTTACAAGCTTTTTTAAAAAAAATATCACCGTTATTTCCATCGATATGACTGCTAAATATAAGTTTGTTATTATTTAATGGGATTAACTTTCGTAATAGTTTTTTTCGATCTTCCAAAGCACAATGAGTTAAATCCTCACCTTGATAATAAATTAAATCAAATACCACGTAACTTAAAATAGATTTTCCTTTTTTACTAATTGAGTTAGACAGCAATTGAAAATCAGACTGCTTCTTTTTATTTAATGCAATAACTTCACCATCCAGGATAGCCGATTTCAGATTGAGTTTCTTAATCTCTAGTTGTAATTCCTTAAATTTCTCTGTCCAATCTTTTTGATTTCTGGTCAAAAATTTTATTTTTTTATCTTTAATAAAACAAAGCAAACGGTACCCATCAAATTTGACTTCATGTAACCATTCATTTCCGGAAGGTGGTTTTTCAACCAATGTCGCTAGCTCGGGGTAAAACGACCGAGGCATAATTTTTTTCTTAGCTTTGCTTAATTTATCCTTTTTTAGATTTTTAAAGACTTTAGATTTTTTGGGTGTATCTATTTGAAATTTTTTTGCGATTCCTTGCAAAGATCGTCGGCTAATGACACTATTAGGTTTAGCTTTGGTAATATCATATTCCTGCTCAGATCGGGCATATTTATCCTTTACTTTGATTAACAACCAATTTTTTGGATTATTTTTTATTTGAACTAAATTCCAAGCCCCCTTTAATTTTTTACCTTTTAATAAAAAACGTAAATGGCCTTTTTCATAAGCAAAATTTACATCTGAATCTTCGCTTATCCAAGTACCTTTATCCCAAAGCATCACCGTACCACCACCATATTCGCCTTTAGGAATAATTCCTTCGAATTGAGCATACTCAATGGGATGATCTTCTACATGTACTGCTAAACGTTTAATTGAGCTATCTAAGCTAGGCCCTTTAGGTATCGCCCAACTTTTTAAAACACCCTTCAATTCCAAACGTAGATCATAATGCAAATGACTAGCAGCATGTTTTTGGATAACGTAAATTAATTGTTTATTTTTTTTAATACTGCCATAGGGTTCAGTACTACGTTTAAAATTCCTTTTTTTACGGTATTTTTGCAATGACATAATATTCCATTTTTATCGATGTTTTTTTGCAACCTTTTGTTTATTCTTTTCTAAACTCTTCTTCAATAAATCAACAAAATCGATAACATTACCTTTCTTAAAATTGGTTTTAGTTTTTTTCGTGGATATTCTTTTATGTTGAAGTTTGGCTTCTACCCATTTAGCCAACGTTTCTCTAAATACATCATGGTAGTCTTTAGGATCCCACTTAGTCGTCATACCATTAACGAGTTGTTTAGCCATCTCTATTTCTTTTGCAGAAATTTTGTAGGTCTTTAAATTATTTGAAGGAAATTCGTAATCTGAAACTTTTTTAAGCTCCTGATGATATCTCAACAGATTAAGCACTAAAGCATTTTCATAGGGAATAAGTGCTGCTAAATATTCACGGGTATGAATGATTACCTTAGAAATTCCAACTTTTTTAGTATCTTTTAAGATTTCACGTAATAAAACATAAGCTTTTTCACCTTTTTTATCTGGAACTAAATAATAAGGTTTTTCAAAATCCATAGTATTTATGCTATTTTTATTAACAAAAGTAACAATATCAATGGTCTTAGAATGTTCGCCAGAAATGGCTTTAATATCAGACTTCTTTAGCACCAAATAATTTTTATCATCGTATTCATAGCCCTTAGCAATATCTTCCCAAGGGACTTCTTCCCCGGTATGCTCATTGATCCGCATATAACGAATGCGCGCTTTATCGCGAGAATCGATTAGTTTAAACTGTATATCAAATTTTTTTTCAGCTGGATATAAAATAACGGGTATGTTAACTAAACCAAACGTAATGTACCCTTTCCAAATAGGTCTTGCCATTTAAGCTTTCCTTTCTTTCGGTTTAACTTCCTTTATTATAGACGGACTATAGATTCTTAACTTTATTGGATAAATTTTGTCTGGTAATTTTTTTCACAGATAAGATTTTACTGGCGCGCCCGGAGAGATTCGAACTCCCGACCACCAAGTTCGTAGCCTGGTACTCTATCCAGCTGAGCTACGGGCGCATGATTCGAAAGAGCCCGGCATTCTAACAGTTTATCCTTCATTCAGCTAGTCTCCTAAACCAGCATTTTTAACAACATGTACCAATTTTGTACCAGACACACGTTCAGCAGCTTCTTGAAGTTGTTGACTATTCAAATGTGCGTAACGTTGAA
>VBOA01000014.1 GCA_005877695.1 Gammaproteobacteria bacterium | reverse complement strand
TACAATTATCGGCGGTACCAGTCCTCTGGCACTAGCAATGCTTAAATAATAATCCTGACAGCAACCTACATATATATATACACAGATACTTATTCCTACCACACACAACACCTACATGTTTTACGGGTAATAATTTATGCTATAACCAAAACGGCGATGGGCATGCTAAAGAAATTAACCTTGGAAGTACGTTAAAAGCAGAAACTAAAGAGCCAATGTGCCTAATTGGGTTGGTGAGGTTTAATAATTTCAAAATTTTGACAACAAAACCTTTCATCTTTAACCGAAGTTAATAGGCTGTTTTAATACCGGTAGTACTTCACAATGCATTATATCCTAGCAGCCGTTTTCGATTTAATCGCTCAGTTTTTATTTAAGACAAAATAAACTAATCATTTGCTTGATTGTTGATTGCGGCCATGTCCTACTAATCTTTCTGCATATTTATAACAACTTAAACACTAAACAACCTTCATTACCCTAGTGTACACTTCATCACTTAACTAATTATTTATCAATGGACGGTATATTTAAATAAAAGAAAATACTGGTGCAGGGCTCACAGAATGTTTGTTTACTTATTTACTCCTTTAAAAAAAACTGTAGACTGTCCCAACGAACTTTACTTCTGAAGTAGTAGTTAAAAGAAATTTTATTTGCATATCTTTAAAGTTCCAAAAGTTTATTGAGGCTTCGGGGCAAAATTTCATTTCCTGGTGACTTGGTGTAGTTGTTAAACATAGTTAGGATGCAAAGATCACTTGCCCGGTCTAGTTGGAGAAGCAGGCTCCCAGTAGGTGTCACCTCGCCTCAACACAGCTGTCGGTGGTGGTGGTGATCATTGACAGGGCGAGGTCGGTGCACCATGACGTCAGACGCCACGGCCACCGCACTGCCACCGCGCTGACCAGGGCAGGATGCAGCTAGGGGCGACATGGCCGGTCTTGCAGACATGGGCCAGTGTGGTTGCTGGACCAGGAGGCAAAACGCCTCATCAGGGGCACCCTAGAACACGGTGCACCACACTTTAAGTGTGATCTTCGGCGCGGGGCATGACTGGAAGCAGCTGTTAATTTTCCAGTTTTAAGGCGTGTTACTTGATGTTGACATAAGCTTCAACATTGTTATTTACTTTAATTTGCACCTTCGTTTAAAATTACAGGTCCTCAACAAATGCAATTGTTGGAAAACAAATGCCGTGCACCAGTGTACACATATCAAATATGACTTGCAATGGCTACTTTTAAAATAATAAATATCAAGTTTAAGTAAAATACCACCATTGCTATTATATATTTACAATTCAAGAACAGCAGCTTCCAGGCATAAATTTCACAAATATAAACAGATATCACCACACCCTACACAATGAATATGTTTTTTTAATGCTACAAAATAATTTAACCTGAACTAAACAAATGGTCTGGTGGGCCTATGCCGCTCTCAGGCATTTATAAGTGCCAGGCCTTCGGAGGAAGCTCAAATAGAGGTGCCCATTCGCTGGCATAATTACCAGGCAGTAAAATTTTATTAGGTACCGCTAGGCTTCAACTGCATTTCTACAGGCCTTCATTTAAAAGCACATTAGGTCATTTGTCTGGCACCCATAAATTTATACTTATCTATTCCATTATCAACTAATAAATACTGATAAATAACAATGCCTTAATTTAAAATGAGCCAAGCATCGAACATCACCGGCCTAGTACTTATACTTTAATCATCATACCCGCAGTTACCATGGTACTTGGCACTTGCCTACAGATAGACCTTTTTTAATTAAAACAAACAAATTATTTGTTTCATAAGCAAATATTTTTTTTTTTAATTTGCTACACACTTCATTTGTAATCAAGTTACATCTAAAACATACAACCTTACAACTAATACATGTTACCGCCATATCGTACATGATTCCTGTCAGTGCCATAGTCGGCTTTGATTCATCATGATCATACCAAGTCCTTACGTCGAATTTTTACGCAAATTCCGAGGAAAATCTTTTATTTTTGGTGCATGACAATTTTCAGTTCGAGGAATGCCTAATTGTCAACTAGGCCCTAACAACGTACCTAGTTAGCCTACCTTTTATAAAACATTTCTCAATTTTGATCGACAAAGTTCAGCAGGATTCGACCTATCAATACCAGACTGGTACGACAAAGTATGTTACTCGCCACAAAATGCTTAATTGACGTCTTTCTTATGTTTTCGGTTAATCCTACCAAACTAACAAGAATTCTTAATTCCTAAATTTCTACGCCTAAAACATTCTTACATGAAACACTGTCGTGATGACTAAATATAATTGTGCCGCACTGATGAAAACTGCACTTTTAAGATCTAATTTACCAAATTACTTCCAACCAGACTCTCCCTCGAGGCTCCTACATACTGCCGAAGTTGGATGAGCAACAGTCTGAATAAAGCTAATTACATTTAATAATTACCTGAGATCAGCGTGACGACCAGCCTAGCCACTCGCGGACATGTTACACAGAGTTTGACGAGCTAATGACGCCCGCCCTGCTCGATGCCGGGGCCACGTCCGCCTCGGCAGACGTTGAAGGAGGGGGGGAGTCGACGTCACAATCAGCTGATGTTCCCCGGCCACCTAGATCACGCGGTTGTCCTCACTGCCGCTTCGTAAATTTATCGCTCGAGCCATTCGTAATGGCTCAACCTCCACCCCTCAAGGATGTCCTCCGCCTGTGGTTTTCCCAGCTTCGGAAAGCAACTCTTCCTTGCTTCAGGGATCTCCTGACGGACCTCGCTAACCTATCCCAGGTCATCATACCTTCGCCTAAACCAGAGTGAAGCGCAAGACTTGCCAACTCCGAGCGGTGGTTGATTTCCGTCCAGGGCTCCGTGATAGGGGTTGCTGC
>VBOA01000023.1 GCA_005877695.1 Gammaproteobacteria bacterium | reverse complement strand
GGACCTTATCAGCCAGATAAGCGAGGTAGCAACAGCTGTCCAGGGTTGATCTGGTTTGGGCCGGCTTCCAAAACCTGTTTGCTGACCGCTAGTTTGTGTCTCTGCCTTACCTCCCAGGTATTGCTTCAAGCTGCTAATTTATATCAAAACTCAAATTTTACATTTTCTCGTTGAACTAAATTCGTTACTGTACGCTTTCTGAAATTTAGGAGTCTTTAGGTTTGAAACCTGGTCAAGCTTCTGTCAAAGAAAAAACTGTCCTTTCTTTAATTTTTAAATGAGAGTTCATCTGTATGTGCGTTTTTATTTTAAGTAATTTTTGCTTAAAACAATCAAAATCGCCAAAAAACCACGCGGCTGCTAACATCTGCACCGTCCCATTGTATTGATGTTATTTTTATCTGCTACCAAAGTACCTCCAGAGGTCCATGGGATCGTTTATGGCGCATGATATTAGTTTTAAACCAAAAATACTGAATTTGACAAATGAAATTTTTAAACTCAAGGAAAGATTTACAAATTGTTGGCTTGAAGTCTGACAGTACCTGGAGAGAAAGGGTGTAGACACAATGAAACGCCATTGAAAAGACATACTTATTTAATTATTTAACAACATCCTAGAACAATGACAATTCTAACAGTTTCTCAAAAAACACAATGGATCAAAATGACCCACAAACATTATTAAGCCATTCAACAAGTGTCAGAAATATTCTAGCCTTTTTAACTGTAAAACTGAGAAAACTTTGGTAAGGATGTGCGTATGTCTGTAAGTTTGAGAGAAAATAAAAAAGTATTTTGTGGCCAACAAGTAAATTTTTAAGATGGATGTGTCGGAGATATGCACACCAGCAACAATTATATTTGTAATTACTCTACTACTGAAAATACATACTTAAAGGAGAACAACTATCTTTTATGCCATTTTTAAAAAAACATTATTTATCATGTAAAAGGAGTTTCTGTCAAATTATACTTTAATCTCAAGTTAGGCATACAAGAAACTGAACAAGAGCAAATGCCGGTGCAATAAAGATCTTTGTATTTAATTTGTGTATAAAAAAAAACCAGGGCTTCATCTTATTGCTTATAAATCAAAATTTAAATGGGCCCTCTGTAATTAACGTTAACCTGGCTGAAACCATACCAAACAACATATTACACTGGTCTGCCAATTCATCTCGGGCATGGGCTTCCATTTACAATTAAATAAATAAATAAATAGTTACAACAAATACAAGATACAAATAAATATATATAAAAACAAACATAACAACCACATTTATGGGCTCCTTAACTTAAAGCTGGGCTTTGACTAGATTGTGAACTTAAATTTAAAGCATTTTTCACTACGGGCCTCTGTCTGTATGTAACCTATTTCAGGGGAAGATCACAACAAGATGTCTAACTGAAATCTGACACCAGGCCATAGCCTCTCACCAAGAGAAATGAAATTATGATGTTTTTTATTATTTAGAACAATGTGTAGGCCGTAGGTCGACACATCAAAACCAATGGGTGTGGGGCTCGGCGAACCGAAACACCGCTCTAAATAAAATGAACTTTAATTAAGTATAAAACCAAAATTTCAACTTATCTACCAAGGACTAACTACTGGGAACTTTGGCATGAAAAAAGGGGAAACTGTATGTGTGTATGTGGATAAAAAAGGAGGCCATAAATTATTAACTATTACAAAATTGTCTTATGGACCAAAATCAGTTACTTAGCAATGAAAAGGTGTTTAAAGGGGAAAACAGTTAACCTAGCCAGTCTTAAAAATTATTTCTAGTTGCAAAATTTAAACTACAAATTTACATGACTATGTGCACAGAATAAACAATGTCCAGTTAAACCAGTCCTTTCCGGGGGCAAAAGTCTATTGTAAAATAAAAGGGTGTGAGAACTTTAATTTGAACACTTGAAGTACTGTTTTCGGAGCGTTGTACAAGATGGAAATTAATATCGTGACCTGAAAGTGGGGGGGCGGACTTTCCCTCGAGGATCTGAGAGTCGTCAGCAGTCAAGGCGGATGACAGCATCCCGCAGGAACACTGGCCTGCGCTGACGCCCCTCCTGTGTCACGTCTCGAGGTGCTGAGGTGACTCTACCGCCACACCCCCGGCCATGCTGTCATGCGTGGAAGTCCCCCATGCTCGTACAGAAATCCCCAGGCCGCGCACCTGTCAATTGTTCAAACTGTAGGTCTGTACAAATCCAGCCTACGCCCCTACGGGC
>VBOA01000022.1:471-7895 GCA_005877695.1 Gammaproteobacteria bacterium | reverse complement strand
TCCGTAAATGAAAGCCGCTAATAATCCGCATAAGACAGCTATTTTCGGTCCAATGACATCAGCAACATTTCCAGAAAATGATCGAGAAAAAACCATAGAAACGTACTGTAAAGCAATAGTAACTCCAACTATAAAACTACTAAACCCTAACTCAGTCTTTATGTAGATTGGAATAATAGTAATCGTGGCTCCAAAACTAAAAAAACAAATAAAAACAATTAAAAATAGTTTTGAAAGCACACTCAAATGCTTTGTAGCGTCCATACTGGATTGAAATCCTTTTCAATTTTATCCGTAAAAAAATGTTCAACTCACAAAAGAAAGACTAATTTCTTTTAAAAGATCTATAGCAGGCTGAATTTCTTTTTGGGATAAATCATTAATAAATTTACAACGACCAATACCTACTGGGATAGGTATGAGCTGTTTTCCATTTCGATGCATAATTCGTTCCTTAACACTAGTCCATAGATGTTTAGAGTTTAAATAGTCACTCCATGTAGGTATATTTAAATTTTGGTAAAGTGAAACAATTCTCTCTAAATCTCTTTCTTTTAAAAGGCCTCTCAAATAGGAAATACAACAGGAATAAAGTATATCCAATGCAACGGCTTCTCCATGCGTCATCTCATAATTTGAAGTAGATTCCAGTATTAAACTAAAAGTATGACCAAAATCTACCTTTCTTTTAAGAATAGTTTCATAAAGATTTCCTGATAATTCGTCGACCATTTTTTCAATAGCTCGATCAAGTATGACTTCCCCAAGCTGATTTTGAAATTTATTTTCAATTAATATTTTATTTCCCGTTTCTAATAATTCAAATAGGATGGGATCAAGAATAACAGCCAACTTAATTATTTCACCTATACCACTGATAATATTTCTCTCATCTAACGTTCTCAAAAAATCTTTATCTAAAATAATACCTTCAGGAATGGTAAAAGAACCCATTCGATTTTTATAAGGTCCAAAATTAATTCCTGTTTTAATGCCTACGGAAGCATCAACATAACCCATTAATGTCGTAGGAATTTTTATATGGGGAATTCCTCTTCGATAAGTGCTAGCTACAAAACCTCCTAAATCAGTAATTACCCCGCCTCCTATAGCCAACAATGGCTCATCTTTTCTTAATGGATCAAATAAACATAACTCTTTAAACACATCGAGGTAGCTTTGTTGGTTTTTAGAGTGGTCTCCTCCTTCCATGACATATAGCTTTATTTTAATTTCATTTTTATAAAAATAGTTTCTAATTTTCTCACCATAAATACGATGGACTTGTTTATCAATTAATATAAAAAAACGTCGTTTAGGTTGTTTTTTTGCTATTTCTAAAAGAATGTTGTTTTCAATTGAAAAAAGATTAGCTGTTTTTTTTAAACTGTAGCTATAGCCTAATCGTCCTTTGATTGTTATCATTTTTTTGTCCTATAAAAAAATATGGGTTTTTATTAGAAATTTTCTTTTTAAATTATTTCTTCTACATTGGTTACTTTGGTAGTTTCATTTTGAAAGAATGAGGAATTTAATAATTGATGAACAGTTTCCTGTACGGATACAAGATTATGATCACAAGCCATTCCACAGGTTTTTTCACTTTGATAAGGAACCGATTTCAAATCTCCAATGGCTTGGAGTGCCTTACAAAGTTGTTCTTGGACATAATTTTTATGTAACGGGATACTTGTCACTATATACATTCCTGTTCTACAACCCATGGGACCTACCATGAGAAAGCCCGGTAATAAATCTGGCAATATAGCCAGTAAACAATGTTCTAATGAATGTAAAATAGTAGATGATAATGAGCTTGTGTTGGGCTGACATAATCTAAAATCATAAAGAATAGAAAGTGTCCCATTAGGACAAAGATTGGCATCAGCCACCCTAATATAGGGGGCAACAACTTTCGTATGGTCAATATGCCCAAAGTACTTTGGATTCCAGCCAAAATGCCAAGTCATAGCCGCAAGAATATATTTTATGGATTGGGGCGCTACCGTTTTCCATCATGATGCATGGTTATAAAGTTCTATGGTGCAATAACCGTCATAACCCGAATCGATAAGAGCAGACATAACCCTGGCCTAATTAATAGCGCCATTCCCAAAAAGATCATGATAATGAACTTTACCTCGCAAAGTATTACAAACAACCGTATTGATAAGAGGCTGAACCTTGTTATTTCCGAGTCTTAGGGTAGCAACTGCATTATAGGCTTTCAACGCACGTTCATAAGAAGTCCCAGATAAAGAATCCAAATAAGCACGAATCTCTAAATCTAATTCACTTGTTTTTTTAATTGAGAGATAATCTTTGTCAATAATAATGACAGAATGAATATAAGGTTTAAATTCCTTTGAAACTAATTGATCCGAATCTTTCAGAATGTATTTAATATTTTCTATTTCAAAAATAAAAAAATTATGATCATCAACATCAAATAATGTTTGATCAATGCGTTTTGTAGTATTCAGTAGTTTGGGAACTTCTGTCACCTTACAGGTTCTATACTTTAGGTTAAAACCATCCCTGATATCGGCCATGTGAATATATAACGTTTTTTTAGCATACTCCCGAATTGCTTTTATATAGTCCTTTTCTGTACAAAAAACATGGCCAATATCCAAATGTAGGCCAAAACGATCATCATTCACTCGTGTTATTAAATTGTTAGCTTCATCAATGGTCTCAATAAACATTCCTGGCTCAGGCTCTATAACAAGCTTTATATTTCCTGATGTAAACTTCAGTAGATTTTTAACTTCTTCTGCCAATAAGTTGACTAACATTTCTTGAGAGCAGTCAATATGTTCATCACGAACATATCCACTTTGAAATGAAACCAATGGAATCCCTATTTTTTCGGCCAAAAAAATACCTTTCAATATGAGTTCTGAACGTTTTGATCGTTTATCACTATCTAAATTGATTAATGATGGTTCATGCGGGATCTCTGAAAGAAATTTGGTAGTTGCAGTCGATATGCAAACAGGTTTAATAGAGGAATTTTTAAAGTAATTTACTAATTCTGTTATTCGATTACTCATAATATCTTCGGGATCAAACTGCCCTTTTTGAAAAGAAAGCTCAACCCCTGAATAACCATAAGTTTCTAATTGATCGCAGACTTCTTCAATAGAAAGTAATTCTGCGCTATTACAACTAAAGCTTAACTTCATATAAGAATCTCCTTTATTTATTACATCCTATAAGTTTTTGTGCTATACGAAACAAGTTTTCAATTGAGTAAATAATTCGTATTTGTTTAAACGTTAATTTAAAAGCTTAAAATCACTATTTTTACAATGATTTTTATTCTCCAAAAATAATTTGATAATTTTAATATCATCTTTTGTAAACGGTTTATTTAAAACATAATCAATACCTGCTTTAAAATATTCTTTTCTAATTTCTTTGGTTTGATGCGGCGTTAAGGCAAAAATAGGAAGTCGAGGTTTATTCTTCTTTTTTTCCCATTGACGATAACGTTTAACCACTTCAGTCCCTTTGATATCAGGTAAACTAATATCCAATAAGACCCAATCAAATTCATGAGGGTGTTGTAATGTTTGTAAGGCGGCTTCCCCTGTCGATTTCGTTACAACACGATAATCCAAGCTCAATAATGCATTTTCTGTAATACGGCTATTGAATTTTTCATCTTCAACAAGGAGTACTGATTCTTGATAAGGATAATCAGATGCTAAAGGCACATTAAGGGTTATTGTAAAACAGCTCCCTTTCCCTTCTTCGCTCTCAACATTTATTATTCCACCGAGGGCATTTAAACTTTCTTTAACAAGATATAAACCCAATCCATTACCCTGATGCCTAGCCTGATAAGAAGGATCAATTTGATAAAAGCGCTCAAATATACTATCCAATTGATCTTCAGGGATACCCATCCCTGTATCGGTTACCTGTATTTCAAGCTGTGCTCTATCCTTATTTTGTCTGATGAATTTAATAGATAAGGTTATTTCCCCTTCATCAGTAAATTTTATAGAATTGGAGAGTAGGTTCACTAAGACTCGTTTTAGCTTTATCGAATCACTCAAAATAAAAGGCAATGTATCGAGCTTTACTTGAAAGCTTAAACCTTTATTAGAAATAGCAGGCTGCATGAGTTCCCGAATCTCATTAGCAAACAGTACTAAATCTATTTTTTCTTTTTTGATTGAATCAGCAGGGCATTCAAGTGCGCAGATATCTAAGACAAATAAAAGCTGTTTTCCAGCCTGATATATCCATTGACCATATTCTTTGTCTTGCGCACCGGTTCCTAGCCTGCCTTGGATTTCAGCAATGCCTAGGATACCGGTTAAGGGTGTACGTAAATCATGACCCATATTGCTCAGAAAAGCTTGTTTAGCAATCTCAGCTTTTCTTAATGGCGTAATATCAAACGATAAGTCATTAACACCTCGTTACTCTTCTCCATCATGAGGTATTTTGATAGTAAAGAAATTTTTCTGAAGCGCATTTTCAAATGAATAAGATTTTTCCTGAGAGGTAATCACATTTTCAGTCGTTAACCATGACTTTTCTCCAAACATACGCACATGTTTTCCCTGAACCTCTTTCAGATCCGATAGATTAGCCGTTTTAAGCATATGTTCATTAACCCATTGAATAATGCCTTCTTCATTGATAAGAAAAAGATTTACGGGAAAAAGAGTACTTAAATCATCTGCAATTTGTTTAATCATGTTGGGGATCATATGCTGCTCCTATGTGTGATTGTTCTTCTTTGATCGATAGCTTCTTGTTGGGCTTTATAAAATTCAGCATAATGATCAATTTGATGGATTAATTTGTTAAATTCCTGAATAAAACGTATTTCTTGAGGCAAGTTCCAGTTATGGGCTTTTAAGTTGCACTGGATATAGCAAGTAAGATGACAAGGCTGTTCTTTAAAAAAGTTAGATTTTGAAAGGGAAGAAGCAGAGACATCAGATTGTAAGGATTTATCTAGTTTTATCTCATATCGGATATATTTTAGCGAAGAATCTTTAAAGTATTTATTCCAAATGTGACGCCCAGGTGGATTAATTCCCCCTGGGTAGGTGAATAAATCGGCTTTACATTTATGTAATTGGAATATTGCGGCACATTCTTCTAGTACGTAATTGACCGCAACTTTTAAAAAATGTTCATAACTCACCTCTATTTTTTCTTTCACAAAGCGATTCATTTTCTTGGTCACATAAGTCGAAGCATGCTTATTGACTAAGTTTTTAAATTCACGATCATGATGATCATAATCTTCTCTAATTTTTTTAAAAAACTCATCGAAATTTTGTGAATCCATTGAATATGACTTATTTAATAAATCTTGCCAGCTGATGATTTCAATTGGGAAAGTATATTTAGAAGGGATTTTGATATTCTTCGTTACCCATTGGCGATCAAATTCATGAATTTTTTGTTCTATTTCTTGAGCGGAAAGCGATCTAGATCCTAATGACATATAATGCCACTGGAGCCCCCCTGTCGTGACAACGATTAATTTTTCGATACTTTCTTCTTTATAATAATGTTCAACCAAATCACAAAAATGATCCCAATTATCTCCGGTTTGTCCCTGGTTTCCACAACTAATAGCCGTCATTAAAACAACTGAATTTTTATGTGGATGAGTAATCGAATCTTTGAAACGCGCTTGTAGTTTAGTCATAGTTATTCTCCTTCTTTATTATTATTTCTAGATTGAAAATACTCCTTAAAATTAAAAATGAATGGCTCTTGCCATTAAACTCCCCAAAAACCCAAATAAGTTTTTGGACATCGAAAATACCGCGATCGTTGTAGCCATTGGCGCTTTTTTAGGCATTTCAATGGCTTTACGATGTAATGAGTAAAAAATAAACCCTGTACTTAAACAAAAAAGTAAAATATTCCCCATTACCCAATAAAAATGCTGAGGTAAAAAGATTAAGCTCCAAGCGCTTAAAATAAAGCCGGCAAAAAGAGTGTATTCGATAAGTACAAAGGCAATTCATAAAGAATTAGACTCAATGGAAATAATAGAGTTATTCTTTTATTGAGATTCATATGTTTTCCTTCACTACCCTATAACCGATACCACGTATTGTTTGAATAAAGTGAGTATTAGCTAATTTCTTTCGTATATTATGGACATGGACTTCGATGGCATTACTATCGACTTCATCTGCCCAACCATAGAGACATTGGTTCAAGGAGGTACGAGAAACAACATGCCCTACATTTTCTAATAATTTTTGTAATAAACTAAATTCACGACGGGAGAAGTTAATATCCTTTCCTTTAAAGGTGACAGAGGAGGTACTCAGATTTAACTCAATGTTCTGATAAGTTAAGAGAGGAGAGGCTCTATTATTGGAATGACGGTGTAATGCGCGTATTCTGGCGGATACCTCCTCTAGGTCAGCAGGTTTAGTTAAGTAATAATCGGCACCATTATTTAAAACTTTTATGTTATCGTTAGAAGATTTAGATCCTGTCAAAATAAGCACAGGTGTTCTGATATCTACTTCTCGTATCTTACGGAGAGTATTTAATCCAGGTGGGTCTGATAAGTTTAAATCCAATACAATCACATCAAAGGTTTCAGTTCGTATACAACTTAATAGCGTCTCCCCAATCTCCAGTGGATCTACCGTATAACCGTACTTTTTTAGCCCTGTTTTAATATCATTATCGGGCGATTTATTCTCTTCAACTAATAGTATGCGCATAATCCCCTCATTTTTATTATTTTTATATTGATAGCCACCTCCTAAGCCTTTTAAAAATTTGAACTTTCAGTTTCTATTTGTGAAATACTTAACTTCTTAGGAGTTAAATGGGGTAAGTTGTTGCATTGGTTATATTCCATAATACTTTCTAAAGCGTTGAGTAAAATCGAAAGTAAATTATTATTTAAATTAAATAATTCTCTTAACAGTCGAATTTGACCGCCATTATTTATCCACTCATTTTCAATGACTTTTTTTCTATGATAGAATTTTCTTTCGTATCTTTGGAGTTCCGAGCATTTTTCAATCGCAATTTTTAAATCATCAATATCACAAATTTTTTCTAAGGCCCAATCCGCACCCCACTTTAAAAACATCTCTTGGTTGTTTTTATCGACAAAGCCACTCCATGCAATTATTGGGGTACCTACATTTTTACTCTTATTCTTTCTACGTATAAGGGAAATAACCTTATCTCCAGAGAGTCCTTTATTCTTTATTCCAGATAAAATTAAGTCATATTGTTTATCCTGAACCATATTTACGGCTTTATCACCATCATCCGTTAACTCAACCTGATAATTGAGTTGTCGTAAGTTATAATGCATGATTTTTTTGCAAGCTTCATAGTCTTCTATAAGTAATGCATTCTCAGGATGAGTCTTATGTTTTTTTTTCTCCATATTTTTATCCTTG
>VBOA01000022.1:0-434 GCA_005877695.1 Gammaproteobacteria bacterium | reverse complement strand
TGAGATACCCTATCTTCAAGTTTAGTGAGCAGCACAGAACTTTTTGTTTCTGGAAAGAAAAGAAAACGATTATTAACAATCTTATTGCTAGCTTGAGCTATTCCTAAAGAGATTAAGAATAAAAAGAGATTAACTAATATTTTTTTACAGCCGCGATGTTGTTCTAGTGTAGGTCTAGCTTTATCAATAATAGCCAAGGCTCGAGTTTTGTAATCATCGGGATCAATTAATTTTTTTTCAAAATGCCAACGATTCAAGTTTCTTATATCATTTTCAACGCCATTAGCTATGATGCCCTCTACGTGATATCCACGGCGATATAAATCATCGGCTTTTTTAGATAACTTATCTAATTTTATTTCTATATTAACGTAATTTAGAAGATTAGGGTCAATTTGTGATTTATAATCCAAAAAACCATAATCTCTTAAAGC
>VBOA01000003.1 GCA_005877695.1 Gammaproteobacteria bacterium | reverse complement strand
TATATATATATATATATATATATATATATATATATATATCAACCAGAACTACCAATAAATAAAACCAAGTGATAAATGAGTGACACTATTTTAGGTAAACACCAAGCAAACACCATAATTACTGAAAAAGGTGTATTCTGACAAAGTAGAAATTACAAATTACAGGAATATTTACATTGCATTGTTTATCTTGAGGAAACTTAAATATAAATGGAACTTCTTGTGCATGGCCAGTAGCAAAAACAGTACAGGTCGGAACAGTTTATCTGAGACAAAAGAAGAACAGCTTAACTAAGTTAAAAAAAATATATATATATAAAAGGTGAAAGTTAAAAAAAAGAATTCATATGAGGATGCACAGAGGCCAGGGATTAAATTTTGTGAAAGTTAAATTTGGATCACCAAAACAGGATTTCGACATACAACATTTATTTAATTTTAATTTTAAAAAAAAAATTATTGATGAAATACAAGTTACCGGAAATATTTGTTGCTACAAACAAATTTATAAAAATTATGTTTAGCATGTGTCCAAATGTGAAATCCACATATTTATACTTACAACTTCTATTTCTAACATGGTGACCCATTATTGAACAAAATTAAAAAAAATAAATATTAAATTCCTAAAGACGGTTTTAATCGTGAAACTTTTTATAAAAATGTGGTAAAAGAGTTTTGACACCAGTGTGCGTTCCCATATATGCATTCAATGACAAAAGTCCAAAATTGACATCCCTGTTGCACAATTGCACCTGCTGCAGAAACAGAGTCGTACTATGGACCTACTATTTTCATTAAATTTTATTATTTTTCTGGGAAAATCGAAATTGACTCAAAATAAAGGTATTACCTCACAGAACTTTACCTTAAGGGTTTCTCACTAATAGTTCAAGTTAACACACCAAAATATCAGTTTATACACAACCTATTGTTTTGTTTTACAACACAAGTATTTTAGCAGGAAAATTAAAAGTTGTGACTTTAATCAATCACCGACTAAGAGTATTGAATGAACTGCAATTACTGAAATCGACAAGTACATAATTTAAATCATTTTGATGTGCAAATAGGCTTATGGTTCACAAAATGCAATTTTGCCAAACATTTGTAAAATTGAAATTTCGAACAACACCCATGAAATGGTGACTGGCGAATAAAATTACTTCTTCAAGCTTCGCAACAAGAAAGGGGGCACAAATGTGTACATATTGTCTACAATACACATAATATTAACATAACCTATACACGTCAAACATCACTATAAACTATCCTTCTTACATACTATACATGACAATGTAAGACGCATCGCTTGCAGAAATTATAACCAGGCCTATCACAGCTTCTGTGGTACTTAACCACCCAAATAAATTCATGGCCTCACTGATATTTCAAATAGGAACATAACATTAAAACACTCACATATGGACATGTATCATGGTTACAAAAATAAACGAACAATTAATATTTTAACAAAGTTACATTCTGGGAGGTTGGCGGTTCGAGCAAGAGAAAGTTGAGTAAAATGCTGAGGCTAAAATATATTTTTAGGCCAATGTTCCGAATTGGGTTGAAGTTTGATAAATTTAGAAATTTAAAATAAAACAACAAAAGGCCAGGCTGGACTATGATTGCCTATGATATGACTGGTTTTCAACTTTTCAACTTGTTTATACGACCCTAACCTCAAAGTAAACAATTATACACACACACCTAATATTCTACTAATACTGTAAGTTTACATAAACTGGTTGGGTCACACAGCGCCCACTACATAGCAACATGCCTTTAAGAATCAACATGACTTACTGGTAGCATATTTACATTTAAAAAAAAATTTTAAAAAGGTTTTCCGATCGGCGAAGGTTTCAGTTTCTTTTTTAAAAAAAAGGGGAATATTTATATTTAAAGTCCACTAAATGTTCACTGCCACTGTGAAAATTTTAATTGTCCTGTCATATTTACTGTCCTGGCGCGTTTATAGGAGTGGGGCATGCGGCTGTAATTGTGCAACTTAGCTTTTAAATCCCAGTGGAGAGTTGCGCCGATGGCAGTGGCCATGACCGGTCGGTGGAGGCAGTCAGCTGATCATTGCGTGGAGGGTTGAGCCGATGGCAGTGGCCATGCCCGGTTGGTGCCACCGCTGCCGCCAGCTGTCATGGGCGAGGGTCTGGTGGCGGATGCCATCTCGCCGTGGACGCACCTCATGGTCCTGGACGGACACCCCTGCAACCCCACGGTCGCAGATTAGAAACCTTTAGTGGTCTGGTGCCACTCACTAATTAAAAAAACTTATCTTTCAGGCCTCACCAATGTCCAAACCGTTTTTGGTTGTTGCTTACTCATGAAATGATTCTTTTCGTTACCAGTGAATCATGCAAATAAAATTATAATTTATTTGGATGATAATTGAATTCACCAATCTTGGGTCGGGGAGTTAACTTTTAATTTCTTTCAATGGTAATTATTTATTTTCAAGGACCCAAGTTTAAAATTGAACCAAAGCATTAAATTTTTAAGATGCATAATTCTGTTAATTTTGAAAGCTGGGTTCTTTTAAAAGCTCTTAAACTTTTGTTATTAAAAGCACGTTGCAGTCCTAACCTATAATTGCTACAACTTTTAAAAATGTGTGAAATACTTATTTTTACAAAAACATTATTTCATCAAAATTGTTTACTACACCAACTGCCATGATGCTACTTAATATTGATATTGACCTTACATATTAAAAATGATTCCTACAATTGTGTCCCCTTAACTCATTTCGAGCATGATGTCTGGCCATATTCGACAGCGCTGAACATGAAATTCGCCACGACATGTCGTGGCGAACTTCCTGTTACACATTCCTGTCAAGACACTTCTGGTACGTTTTAATTACAGGTCGAAAAACTTCAGTTACTGTACACAAGAGTTTTGGCTTTGGAACAAATTGCCTCAGGATTTAATTTCTTTATTTGCTCCCGTGCATTAAAACTAGAAGACAAATTGTCTCAAACCAGGCCTTGCATACCAGGCATGACACATGGTTACTTTTCAGCACACATACCATTAATGATTCCAGCCTAATTCATTTCATCGTTATTAACATTGGTATTACCATTAACTTACAAAATAGCCTTATTCCGCTACATAACAAATTAACCACAGTTTGGGGTGGAGAGAGTAAATTGAGCGAGCAATATTCCGTTCGGCCCACAGCCGACCTGATAATGTTCGTTCCAGTCGAACATTTTTACCTAAAATTTCTTCCTTACTTCCAGAGCTTGGCGAGCCATGAGAATAAACTACTATTATCTTACAATAATGCTTACCTGAGTCAGGATGGGGAGGGCCCTAGCCGAACATTACTGCACACTTATAAAACACTAACAAATTATCCATGTTGTGCGAGCTACCTGG
>VBOA01000041.1 GCA_005877695.1 Gammaproteobacteria bacterium | reverse complement strand
ATGGCAGAGTTTTTCGGAAAATACATCCACAAAACGGTGTTCAACCGCGAACTAATAAACCTTCGCACGCAGACACAAATAGTCGTGCAAGATGTTCTAAATAACAATTTAATAGGGGTTTCGGTTTTTGTTCATTTGCATGCGGCGGCTTACGTGGACTACCTCGAAACGTTCTTGGATACTAATAAGAAATATTTCTTCATACACGACATAAACTACGACACTACTCCGATACAACGCTATTTTCAGTACCACCGGAGGACAAATCCCCTGTTACTATATTATTGTAAATTGGTTGAAAACAACATATTAGTCAATTGTGACGTAATACCCAAACACCGGGTCTGTTCTTTTGACATTGAGGTGGTTAGTTCTGGCGTGTCTTTATCGCGCGTTCCAAACGGCACCTCAATTGGAGATATGATAGTAGCGGTGTCATTTGTTATAGGTACGATAGAAGAATGTAAATTTGAAAAAGAAAAAGAGATTGTATACTTGTTACTAGATGATCGTGTGGATTTTACGGGCGTTTCAAATGAATGTCGCACGTATAATTATTTCACCAGTGAATACGATTTAATATGCGCCATGTGTAATTTTTTCAAAAGCCAATTAAACGCCACCTATTTAATTGGCTACAATATTTTAGGTTTTGACTTTCCCGTCATACTAAACCGCATGCTCGTTTTAGGAGTGGCAAAGAAATATTATAATATCGTGGAATTAAACAATATGTTGCTTGGTAATCGACAACCACCAACACCGTGTTGCGAAAAATTTCAAATTGTTGACGTCATGTTATATTTAAAACGAATGCACAACGGTGACTACCATTCCTATTCTCTAAATAGTATATCTTTGGTTGAATTGGGCAAATCGAAACTCGAAATATCATTTAGAGAAGTTAACGAAGCCTATATGACAAAATCAAACATGACGCAAGATTTTATACAAAAACTATGCGACTATGTAGTGAATGACAGCATTTTAAGCGTCGAAATCTACGTAAAGAAATTAATTCATCTCGTTCTGATTCCACTTGTCAGTGTCTGTTTTGCCAACTGTATTGATTATTTCTTAAACACCTCTGCCATAATCAATAAATTTCAGTCGATTACGTATCCCCTACAAGGAATGTGTAAACCGAGACAAGTTAACACCGGTGCAGTGAACACTGGCCACACAGGTGACATGTTTCAGTCGAACGAAAGTAGTAAGCAATATAAAGGTGCGACGGTTTTAAAGTCTACTAGAGAGGTCTGTAATAGTCCAATATCTGTGGTGGATTTCAGTTCACTCTATCCTAGTATTATTTGCGAATTCAATATAAGTCCAAATTATGTGATAAAAAAGTATGATAATGAAAACGTTCCACCAGAGTTTCTAGTAAGGACCCATAAGATGGAGTGTTTCTACACTATAAAGCGGCAGTATTCTAAATCTCCCCTGTCGGTAATTGTAGAATATTTAATAGAACGTAGGAAACGATCTTCTAGCCCCTATTTGAACCGCGCATACAAACTAATTGCCAATTCGATATATGGATTGTTGGCGTCTAAGGGAAAGATGCGAGACGTGACATGTGCAGCATTAGTAACCTCATATGGCCGGCAAATACATAGTCGCGTCAGATCATATGTAAAGAACACGCTCGGTTTGTCTGTGAAAGCGGGAGACACAGATTCATTTTTTTTGACTGGTAATGGTTTGCAAGGCGTCGAATCAAAATTAAACGAATATTTAAAAGTTGACCTTGGTTTAGAGACGATTAGCCTAACGTTAGATTATGAAGCGACGACAACAATCTTTTTGGCGGAAAAGAAAACTTATGTAATGAAACTCAAGGACGGTAGGATCAAGATAGTCGGTCTCGCCAAAAGAGTAATTCATCCGCTGTTTCGCAACTACGTAGAAAACTATTTTAGACGTTTGTTGACGATAGTGGAGAGTAATTATTACGATCAAACTCTGTTTCGTGCAGCATACGAGAGTTTCAATTTAGATTTTTTTGGTAGATTATTGCAAGACACAAAAGACGAAGATTACGTGTTTGTTTGTAATTGTAAACCTTACTATGATTATACCAATATGAACTCTTTCAACGCAGTGTGTAGTTTTAGAAGGAGTCTAATCGGAGATAACGAAGATTTTGTGCATTCTGGTGAATTGGTTATGTTTTATGTATTGCCACTGTTAACAAAAAAGAAAAGGAGAAAATGCGACACGGTTGAGTTCTACGATAGAATATCCGATTTTAACTTTAAGATCGACCGGGTGGCGTATCTATTGAGGGTTTTTAATTTTATACCGAACATGGAAAAATCCGTTTTAAAACTAGGAACTCAAATATTCTATCCGCTATTAGACGAGATCCGCAACAACCATATTTCTTCATCGGTAAAGTCTTTGGCTTTTGTTATAAACGTGTGGGGCTATAAAAAACGCAAGGGTGTAACTGTACATTTTTATTACGATGACCTATTTGCTTTGCTAGCGAAATATAGTACACACTTTTGGGATGACCGAAAGAGAAAAACGTGGCAACAAGTAACTGTTTTTGTGGGCGACAGTGGGGAATTAACAATAGTCGGTGGTGAACGTTTTACGGTAGCGGGCCTCGATTCTTACTTATTGGCACACAAAACAGTGAGGCGAATAAACATTTTATTAAGCCCCACAAATTCTTTCGTTGTAGACAATAACTCACGGCTGATTTGGTTCCTTGACCTGCTATACGAACGCCCGGTTGGATTAAATCCCAACGTTGGACTGCACTATATTCCAGAGGGGTTTTTGCTGCGTTTCGATGATGTAAATAATGTTATAAACATATATAATTATTAATCCCGGCACCAGTATATAACAAGGTTCCGCGTCGACACGTTCTCACTACTCACAAAATGTTCGGCGGCGATAGCACCTCCCAATACTGCTGCCGCGACAAGTGCACCACAGTGCCGAATGATCATGTTGACGGACTCGCCTGTAGGCAGTGTGGAAGTTTTGGTTGGTGCATGTGTAGGTGCAAAAACCACGTGAAGAAACCAACACCCTTACCAGAAAACGCGAGGCGCTTCTTTAAGATACACGATGGCAGCGGTGAATATGCTTGCTGTAGTACATACTGTCAACGCCTAAGCCTGGATGAAATGATCAAAAACGATTTCGTTTTCAATTGCATACATGGGGCTGGACCCGTGCGGAGATAGAGCAAGTCCGCGGCGAGATATCCACCTACTTTCTCCAGTGCCACGCCCAGTCCACAGCTGAACAACTCTCCCGCTCGTTTCTATTGTGTATCACTTGGGAACGAATTTTCCAGCGCGTATATTCTGTAATATTTTGTAATAATTTAAATATGGAAATAAAAAAAGTGTAAAGGAATTGTGTTGTTACTTTCGTTTTAGTCTCCTGTGTCGTTCGAATTTCGCCAGATCATGGAAGGATTCCTGTTTGAACGGTCATCAGACGTGCACTATTATAATAGGACACCGTTTGGTGTTGTGTTTTTAGTAATTGCTGAAACTAAAGATAAAGTTTGTGTCCGAAAAAGGTTTTATCAAAACCTGATATACCGGTTATCGTTTGTCTTTATAAACGTTGTAATATTTAAAGAACCTTCTCAGTTTGAAAATTTAGACTTGGTGAAATTAAAACGCAAAAACCTACGTCTATACGATAAAGACACCTACTTTACACTGGCGTGTGGATATACGACGTGTGTCTTGATTGGCGAGGAAGAATCTGCTAAAAATATCCGCACATGGATGCATCATTATAAAGACTCATTTGTGGACACGCTATATTTCTGTATGTCAACGTACAATAAGTATGATGTTGATACTATAATGTTCAATATATTGTTTCGAATGAACAAGTTTTCAGACAATATTATAATAAGAGAGAAATCTGTGTTTGTCGTCGACTTGGATCAAACGCTAATAGGGAGAAACTATGAACTTTTATTCCATATAAAAGATATAGCGGACATATTCAAGAAAATAAAAGCCAAATTCGACTACATTGTCTTGTGGACACGCGGGTGCAGAAAACACCTACAAAACTTTCTTAGAAAATATGGTGATTATTTACACTTTGACTATACTATAACCATTGACGAAACACCCTCCATCAATTTTAAGCCTATTAGTCTGCTACTGAAGCGGCTCAACAAAGAAAGGGGAATAGAAAACTTCACCCGCAGTTGTCTTATGGACGACCAGATATCAAACTTCAATTACGATTACAAATATTTCATACAAATGCCAAAAGAAAATGACAACTGCACAAAAAATAAACTGAATGATTATGTAGTATTTGCTTTGGATGCAATAGATGAGAATGAAATGACAGATCTCCGCAACAAGAGGGGTTTGAGAATATCCTATTGTGCGAAACAGTAGATAAAACAGTGATGAATTCTCATGGGAATAGTGAAGCGCAAAGTTACCATTTGTAGTATGGTCCAACTCGCCCCATGGATACGTCTCAATCACCATATGCGCACTACGATAAGAATATAC
>VBOA01000188.1 GCA_005877695.1 Gammaproteobacteria bacterium | reverse complement strand
GGGAGGGCGCCTCTAGTTAAGTCTGTGCTCGATGGGCCTGCCCCGTTTATTCCTACATTGGAAATGTTTACATTCAGTTTATTTGAATCAGCTGTGGATCTATCAAACTTAGTTTGCCGAGCACCACAATTGACCGATGGCAGCGCAGCCTGGTTTTCTTGTAAGCGTTACAAATTGTTTTTGTTCAATTTCCCTATATGAATTATCCCCCCCCCCTGATTCGGACATCCTACAATTCGTAGCTTACTGATAGTTTGAATCCCAGCTGTCCTGCTTCTTTTGTTTTGATTTGCTGTCCATGTTATTTAAATGGGCAAAACCCGTACTTTAAGGGCTTCCCAATTTTAGATATAGTTGAACTTTCATATTACAAACAGTAATTAAAGGAAATTAAATAAAATAGCAAACCTTTTTAAATAAAACCTAAAAACAGTGGATCATTATTTGTTAAAATATAAATATAAACAGCTGATTTAAATTTTCATAGAGTAAACATCTTTCAATGTATTATCTGCAACGTCCTTAACGTAAACACTGACTTGATATAGGCAAAAGGCACCTCTAGGGCCCAAGAGCTTTCAATTGATACCAAATATGTATAGGAAACTGCAGTTTTAGAGGATGAAAATCCTTGTACAAAATCAGCAAAATTCTTTTAATAATATAGACGAGGGGACCCAGTGCTCGAAATCGAGCACTTTATTTAGGCATATCAGTAGGGGGCCTATGTTACAAAGTCAATCAATTTATTAGAGGGACTGACTAATAACCTTCACCTTCTTAAATAGTAAAAATATTAATTCGATATTACAGTTGAAGAACCATAGAGCAAAATAATAAACTATATAGTTAGGGTCCAAAGTGAAGACTTTTACTTTTTACTTTCTCACATATACTATAGTATAGAGAAAGTATTGTGATCGTGAAAAAATTCGAATTTGAGATTTCAATGGAATTATCCGTTTTGAGGTCCTCTGAGTCCAAAAAAGTAGTTTTTACAAAATGTCTGTCTGTATGTCTGTATGTCTGTATGTCTGTCTGTATAGCTGTATGTCCGTATCCCGAGCTGCAGCAAAAACTACTGATTCGATTTTGATCAAATTTGGTATATTTACGTCAATTGGGCTCCTATAGACGCACGAGGAGGGATTTTGAAATATTATAAAAAACGGTACTTTTAAGTAAAAAACTACTTAAAAACACGTTTTTCGCTTTTAAGAATATTTTTTCAATTTTTTATAATAAAAATAATATTTTCGTTGAAAAGAGCGTAAAAAATTATATAAATAAGGATTTTGAAGTTTTACAAAACCTTAATGTAGGATTTAGTACAGGCAGAATCATTGTTTACATGTATTTCTTATGGGCAAAGATTAACATGGTTTCTTATGGGCGAATATAACACTGCTTCTTACGGCCAAAACTGAACATAGATTAATATGTTTAACCCTTTGACGACCGAAGCGGCAATCAGAGGGCTACGATTCTCGACCTAACGGTGTCGAAACATTGCCACACCAACGACAGAAGGCGGGCTGAAATTTTGTTCTTTGTTTTTCAGCAGAGTCTTGAGAAGAATGTTCTTGGCTCCGTTCTTGTCGCGGTGCATTCCTTTACGGCATATCGTTTTATAAAAGGAGGATTTGCAAAAGTTGCTAGGGCTGCTGATTAACAAAAATCATCAGGTGCTGGTCGCATGCGCGTGATTGTACTCGATCGGCGTGATCGGGCCGACTC
>VBOA01000007.1:357352-363442 GCA_005877695.1 Gammaproteobacteria bacterium | reverse complement strand
AGAAATCCCTACTAATCCTTCTACTTTTCCAAATTTATCTCTAATAGGGGTTTTAATAGACAGATAAATCGCTTTTCTATTTTCTGAATCTAAGCCAATTTCTTCAACTTGATACTCTTTTCCTTGGCTCAGGATAGTTTTATCCGTTTCAACTACTGATTTTGCTAACTCTGAAGAATATAAATCATAATCTGTCTTATCTATAATAGCGTTGCTATCCTTAAGGCCTAAAATAGTTGCGAACTTTTTATTACACCATAAATAAACACCCTTGTTTATTTTTCCAATAAATATGACAATCAATCACATTTAAAATTATTTCTAATATTTTATCTTTGTAATGAAAATTATTTAACATAATAAGTACCTCTTAACAGCTTGTTTTTCTAAGTTTTTTAAAATTACAACTATTTAAACTCTCATCCAAACTTTTTCTTTTCGATTGGAATAAAAGAAATTTATTCACATTTAATTTAGAGGGGAATCTAGCTGAAATGGATAAGAAATCAGTAAAATTTTGTTTAATATAAGATAGTGCCGCAGGTATTTTTTTTGGATAAAAAATACATGAAGAATTAGGGGAAACATGAGCTTGATGCCAGATAGCTAAAACTGCACATTCTTCTTTAATACATTCTCTACAAAACCCTTTTTCAAGTTCTTTAAACTGTCTACCTTCACGATTGAAATATCGACGCTCAAACTCAAGTACATCATCTTCTATAGATTTGTAAAAAAGATTTTCTTTATCACGATATAAATTTTCTATATAATTTCGAGCCTGATTGTATCTATCATGAGTTAACCAATTACTCCAGGTGCTAAATATAACCTTTATATTTTTAAATCGTGTTTTAATTAAATTTTCGTAACATTGCTTCCAAATTATTCCATTTATTCTGGCTTGATAAACCATCTCGTCAGGAGATTTATTATTCTTAATAGCTAAATGATATTTTTGAGGTAAATCAACAATAATTATGTTAATTAAAGTAATATTTTTAAGATTTTTAATAATAAGATTAATGGATTCTTTAAGCTTACCTAATTCATGATAATCTTGCCCAACACTGATTGGCATCCATAAAACTTTTATATTCTCGAAATATTCTAATTTATTTTTTCCTTGATTTATTTTTTCTAAGGTTAATTTAGTGCTTTTTGACATAATTTTTTTTATTATTTAAAGATGAGTTGAATAATAAATTATAAACGCCCTTCATCAGTTTTTCATTTTTTATTTAAAATATAATTTTCTAACCATTAGACTTCCCAAAAATCCAAATAAGTTTTGAGACATAGAAAATACTGCCATCGTTGTAGCCATTGGCGCTTTTTTAGGCATTTCAATGGCTTTACGATATAATGAATAAAAAATAAACCCTGTGCTTAAACAAAAAAATAAAATATTCCCTATTACCCAATAAAAATGTTGAGGTAAAAAGATTAAGGTCAAAGCGCTTAAAATAAAGCTGACAATCGTCAAAAATAGTCCCGTCTTAATAATTTCTTCTATCTGTAATTTTAATAATTCTTTCAAATTAATACCGAGAATAAAAACCCCATAAACTAATAGCTGTACCCATCCGAATTGGATGCGGTTCATATTGAGATAGTTCATCAAATAAAAAGGACTTAAGGTATTCCAAGCGATCAATATGGAAAATAAAAAACAAAATGCTAAAGTGTGGATCCAAAATTGGGAGTTAGTGAGAATGACTTGATAATCAACAATTATTTTTCTGAGATTAAATTTTTTCAATTGAGTACGATTTTGAGGCATAAACACATGCAATAAATATAAACTCAGGACTGTATAAGCGGTTAGCGCAATGAATAATTCTCTCAAATTTATCCATTGGAGTAACAAGCTGCCTAATAGAGGCCCTAAAGCAGTTGCCAGAATAGTAATGCTGCCCATCCAGGATGTTGTTTTGACGGCTTGTTCTCTTTCCATAATCTATAGCCTCCCTTAGTCTCTGCTTCTTCGGCAGCATAAGAAGCTTGTTTGTCTTCTTCTTTTCTAAAGCGCGATCAATGCAATAAACCACATGTGCATCTTGTGAAGGCTTCGATTCAATAATGGTGGCAACCAATTCATCATAAAGTCTTCGTAAACTCTTAAAAGAACCTCGAGTGACTAAGATATCAGCAACTAATTGATTAAAATGATCGTATTCTGCATCAAGGATTTCTGTTTTATTTTCACGAAGTGTTGCAATGGCTAAAGCCCATCTCATTTCTTCATTCAGATCGGAATAACGGGAAGCTTTCTGATGAACAACAGCTTGTTCAATGAGAGAATCAAAATTCTCCCAAAGCGGTTTATTTTTATTTATCATGTAAGGGTTAACATGACTTGAATACACTCTAATGCCAAGTGCTTTATATGGTATGACTTTCTTTCTAAAGTTACGCATGGGCTACCTCCTGTTTTTCTAATTCTTTCAAAGCTTTTGAATAGATCTCAAAACCATTAAAGGCTTCAATGTCTTTAGTGGCTAAGCGAAGGTATTTAATTCCCTGAACTTGGCAGATATAGAGATCTTCAAAATCGGTAATGGGTATATGTCCTTTATCGAGTAGGGTATGTGAGGACTTGGTATATTCTTGAATAATGGATTGAAGATCTTTTAATGCTTCTATTAAATTATTGAGTTGAAAAGAAATTTCATAAACTTGTGATAGATAATCACTTGCGGGTTGTTTTAGATGGACGAATTGCTCTAAACTGACATTTGCGGTCATGGCTGACTCCTTAGTTATGTTAAGGTTGTTAGTTATGTTTGCCCTCAAGGTCTGATCACCTTGAGGGACGCTTAACCCTTATTTAAGGGTATCTTTATCATCTCTCAAATCTTTACCATAGTCAATACTCTTTTAAAGGTTTAAGGTATACTTAATAAGTAATTAACAATTTAGCAACTTTACATGAAAAATTTTAAACATTTGGATAGTAAAAATATTACTAAAACAAGTTTTGATCTTCCGAGCTCTTTAAAAACTGCTTTTAAATTAAAAGCTATAGCAGATGGCGCAGATATGAAAGAAGTTATTATTCGATTAATACAAGCTTACGTTGATAAAAAGATTAAATTAGAGGAAATTTGATTATGAGAAATAAAAAAATTTCGAATGAAAAAAAACATAGTGATATAAAAATAGTTTATGCTTCAAAATCTGAAGTAGAAAGAGCTACAAAAAAATGCTTGAAAAAATATCCTGATGTATTTAAAGAATTAGCAAAGCGTTAGTCCATATGCGTAAAATAAAAACGCTAACAATGAGGAAGTTATTAAGATACATGATGACATTCTTAATAATTCAGGTGGTCTAGCGGGTATTTCCCTTCACAAATCTTTAGAAGCCGCTTTAAATCGCGCTGAAAATTATTCATTTTATGAAGACGTTAATGACCTATTTGAAATAGCATCTATATATTGTATTGCAATAGCTCAAGGTCATTTATTTAATGATGGAAATAAACGTACTGCTTTTTCTATAATGTACAATTTTTTATCAATTAATGGTTATGAACTTGAAGCAGAATCAGAAGTTATAATAGATATTATGCTGAAAGTAGCTGAAAAGAAATTAACTAAAAAACAACTTTCAAAATGGATTAAGGAAAATGTTTTAATTTAATCTGATAAAGAAGTAGTCGCTTATTCAAAATATAGATTTATAATTATCATTTTTGATATATTTCGATAGGCTTCTTTTACTAAATCACAAAATAAGGAAAATAAGAAGTGACAATTAAAATTCATCACCCTCATGATAAATACTTTAAACAAAGCCTTAAGAACAAAAAAGTAGCAATTGATTTCTTAAAAACCTATTTGCCGTCAAATATTTACCAAAAAATTGATATACATTCTCTACAATTAACTGAAAAAAGCTTCATTGTTCCTCAGCTCCGTGAGATTCATAGTGATATTATTTATAAATGTCTTATTAATGATTCGACTGGTTATCTGTTCTTCTTATTAGAACATCAATCGACCGATGATCCATTAATGGCATTTCGTTTCCTTCATGCCATTGTTTCTCTAAGCTATGAGCATCTTAAGCAAGGGTATAAGAAGTTACCTATTATTTTGCCATTCTGCATATATCATGGAGAAAAATCGCCTTATCCTTATTCTACATGCCTTTATGATTGTTTTGATGACTCAGAATTTGCCAAAGAAATCGCTTTCAAACCTTTTAAGCTAATTGATTTAACGGTACTAAGTGATGAGGAAATCAAAACGCATGGTTTAGTCGGGCTCATGGAGATGCTTTTTAAGCATCAAAGAGATAAAAATTTCTTGTCTATTATGAGGAAATTACTTGAAAGTCAGTTTGTACAAAATATAATCAAACAGCTTAATATTTCCTATCTTACGGATATGTTAAACTATATAGTAAATACGAGTCAGGATGATAGTGAACCGAAGGCTGCTCAGCATTTAATTGAAGAGTTAATTAAAGCCTTCCCTGAAGAACCAGCGAGGAAAACAATTATGACTTTTGCACAACAGTTAAAACAAGAGGGCCTACAGCAAGGTCTACAACAAGGCCGTGAACAAGGCCTAGAAGAAGGTATTCACCTTAATGCTCTTACTATAGCTAAAAAACTTATAGCTGAAGGTAAATCAATTCAATACATTCAAGATCTTACCAATTTGTCTGAGAATGAAATAATAGGTTTAGTTGATTTAGCGAAATCTTAATGATTGGGTTCGAAAGTGCGTATATTTTATCGGCAGTTTTATTGAAATTTAAGTTTCTAATGCCCTGAAGTTTGTTGTCTGTTGTCTTATCATCATCATGTACCAGAATTGTACCAAGCTGAAATATAATGTACCAAAATTCTAGTAGTTTTCAGTAGCTTATTAAGTTTGCAAAGTATCACAAGTGTTTGATTATTAATTACTTTTTAAAAAAAATACCAAGTTCGTAGCCTGGTACTCTATCCAGCTGAGCTACGGGCGCAATTTTGAAAGAGTCGGGCATTCTATCAGTTTATGTTTCATCCAGCTAGCCTCATTTTTTTTAATCATACTGGAATATAAATGCTGTAAAAATTTAGATAATTAAAGATAAATAAATTTACTTTAAAAAAAATTCATCCATTATAAATGGTTGATAATTTATTTAATTAATCTAATAACGAACATGGCGGAGAGAGAGGGATTCGAACCCTCGATGGTTTTTACGCCATACTCCCTTAGCAGGGGAGCGCCTTCAGCCTCTCGGCCACCTCTCCGACTGAGGTTGGCGAGTATAGCACTACCTTAAGTTTTATAAAATAGTTGATTTATTCTTCATTGTCTTCTAACTCTCCTTCGCCAGAGTGTCCTTCTTGCTTTTGTTTTTCTTGTTGAATTCGCTGATAAATTTCTTCTCGATGAACAGAAACTTCTTTAGGTGCGTTAATACCTAATCTTACTTGATGACCTTTAATGCCCAGTACGGTTACTGTCACATCATCACCAATAATAAGTGTTTCTGCAATACGCCGTGTCAAAATAAGCATCTTTATGATTCTCCTTTAGTTGACTCATTAATCGACCATATGCAACGCCTAAACCAATTTCTATCTATATAACAAAAGAAAATAGAAAAATTCACATACAGACATTTTGCGGAATTAGTCTACTAACAAAACCTTAAGGAAAGCTTAATACTATTTAAAAATACGTAAAATTCCGTAAAAATAAACTAGCCAAGCTAATTATTTTTCGCCTAAGCCAAAAACATGATGTAAAATCTGAACACCTCGCACTATCTGGGCATCATTAATCATCAGAGAGACCCTTAATGCCGAGGATAATGTTAAAATTACCTTGATACTTGCTGATTCCAGTACTTGAAATAAGGTATGAATAATACCTGGATGAGAATGCAAACCAGTTCCAACCACAGAAAGCTTCGCCAGTTTATTATCACCAACAATAGATAGCGCGAATTTTTCCTTAACTAAAGTTTGGAGTAATTGTTCTGCTTGATGATAATCCGCCCTTGCTAATGTAAATGTTATATCCATTTGTTTGGGAGAGATTTGTTGTTGGGTTAACATACCAATTTCTATACGAGCATCAT
>VBOA01000007.1:309645-357321 GCA_005877695.1 Gammaproteobacteria bacterium | reverse complement strand
TTCAGCTGTTAATCCATGAATAGTCAATTTTGCTTCATGATGGCTGGCAGTCACTCCAGTAATTTTTGCGCCTTCTACTGAGGATTTTTCTTTGTCAACTTGGATTAATGTCCCTTTACCATCTTGAGAGCTTGATAAAACACGTAATGGAATCCGATACTTACTGGCCAGTTCAACCGCTCGATGTTGTATAACTTTCGCTCCAGCTCGAGCGTACTCAGTCATTTCAATGAAACCAATTTTATCTAAACGTTTAGCTTGCGGAACAAGATGAGGATCAGCCGTGTAAATACCATCCACATCTGTATAAATTTGACATTCATCAGCTTTTAAGACCGCCGCTAAAGCCGCCGCAGTTGTATCAGAACCGCCTCGTCCTAAAGTAGTCATATCGCCAGAATCAGAAATGCCCTGAAAACCAGCAATGATAGGCACTCTGCCCGCATCCATGTCCTTTCGTAATAGTTCTTCTTTGATACTTAAAATACGTGCTTTTTTATGGTGACTATCGGTATAAATTGGAACATGAAAACTGTTGTAAGAACGTGCTGGGCAACCTTTGGCAAGTAAAGCCATCGCTAATAAAGCAGTAGCTGCTTGTTCCCCGGTAGCTAATAATAAATCATACTCTCTCGAATCAGGTTCTTCATTCAATACTTTAGCTAAAGAAATCAAGCGATTGGTTTCACCTTCCATCGCAGAAACAACTACTACCAATTGATGTCCTTGCGCACGGGTTTCAATAATTTTATTTGCAACTTGTTGAATTTTATCGATATTTCCAACTGAGCTGCCGCCAAATTTTTGTACAATTAAAGCCATTGTAATGTTCTATTAATTAATTATTCAATTCTAAGCATAGTTGCCATTTAAGCGGGTCTCAACCCAATGTTTTACATTTTTTAAAGCCGCATCTAAGGCTTCAGGCTTACCTCCACCGGCTTGAGCAAAATCTGAACGTCCACCACCACTACCGCCTATCGTAAGCGCTAAATTATTAGCCAATTCTCCCGCTTTTATTTTTTCTGTCAACTCTTTACTGACCCCAACCACTAGTTGGACACGCTGTTGCTCAACGCTGGCCAAAACAATGACTGCGGGTTTTAATTTATTTTTAAGTTGATCGAGTAAATGACGTAATCCTGCTATATCTATACCATTAATTTCACTAATTAATAATTTAATTCCTTGTATTTCAATTGCCTGCGAAATCAGCTCTTCTCCCATCATAGCAACTATAGATTGTTGTAAAGCTATAATCTGTTTTTGCAAGGCATGTTTAGCTTCTATATCCATGCGAGCTTTTTCTAGTAAATTATCTTTAGAGCTTTTAAAAAGTTTAGCGAGTTGATTAGTTTGCTCCTCTAAGGCAGCAACCCAATTTAAAGCATATTGTCCCGTCACAGCTTGAATTCGGCGTACCCCTGCTGAAATTCCTAATTCTTCTATAATTTTAAATAAACCAATATCGCCTGTACGTGATACGTGCGTACCTCCACATAATTCCTTTGAAAAAGACCCCATGGTCAACACGCGTACCTTATCGTCGTATTTCTCGTCAAACATCGCTAACGCACCAGCATTTTTTGCATCTTCTATAGACATCAATTCAGTAACTACCGATAAATTAGCTCGAATTTGTTGGTTAACGCGATCTTCTACAAGCTTCAGTTGCTCTTTATTTAAAGGATGGGTATGTGCAAAATCAAATCGTAATCGTTCTGCTTCTACTAAAGAACCTTTCTGCATCACATGCTTTCCTAAAACTTCTCGTAATGCAGCCTGCAATAAATGAGTTGCAGAATGATTTAAAGTAATAGCACGACGTTTTTCAGTATCCACTTCTGCCTTCAATTTATCACCCTTTTTTAAGTGCCCTTTAATTAACTTTCCTTTGTGAAGAATTATTGCTCCTTCTTTGAAGGTTTCAATTACTAAAAAACGACTTGTTGCATTAACTAAATATCCTGTATCACCGATTTGTCCACCTCCCTCTGCATAAAAAGGAGTTTTAGTTAAGATAACAAAACCTTCTTCATTCTCAGATAATTCTTGTATAGATTCTTTACCATCAAATAAATCTAAAATAGGAACAGCTGCCTGTTTTAATACCTTATAACCCACAAATTCAGTAGGTTTTTTTTCATCTATCGAAAAATTCGGCATAGAAACAAAACGACTAGCTAATTTAGATTGTTTTTTTTGGCGTTCCATCTCCTTTTCAAAATCCGCTGTATCTATAGTTAAACCATACTCTCTAGCTACATCTGCGGTTAGATCTAAAGGAAATCCAAAAGTGTCATAGAGACGAAAAGCAGCAGCGCCTGGAAATTGCTTTTTTCCTTGCAGCTTATTTAATTCTTGTTCAAACA
Source organism: Gammaproteobacteria bacterium (assembly GCA_005877695.1). Classification (GTDB taxonomy): domain Bacteria; phylum Pseudomonadota; class Gammaproteobacteria; order Diplorickettsiales; family Diplorickettsiaceae; genus Aquirickettsiella. The sequence goes on along the minus strand of VBOA01000007.1, from coordinate 354,949 downwards.
GCTTAATCCCTTGGTTTAAAGTTCGAGCAAATTGTTCTTCTTCGTGGAATAAGACTTTCTCAATTAATTTTTGTTTTTTTGCTATTTGCGGGTAGGCTTTCAACATTTGCACCGCTAAAGGTTTAACCAGCTGATAAAAAAAAGGGCGATCTAGACCTATTTTATGACCATGTCGAATTGCCCTACGAATAATTCGCCGTAGCACATAAGAACGTCCTTCATTACCAGGAATAATCCCATCACTGACTAAGAAAGCACAAGCACGGATATGATCGGCGATGACACGTAGAGAAGTATTGGTAAGATCAGTTATTGATGCTTGCTTAGCAACTGCTTTTATTAGAGGTTGAAACAGATCCGTATCATAGTTATTTGTGACTCCTTGCATAACAGCCGCTAACCTTTCTAGTCCCATGCCCGTATCCACAGAAGGCCTTGGTAAAGGAGTAAGTTGTCCGTCTAATGAGCGCTGAAACTGCATAAACACCAAGTTCCAGATTTCAACATATCTATCTCCATCTGCGGCTTGCGTACCTGGAGGTCCGCCAGGGATATTGGGTCCATGATCATAAAAAATTTCAGAGCAGGGACCACAAGGCCCGGTGTCACCCATAGACCAAAAATTATCTTGTTTTCCACAACGAGAAAAGCGTTTGGGATCGATTTTAATGTCATTTAGCCAAATCGATGCCGCTTCTTCATCTTCGACAAAGACCGTAATCCATAGCTTTTCTGGAGGAAGATTTAGCTTCTCAATCAAAAATTTCCAACTGTAAAAAATGGCTTCATGCTTAAAATAATCACCGAAGCTAAAATTCCCTAACATCTCAAAAAAGGTATGATGCCTTGCGGTATAACCGACATTTTCAAGATCATTATGTTTCCCTCCGGCACGCAAGCATCGTTGTATACTCACAGCTCGGGAATAGGGTCTAGTTTCGAGGCCTAAAAATACATCCTTAAAGGGGACCATTCCTGCATTGGTAAATAATAAACTTGGATCATGGGCCGGAATTAATGATGCGGAGGGAACGATAGTATGACCCTGACTTTTAAAATAGTTCAAAAAGAGTTCGCGTAGGGCATTGCTATTCATGTCGTAGGCTCTTCAATACAAAAGCGAAGAGTATTACGGCAAGAGATTTTTCTGTCAATAATTTACTAGCAAATTACTCAATAAACTACTAATAATGTACTAGTAAAATTTAAAGCAATAAATAAGGTCTTTATAACTGCTGTATTTAAAGGCCCATAAAACTTCTGACCATTTCAACTGTCTAGCTCTTTGTATTTTCGTATTAATATTCGAATTTAAGGAGTAATTTATGGTATAATTTTCAGTTTTTAACCCCTATCACCTATGTCGATTAAAAATGAGATTTTGGCAGAAAAGAACCCCTCTATAACGGAGTGTGAACCTATTGCTCCACATACGAAAAGCTCTCTTGAGCCAAGTCTTAAAGACAATGCTAGCCAACAGGGTGGACTAGGTATGCCCAATTATGACTCTTCAAATATAAAAGTCTTAAAAGGTCTGGATGCTGTCCGGAAACGTCCCGGGATGTATATAGGCGACACTGATGATGGAACAGGCCTCCATCATATGGTCTTTGAGGTCGTAGACAATTCTATAGATGAATCCTTAGCGGGTTATTGTTCTCAAATTGATATTACCCTCCATAGCGATGGCTCAGTGACTGTTAAAGATAATGGGCGTGGTATTCCCGTCGATATCCATAGTGAAGAAGGCCGATCGGCTGCTGAAGTCATCATGACCGTCTTACATGCGGGTGGTAAATTTGATAGTAATTCATATAAAGTCTCTGGAGGCTTACATGGTGTAGGAATCTCTGTTGTTAATGCTTTATCAGAGAAATTACAGCTTACTATCCGACGTAATAACAAAATCTATGAGCAAACCTATTTACTTGGCGAGCCCACTGCCCCCCTGCAACTCAGTGGGGAAACTCAAGAAAGAGGGACTGAAATTCGCTTTTATCCGAGCAAGCTTATTTTTCAACATAATAATGAATTCCATTACGATATCCTACTAAAGCGTTTGCGCGAACTGTCCTTTTTAAATTCTGGGGTAGCGATTAATCTCAGTGATGAAAGAACCAACGAAGAAACCCAGCTCAAGTATGTAGGAGGAATCAAAGCTTTTGTCGAATATCTTAACCAGAACAAAACTTTAATTCATAAACAGCCTTTTTATTTTACCGCTGAACGCGACGATATTACTGTTGAAGTGGCTTTGCAATGGAATGACGGCTTTCAAGAAAATATTTTATGTTTTACCAACAATATTTCTCAGCGGGATGGAGGAACCCATCTCGCTGGCTTTCGTGCAGCTTTAACTAGAACATTAAACACTTATATCGATCGTGAAGCAACTAGCAAAAAGCTTAAAGTCGCCACTACCGGTGATGATACCCGCGAAGGCTTAACAGCTGTTTTATCCGTTAAGGTTCCTGATCCTAAATTCTCTTCTCAAACCAAAGATAAATTGGTGTCTTCCGAAGTAAAAGGAATTGTTGAAGCCTTAACTTCAGAAAAGCTTGAAGAGTTTTTATTAGAAACGCCACAAGATGCACGAGCCATCATGATGAAAATCATCGATGCCGCGCGGGCACGTGAAGCAGCACGAAAAGCCCGTGAAATGACTCGACGCAAAACGGCATTAGACATAGCTGATCTACCAGGAAAATTAGCGGATTGCCAAGAAACCGATCCAGCTCTTTGTGAATTATTTATTGTTGAAGGAGATTCAGCTGGCGGTTCTGCAAAACAAGGACGCAATCGGCGCTATCAAGCAATTTTACCGTTAACAGGAAAAATCCTAAACGTGGAGAAAGCGCGCTTTGACAAGATGTTATCTTCGGAAGCAGTAGGTACATTAATTACTGCATTAGGTTGCGGTATAGGTAAAGAAGAATATAACCCAGATAAACTACGTTATCATCGTATTATCATTATGACTGATGCAGATGTCGATGGTTCACATATTCGTACTTTGTTACTGACTTTTTTCTATCGACAAATGCCAGAATTGCTTCAACGCGGCACTATCTATATTGCTCAACCTCCTTTATATAAAATTAAAAAAGGTAAACAAGAACAGTACTTAAAAGATGATGCCGCCCTTCAAGCTTATCTCACACAAACCGCACTCCATGATGCAATTCTTTATCCCCATACTGAAAGTTTTTCTATTCAAGGTATCGGTTTGGAAAAATTAGTTATGGATTACCGCAAAACACAATTAATGATTCAACATTTATCACGACGTTACCCAATAGATGCTCTGCAAGCACTACTTGATCTTCCGCCTTTATCTTCTGAAGAATTAATTGACTCTTCCAAAGTTCTAGAATGGGCAAAATATTGGCAAACTCAATTACAACAAACTACCAATAAGGAAGCTATTCGCTATCAAGTAAATGTTTATGAAAATACTGAACGACATGTGTTTTTGCCGAAAATAACTATTAGCACACATGGTTTAGAAACAACCTACAAAATCTCATACGAATTCTTTAAAACACCTGAATATCAATGCTTATTTGATATGGCGAAACAGCTCTATGGCCTCATTGAACCAGGCGCTTATGTGCAACGCGACACTAAAAAACATACAGTGAAAAATTTTAAAGAAGTTTATGAATGGCTGCTAGCTGAAGCTCGCCGTGGGCAAGCCATACAACGTTATAAAGGTTTAGGAGAAATGAATCCTGATCAGTTATGGGAAACAACAATGGATCCAAATACTCGACGTTTATTACGCGTCACGGTTGAAGATGCTATTGCGACTGATCAAATCTTTACTACCTTAATGGGCGATCAAGTTGAGCCGCGTAGAGATTTCATTCAACAAAATGCATTAGAAGTTGATAATTTAGATATATAAAAACTATATTGGAAATAAAAGTAAAGTTGATAATCTTCCATCTAGAGTCCAGAAAAAATGGATAGCTTCAAACCTTGGCAATCTTTAAGAAAAAATTCGATTGTTGATATTATTGCACCTGCTAGTCACATAGCTGATAAAGCTATCATAGAAAAAGTAAAAACCTTATTCACAAGCTGGCAATTAATACCCAGAATTTCTCGGGATTTATTTGGACCTGATCTGTTATGTGCAAATAGTGATACACAACGATTTCAACAATTAAAAGACGCCTTATTAAATTCTACTTCCGATGCAATTTGGTGCCTACGTGGGGGTTATGGCTGTACGCGTCTACTCCCTTATCTTTTAAGGTTAGCGGCGCCAGAAAAATGTAAACTATTGATTGGCTTTAGTGATATCACTGCTTTACATTTATTTCTACAACAAAAATGGCATTGGCAAACGTTGCATGGACCTACACTTAACCAAGTAACTCACCACCTAATTTCATCAGAAAACATTACTGAGTTAAAAAAAGTTATTTTTGGGCAACTACCAGAATTGAATTATTTCTTAAACTCTTACCAAAAACCGAATTCTTTTGATTTAATCCAGACTTCTATAATCGGTGGAAGTCTTAGCTTAATACAAACAAGTCTTGGAACTGATTGGCAAATAGAAACTAAAGATAAAATTTTATTTTTAGAAGATGTCAATGAAACTGCTTATCGAATCGACAGAATGTTACAACAATTACAACAATCGGGAACATTAAATAATATAAAAGCACTCCTATTCGGTGATTTCACTTTTACTGCAAAGCCAGAAGAAGAAAAAAAGATTCAAACGGTACTAAAGCGCTTTGCCAAGGAACAAAATTTTCCTGTATTACGTTGCCCTAATATTGGCCATAGAAAACAGAATCGGTGTTTACCTCTTGGAATACCTACACTACTAGATTTAAATAAAAATCAACTCATAATTAAAATAACAGGTTAATTTCTATGCTTAATTCTTTCAGTAATGCAGGTTTATTCCTGATTCAATCTATTTTTGATCTTTATATTTTTATTTTACTGTTACGAATCATTTTACAATGGGTTAATACAGATAGTTACAATCCGTTGTTTATATTAATAGCGAAATTAACCAACCCTCCGCTACGCCCTATTTGCCGTTTGATTCCAAGTCTTCATGGCATCGATTTCGCAGCTATAATATTATTATTAGGTTTAGAAATGCTTAAAATTGCATTTCTTGTTTTTATACAAATCAATGCATCGCCCCATTTACTCGGATTAATGGTGCTTGCATTTGCAGAGCTGCTTAATCAATTAATTAATATCTTCTTTTATGCAGTTATCGCTTTAACTATTTTAAGTTGGATCAGTCCTTTAGCACAGGGCCCACTCATTGAAATATTGGTACGCATCAGTGAACCTTTAATTAAACCCATCCGCAACATTTTGCCGAGTGTTTCGGGGCTGGATTTTTCGCCACTCATTCTGATTATTTGCTTGAAATTATTAACTATGCTCTTAGTGCAACCACTTGCACAAATCGGTGCAAGTTTGGTTTTGGGGCATTAAGTCATTTATTCTGTATTTTTTTATTTTCTAAAAAATAAATTTTATCCTGACAGGTGATGCTACCATTGTCATTAGGTTTGCTTTTGAATTTAGCAAGACCTTATGTTAATTAATTAAAGCTAGATTGGAAGGCATTTTTTTTAGATATGACGGATTGAAGAGTTTGTAACCCAATTAATTGAACGCAAAAAATGAAAATTCAGCTGATCTAACACTACAAAACAATATATTAACTTTTTCAAGATAAAAAATGTCGTTTATGTTTGCGTCGATTTATATAGACTTGTCTTAAAGAGATTGCAGCTAATACAATGAAAATTATTAACATCCAACCTGGGATTGTTAAATTTAAAAAACGCCAAGTCCCGCTTCCACAATTACTAGTTCCTTGAAAAAACAATTCAATAATTTTATGAAAATAGGTAGAGCTGCTATATTGAGCTATGACTGCTTGGCAACTGATTAACTGATCCGAAGGAAAATGTTCCAACCATAATTGACGACTGGCTACTACAGCTCCTGCTACTGCAAATAGAAAAGTTAAAGTATGCAAGAAACAGCGAGTTATCGCTTCAAAGTTGAACAATGCGCCCATTAAAAATAACAAACCTAACAAGGTAATAATAAACCGTTGTATGATGCAAAGCGGACAAGGAACAATCCCAACTTTATATTGCAAATATACTGCTGTTGCTAATACTAAGACGCAAAGAAAAAAAGTTAATAAATCGATCCAGCGAGTAACGGATAAATGCATATTTGGGTCCTACCGTTAGATTAAGGCTTGCTGTAAACTACTATACATTAATTGGGGATTCTAGTATGCCACAAAATGTAACGCAAAAATTATTTAACTTACATAAAATCGAAGGTGAAATGCAGCCTGGCGCAGAAATTGGCTTAAAAATTAATCAAACTTTATGTCAAGATGCGACAGGAACCATGGTAATGCTGGAATGTGAAGCAATGGGACTAAATCAAACTAAAGCAGAAGTCTCAGTACAATATATTGATCATAATCTTTTGCAGACAGACTTTAAAAATGCTGATGATCACCTATTTCTACTCAGCGCTTGTAAAAAATTTGGTCTTTATTATAGCGGACCGGGTAATGGTGTCAGTCATCCTGTGCATATGGAACGTTTTGGAAAACCCGGAAAAACTTTATTGGGTTCAGATAGTCATACCTGTGCAGCGGGATCGTTAGGTATGTTAGCCATCGGAGTAGGTGGATTAGAAGTTGCTATGGCAATTGCTGGATATCCATTCCATGTCACCATGCCAAAAATATGGGGTATAAAATTAAGTAATTCATTGCCGGACTGGGTCAGCGCTAAAGATATCATTCTAGAATTATTGCGTCGTCATAATGTTGATGGGGGAATCGGGAAAGTCATTGAATACTATGGGCCTGGACTACAGCATTTATCAGCCATGGATCGCCATGTAATTGCTAATATGGGTGCAGAACTCGGAGCAACCACAAGTGTATTTCCCTCTGATGAGATGACACGGGAATTTCTGAAATCGCAACAACGTGAAGCTGACTGGCAAGAAATAATTGCCGATAATAATGCAGATTATGACGAACATGATGAAATTGATCTTTCCAAACTTGAACCTTTAATTGCGTTACCTTCCAGCCCAGGAAAAGTGGTGCCTATACAAGAAGTTGCTGGCCGACCTATTTATCAAGCAATGATTGGTTCATCAGCCAACCCCGGCCTGAGAGATTTTGCTGTCGCAGCAGAAATTGTGGCTGGAAAGCAAATAGCTCCTGGTGTTTCATTTGATATAAATCCAACCTCCCGCCAAATCCTAGAAAACATGGTTGAGTTAGGCATTTTAGAAAAATTAATCCGTGCTGGTGGTCGTATTCATCAAGCGGGATGTAATGGATGTATTGGTATGGGGCAAGCTCCTGCTTCTGATAAAATAAGTTTACGCACAGTGCCTAGAAATTTTCCAGGTCGCTCCGGAACTAAAGAAGACCAAGTTTATCTCTGCAGCCCTGAAATAGCCGCTGCCTCGGTTTTAACCGGAATTATCACCGATCCGCGATCTTTAAAGGAAATATACCCACGCTTTACAGAACCAAAAAAGCTTATTATTAATAAAACAATGCTCGTTCCTCCATCTATAAACTCTACCGAAGTAAAGTTAGCTAAAGGCCCAAATATCCAACCTTTACCCCTTATTGCTCCTTTAGCCGATCATATTGAGGGACCCGTTTTAATTAAAGTAGGAGATGATATTTCTACCGACACAATTTTGCCAGCTGGAGCAAAAGTGCTGCCTTTCCGAAGCAATATTGCTGGAATTAGCCAATTTGTTTTTGATCAAATTGATCCCTCTTATCCAAAACGCGCTTTAGAATATCAGAAAACTGGATCTTTCATTGTTGGTGGTGATAATTATGGTCAAGGCTCTAGTCGTGAACATGCCGCCCTAGCGCCACGCTATTTAGGTGTACAAGCAGTGTTAGTTAAACAATTTGCACGTATTCACCGACAAAATTTAGTTAATTTTGGAATTTTGCCTCTGATTTTCACTAATCCTGCCGATTATGACACCATTGACCAAGGTGATGTTTTATTAATTAAAAATATTCGCGAAATTATTCAAAAATCTGAGAAGTTGACAGTACAAAATAAAACTAAAAATAAAAATTACATCGTAACTCATCCTTTAAGTGCAAGAGAATTAAAAATTTTATTAGCCGGGGGGCTCATTAATTGGATTAAACAATAAAACATGGTCCTTAATTATGCAAACGGCCAAAGCACTAGTTTGCATTTCTACGCACACAATCCTGTATGTTTTATGTTAATGCTAAAAAATAACAATTTTTGTTTCAGCCAATTATAATCCCAACATTAACAATATTTTCTAATTAAAATAATCTTTAAAAAGTATTTTCGGAGATTTTTTCTCATACAAAATATGATATACGCCTTCACAAAATGGCGCTTTGACTCCATATTTCTTTATCAAAAAGAAAATGTTTTTAGCAGTTTCATAACCCTCGGTAGTCCCAATTAACTTTTTGCTTTCTTCCAAGCTTCGTCCTTGGCCTAAAGCTAATCCTAAACGGCGATTTCGGGATTGATTATCAGTACAAGTTAACACAAGATCGCCAAGACCCGATAACCCCAAAAAGGTCTTCTGTTTTGCGCCCAATGTTATACCTAGTTCAATCATTTCTGATAGCCCTGAACTTATCACAGCTGCCTTTGCATTAGCGCCAAAACCTAAACCTTCGGTTATACCGACTGCAATAGCAAGAATATTTTTTATAGCGCCACCAAGCTCTACACCAATAATATCTTGTGTTATTTCCACTCGAAAATTTTTTGTCTGGAATCTTAGCAATAAATCATGAGCAAAATCATAATTTTCCGATGCAATACACACAGCTGTAGGTAAACCCATAGCAACTTCTTTAGCGAAACTCGGGCCTGATAGCACCGCCATTTCTCTATTCCCTACAGCTTCTTTAGCCACTTCATTTAATAATTGGTGTTTTTCAGAATCCAAACCTTTACTAGCCCAAAGCAAACGTTGATTAGCTTGCAAATAAGGTTGCATTTTTTTCAAAGTGGTATGAAAAGCAACACTAGGCACAACAATTAAAATGTCTTTTGTTCCAGAAAGAACATTCTGATAATCATCAGTACAAGTAATATTAGAAGGAAAAACGATGCCAGGCAAATAACGCTCGTTAGTTCTCTTGGTATTTATTTCAGAAACTTGTTGTTTTTCATAAGCCCATAAACGTATCTTTTGATGCTTACGTGCTAAATGAATAGCAAGCGCACTTCCCCAAGCTCCTGCACCAATAATAGAGATGGTTGGTTGATTATCATTTAGTTCTTCAGGCATCAGATTTTCCATCATTAAGTATAGTTTGGACTTAAGTTTACCATATATAATTTTATATATTATCTAAATATCAGACAATTAAAAAAGCAGTGTTTAACTTTATTTATAGGATCTATGGTCCTTTAAAATTAAAAGAAAGGGTTAAAGCTAAATCGACCTATCAAAATTACCCAACCAGATAAAGCTAAATAGGGACCAAATGCTATTCCTTTTTTTCGTAAACTATCTTTTTTTTGAAGATATAAAACTATCCCAGTTAATGAACCCGCAGTTGCTGCGATAAACAAAATATAGGGTAAAGCTTTTAGGCCTAACCAAGCACCTAATAACGCAAAACACTTAAAATCTCCTTCTCCCATTGCTTTAATTTTTCTTAGAATTTGATACATTTTTGCTAATGCATAAAGAAAAAGATAAGCGAAGAATGCTCCTAAAATAGCCTCTGTTGGAGAGACAAATAAATGGAATAGGCTCGAAATCAAACCACACCATAATAAAGGATAAATAATGATATCTGGGAGTATCTCATATTCAAAATCAATAAAAGCTAAAATTAACAACCCCCAAGTCAGAATTAACGCCGGAAAGGTTTGTAAACTTATTCCAAACCGTTCAAAGACAACAACTGAGGTTATTAACGTTAAAATCTCGATTAAAGGATAAAAAAAAGATATTTTGATATGACAATATGCACATTCTCTTTTTAAAAAAAAATAACTTAATAATGGAATTTTTTGTAAAAAAGTTAAATATTCTCGACAATTCGGACAATGCGAAAATGGAAAGAATATATTAAAATTTTTTAAATTACACTGTTGTGTTTTTTCATGATTTAAATACCATTGAGATTCTTTATGCCAATGTTTCTGTAAAATTATAGGTAACCGATACACCAATACCGAGAAAAAACTTCCTAATAAGAGACAAATAAATAAAAAACTAGCTATTAAAAAATATTCCATATTAAATAACACTCCCTAATTTAAATATTGGTAAATACATTGCTATTACCAAGCAAGCTACCATTAAACCCAAAACAACAATTAAAATGGGCTCTAATAATACTGATAAATTGTCAGCAAAATAATTAATTTTCTCTTCATAAATGTCAGCAACATTGTTTAACATTTCACTTAGGCAATTTGAAATTTCTCCAATTTTTATTAATTGTAATAAATCTAACGGGAATAGTTTGTGCTTTGAAAAAGCTTGAAAAAAACCTTCGCCATTACGTATATAATCGCAGCTCAATAAAATGGCGGATTTATAAACAACATTTCCTGATATTTCTGCAATAAGTTGTAAAGCATCGATTAATGGCAAATCGGCAGCAAGAGCAATAGATAAAGCCCGTGTTATACGCGCAATTATAATTTTCGAAAGCACTTTATTGAGGATAGGTATTTTTAGAATAAAATAATCAAATTTTTGATTAATTATTTGGTATCTTTTTTTTAAAAAAATAAAAAAACTACTTAACAAAAATATAGCAAGTCCGCAATTGACACTAATAAATCCTATATGTTTTGATAAATAAATAACTATTCGAGTTATTAAAGGTAGCTCTGCTCCGGAGTCAAAAAAAAATTGCTCAAACTGAGGCACCACTCCAATCATTAAAGCAATAAAAACAAGAACAGCAACCACTAAAACTATCATAGGATATACTATTGCATTAATAATTTTTGCTCTTAATTTTATATGTTTTTCTTGATGAACAGCAATTCGATTAAACATTAAACCTAATGTGGCCGTTTTTTCTCCTAATTGAATTAAACTACAATGAAATTTACTAAAGTAGGATTGTTTCTCTTGCAATGCCTCGCTTAAAGAAAAGCCATTCTCCAAATTTCCAATTATTTTTTTTAAATATTGTTTTAATGCCATATTACTAGAAGTAACTTCTAATAAATTTAATGTTTGCAGTAATGGAATTCCTGCTTGTAGTAAACGTGCTATTTGTTGATTAAAAAGAAAAACTTCCTGAATTTTAATAGGTTTAACTAAACGAATAATACAAGGATAAATATAAGTAATAAAATAATTTTTAGTTTTGTATAATTTATTTTTCTTAATACAGATTTTCATATAGATGCTTTAATACTATTAAAAATTTTTTTAATCTTTTATTACACGTTTCATTTCTGATAAACTAATCTCACCTTGTTTAAGTTTTTCTAAAGCCGATAAATACAAAGTTTGCATCCCATGTTCCCGTGCATACTGATTAATTTCAAATACGTTATTTTTCTGTAAAATTATTTTTTTTAATTCTTCTGAAAGTTTTAAAATCTCAAAAATACCCGTTCGGCCTTTATAACCTTCTGTACAATGCGAGCAGCCCTTCGCAGTAAAAATTTTATTATCTAAGGCTAAATTTAACTTTGACAAAATTTTTCTTGGTAAATGCTGTTCAACTTTACAATGCATACATAAACGTCTTACTAAACGCTGCGCAATAATTATCTGTACTGAAGCTACGATATTATAGGTAGGAATATTCATATTTTCTAAACGGATCAAACTATCAGCTGCGCTATTGGTATGTAAAGTCGATAAAACCAAATGTCCAGTTTGAGCAGCTTTTATACCTATTTCAGCTGTTTCCTGATCACGCATTTCTCCCACCATAATAATATCTGGATCTTGGCGTAAAAAAGCCCTTAGAACACAAGCAAAATTTAACCCTATGGCAGGATTTACGTTAACTTGGTTAATGCCCGCCAAAATAATTTCTATAGGATTTTCGACTGTAGATATATTCAAGGTAGTTTTTTTTAAAAAACTTAATCCTGTGTACAAGGTGATAGTTTTCCCGCTCCCGGTAGGTCCTGTCACTAAAATCATACCATGAGGACTCGCTAAAGCTTTGATAAATTCTTTTTTTTGGATTGTGTTCATTCCCAATTGATCCACTTCTAGTAACATTTTGTTATTATCCAAAATTCTAATTACTAATTTTTCACCATGAATAGTTGGACAAGTACTCAAGCGACAATCCACGTTTCGATCATTAATATCTTTTAATTGAAAACGACCATCTTGTGGAATTCTTCGCTCAGCAATATCGAGTTGTGCCATAATTTTTAAGCGTGTTATTATCCTTGAAGTTAAATATTTTGGCAGATCAATTATTGAATATAACAATCCATCAATTCGGAAACGGATTAGCAATTGATTATGATAAGGTTCTATATGCACATCCGAGGCGTTACGTCTAATCGCATCTACCAAGAATTTATTGACATAATTTACAATAGTTAAATCAACATCATTTGAATTATCTAACGTCTCAACCAGGTTACTGTTATTATAATTATTTTCTAATTGAATGGCTTTAAATTGGTCCTCTAGAGAAGTGATATTCTTCTTTATTAATGAAGTCTCTTTTATTTTTTTTATTAACTTTATAAATTTTTTTTCGTCTGCAATCTTATATTCCAATATTAAACCTGTTGCAAATCGAATATTATCCAAAATCAATTGCTGTGTGGGATCAACTAATGCTAAAAGCAATTTTTTATTTTCTTGTGCTAAAGGTAATATTTGATATTTTTCCTGAAATTTTTGATCAATTATATTTACAGGAATTTGAGCTATATTAATTGTATCTAAGTCAACGTACGTTAGAAAAAATTCTGCTGCTAAAAGATGGGCTAAATAAGAAGAATCAACAGCTTGAGTTTTAATTAAATGACTTATAATTGATATCTGCTGTTGTCTACTAAACTCTAAGATCTTATTAACAAATTCTCTTTTTAATCCGTAATCGAGAATTAAACGTTTAAAAAAATTATTGATGTAAATTTTTTCCATTTTATTATATCCATATATAAGAACCTTCTTAGTATAACCCAAATTAATGTATTGACACATTAATTTTTTAATGTTTATATAGATATTGCCGGATTAATGAATACCTTGCTGGTTGGAGTTCTAGGGGTTAAGAATAGGAATATTAAAAAAAAATAATAATAATTTCTATTTTTAGGAGCTTACTTACTTTCTTACAGATAATGTTTAGGAATAAATTATATGCAATTCTATATTACTGCATTAAAGTATTTTTTAAACTTTATGAGGTTGGAAAGTAATGAAAGCCAGCAAGGTTTTTTTAAAGTCCTCTTAATTCCCTATCTAATCTTTGTTTAAAAAGGTTTTCATTGTTTGATCAAAATTTCTTATTTCCAAGATCCTAGTGTATATTTAGAAATAAAATTAATTAGGGAATATCAATTTTAGATATTTTTTTAAACATAGAATTTTATATTTATGGGTGTGTTAGACCAATCTATTATCCATCTTTGGCATACTAAAATTGATGACCATAGTCAAAAATACCAACTCTTCCAAAGTTGGCTTACCCCTAATGAAAAGATACGTGCTGAAAAATTAGCTTTTCCTTACCGACAAAACTATGTTATTTCAAGAGCAATATTACGTGATTTACTAGCCTATTATTCAGAACAATATCCAGAGAAACTGAAATTAAGCTATTCTGTTTCTGGCAAACCCTTCTTAATCAAAAATCAAAGCCAACGAATAGAATTTAATCTTTCCCATTCAAAAAACATTTTGGTCTGTGTTTTTACTATAGGCGCGCCTGTTGGTATCGATATTGAATATATAACCCCAAAAAAACATCTCGACAAAATCGCTTATCGTTTTCTTCCGGGTTATGAATATGATCAACTACAATTATTAAAAGAAACAAATAAATTACAAGCATTTTTTAAGGCCTGGGTGAGAAATGAAGCCTTAATAAAAGCAAAGGGCGATACCTTACAGACTCACCCCTATTCTAAATATAAACTTTCCCTAAATGCTAAACTAAGCACCTCAAAATTCGAAACAAAAGAAATAAATTCTTTCTATACTATTTCTAATTTATTACTTTATTCTGAGTTCGCAACTGCAATTGCTATAAAAGGAAAAAAAAAGCCTATTAATATTAAAAAATATACAAAAAGGTTGTCAAATTAAATTAATTTGACAATACACATTGAGTTTAAAAAAATTATTTTCTTTTAAAACTCAAAAATATTTTCTAAACTTATCAAAACTCCATCAGCATAAAACGTACTACGCCACATGTTGCATCATCAGGCTGCATTTCTGTTAAAGGGTAATGTAGGTTTAGCGCTTTCAAATAACGGCGATTACCATCAATGACGAGCTGTCTAAAAAGTAAGGTGCTACCGGAATCTTGCTTTATTTTTGCCAAAATAAAAGCAGCATTATGAGCAACACAGTCTGTATCTAGTACAATTATACAATTTTTAGGAAAACTTGGCCCTTGTGCGGTTTCCATACAGTCATTTTCTACACGCAATGCAAAAGCATCTGAACTAAGAGGAATATTAGTGCTTAGATACTTGGAATAGGTTTTTGGCGAAATCTTAATAAAATGCAGAAACCGTTCTTTTGCCTCTTGGGGTGTCAATAATGGCACTTGATAGTAAGGCTGACTATTTTCATACTGATAAGACCCTTCAGTCTCTTCAGCAGCATGTTCATGATCCAGCCATCCATGAGGCTTATTAAAGACTTTTTCAATATGGCTAGCCAGCCTATCACCAATATTTTTAATCGGACTATTGCCAATTAAATGACTAATCTGGCTTTGTGAACGATCCAAATGCTCGGATAGATCGGTGATACCTCCTACTAAGCGAGCTAATTTCCGTAAATTTTTCCGTCTAATATCTTTTATATTCATGCCATAGCTTTATTAAAGTTTTATTGTTATGACCCATAGAGTAAACTTATACTTTGTTCAAAGTCCTATAAATGTCAAAAAAAGTAATATCTATGGTAATACATATTACCTTTTTAGATAAGTGGCAACATAATTTTTTTAATCAAACAACAAAATTCCCTAGCTTTTTCTTAACTTTTATCTTTTTCAACTGTATATAATTTGGTAAACCTTTTTGATAGGGAGGATAATCTTCCCCCTGGATTAATGGGAATAGATAGTCACGACATCGCTGAGTAATATGAAAGCCATCTTTTGTAATATAAGATCGCGGTAATTTTTTTTCTTTATTAGCAACGGTGGCTAATGCCGTCTCGCCTATAGACCATCGATAGCGTTTGCCTGTTGCTCTAATAATAGTGGGCATTACTGCATTTTTCCCTTTAATAGCAAATTCAACTGCAGCTTTACCTAAAGCATAGGCTTGTTTAACATCCACTTTAGACGAGATATGCCGTGCAGAACGTTGCAAATAATCTGGTAAGGCCCAGTGATATTTGTAACCTAGTTTTGTTTTAATTAATTGTGCAATAACTGGAGCTGCGCCGCCTAATTGCTTATGACCAAAAGCATCGGTGGTACCCGCTTCAGCTAAAAACTTTTTTGCTGAATCTCTAATGCCTTCTGCCAAAACAATAACACAATAACCCCATTTTTTTACGGTTTTATCTACTTCCTGTAAAAATAAAGATTCGTTAAAAATTATTTCAGGAAATAAAATAATATGTGGCGCATCCCCTTTTTTTTGCATAGCTAAGCCACTTGCGGCGGCTATCCAGCCGGTATGTCGACCCATCACCTCCATAATGAATACTTTAGTCGATGTCGCGCACATAGAAGCAACGTCTAAGCCGGCTTCTAATGTAGAAATAGCTACATATTTCGCAACTGCACCAAAACCAGGACAATTATCAGTAATAGGGAGATCATTATCAATGGTTTTAGGAATACCTATGCAAGTTAAGGGATAGTTTAGCTTTTGACTAAGCAAATAAATTTTGTGTGCTGTATCCTGTGAATCCCCCCCCCCATTATAAAAAAAATAACCAATATTATGCGCTTTAAAAACTTCTAATATGCGTTCATATTGCACACGATTGTCCTCTAGACTTTTTAATTTATATCGACAGGAACCAAAGGCTCCCCCCGGCATAAATCTCAATCCCGCAATTGCTTTAGTGTTTTCTTTACTGGTATCAATTAAATCCTCGTTTAAAGCGCCTATAATTCCATTACTGCCTGCATAAACTCTACCGATTTTATTTTTATATTGCCTAGCAGTTTCAATCACGCCACAGGCTGTGGCATTAATAACTGCTGTTACGCCGCCAGATTGAGCATAAAACACATTTTTCTTTGACATTCTGCTTATTCTCCAGGTAACTTAAAGTCAAATATACTCACAGCAATTGAAGCCTTAGCTATTGCCAAAAAGAAAATGGCAAGTTAAACGGCAACTAAGGCAAAAAATCAAGTGTGTAGAGTATAATACTTGAAACATTCACACTTTTTCTAGACTAACATGCGACTTCATATTTTAGGCATCTGCGGTACATTCATGGCGGGTATTGCTTTAATAGCCAAACAAAAAAATTTTGCAGTCATAGGCTCTGATATAAACATCTATCCTCCGATGAGCACTCATTTAGCTGAGCATAAAATTCCAGTTTTTGAAGGTTATGATAAAAAAAACCTATTGCCACATCCCGATTTAGTTATCATGGGAAATACCATGACACGTGGAAATCCGTGTGTTGAATATGTTTTAAATCAAAATATCCCTTATATTTCAGGCCCACAATGGCTAGCAGAAAATGTTTTACACAAATATCATGTTTTAGCGGTTTCTGGAACCCATGGCAAAACCACCGTCTCAAGTTTATTAAGCTGGATATTAGAATATGCTGGATTAAATCCTGGATTTTTAATTGGAGGGATTGCTAATAATTTTAAAAGCTCTGCTCGTTTAGGCAAAGAAGATTTTTTTGTCATTGAAGCAGATGAGTATGACACGGCATTTTTTGATAAACGGTCGAAATTTATTCATTATCATCCCAAAACTTTGATTGTAAATAACCTTGAATTTGATCATGCTGATATTTTTTCGAATTTAGAAGCGATTCAAACCCAATTTTCGTATTTATTGCGGACGGTACCTAGCCAAGGATTAATTATCTGCCCAAAAATAGATAAAAATTTACAAAATGTTATTTCACGAGGATGTTGGACACCTATCGAATACACAGGAAATATGGAAAATAAAGATGTAATTTGGCGAACTACCTTACTAAAAGCAGACGCCAGCCAATTTACTATCTATTTTAAAAACAAAAAACAAGGAGAAATACATTGGTCATTAATTGGGGATCACAATGCAGCAAATGCTATCATTGCTATTGCCGCTGCGCATCATATCGGCATTAAGCCCAATATTTCCATTACTGCATTAAATAAATTTCAAGGAATCAAACGTCGATTAGAAGTCTATAAAAAAATCAATGGAATAACGCTTTATGATGATTTTGCTCATCACCCTACCGCCATTGCCTCAACGCTTGCTGGCTTACGTAAAAAAATCGGGAATAAAAAACGGATATTGGTTATTTTAGAAGCCGGGACACATACTATGCGTTCTGGAATACATCGAGAAACCTTAGGTCCCTCTTTACAGAATGCAAATAGTGTTTGGTTACTACGGCCAAAAGCAAATTGGGATTTTGAGGAGATTTTTCAAACCTCATCCATTCCTATTTTTATTTATGACTCCATAACCGATATTATCCAAAAAGTAGCTAAAGAAGCTAAAGAATCTGATCATATTGTTATTATGAGTAACAGAGGTTTTGGTAATATGCATGAAAAGCTTGCTCGAGCACTAGAAGCGTGAATATCTCTGTAACCCACTATCTTGAAGCTGCATTAAAATTAGCAGAAATACGTAAAGGATTTTGCGCACCCAATCCTTGTGTTGGTGCTATCTTAGTTAAAAATAATCAGATTATTGCTAAAGGTTATCATCATGCAAGTGGGTCTCCTCATGCAGAAGTAGATGCTATTAGTAAAGTCGACCCTTCTAACGCCTCAGGCGCTGTATTATATGTCACTTTACAACCTTGTTGTCATACAGCTAAAAAAACTCCTCCTTGCACTGATCTAATTATAAAAAGCGGTATCGTAAAAGTCATTTATGGCTTTCGCGATCCCAATCCAGCTGTAAACGGCCATACCGATAAAATATTACAAACCGCTGGGATTGAATGCACTCATTATCCAATAACCCTCATTGATAATTTTTATGCAAGCTATGCTTATTGGTGGAAACATAAAAGGCCCTTTACTACAGCTAAATTAGCCATGACTTTAGATGGAAAAATTGCCGGAAGAAATGGAAAAAGAATTCAGTTAACTGGAAACACCGCACAAAAATTTACTCATCAACAACGTAAATATACCGATGCTATTCTAACTACAGCAAAGACTATTGTTGTAGACGATCCCTTATTAAATTGTCGTATCGATGATATTATCTACAAAAAATCTCTATATATTATTGACACCTATCTCAGGATTCCTATATCAGCAAATGTTTTTAATTCTACAGAAAAAATAACAATTTTTCATAACCCTCAGATTAGTAAAAAAGAGCAAGATCGATTTCAAAAATATGCTATACGCTTCATTCCAATAAAAGCTAATAATAATGGTCTTGACTTACTAGAAATATTTAATCAAATTGGCCAAGATGGAATAATAGATCTTTGGGTAGAAGCGGGTGGAAAAAGTTTCCAAGCTTTTGTCCAAAATAGCTTATTACAACGAGCTTTTATTTATGTAGCCCCCCAATGGTTGGGAGAAAATACACAACTTGCTTTTAGTGTTCCGGATCCTTTAAAAGGAGCAATATGGGCTAATTCGACTATTTTAGGTAAGGATAGCTGTTTTGAGTTTAAATGGAGTGGGTATTAGGCGTATAATACTGTCTAAATTAAGACATAACAAAACAAATACACGATAATGAAAACCTCAAGCTTCCTTAGTATCGCTCGCGCTTTAGAAGATTTACGTCAAGGTAAAATGATCATTCTCTTTGATCATGAAAGTCGGGAAAATGAGGGTGACTTGGTTCTAGCCGCGGAAATGGTTACACCTGAAGCCATTAATTTTATGGCACAATATGCGCGTGGATTAATCTGCTTAGCGCTAACTGAAGAAGATATCCAGCGACTAGAAATCCCAATGATGGTAAAGCAGTCTACCAATCCTTTTAATACCGCCTTCACAGCCTCTATAGAGGCTGCCAAGGGCGTTACCACCGGTATTTCTGCCGCTGATCGAGCTCATACCATTCAAGTGGCTGTTAACCCACAAAATGGCCCTCAAGATATCGTTATGCCAGGCCATATTTTTCCGCTACGGGCCCGAAAAGGTGGTGTTTTAGAGCGTATGGGACAAACCGAAGGAAGTACTGATTTAACTCGTTTAGCAGGCTTAAAATCCGCAGCAGTTATCTGTGAAATCATGAATCCTGACGGAAGCATGGCCCGATTTCCAGATTTAGAAAAATTCGCCAAACAACATCAAATCAGCTTATTATCGATACGAGATTTGATCCAATATCGCTTGCAAACTGAATCTTTAGTCCAAGAAATCGCTTCAATTTATTTACCTACCGAAGAATATGGTGATTTGACTATCAAATTATTTGAAAGCTGTATGGATAAACATCACCATTTAGCAATTGTTAAGGAAAAACCCGAAGCATCCTCTGAGCCTACTTTAGTACGTATTCATTCAGAATGTTTTACGGGTGATCTATTTGGCTCTACTCGCTGTGATTGTGGTTGGCAGCTACACGAATCCCTAACACAAATCAGCCAACAGGGGGGAGTGCTGCTTTATTTACGCCAGGAAGGCCGCGGCATTGGTTTATTGAATAAACTTAAGGCCTATGCCTTGCAAGACCAAGGTCTCGATACCGTCGAAGCGAATCAAAAATTAGGTTTTGGCAGTGATGATCGTAATTATTGGATAGGCGCACAAATGCTGCAAAGCCTTAAAATATTGCAAATAAGATTACTTACCAATAACCCACAGAAAATTGCCGACTTAGAGCAATATGGAGTTGAAGTCATTGAACGGGTCCCATTAATTGCAATACCTAACTCAACCAACCATGCCTATTTAAAAACTAAACAAACCAAGCTCGGACATCTACTCAATTTATGAAAAGGAGCAAAGTATGCAAAAAATAAAAGAAATCACTGCTAAACCTCTACATTTTAATCAACCCATTGATGAATTTAATATTGCTATTATAGTCAGTCGCTTCAATCAAGATATTACCGAAGGATTATTGAATGGCGCTTTACAACGACTACAAGAATTAAATTTTCCAGAACGATGCATCACTATTATTCGAGTTCCTGGAGCGGTAGAAATCGGTCTTGCTGCCCAACAAATAGCTATTTCCAATGAAAATTGTTTAGCCATTATCTGTTTAGGTGCTGTTATACGCGGGAAAACTAATCATTACGATTATGTTTGTCAACAAGTAAGTTATGCTTGTCAAAAAGTTGCTTTACAAGAATCGATACCTGTTATTTTTGGGATATTAACCACTGAGAATGAAGAACAAGCATTTGCGCGCATAGACGAAAAACATTGTCACAAAGGTCGTGATGCAGTCGATGCAGCAATGGAAATGATCTCGGTTCTTGAGCAAATCGAAGCAGAATAAACATACTGTTCAGATTTAAATTTTTGAGTGGATACCACTTAATTACAATCCTCATGTGTGCTAATACATTGGGGACGCCTTGTCAAAAATTCATTTGCTGATGATTTAATTAGATGAAATATACTTTTCACGTCGAATAATTTCAGTCGGAAAGTTATAGCTTTTAACTAGAAGTGTAAAAACCTCATCTACCATATTGGGGTTACCACACAAATAGACAATATCTTGTTTAGGGTTTGGATTAATTTCACTAAAAGCATTCATACATAACCGGTATGTTCAAAATTTAATGCCTCTTGTGGTTTAACTCGACTATAATAAGCATGAAATTCAAACCATGGGTATTTTTCTGCAAATTCAAGAAATTCATCTCGATACAGCAAATCTTCAGGCTTGCGCACACCGAAGACCAAAATAACCTTAAAACACGGTCTTAATTTAAATCGTTGTTCTAATTCAGCTAGCATCGTTCGGTAAGGTGTTACACCCGTACCCGTTGCTACCAAAATATAACGTTCCGGCATCTCCTCGCGTAAAATAAGCCGACCAAAAGGACCGGTTGCTGTGACCCTATCTCCAGGCTTCAATGCAAATAGAAATTCACTTGCAATACCTGCGGGTACATAAGAAGCGGCAAATTCAATTTTATTATTTGCAACGTGAGTTTTATTGGCGATACTATAGCTACGACGCAATATTTTTTCATCCGTAGGTATATGCAAAGTAATAAATTGGCCGGGAATGAACTCAAAGCCCCCCCCCTCTTCATAACGAAAAGTGAAATGTTTGACATCTGGAGCAATCTGCTCACTGGCCTCGAGAGTTAAATGAAATTCTTTTCGTGACATAATCCGCGTAGTCTAATCAGCTGAACGCATTTCGTCAAAATATTTGCTGTCAAAATCAGTTTTGAAGCAACTCAAAAGCAAATTTACAAGCTATACTCCAAAAAACAAAACGTTAATGGCTCTTATGCGATAGAGGATGAAGAGAACTGTGCTAACTTATGGCTTAGTTCCTCGAGTGTAGTTTCTACGAGTGTGGCTGAACTAGTTTTAATATGGCGAGTTTTCTTACTGAAAAATCGAGTCATTGAATTTCTATGCTCATTAAGTATTTGTTGATTTTCGTGATGCCAATGAGCTATTTTTTGATAAAACTCGGGCATAGCTTCATGAGTTTTAATTTTTTCACCGTGTACAGCAAGTATTTTCTGTAATTCCTTAAATGTGTCCAATTTTCCTTGAATAACTTGCGTATTTCTTTTATATAGTTCCTTCTGTAATTTATTAACCTTTTGTTCTACCTTACAAAAGAAACTTACAAGCAAAGGCAGAGTTGGTTCGAGCTGTTTTTTCAAATCAGCAGCAGATGGAATTCCTAAAATTTTTGCTGCCTTTTTCGGTACTATTTCTTTTTCTTTTATTGGTTCTCTCCAGGCTTTCAAATCATCCGGTGCTTCTCGATGAAGGCAGGGCTGATAATCGGGGCTTTTTTCTGGCATGAGTCTGCTGTTCATATCATCCAAAAATAATCCTTGCTCTTTAAAACGGTAATTACTCTCAATTTTCTTAATGAAATTCCCAGCAATTTTTGCATGGACTTCTTGTGTAGGATGCACGTCATCCCAAGATAAGCAACCTCCCGCGGGTTCTGACTGACCTTTTTTTGCTTTGGGTAATCCGCTATTTTTTCTAGCTTCGGATAATGAAATGGAGACGTCTGCTAAATGAAGTGGCAAGCCACCAACTGTAACACCTCTTAAAGCGGACGAAATAATCTGGCCTATAGAAGGATCGCGTAATGTACCACAATCAGTAATTAATAATGCTTCTTGGCTTGGTGCATTAGGTGTTTTTTGGTAAATTACTTGCATTGCCCGATAGGGAGAATCCTCTTGTTTTAAGTAAAGTATTTTCTCCTTAGCTACTTGTATAAGCTGGCCCTCTTTAATATAGTAAACTTGATAACAATGTACTTTACTGTTAGTTGCATTTGTTAGTTCCTGTAAAACAACTGCATTTTTAGTTTTGATTTTTTTTAGTACTTTATTAATATCATTTGCCCAGGTAGTATATAAAGCACATCCAATGGTAAAACCATTTTCTTCAGGATTACCATGAATACTTTGATATAAGGCATGAACATCCAAAAGCCCAATATGACAGTTTAGTTTTGCTTTTGATATCGCTTGTCTTTTTATGTAATACTTTAAATTATCAGTTCCAACGCTACTTACTTGTCCTAAATCTTCTAAAAATTTCCATTGTTTTTTGGATAGCTGCACATCAACATTAAGATAAGTTCCATCATCGTTCTCTAAATATTTTTCACCTTGCCAAAAATAAATTTTCCTATTTAAATCTTTTCCTTGAATAATAAATGCCTTTTCTTGAGGAAGTGTCCGGCTATTCAGTGAAATAGGTGTATCATACGATTCAAAGCCTGCATTTTGATGCTTCTGGTAACTCGCCACTAAGTTGTTTAATTGACGATTGAAAGAATTAATTATAGCTCGCGTTTGTTCTTTTTCTTCTTCTGTCTTAGTGTGATATCTTGGCGTGAGTGTGATATCAGGCATATTAACCAAATAAACATCCCTTCCCCCATTCAAAACAAAAAAATCCATCCATTCTTTTATGCTTTGAATGGCTCTTGTTACTCCCTCCTCATCCATATATCCAATAGTGAGCAAGTCATTAATGCCAATCATATTAAGAGCAAGAGAGTTCTCGAATGAAATACTATTCTTCCCCATATAAGCATAAGCTTTTTTTGTTTCGGCACTGAGATGCGTAACAAAAGGACGTGCATAAAATGTTTTTGGAAATTCTAAATAACTCCACCACGAATTATAATTATAAGCGGTCGCCCCTCCTTGCGCCCAGCACTGCACATCATTTTTAGAATGATTACGCATTAAGGGATTTTGTTCCGATTTCTGTCGATACTCAAACTCAAGTGCTACAAAATCTGCCCAGGTAACAGGGCCGTTGCTAAACAATCCCCAGGGCGAATGTCCAAGAAGCATTGCTGTTAACCATCTAGGAAGTTTACGAAACTTATAAAATTCACTGTTTTTCCCTCCCGTGTCAGTAAGACTATCTCCAAAAATATGGATATTTGTTATAGATCTACTTGACATAGAGTGACATAGAGTTAACCTTTTAACTAGTTTCATAAATTAAATACCTCCCTGTTTATTTCAGATTTTACCTATTCTTGATATGCCTAGAGCATTAGCATCATTAATATAGATTTCTTTATTGGAAATGATAGTAATTAAAGATTTATTAAATGATAAAAATTAACTGGCTAATTTTTCATAAAATATTTTTTAGCTAGCGCCACATCTTTAGTAATTTGTTGTTTAAGCGCTTCTAAACTTTCAAATTTTTTTTCATCGCGTATTTTTTTCAAAAACTCTATTTCGATGAATCGGTCATAGATATTTTGATCAAAATCCAATAAATGAACTTCTAGCAAATTTTTCAAACCATTTATAGTTGGGCGTTTTCCACAATTGGCAATACCCGGCAACCCTATCGCTGCCAAACCATAAACATTTACAACAAAAACGCCTTGTAAAGGTAAGACCTTGCGACGTAATCGAATATTCGCTGTTGGAAATCCAAGTAATCGACCGCGTTGATCACCATAGATAACACGACCACTTAGTCTAAATGGACGCCCCAATAATAATGCTGCCAATTTAAAATCAGCTTGTTTTACCGCCTCCCTTACCCGAGAACTACCTATACGCTCATTTTTTAATAACACGGTGGGTGTAGAGAAAACTTTGAATCCATATTCATGGCCCAATTTTTGCAAAAAACCAAAATCTCCTTGGCGTCCTTTCCCAAAACGAAAATCATCGCCTATAATTAAACCTTTCATACCTAATTTATCAACCAAAATTTTTTTAACAAAACTTTCAGCTGTACACTCTGCTAATTGTTTATTAAAACGTAAGCAAAGAACTCGATCGATATTTAATTGTTGCAGATATTTAACTTTTTCCCCAAGTCGCATTAAGCGTGCTGGGGCCTTATCCCCATAGAAAAATTCTTGTGGATGAGGCTCAAAGAGAATCACGCATGTAGGCTGCTGAAATTGTCGTCCAAGTTTGAGTAAAGATTGAATAACACTTTGATGTCCTTGATGTATACCATCAAAATTACCAATAGTTACAACACAACCTCTATGCCTCGTTTTTATATTATGAGTATTGCAAATAAGTTCTGCCATGGTCATGATTGAGCTTTTAAATCATGGTAACGCAAACCACTTATCCATAACATGACAAGATAAATAATAATTGCAAAGATACCCAGAATAAAAATATGTGTAAAGCGTTGCTGCCAATTCCAAGTTATCCAAACTAAAGTAGTGGATGCTGCCCAATATAAAAATAAACACAATACGCTATTAGCGAATACTAATTGCAATACAAACTTTAGCCAGCCGGATTGCCACTGAAAAACTTTGCGGATTTGCAATCCCCATAACAATAGGCCTGCATTCAACCACGCTGATAACGAACTTGCCAAAGCTAAACCAGCATGTTTTAAAGGAAAAATTAATAGCGCATTAAAAATCATATTCGCAATTAAGGCAATAATTCCGATACGTACAGGCGTTTTTATATTTTGCTGCGCATAAAAAGCAGCTGCCAATACTTTAATCAACATAAATGCCTGCAAGCCAATGGAATAAGCTATCACACTTCGTTGTGTCATAAATACGTCATGGATGGTAAATTTTCCATAATGAAAAAGTGTTACAATTAACGGCCCCGATAAGATTAACATGGTTAAAGAAGCAGGGATTCCGATTAATAAATTACAACGCAAGCCCCAATTTAAAGTACTGGCAAACAATTCAGGAGATTTCGCTGCATGCTGGCGAGAAAGATGAGGTAAAATTACGGTCATTAAAGCCACACCAAACACACCTAATGGAAAATAAGCAAGTCTATCTGAGTAATAAAGCCAAGTTACACTCCCTGCAACTAAAAAAGAAGCAAAAACCGTATTCAATAATAAACTGATTTGGCCTATAGATGAACCGAATAAGGCTGGCAACATCAGTCTTAATACTTTTTGCACGCCGGGATCACGCCACTTAAATTTTGGTTTTTGCAACAATTTTAATCGATTTAAAAAGGGTAATTGAAAACCTAACTGTAAAAATCCTGCTAACAACACACCCCATGCCTGTGCTTCAACCGGTACTTTAAAAAATCTCGCCACCCCAAAAGCAGTAATGATTAATGAAATATTTAATAATGCGGGTGTAAAAGCAGGCGCCCAAAATTGTCCATAACAATTTAAAGTCGCACCAACTAAAGCTGTTAAAGAGATCAGCATCAAGTAAGGAAATGTAATCTTTAACATCTCTACAGCTAATTGAAAACGATAAGGATCTAAGCCGGGGGCAAATAAACTAACTAAACCTTTACTTCCTAGAACGCCAAGAATACAAATTCCTAATAAAATGAAGCCTAATGTACCTGCTATATAGGCAACAAATTGTTTCACCTCTTCGGGTGGGCGCGTTTGTTTATATTCAGATAAAGTAGGAATAAAGGCCGTAGAAAAAGATCCTTCAGCAAATAGTCCACGCATAAAATTAGGAATTTTAAAAGCGATATAAAAAGCATCGACAGCAGCCGTGACACCAAAAATTCTAGCTGCCACCATATCGCGAACAAATCCTAAAATTCGCGAAATCAACGTCATGGAGGCAACAATGGAGGTTGATTTAAAAAGTACCTTACTCATTGGTTTTCTAACCACATTTCAACAATTAATTGGGCTGCAATACTATCAATAGATTTTTTTTTTAAAGCTTTATATCCACCAACAGCAAAAAGTCGTGAACGTGCCTCAACTGTAGTTAGCCTTTCATCAACTGGAAAAACCGGAAGTTGAAAACGATTTTTTAACTGCATTAAAAAATCTTGGGCTAAATAGGTTATCGATTGCTTTGTTCCATCCATATTTAACGGGATACCTACTACTAATGCATCTGGTGACCAAATTTCCAATAATTGTTCAATTTCCTCCCATGGAAGTTCACCATTTTTAACCGTTAAACTGGTTAAAGGTTGAGCTAAGGAAGGAGAAATTTGACCTACTGCCACACCAATATACTTAGAGCCAAAATCAAATCCTATAACAGTTTTAATCTCAGGCATGACCACCTATATAAGCTAATTTAGTAACATCCACGCCTAAATAATCCATAGCTCTTAACCAACGTTGTTCAAATGGAATATCAAATAATATATTAGGACTTGCGGGTAAAGTTAACCAAAAATTATTAACAATTTCTTGTTCTATTTGACCCGCTATCCAATTTGCATAACCTAATGAGAAAATAAACTTATTTGGACCTTGTTGTTTAGCAATCGCCAGCAAAATATCTTTCGATGTAGTAACAGAAATTTCACTATTCATTTTAAGACTCGATTGCCATTCACCTTCAGACGCATGTATCACAAAGCCACGTTCAGAATGAACAGGTCCCCCACATAGGATTGGAAAATCCGCTCCGGCATTCTTACTTGCTTCTGTCTTGCTATTCGTAATGTCTTCTAATATTTCTGAAAGATTAATCCACAAGGAATATAAAGGCTGATTAATCACAATACCCAATGCTCCTTTTTCAGTATGCTCACAAATATATACTACGGAACGATTGAAATAAGCATCAGTTAAAATAGGCATAGCCACTAAAAAATAATTTGTAAAATAATTTGTCATCTCTATCATTAAACCTTACTCGACTAAAATATGCTCGTTAATCATAGCACTTGCTTTCATGTCTAACCTAGTCTTTATCTAGAATAGCCTCCTATGTTCCATTTATACCCCTGAAAAATATCTGTCCAACATGATACGATACTAGTCGTTACCGCGTTAAGCAAAAATTGCAATAAAAAACGAGGAAGTTATGAACATTAATTTACGTGTAGGTTATGGTTATGATGTGCATGCTTTTGAAATAGGAGACCATATCATCTTAGGAGGTGTCAAAATTCCCTATCGAATGAGCCTTAAAGCACATTCAGATGGTGATGTCGTCATTCATGCTCTAGTAGATGCCCTCTTAGGAGCCTGTGCTTTGGGGGATATAGGTCTGCATTTCCCTGATACTGATGAGCGTTGGAAAAATAGAGATAGTAGGCTGTTCTTACAAGCAACCGTCAAAATGCTAGAAGAAAGAAATTGGTCTATTAATAATGTAGATATCACTATCATTGCAGAAGCTCCTAAGCTTAAGGACTACTCTTCAGAAATGAGATTTAATTTAGCACAAGCTATGAAAATTGATCTAAATCAGATCAATATTAAAGCAACTACTACAGAAAAATTAGGTTTTATTGGGCGTCAAGAAGGAATTGCAGCCACTGCCACCGTTCTCCTTCAAACCAAATAATTTTTAATGGTACCGAGAGTGGGACTCGAACCCACACAATGTCACCATTACCGGATTTTGAGTCCGGCGCGTCTACCAATTCCGCCATCCCGGCAATAGCTGCCCAAGTATAACAAAGTATTTTTTAGGATCAATCTTTATCATTCATTTGAAAATTTTATAGGCTTGCAAACAAAATCTCAATCCCTTATTGTTTTCTATCAAGACTTTAAATGAACATTTATGGTATGCCTAATAATGTAAACTTGATCTTTTAAAAAAAGCTATCAACAATAAGGTCATAAGGAATTTGATCTAAGAGGTAAATAATGTACAATAATGAAGCAATAATGTCACAAGAAGTGCCACATTCTTTAATTACTAAGAAACAATTATTCCTCGCTTCTGTCATTTGTATACTTGCTGCCATGTTTTATATGTATGAGTATACTTTGCAAGTATCCCCTGCTGTTATGACTAACGAATTGATGCGTGATTTAGGTCTTAATGCAGCGAGTTTAGGAACCATGGCAGCTTTTTATTATTATTCTTACACTCCCATGCAGTTACCTGCCGGCCTATTGTTTGATCGCTTTGGCCCCCGGCGTTTAATAACCTTAGCTATTTTGATATGTGCTCTAGGTGCATTTCTATTTGGCATAACGCCTAATGCGGTAATGGCCTCGTTTGGTCGATTATTAATGGGCATAGGATCTTCTTTTTCATTTATAGGAGCTTTGCTTCTGGTTTCACGATGGTTCCCACCTCAGTATTTTGCTTTACTTACTGGACTCGTGCAATTAATGAGCTCAGTAGGAGCAATTGCTGGCCAGGTTCCGTTAGTGACGGCTATTAATCATTGGGGATGGCGATCAACGTCTATCTCCTTAGCTATTGTGGGTTGTTTATTAGCCTCATTGGTATGGATGGTGGTCAGAGATAGTCCAGAGGTTGTTTCAAAAGGGCATAAGTTTCAATCCCCATCTAAAAAAAGTGAATTGAAACGGTTACAACAAGTTTGTAGTAATAGACAAACTTGGTTAATTGCTTTGTATTCTTTTTCTATATGGGCTCCTGTTACTGCATTTGCGGCTTTGTGGGGCATACCCTTTCTCGTAGCGAGTTATGGTCTTACCACAGAAGCCGCTTCTGAAGCGAGTGCAATGATTTGGTTAGGTATCGGCTTAGGTAGCCCCTTGGCAGGTTGGTTTTCTGATAAAATCAATTCAAGATCAAAGCCACTCAGTTTAGCTTCTTTATTAGGGATAATCAGTCTCACAATTATTATATATTGCCCTGTGTTACCTTTAATTTGGCTTTATTTTATTTTATTTGTGTTTGGTTTAGCTGCATCGGGACAATCATTAGCTTTTGGCGTTGTCAAAGATAATAATACTTCTTGCGTAGTAGGCACGGCTATCGGTTTTAACAATATGGCTGTAGTCGCTGGAGGAGCTTTATTTCAACCTTTAATAGGGATTTTACTTTATGTAAATTGGCAAGGGGTTATGCATAATGGTACCCCCTTTTATGGTATAGTAGATTATCAAAAAGCGCTTTTTGTATTGCCTTTATGTCATATCATTGCATTTTTGGTAAGTCACTTTTTGCTCCGAGAAACCTATTGCAAATCACAATATTCTAATGAAACAGCTAATGCAGTTTAAGCTTTTTATTAGAATGGTTACTTTAATCAAATCTTATGTCTAAAAATAACAATTTATCCTCGCTTTCATTGGCAAAACAAAAACCTACTTTACTCGCCGCTGTTATTTGCATTCTTGCCTCATGTTTTTATATGTATGAGTTCATCTTGCAAGTCTCTCCTGCGGTAATGACAAATCAATTAATTAATGACCTTGGACTCAATGCTATAACCTTAGGAACAATGGCGGCTTTTTATTATTATTCTTATACTCCTATGCAGCTTCCAGCGGGTTTTTTGTTTGATAGATTCGGTCCTCGACGCTTGTTAACCATTGCAGTTCTTACCTGTGCGATAGGCGCTTTTTTGTTTGGCTCAACTACCAATATGACCACCGCTTCTGCAGGTCGATTTATGATGGGAATGGGTTCAGCTTTTTCATTTATAGGAACCCTAGTGCTTATCTCCCGGTGGTTCCCATCTCGATATTTTGCTTTTTTAACCGGTTTAGTTGAGTTAATGAGTTGCGTAGGAGCAATTGTTGGTGAAACCCCATTAACTATTGCAGTAAACCACTGGGGTTGGCGACTGACTATTATTCTTTTAGGGATAATAGGTGTTATTTTAGCCCTCTTAATCTGGTTAATAGTAAGAGACAGCCCAGAAGTTGTTTCAAAAGGACATAAGTTTCAGTCCACTTCGAAAAAAAGCCTACTTCAAAGTTTTCATCAAGTTGCATCTAATAGTCAAACCTGGTTTATCGCCTTATATTCCTTTATGGTATGGGCGCCGATTACGGCTTTTGCTGCATTATGGGGGGTTTCTTTTCTAGTAGTAGCGTATGGGCTTAGCACCAAAGCAGCTTCTGCCGCTTGCACTATGATTTGGTTAGCTATAGGAATAGGTTGCCCATTACTAGGTTGGTGGTCAGATAAGGTAAACTTACGTGGTATGCCATTAAAATTTGCTGCAAGCTTAGGTATAATTGGCCTAATCCCGGTTATTTATATCCCACATCTTCCCTTATTTTGGCTTTATATTTGTTTATTTTTATTTGGTCTTGCGGCTTCCGGACAATCATTGGCATTCGGGGTTGTTAAAGATAATAATCACTCTAGCGTAGCTGGAACAGCTATGGGAATTAATAACATGGCCACAGTGGCCGGAGGGGCTTTATTTCAACCAGTAATTGGTATATTTTTACATTTAAACTGGAATGGAACTTACCATAATGGTAGTCCTTTTTATAGCGTCGAAGACTATCGGAAAGCTTTTTTGATATTACCTTTTTGCTACCTTATAGCCTTGTTAATTGGAAAATTCCTAATACGCGAAACTCACTGTCAACAACAACCCGATGTCTAGAAGTAAAAGTAGTCCTCGCTGGTTAAAACAGCATTTTAACGACCCTTATGTAAAACGCGCTCAAAAAGAGGGTTTG
The DNA here is from genome assembly GCA_005877695.1 of Gammaproteobacteria bacterium. Classification (GTDB taxonomy): domain Bacteria; phylum Pseudomonadota; class Gammaproteobacteria; order Diplorickettsiales; family Diplorickettsiaceae; genus Aquirickettsiella. The sequence continues at coordinate 323,586 of VBOA01000007.1, read as the reverse complement.
CGTTCTCGCTCAGCTTATAAACTCTTGGAGATCCAAGAGAAAACTAAATTAATTAAGCCTGGGATGACTATCGTTGACCTTGGAGCTGCGCCGGGGGGATGGTCTCAACTTGTCTCAGGACTTGTTGGAGCCACAGGAAAAATTTATGCCTTGGATATTTTGCCCATGGAGTCTTTAAACCATGTGGAGTTCCTCCAAGGAGATTTTCGAGAAGAATCTGTTATGCAACAATTCTTACAACGTGTACAATCAAAACCTATAGATCTTGTAATTTCCGATATGGCCCCCAACTTTAGTGGTATGCGTAGTGTTGACCAACCTAGATCCATTTATTTAGCTGAATTAGCACTAGATTTTGCTCAGAAAGTATTAAAACCCCAAGGGAGCTTTATAGTAAAAATCTTTCAAGGAGAAGGCTTTGAAACTTTTTTAAAAGCCTTAAGAAGCTTATTTACCAAAGTTGCTATTCGAAAACCTTCTGCTTCTAGAGGAAGCTCTGCTGAAGTTTATTTAGTTGCTATCGGTTATCATAAAGGAAAATAAACCTTGGATTTATGCTCAAATGGTTTTTTAGACAATGTTTTAAGGAGATTATATTTTCTTAAATGCTGAAACAAAATTCTAATGCAAAAAAGTACATTCATTTAGTTCGCTTGGTAACAAACTGAAAAAGAGCTTAAAATAATCGAAACACAAAATTTAGTATATAATGCTCCTTTTTGTGAGAAATGCGAGGTAGTCTAGTTTGAACGACATGCTGAAAAATCTTTTTTTATGGCTCATTATTGCTGTCATACTTATCTCGGTATTTAATAATCTCGAACCTCGTAATAATGGTGGCGAACGCTTAACATATTCTGAGTTTTTGAAAGACGTGCAGCAAGGAAATGTGCAGTCTGTAACAATACAAAGTAATCAAGTTATAAAAGGTCAGTTACAAGGCGATAAATCATTCACGAGCTATATGCCCATTCCTGATCAATATCTACTCCCAGAGTTATTAAAAAATAAGGTCAATGTAAAAGGAGAACCGCCGCAACAAGAAAGTTTCTTGATGCGTATTTTTATTAATTGGTTCCCTATGTTATTACTCATAGGAGTATGGATATTTTTTATGCGACAAATGGGGGGGGCTGGTGGAAAAGGCGCTTTGTCTTTTGGTCGTAGTCGTGCCCGTTTATTAGGTGAAGACCAAGTTAAGGTTACTTTTGCTGATGTGGCGGGTGCTGAAGAAGCGAAAGAAGAAGTGAGTGAATTAGTTGAGTTTCTAAAAGACCCCGCTAAGTTCCAAAAACTAGGCGGAAAAATTCCACGTGGTGTTTTATTAATGGGTCCTCCGGGAACTGGTAAAACACTTTTAGCACGAGCTGTCGCAGGTGAAGCTAAAGTACCTTTTTTCACGATCTCAGGCTCGGACTTCGTTGAGATGTTTGTTGGCGTGGGTGCATCTCGCGTAAGAGATATGTTTGAGCAAGCTAAAAAGCAAGCTCCCTGCATTATTTTTATAGACGAAATAGATGCAGTTGGCCGCCATCGTGGTGCCGGTTTAGGGGGTGGACATGACGAACGTGAGCAAACATTGAATCAATTGTTGGTTGAGATGGACGGGTTTGAGGGTAATGAAGGTGTTATTGTTATGGCTGCCACTAATCGTCCTGATGTTTTAGATCCTGCTTTACTGCGACCTGGCAGATTTGATCGACAAGTTATTGTGGGTCTACCTGATATTCGCGGTCGTGAGCAAATTTTAAAGGTTCATCTTAGAAAAGTTCCTTATGGAAAAGATGTGAAACCAGTGATTATCGCCAGAGGTACGCCTGGGTTTTCAGGCGCTGATTTAGCCAATTTAGTCAATGAGGCTGCCTTATTTGCGGCGCGTGAAAATAAATCAACCGTTGATATGGTTGATTTGGAGAAAGCTAAAGATAAAGTGATGATGGGTGGCGAAAGACGTTCCATGGTGATGAATGAAAAAGAGAAAAAATTAACTGCTTACCATGAAGCAGGACACGCTATTGTAGGACGTTTAGTCCCTGAGCATGACCCTGTATATAAAGTTACTATTATCCCACGTGGCAAGGCCTTAGGTGTAACTATGTTTTTGCCAGAAGAAGATCGCTATAGCTATACTAAACAGCGTTTGGAGAGTCAGATAGCTAGTTTGTTTGGTGGACGCATTGCCGAATATCTGATTTTTGGATCCGAACAAATTACGACTGGTGCATCCAACGATATACAACGCGCCACTGAAATTGCTAGAAACATGATAACTAAATGGGGTTTATCTGAGCGTCTTGGTCCATTAACTTATAATCAAGAAAATGAAGAAGTGTTTTTAGGTCATCAAATAGCTAAAAATAATAAATTTTCTGATGATACTGCACAATTAATTGATGAAGAAAGTCGTAGTATTATTGATCGTAATTACAAACTTGCTGAAACACTATTACAAGATAACATCGAAAAATTACACCTCATGGCAGAAGCGTTGATTAAATATGAAACGATTGATTCCAGCCAAATAAATGACATTATGGCAGGCAAGCCTCCTAGAGAACCCAAAGGTTGGAGTAACGGAAATAAGAAAGACCCGCTCTCTTCTTCCGAGGAAAAATCACCTTCACACAAGGACTCATCAATAACTGATAACGATCCAGCAGTAGATAGTCTGTAATTGATCGAATTATTCTTGGATTCATCATGATAAAAACCCGAAAATACTTTGGGACAGATGGCATACGTGGAAAAGTAGGTGAAGATCCTATTACACCGGAGTTTGTATTAAAACTAGGTTGGGCTGTAGGAAAAGTTCTAGCAAATGGACGAAATAAAGTTTTAATTGGTAAGGATACGCGTATCTCTGGCTACATGTTAGAATCTGCTTTAGAAGCTGGTTTGTCTGCTGCAGGAGTCGATGTTCATCTTTTAGGCCCTATCCCAACTCCTGCTATTGCTTTTTTGACTCATGATTTAGGTGCGCAAGCAGGTATAGTAATTAGTGCATCCCACAATCCTTACTACGATAATGGAATTAAATTTTTTTCTCATGATGGAAGTAAATTAGCTGATAATATCGAGCTACATATCGAAAATCATCTTAAGCAAACTATTCAGACGGTTGATTCCGCTAAATTAGGTAAAGCAATTCGGGTGGAAGATGCAAAATTACGCTATGTTAATTTTTGTAAATCAACAATCCCAAAATCCTTTCACTTAGAAGGTTTAAAAATCATTCTCGATTGTGCAAATGGAGCTACCTACAATATTGCCCCATCATTATTTTCAGAATTAGGGGCTAATTTAACCTTATTAGGTACAAAACCAAACGGTTTGAACATTAATAAAGACTGTGGCTCTACTCATTTAGATATTTTACAAAAAACAGTTTTATCTGAAAAAGCCGATTTAGGAATTGCTTTTGATGGTGACGGTGACCGAGTATTGATGGTTGATAATTTGGGGGAAATTGTTGACGGGGATGAATTATTATTTCTATTAACTCAGCATGGTATTAAAAAGGGTCATATTAAAGGTGGCATTGTAGGCACAGCCATGAGTAATCTCGGTTTAGAATTAGCTATAAAGGAATTAGGACTTGATTTTATTCGAACTTCTGTGGGTGATAGATACGTTAATGAAACATTGCAAAGTAAAAATTGGCAATTAGGCGGAGAATCTTCTGGACATATTATTTCTCGTCGTTTAACTAAAACTGGGGATGGCATCATTATTGCATTGCAAATACTAGAAGCTATTCAAACCTCAGGCCTATCATTGCATGCTGCCAAAAAAGCAATGAAAAAATTTCCTCAAACATTAATTAACATCCCTGTTGAAAATCCTTTAGTCGTAATGGGCAATACTAAAATAAAAAAAGCTATACAAGAAGCAGAGTTTTTATTAAAAGATCGCGGACGAATTTTATTAAGGCCTTCAGGAACAGAATCTGTAATTCGTGTCATGGTTGAAGGAAGCGAATTGTCCGAAGTACAAACTATTGCGAATAAATTAGCTGAAATTGTAAAAGTCTCTGCAAAATAAGTTCTGAGCATTAAATTTTCTTACTCAACTGTCACCGATTTTGCTAAATTGCGTGGCTGATCGACATCAGTGCCTTTTAAAACCGCTACATGATAGGCTAAAAGTTGTAATGGAATTGCAAAAATTAGTGGGCTAATCATATCACTTGCCTTGGGTAATAAAATACTTTTGCTTTCAGTGTCATTTAGATCGATTTCTTCCTGAACAAATAAAATGAGTTGACCATTACGGGCGCGCACTTCCTGAATATTTGACTTTAATTTATCTAGCAGAGAATTCGATGGGACTAACACTACTACTGGCATATTACTATCAACTAAAGCAAGTGGTCCATGCTTTAATTCTCCTGCAGGATAAGCTTCAGCTTGGATATAAGAAATCTCCTTGATCTTGAGTGCTCCTTCTAATGCTACAGGGAAATAAATTCCACGAGCAATAAATAAAGCATGTTCCTTATCAATAAAAATTTTAGCTAATTTCTTAATAGCTGAATCTAGTTTTAATGTTTGCTCTAAAAATTTAGGCAAACTTCTTAGTTCAGATAGACAAGCCTCTTCTTGTTCTTTATTCCAGCCATGAGATAACCCTAAGAATGATGTTAATAATAATAGAACCGTTAATTGAGTTGTAAACGCTTTAGTCGATGCCACACCAATTTCGGGACCTGCTCGCGTTAATAATACAAAATCAGATTCCCGTACCATGGTGCTTCCAGAAACATTACAAATCGTTAATGTAGCCGCATAGTTTTCAGTTTTAGCTTGTCTTAGTGCTTCTAATGTATCTGCTGTTTCTCCCGACTGAGATATAGCAATAAATAATGTCTCTGGATGGATAATATGCCTTCGATAACGAAATTCACTAGCAATATCTACCTGACAATTAATACCCACCCATCGTTCTAACCAGTGAGCAGCAACCAAACCTGCATGATAACTAGTTCCACAAGCAACTATTTGCACCTCTTTAATTTTACTAAAACGGTGAATGGAATTAGCACCAAAAATTTCATCCCAAAATATTGATTGATTCACTAAACGACCTTCTAAAGCTGCGTTAACCGCATAAGGTTGCTCAAAGATCTCTTTCTCCATAAAATGTCGGTATTTTCCTTTACTTACTATCTCTTTTGGTAAATCAATTAAATGTTTAGAACGATGAACCACATTGCCTTTACTATCATAGAAGCTAACTTTTTCTGCGCTGATTTCAGCAATATCATTTTCATGTAAATAAATAAATTGTTGCGTAACCGGAAGCAAAGCTAAATGATCAGAAGCAATAAAATTTTCCCCATCACCTAAACCCACCATTAAAGGACTACCTTTACGTACGGCTATTAAGGATTGAGGTTTTTCCTGATAGAGAAAAACAACAGCAAAAGCGCCTTCTAAACGGACTATTGTTTTCTGAACTGCACTTAGAAAGTTATTATTATTCTTCAGTTCTTGATTTAATAAATGGGCAATAATTTCGGTATCGGTTTCAGACTCAAAGAGATAGCCCGCTTTTATTAGTTCTTGCCTTAAAGGTAAATAATTTTCAATAATGCCATTATGAACTAACGCGATATTAGAACCTGAAATATGAGGATGAGCATTTGATTCACTAGGCTTCCCATGAGTCGCCCAACGGGTGTGCGCAATGCCAATATTACCTGATAAACACTCGGGTATTATTGTTTTTTCTAAAGTTTCAACTTTACCAACGGTTCGTCGACGTATTAAATGTTGCTTTTCATCTAATATGGCGATTCCAGCCGAATCATAGCCACGATATTCTAGCCTTTTCAAACCTTCAAGAAGAATAGGAACAATATTACGCTGTGCTATTCCTGCGACAATTCCACACATATTTATACCTTCATAATTTCATAAGTTTTTGCTTAAATAAATAGGAAATTTAAATTGTATTACCCATTCATGATATAAAAAGAGTTATTATGAATTAAGTCATTATTTCTATCAATTTTATCTTTCGATAGCTTGAATTTGATGTCTTTATTTATTAACAAAGGATTTTGAAGAATGAATATCAACATATTACTAAAACAAATAAATAAAAGAATCTCTCGCTGTTTATTCCCTTATCACTGCATTTTATGTCATGACAAATCTAATAGAGACCTAGATTTATGCATTGAATGTGAAGAATTACTACCTTGGTTAAAAAATGTCTGTGCTTATTGTTCTGCCCCTTTAGTTATTCCAACACAATCGATTTGCGGGAAGTGTTTAAATAAGCCCTTATTTTTCCATAAGTTATGCGTCTTTTTTTCTTATACAGAAACTATAAAAAAAATGATTACTGATCTTAAGTTTCAGCAACGTTTAATTTATGCACAAATTTTGGGAACATTGTTAGCCGAAAAAATCAGTTTACTGTACCAGAATGAGAAATTACCAGATTTAATTATCCCCGTTCCTTTGCATAAAAAAAGACTGTATGAACGTGGCTTTAATCAAGCGATAGAGTTGGCTCGCCCCATTTCAAAAAAATTAAATATACGTATTGGTTATAAATGCTGCAAAAGAGTCATAAACACCGCTGCCCAAAGTCTGCTACCCGCAAAGCAGCGTTCACGTAACGTGAAAAATGCCTTTACTGCAAAGCAAAACCTTAGCAATCAGCATATAGCGCTACTCGATGATGTAATGACCACTGGCCATACACTCATCGAGATGAGTCGCGCTCTATACGATGTGGGTGTAAAAAGAATAGATGTATGGTGTTGTGCCCGCACTTACTTAGGCGGAAATTAAGCCTTACTTCTATTATATTATACTAAGGTTACTAAGGTGTTTACTCTCTTAATACTGCTCTTTACGTTGCTCACGGCCACGATGAAAACCACCGCCATTGCCGCCGCCCATGCCTCCACGTCCACCACCACCGGTACGACGTCCGCCGCCAGCACCGCCGCCAGTACGACGTCCACCCGTTCCGCCTGAACTAGAATCCGGTGGATTAGCTTCAGAAACTGTGATGGTACGTCTTTCATGGATACTACCATGTAAAGCTTCTATAGCTTCTTTCGCTTCTTCAGGTGTAGACATTTCAACAAAACCAAAGCCCTTACTACGGCCACTATGGAAGTCTCGAATAACTTTAACGAAGTTTACTGTCCCAAAAGGGGTAAAAAGCTCTCTTAATCCATCGTCATCGACGCTATAGCTTAAACCACCCACATACAATCTTTTATTCACGCAAAACCTCCAAAAGGCTAAAAAAGGCCACTTCCAAGATGTAAATCGTTTTCACGCTTATTAATCTAGGTATGGCAGAGATAAACTAAACGCAATCATAGTAACACAGGACAATCCTCTAGGGTATATATAGGATGGTGAAGTTGGTATTAAAAAGCCTCTATTCTAAAAAGCTTCGTAACATCCAGGCATTTTTCTCATGGACTTCCATTCGGTCAGAAAGTAAATCAACAGAAACTTGGTCATCAGCGCCTTCTGTTTCGGGTAACAGCTCTCTAGCTATCCGAGTCATCACTTCATTATCATGTACTAGTTGGCTAATCATATCCTTAGCTTTTACTTGCCGAATGCCAACTACCTCTTTAATTTTGCTTAATTTTGAAAAATCAGCATAGCTTGCTGGAACATGAAATCCTAATGCTCGCACGCGTTCAGCGATTGTATCTCCTGCATTCCATAGATCAATGTATTGTGTTTCAAATACACTATGCAAAGGTTGAAACATAGGGCCCACTACATTCCAATGGAAATTATGTGTTTTTAAATATAATACAGAATTATTTGCTAATAATTTAACCAGCCCTTCAGCGACTTTTTTTCGCTTAGTTTCAACCAACCCAGTATTAGGTTTTTCTTTCACAATAAACCTCCAAAAATTAAAAATTTATATTTTAAAATCATCCTCCAAAAAAGCCATTCATGAATATAAGTAACCTCCGGTAAAAAACTTATGATTATCTTTATTCGGTATAATCATTTTCCTCTTCATCGTCTTCTTCTGATAAGTTATTATTCTCACGAATTAAATAATTTCTACGTTGTAAATAAGCATTCCGTTGAAATACATAAGGATCAAAAGAAGCTTGCTTTATAGCCTGATCAAAATCCAGTAATTGTGCTCTGGCATTAATAAAACTTCCCCATGTTAAACCATTTCGCCAAGCGATATCATTAATATAAGGATAAACGGAAAAAACACCATAATTAATAGGCCAAGAAACTGCATCACGTACTGTACGCGGCCCTAAAATTGGAACGACAAGATAAGCCGAAGAAGTATAACCCCATTTTGCTAAAGTTAGACCAAAGTCTTGATTGTTCGCAGGTAAACCAATTCGGCTCGCAACATCGATAAACCCTGCGATCCCCACTGTACTATTAATTAAAAAGCGCCATGTATTCGAGGTGGCATCATAAAAGTCTCCCTGTAATAAATTATTAATAACCGTGGGAATCTGTTCTAAATTACTGAAAAAATTACCAATACCTTTAGTAACAGGCCATGGTAAAATAGTTTTATAAACGGTAGCAACTGGTTTAAAAAAAACTTTATCTAAAGTCTGATTAAGCTTAAATGCATGACGATTATAATTTTCATAAGGATCCTTATTCAGGTCATTATCTAAATCATCAGCCATTATTGATGATGACGCAACTAACAACAATAGGCAAAACCCTAATAATCTGCTATGCATTTACGATGTCTCATTATAGTATAATTTTAAGCGCTCTCACCTAAATATTTCTCAGCATCCAGTGCCGCCATACAACCTGTTCCAGCGGAAGTAATCGCTTGACGGTAAACAGAATCAATCACGTCACCACAAGCAAATACCCCTTTTACACTCGTTGCTGTCGCAAAGCCCTTCCTGCCTCCACGCACTAGAATATAGTCATTCTCCATATCCAATTGATTTTTAAATATCTCAGTGTTGGGAGTATGACCTATAGCTATAAAAACTCCATGTACGTCTAATTGGTTGGTAGTATTTGTCTTAGTATTTATAATTTTTAGTCCATTGACACCTTTCTCATCTCCTAAAATACTATCTACTTCAGTATCCAATACTAAAGATATCTTTTTAGCCTCCACTTTTGCCATTAATTTATCCAATAAAATCTTTTCTGGACGAAAAAACTTACTTCCTCTATAGATGAGCGAAACATGCTCGGCAATATTAGCCATATAAAGGGCTTCCTCTACAGCGGTATTACCCCCTCCAACAACAGCTACTTTTTGGCCTTTATAAAAAAAACCGTCACAAGTAGCACATGCTGAAACTCCCTTCCCCTTAAACTTATTTTCTGAAGGTAAACCTAAATATTTAGCTGCCGCACCCGTAGCAATAATCAAGGCATCACAACGGTATATTTCATCATTCCCTTTTAACATGAAGGGTGCGCTTGATAAATCAGCCTTATTGATGTGATCAAAAATAATTTGACTTTTAAATCGTTCAACATGCTTATTCATACGCTCCATCAAAGCAGGTCCTTGCAAACCTTCTATATCACCTGGCCAATTATCAACGTCAGTTGTTGTCATTAATTGACCGCCTTTTTGCATACCCGTAATAATTACTGGGTCAAGATTTGCCCTTGCTGCATAAAGCGCAGCAGTATACCCTGCAGGTCCTGAACCTAAAATGAGAAGTCGATGTTTTCGAACCTTATTCATAAAAACCACTTTAGGGTAAAAACCCAGATAATAAAAAAATTGTTATAATTAAAATGGCTAACAAAGTATATCAAAGAACGCTATAAATAGTACCTATACCCATATAAGTATTCCAATAAAGACTATTTGCTTATGCTACGTCTAAATAAGGAGCTCCCTTGAAAAAAACCCGAACCGAAGATTTTTTACAGTTAAGTCTCAAGCAGCGTCTACTTGAAGGTCTGCTAATTGTTAGTGGCGCTCTTGCTCTTTTTTTATTTTTAGCCTTATGGACTCACCATCCTGCGTTATCTATCAAGCCATCCTTGAACATAGCAGGCCGATGGGGAGATCGACTTGCGCATTTCTTTTTTAATAGTTTTGGCTCTTTAGCCTACTTGTTCCCAGTATTATTACTATATGGAGGATGGCAATGTTTCAAAGGTCGCTTTTCCAGCTTATCTTTTAGCTATCCTTTTTTGGCTCTACGTCTAGTAGGGTTCATTACTATTTTTATTGCTGCTTGTGGACTTGCTGCTTTACATAGTACACATACTACGCCTGGCTACACACCAGGCGGGCAGCTAGGAAATCTTATTACCAGAAGTTTTATTGTACAATTCAATGTAGTCGGGAGCACATTATTTCTATTAGCACTATTACTAGCCAGCACAACCCTTGCAACTGGTTTTTCTTGGTTAAACATTATTGATAAAATCAGCAGCCATATCGCAGTATTACCAGGAAAAATTGCTGAAAAAATAAAAAAACTCATTATACTCTCCATGAGAAAAGGAGCGTCTGAAAAAAATAAGTCTCGTGTAAACACTTTCAGTAAGACTGAGGCAACAAATATTTCTAACAATAAAATTTCATCTCAATTTAACCCTATAATAAATTCACCTTTACCCAACACTGAAATAATTCATCATAACCCTTTATCTATAAAGCCTTACTCATCACCTACTACTATTTCGAATAAAAAAAATACTACTGAATCTTCCCTTCCCTCATTAACTCTGTTAGATCCAGTTGAAAAATTGAATAAAGAGGGATACACGCGAGATGAATTAGAACAATTATCTCGAGATGTTGAATTGCGGTTAAAAGACTTTGGAATCCAAGTACAAGTTGTAGCCGTCCATCCAGGACCTGTAGTCACCCGTTTTGAAATGCAGCCAGCTGCAGGAATTAAAGTTAGCCGTATTACAGGGCTCGCCAAAGATTTAGCTCGATCATTATCAGTTGTTAGCGTACGTATTGTGGAGGTTATACCTGGTAAGTCTGTTATTGGACTCGAAGTTCCCAACAAACATCGCGAAATTGTTCGGCTCAGTGAAATATTAAGCTCAACAGCCTATCAGCACGCTCGATCACCACTCTCGCTTGCTTTAGGTAAAGATATAGCTGGCCATCCAGTCATCGTGGATCTAGGGAAAATGCCTCACCTGCTTGTCGCAGGAACAACTGGCTCAGGAAAATCAGTCGGTCTCAATGCCATGCTGTTAAGCATTCTATATAAAGCAACGCCCTTGCAAGTTAGATTGATTATGATAGATCCAAAAATGTTGGAGCTTGCTATTTATGAAGGAATTCCTCATCTACTAGCCCCCGTTGTCACAGATATGAAAGAAGCGGCAAATGCTCTACGTTGGTGCGTCGCAGAAATGGAACGTCGTTATAAATTAATGGCGCATTTAGGAGTACGAAATTTAGCTGGGTACAACCAAAAAATACAAGAAGCCAACGATAAAAAACAACCCCTTAATAATCCTCTTTGGAATCCCGAGCAAGTTGATAAAGCAGAAACTTTAGAACATCTTCCGTATATAATTGTCCTCATCGACGAATTTGCTGACATGATGATGGTAGTGGGTAAAAAAGTGGAAGAATTGATTGCAAGAATTGCCCAAAAAGCAAGAGCCGCAGGTATACATTTAATTTTGGCCACGCAAAGACCCTCTGTCGATGTTATTACCGGCTTAATCAAAGCAAATATTCCCACGCGGATCTCTTTTCAGGTCTCATCGAAAATTGACTCTCGGACTATTCTTGATCAACAGGGTGCTGAGCAATTATTGGGACATGGAGATATGTTGTATTTAGCACCAGGAACAGGTGTTCCTATTCGAGTTCATGGTGCATTTGTTGCTGATCAGGAAGTGCATCAAGTAGTTAGCGCCTTAAAAAAATCAGCTATTCCAGACTATATTCTCGATCTTACTCATACCAATCTTAGTGAAGGAGGAGATTTAGATTTTTTAGACAATAACTCTAGTGAAAAAGACGTACTATATGATCAGGCTGTGCAAATTGTAGTAGAAACACGTCGTGCTTCTATTTCCAGTATTCAACGACGACTCAAAATTGGCTATAACCGCGCTGCGCGGTTAATGGAAGATATGGAGAAAGCGGGCCTGGTCAGCGCTATGGAAAGCAATGGAAATCGTGAAATTCTTATACCTGATAGATTAAATGAATAAATTTATTTTTATACCCTGATTAAAACACTCACATTGTAGTAGTAACGTTTCAGAAAATTCCTCAACTACCAAATATTTTTTAATTTTTTATTAAAATTAATTAAATAATTCTTCACTGAAAAAATATTTAATAAAATTTATTTTTATATTTAGACAAATAAAAAATAATTCTGTATTATTTTTTATTTGTCTAAATAAATTTTAAAATAGCTTTATAAAAATGATTATAAAAGGTTCTAAATAAAAATAAAAAAGCTGATAATTAAAAATAATAATTTCTGGCTTCTTATAAAATAAAAATAAATTGATAAATTGTACGGGGGAAAGAAACTTTAATTAAAAAATCTACCGTACAATTTTTTGTTTTCGAGTACCAATTAAATTAAACCCATTTTCTTTATTTCATTTCTTTCTGCAAGTAATTCTTCTAGAGTCAATTTAATTTTTTCCTGTCCAAATGAATTGTGCTGAATATTATTAATTATACTAAGCCGACCATTGTCTACTCGGCTAGGAAAAGAAAATATCAAGCCTTCATCAACCCCATATTGTCCCATTGAACAAGATGCCACTGAAAAAAAATCATCTTTTTTGGTGTCATGAGTTAAGCGATAAATACTATCCACGACTGCATTAGCTGCAGAGGCAGCAGAGGAAGCTCCTCTCGCCTTAATAACTGCTGCTCCTCGTTTCTGCACTATTGGGATAAAATCATTTTCTAGCCAATTTTTATCAGAAATCACTTTAAAAGCAGGCTCATTTGCAATTTTAGCATTATAAAAATCAGGATATTGTGTGGATGAATGATTACCCCAAATTGCCAACTGGGTCACTTCTTCAACAGAAACTAAGGCTTTCTTAGCTAATTGTGCACGAGCGCGATTTTCATCCAATAGTGTCATAGCAAAAAAACGACTCTTAGGAATATCTGGAGCATGGTGCATAGCTATCAAACAATTGGTATTACAGGGGTTACCTACTACAAAGAGTTTTACATCCGCAGCAGCATAGGTATTGATAGCTTTTCCTTGGGGAGCAAATATGCCACCATTTACTTTTAATAAATCTGCACGTTCCATTCCTTCTTTACGCGGCATCGAACCCACTAAAATAGCCCAATTAATATCCTTCATTGATTCGTTTAATTGACTGGTACAAACAATATTTTTTAACAATGGAAAAGCACAATCATCAAGCTCCATGGCTATTCCATGTAACATGGGCAAGCTTCTTTCCAATTCTAATAAATGAAGAATCACTGGTTGATCGGCACCAAACATTTGACCTGATGCGATACGAAATAACAAAGCATAGCCTATCTGGCCAGCTGCTCCGGTAACAGCAATTTTAATCGGTTTTTTATTCATATTTAGCTTCCTAAAAACTAATGTAATATTTTATGAGTTAAGATAATGTAACCAATGATGTCGAATATCCGCTACCGCCAAAAATTCAGCAATCTGTAGAGAAGATGACATATTATACTGCAATTCCTGACCTTTATTATCGATAATTAAACCTCCTGCCTCATTCAGTATGCACTGTCCTGCGGCTATGTCCCATTCAAATGTAGGTGAAAACCGCGGATATATATCGGCTAACCCTTCAGCCAACCAACAAAATTTTAATGCGCTTCCACAATACAATAAATTTAAGCTAGAAAATTGAGCTAAAAATGTCTTTAACTCCTCCATGCCATGTCGACGACTTACCACCGCGGCGATCGGCTGTTCTTCTTTCCATGATCGGCTAAGTATTAGTTCTGGCTGAGCTT
>VBOA01000007.1:74335-309576 GCA_005877695.1 Gammaproteobacteria bacterium | reverse complement strand
GATGGAACAAATATAATGCCCAAACGCGGTTTATTCCGCTCAATTAAAGCAATATTAATAGTAAATTCACCATTTTTTTCTAAAAATTCTTTTGTTCCATCCAAGGGATCTATTAACCAATACTTTTCCCATGATTGACGCTTTTGAAAAGAAACTAAGTCAGATTCTTCAGAAATGATAGGTAAGTCCGGGGTTATACGGCGTAATCCTTGACAAATGTATTCATGAGAGGCTAAATCTGCGACAGTAATAGGAGATTTATCTTTTTTATAATTAACGGTGAAATCACTTTGGTAAATCTTGAGAATTTGGCTTCCGGCTTGTTTTGCAAGAGAAACAATATCATTAAGCAAAGAATTCATAAGTTGGCAGTAACAGCTCATTAAGAAAAAAAATTTTAAACTGCTAGGACATACAGCTAAAAATGAAAGAAGACTCAACTAATTATTTTGCAATAGTCCCAGCTGCTGGCGTTGGTAATCGTATGCAAATAGATTTACCTAAACAATATATCTCCATTAATGGAAAAAAAATACTTGAATATACCTTAACGACTATATTGCGTTATCAAAAATTTAAAAAATGTGTGGTGGTTATCAATAAAAAAGATCAACATTGGTCAACCCTACAATTTAGCTCACCCCATTTGCTCACCGTATTTGGGGGAGCAGAACGTTGTCATTCGGTATTTAATGGCTTGTTAGCTTTAAAGAGCTTTGCAAAAAAAAATGATTGGATATTAGTACACGATGCCGCCCGACCACTTTTACACCAAAATGATATCGATAAACTTATTATGCAACTGAATAACCATTCTGTAGGAGGGCTTTTAGGGTATCCCATAAAGAATACTGTTAAATACCTTGAAAATCAATGCTTAAAAACTTTGGAAAGAAAAAAATTATGGGCGGCAGTAACTCCACAAATGTTTCGCTATCATTGGCTATTTAACGCGCTTGATTCGGCTATCAAAAAAAATCAATTCACCACGGATGAAGCCAGCGCAATTGAATTATTTGGCCAACAACCAAAAATGATAGAAGGACGTACAGATAATATTAAAGTGACAGATAAAGAAGATTTAAATTTGCTAGATTATTATCTTTCTCTTCGATCGGATCTTAGCTAATCTTAAGTTTCTAAATTTAAGAAATATCCACATTCTATTGAATTAATTTGGCTTTTTTCAATAAGTCACGTTTATATAGTCTATAATCCATCTGGCCAAAATTTTCAGCAATTTCTTCGCGATACAAATCTAACCTAGAATTAGAGGGTTGATATTTTCCATCATGAACTGCAAATAGCTTGACCAATACATAATCTCCATTTTCCAAACTAAAACCTTTCATCGATAAAGAAATAGGAATATTCTTATTAGGTGGAGCTAACGTAAAAACAGTCTTTACTATAGCCTTGTTTAATTTATTGTCATATCGATTTACTTGGCGAATGAATTGCCATTTTATATTTTTATTAGCAAAACTTTTAGGATTATTACCCGTTTTTTCTAAATTTTTAAGTAAATTTTCTCCATACTGATAAGCTTCGGAAATTGCCATTTGTTGATTTAAAGTTTCTTTGATTTTTTCTTTCACCTGATTTAAAGATTGTATACCGGATGGTTGATACTTTTTGATTCGCAAAACAATGGCGGTCTGCGGATTAATATTTATTACAGGACTATTATTTCCTTGCAAAACATCTTCACTAAATACAGCAGCAATTATTTTTGGATTTTTACTTAACTTTTCTTTTCCACCAGCCTTATCAAAAAAACCTGTAGAGTAAACTGATAATCCCAATTTATTTGCAACAATAGCCAAAGAATCGGGATGAATATAGGTTAAATTAGCTAATTTATCTCTATTTTCTAGAAACGTCTTTTCAGACCGAGAAGAAAGCTCAATATATTCAATGCTAGCCTGTTCGGGTTGCCTAAAATTTTGTTTATTCTTCAAATAATAAGCTAAAATTGTAGAACCTGACACTCTAAATTGTTGGTGTAAAAATTTTACATGGGGAATAATAAGATAAGCAAAATCCCTTTTTTGCTGAGTATATTTTATATAATTGCTTATATCTTGTGGTAAAGCAAATGCACTTTGTGTAATCCCTTGCTGCACCTGATTAATAAGTAATGTTTTTTTTATGTCTGTTAAAAACTGCAGTTTGGTATAATTTATAGCGTGTAATACATCATAAAATTGTTCAATAGAAAAATGCCCTGCTGATTGAAATGCTGGAATTTGTAGTAATACAGCATTTATTAAAGCCTGACTAATACGGTATTTTGATTGTAAAGCTGCTTGAAATAGAACTTGTGCTGTTTCCCATTCTTGTAGAGTTTGCTTTTTTAAATGATCAATCATTTTCTCATTATTAGAAAAATTTTTTCCCCACCGGTCCTGAGCTTGTTGATAAGCATGTTGATATAGTTTATCAAAATCACTTTGTAGTAAGGTTTGACCAGCAATCTTAGCCACAACTTTATTATTCCCCATATTAAGCTCTAAATAGCCGTGAATTCCCCAAAGAGCAAAAACAATAATTAATAATCCGATTACCGTGCTGGTAATCCAGCCTTGTGTTCTATCACGAATAGATTGCAACATAATTAAGAAAAACTTTAGCTAAATCTATCTAAAAAGGGCTTTTTAACAAAAAACTACCGAAACTCGAATAAGAATACTTTATTATTCCGGCTTCAATCTACATTATATTAAAAATTTTAGTGAATTGGCGGAGTGGACGGGACTCGAACCCGCGACCCCCGGCGTGACAGGCCGGTATTCTAACCAACTGAACTACCACTCCCGCAAATATTATGGTGGGTGCTGTAGGGATCGAACCTACGACCCTCGCCTTGTAAGGGCGATGCTCTACCAACTGAGCTAAGCACCCTGTCGAAAGGGACGCCATTCTAAACTTATTTGCAAGATATTGCTACTCTTTTTGCACAGCATCTTTTAATGCTTTCCCAGCCTTAAATCCTACAACATTACTTGCCTTAATATGTAAAGATTCGCCTGTCTTCGGATTACGTCCATTACGTGCTTTACGATGACGAACGCAAAGTGTAGCAAATCCCACTAAACTAACATCTTCTCCATTACATAAAGCTTTAGTAATAGAATCTAAAATTTTTTCTAAAGTCTTAGCAGCAACATTTTTGGGAACTTGTGCAGCTTCCACAATGACATCAACTAAATCTGATTTGTTCATATACCCTCACAACAGTAAAAAATTAAGGTGCATACCTTTAAATTAAATTTTAAGCATCTTGCTATAGATTATAAGTGAACAGTTTATATCAATAGCGTGAATCCTCTGTCAAGGGAATAAAAGATCTACTGGCTGTACTTGGATTTTTTCTAGTTACCGCTCACAACGCAAACATCTTCACAAGCGATAATAAGAACCAATCGCTCGAGTATAATAAGCTTAAGCTAACGAGTATTTGTTGTGGGATTAATTTTTGCTTGATTTTTTTTATCGATTAGCTTGATAGGTACAGTCATTTTTTTTTCACGCTTCTTCCCAGGATTAGACTTAACTGAAGCTTTTTCAGAATGTTGTAAAGCAATATCCAACACTTGATCTATCCAACGAACGGGATGAATAACTAAACCTTCTTTGATATTTTTTGGAATTTCCTTGAGATCACGTTTGTTTTCTTCCGGGATAATAACTTCACGTATACCTCCCCGGTGTGCTGCAAGTAATTTTTCTTTTAAACCCCCAATTGGCAAAACTTCTCCACGTAAAGTGATTTCTCCAGTCATTGCGACATCAGCTCGGACCGGCACTTTAGTAATTGCAGAAACCAATGCGGTACACATACCAATCCCAGCACTTGGACCGTCTTTGGGAGTTGCCCCTTCAGGAACATGAACATGAATATCCTTTTTTTCATAAAAATGAATAGGAATACCTAACACTTCAGCGCGACTTCGTACCACTGTTAATGCAGCTTGAATAGACTCCTGCATTACCTCACCTAAATGACCTGTATAGCTAGTTTTACCTTTTCCAGGTACAACTGCAGCTTCGATAGTTAACAGGTCACCACCAACTTCCGTCCATGCCAAACCACTAACTTGACCTATTTGATCGTGCTGTTTACCGATATCTCCTTACTCCAAGATACTTTTCTAAATTATGACTAGTCACAGTAATTGATTTTACACTGGGCTTACGTGCTATTTCCGTAACAACTTTACGACAAATTTTAGCAATCTCGCGCTCAAGGCTACGGACGCCCGCTTCTCGAGTATAATAACGGGTGATATCCTGCAAGGCGCTTTCCGCGAAAGCTAATTCTTTATTTTTTACTGTAATTTTTAAACCATTCTGAATAAGTTGTTTAGGTAAAAGATGCTGTTTAGCAATATTAATTTTTTCGTTTTCGGTATAACCCGGTATACGAATAACTTCCATACGATCTAATAAAGCTGGCGGAATATTCAAAGTATTTGCTGTAGCAATAAATAAAACTTCAGACAAGTCATAACTTACTTCGAGATAATGATCATCAAAAGCATGATTTTGCTCAGGATCTAATACTTCCAACAAGGCTGCTGCGGGGTCTCCTCTGAAATCCATGGCCATTTTATCGATTTCATCAAGCATAAATAGAGGATTCCTGACCCCTACTTTCGCCATTTTTTGCATAATTCGACCAGGCATTGAACCAATGTAAGTACGTCGATGTCCTCTAATTTCTGCCTCATCACGTACGCCGCCCAAAGACATACGTACAAATTCACGACCTATGGCTTCTGCAATAGACTGTCCTAATGATGTTTTACCAACACCAGGCGGTCCCACCAAACACAAAATCGGACCTTTTAATTTTTTAACGCGCTGATGAACTGCCAAAAACTCAATAATCCGTTCTTTAACTTTTTCTAAGCCATAATGTGCTTCTTGTAATACTTTTTGTGCTTTGTCTAAATCGTAACGTACCTTACTCCGTTTATTCCAAGGTAACGATAAAATCCAATCTAAATAATTTCGACTTACTGTAGCTTCAGCAGCCATAGGAGACATGGATTTTAATTTATTTAATTCAGAGATTGATTTATCTTTAACCTCTTTAGGCATTTTTGCTTTTTCGATGCGCTTTGCAAGATCATCTAACTCATTCGTAACGCCTTGAGACTCACCCAATTCTTTTTGAATTGCTTTAACCTGCTCATTTAAATAATATTCACGCTGACTTCTTTCCATTTGCTTTTTAACACGTCCACGAATTCGCTTTTGTATTTGCAATAAATCAATTTCACTTTCGAGATAAGCTAATAACCGTTCTAGACGTTTTTTTAAAGGAAAGATCTCAAGTATTTCTTGTTTTTCTTGAATTCTAAGTGTCAAATGTGCCGCAATCATATCGGCCAGTCGACCAGGATTATCAATACTTGATAAGGTGCTTAAAATTTCTAAAGGAATTTTCTTATTTAATTTAACATACTGTTCAAATTGACTCAAAACTGTCCTTGTTAGAACCTCAATTTCTTGATCAGGCTCAACCGGTGGTATTTTTACGATTTCAATCTCTGCGGCAATATAATCTTGCTCTTGGAAAAATTGTTCAACTTTACCCCGTTGAAAACCTTCAACCAATACCTTAACAGTGCCATCTTTTAGCTCTAACAATTGCAAAATAGTCGCGATTGTTCCAACTTCATAAAAGCCTTCAATACTTGGACTATCTTCTGCTGGGTTTTTTTGTGCAATAAGTAAGACTTTTTTTTCAGCGCTGGACTCCGTCATCGCCGCTTCCAAAGCTTTAATCGACTGTTTTCTGCCTACAAATAGCGGAATCACCATATGAGGATAAACTACAACATCCCTTAAAGGGAGCACCGGAAGTTTTTCTGAAAGTTTAGATGTTGTTGTCCCACTTCCGATTAGTTGCTTTGCCATAAATAAATTCAACCTTTAAAAGATTTACTCGCTACCCGCCGCTATTTCTTTATTATCTAATTCAATTTCTTTTTCTTGTTTATAAATCACCAAGGGTTTTGCTCCCTTGCTAACGGTGCTTGCTTCAATAACAATTTTATTTACGTTCTGCATAGAAGGCAATTCATACATCGTATCTAATAAAACACTTTCCAAGATTGCACGTAACCCTCTCGCGCCTGTTTTGCGTTCCAAAGCCTTTCTCGCAACCATTTGTAAAGCATCTTCACGAAATTCTAAATCGACGTTATCCATTTTAAATAATTTTAAATATTGCTTGATCAAAGCATTCTTAGGCTCCTTTAAGATTTGAATCAGCATTTTTTCATCTAATTCTTCTAAAGTTGCAATAACAGGTAAACGTCCTATTAGTTCGGGTATAATTCCATACTTAATTAAATCTTCTGACTCAAGACGGTTTAACAAAGTAGTTAAGCTTCTCTTATCGCCTTTACTACGCACATCTGCAGAAAATCCAATCCCAGTTTTCTCGGTACGTTCACGAATAATTTTTTCTAAACCGGAAAAAGTACCACCACAAATAAATAAAATATTAGTAGTATCTATCTGTACTGTTTCTTGATTAGGATGCTTACGTCCGCCTTGTAGAGGCACGGAAGCAACAGTACCTTCAAGTAATTTAAGTAATCCTTGCTGAACACCTTCACCTGAAACATCTCGAGTAATTGAGGGGTTTTCAACGCGACGACTAATTTTATCAATTTCATCGATATAGATAATTCCGAGTTGAGCCTTTTCAATGTTCCCATTTGCTGCTTGTAATAGCTTTTGTAAGATATTTTCTACGTCATCACCTACATAACCTGCTTCAGTTAAGGTAGTTGCATCCGCAATAGCAAAAGGTAAATTAAAAACCCGTGCTAATGTTTTAGCAAGTAAAGTTTTACCACTCCCGGTAGGGCCTATAAGCAATACATTACTTTTACTAAGCTCAGTGTCATCTTTGACATTTAATGGATGAAGACGCGCCTTTTTAATTAATTCTAGGCGTTTATAATGGTTGTAAGCGGCAACAGATAATATTTTTTTGGCAAACTCTTGGCCAATAACAAACTCGTTAAATACATCATGGATCTCTGCCGGCTTAGGAATGGACATACCACCTTCTTGGCGTGGAGCTTCCTGTTGAAACTCTTCTTGCAAAATATCACTACATAACTGTACACATTCATTACAAATAAAAATAGAAGGGCCTGCAATTAACTTTGGCACTTCATCCTGGCTTTTACCGCAAAATGAACAGTGAAGAGGCCCCGAGGTTTTATCATTTATGGAACTACTCATATTTATTACCTCAACAAACTATTATTCATATATTGATATTTAAACAATTTTTAAAACTTCAGAATAATTAACTATTTAATCAACTGATGAAACAGCTAAAGATTCTTTGGTTTTCCCAGTTTCTTCACGCGTTGTTAAAACTGCGTCGATTATGCCATAAGCTATGGCCTGTTGCGCTCCCATGAAATGATCACGATCAGTATCGCGCAAAATCTGCTCCGTCTCCTTTCCTGTATGTTTAGCCATAATATTGTTAATCCTTTCTCTAACTAACAACATTTCACGAGTATGAATTTCAATATCCGTGGCTTGACCCTGATAACCACCTAATGGCTGATGAATCATCATCCGTGCATGTGGTAAACAATGGCGTTTTCCTTTCGATCCACCACAAAGTAATAAAGCGGCTGCGCTAGCTGCTTGACCGATACACATCGTGCTCACATCGGGCTTGATAAATTGCATGGTATCGTAAATAGCTAACCCGGATGTCACCACACCTCCAGGCGAGTTAATATAAAGTGAAATATCTTTATCTGGATTCTCAGACTCTAAAAAAAGCATTTGAGCAATAATTAAATTAGCCATATGGTCTTCAATCGGGCCCACGACAAAGATAATGCGATCTTTTAATAAACGAGAATAGATATCATAAGCCCTTTCTCCCCGACCGGTTTGTTCGACGACCATGGGAACTAATAATGAATTGCTTATTTCCTTTGAAAAACTGGATAAATACATAATTACTCTCTAAAAATAAAAATAAATTTCTTGATGATTACTAGATAATCTACCTGCCCTTAAAAATTAAACCCATCAGCTATTAAACTGTTGCTCCCTCAGTATTGTCTACAGAACTTTTCTTTGTAAGATTCATAATTTCAGAATACTTAGCTAGTTTTTCGGTGTATTCTACCTCTTCTAATAATTTATCAATGACTTGTTCTTCTAAAACTGAAGAACGAATACTCATCATCATGTTCTTATCTTTATACAGCTTATCCCGCACCATTTGATCAAATTGAAAAGCTCCCACCAGTTTATCGATATGCTGTTGGACTCGAGATTCATCAACATGTAGATGATGCTTTTCAATAAGTGCATTAAATAATAACCCAAGCGTAACTCGCCGATACGCCATTTTCATCAAATCTGTTTTTTCAATTTCTGATAAGTTAGTTTTTTCCTTATCTTGCTTCTGTTGCCTAAAAACATCCTGCTCTAAGCGCTTGTACTCTTGATTAAGCGCTCCCTGTGGCAATTCACTAATGGCATGCATAGTAACCAGCTTATCTATGGCCTGAGCTTTTAATTTTTCACGCAAAATTCGATCTAACTCTATTTGCATATGTTCTCTAACTTGATTTTTTAGAGCTTGGAGAGTGCCCTCTTTAATATCAAGCCGTTTTGCAAAAGCATTATCTAATTCAGGTAATTTTGCTTTTGCAACTTTTTTTACTTTAATTATTGCTGAGCTATTTAGTTCAGATCCTTGCTCTTTAGGGAGGGAAATCGATAAAGTATCTCCAGCTACACTCGATAATAATACAGAAAACCCTTCGGGGATTTTATCTTTCTCAAGAACCCATTGTAAATCTCTACGCGTTTTCTCTTCTGCGTCTGGAAAAATAATATCAAAACTAACCTGATCGCCATATCCAGCTTTATCAGGCACTTCAATCCAGTCGGCGTATTGCTTACGCATCTGCTCCAACACTTTATCTATATCTTCCTCAGCTATTTCTACTATAAGCCTTTCTAAGTTAGCGCCTTTTAATGTGGGTGCCTCGACCTGCGGATAAACTTCAAAGCTTGCTGTATAGGCGAGATCTGTGCCAGGTTCCGCTTTTATGGATTCAATATGGGGATGCCCCACTGGATTTAAAGTCTCTTGTTCTAAAGCAGTAGACAAGCTGATTTGTAAAGATTTCTCAATAACCTCTTGCCATATGCTATTTCCATAAAGCTTTTCAATATGGCTTGGGGGCACTTTCCCAGCTCGAAACCCATCCAAACGTGCCTTTTTAGCCAATTCAAGTATATGTAGCTTCTTTCTCTCTTCTAGTTGGCTGATAGGTACTGTAATACTTAGTCGTCGAGTAAAGTTATCGACACTTTCTACCAAAACTTGCATGTCATTCATAAATTTTAAGGCTCTTATCGTTGTAAATCCTAGGGAACAATGCTGGTGCGAAAGGAGAGACTCGAACTCTCAAGGGTTACCCCACTGGAACCTAAATCCAGCGCGTCTACCAATTTCGCCACTTTCGCAAAGGTCGTTAATTATACAGGTATCTTATCATGAAAAAAATCAATCTAGTGAATTTGTCAGCCAGGTAGCCGCTTGCTTGGCAAAATAGGTCAAAATACCATCAGCTCCTGCTCGTTTCATAGCCAAAAGGCCCTCCAAAATACTCTCACGTTCATTTAAGTAGCCTTGCATAATAGCAGCTTTTTGCATCGCATATTCACCACTAACTTGGTAAATAAAAGTAGGTACTCTAAATTGCTGCTTAATACGATACAAAATGTCCAAATAAGGCATACCTGGCTTTACCATAACTATATCTGCTCCTTCGGCTAAATCTAATGCTACCTCTTGTAATGCCTCATTACTATTTGCAGGATCCATTTGGTAGGTTTTTTTGTTAGCATTTTTCAATTGTCCAGTAGTCCCTATTGCATCGCGAAAAGGTCCGTAAAAATAAGAAGCATATTTGGCCGAATAGGCAATAATTTGGGTATTTCGATAGCCTTTTTCCTCCAAGGCCTTACGTATCCAACCAATTCTTCCATCCATCATATCAGAAGGAGCAATGGCATCCACGCCTGCTTGAGCATAACAAAGTGCTTGCTTAACCAATACCTCTATCGACTCATCATTTAGGATAATCCCTTGATTAGACAAAAGACCATCATGGCCATGCAAGGTGTAAGGATCAAGAGCAATATCTGTGATAACTCCCATTTCTGGGAAATTTCTTTTTAACTCCCTTATTGCCTGGGGGATTAAGCCCTCTGGATTATAAGCCTCACAAGCATCTCGGCTTTTATCTTTAGTAGGTATAATTGGGAACAAGGCAAGAGCCGGGACTCTCAGCCGCTGTAAAACATCAACTTCTTCTAGTAAATAATCTAAAGTAAGCCGCTCTATCCCTGGCATCGATGCTACCTTCTGCTTTTGGTTTGCTCCCGGAAGCAGAAATAGCGGGCATATCAAATCATCTGAACTAAGCCTAGTTTCGCATACTAAGCGCCGACTAAATTGGCTTTCTCTTAAGCGACGTAAGCGCGTATGGGGAAATTGCCGCATAAAGTACCTGCCTATTAAGTTGTTCTATGTTTTGTTGTACTTTAACTTATAAAATAACATATTTAAACAATACTTAACGCCATACTTGTATTGTTTGATTTATTTTTGTTAGAATCGTCGCCCTACTCATGAGAGTAATAATCGCATTTAGAGAGCTTCGGAGCTTCCCAGTTATGAAAACATTGATGGCCAAATCTGGCCTTATTGAACAAAAATGGCTTTTGATAGACGCCTCAGGTAAAACCTTAGGTAAACTAGCTGCTAATATAGCTCATATTCTGCGCGGAAAACATAAGCCAGAATTCACACCCCATATTGATACTGGGGATTATATTGTTGTTATTAATGCTGAAAAAGTGACTGTAACTGGCACAAAAGCTAAAAACAAACTATATGAACACTACACAGGCTTCCCTGGCGGACTCAAATCTATATCTTTTGAAAAGCTGCAAAAAAAAATTCCTACTCGAATTATTGAAAAAGCCGTTAAAGGTATGCTACCTAAAAACCCTTTGGGTTATGCCATGATAAATAAACTTAAAGTCTATGCCGGCTCTTCTCATCCTCATAGCGCTCAAAATCCTCAACTAACTAGCATTGATAGGTTATAAATTATGGCATTAGAACAGAACTATGGTACAGGACGCCGCAAAACAGCGACTGCAAGGGTATTTCTTAAAAAGGGAACTGGTATTATTCAAGTAAATGGCCGTACTTTGGAAAATTATTTTGGCCGTGAAACTGCTCAAATGGTTGTGCATCAGCCTTTAGAAGTTGTTGATCAAATGGATAAATTTGATATCAACGTAACCGTTTCAGGCGGAGGAAGTAGTGGTCAAGCCGGTGCTGTTCGGCATGGGATAAGCCGAGCTCTAATAAATTATGACGAATTAACTACAATAACCACGGGCGAAGTCTCTGCTGATAGTGATGTTTCATTTCGTCGGTTGCTACGTCGTGCAGGTTTAGTTACTCGAGATGCAAGAAAAGTTGAACGGAAAAAGGTCGGTCGGCATAAAGCGCGTAAAGGAACTCAATATTCAAAACGATAATCATTGTTTTATTTATTGAAATGTTTTTAGAAACTAAATACCTCAACATCATTTAGTTATATATTTTTTTAACGACGAAAAAAATGGAAGAAGATCGTCGCCATTTACTAGCTATTATAATAGCTATTTTAGCTGGATTTGGTATAGCTGCGAGTTCTATACCTTTTTTAGCATCATTACAACCAACTGCTGAAGCACTCGCACAAGCGCAAGATTCTGTTGAAATTGATTTAACTCATCTTGCACCTGGGGGATCCATGGTGGTTGCTTGGCAAAATAAACCTATTTGGATTGTTCGACGAACTCAAGCGATGCTAGACAACCTTTCTAACATCCATTCCTTATTACGTGATCCTGATTCTTTAACAGAACAACAACCTATTTATGCACGTAATGAATATCGTTCTCTTAATCCTGAATATTTAATAGTTATTGGTTTATGCACTCACTTAGGATGCTCTCCGCAATTTAAGCCCCTAGCAGGAGAATTAAATCGCAAATGGCCCGGGGGACTCTATTGTCCCTGTCATGGTTCTAAATTTGATCTTGCAGGACGAGTGATGAAAGGAGTTGCTGCCCCCGTTAATCTCAAAATCCCCCCTTACCGATTTATCAATGCAAGTACTGTTGTGATAGGAGAAAATCCTAATTTAGTTTGATAAAAATATATTGGGATTCGAGTAAACATCTTAACTCTTGAGGGGTGGTAATTGAGCAGCGCAGACAAAAATATAACTTCGACACACAAAATCGTCCAATGGTTGTCTGAACGTTTTCCAATTAATGAATATATACGGCAACATTTTACCCACTATTATCTCCCAAAAAATCTGAATTTTTGGTATTTCTTTGGTTCTTTGAGTCTCTTTATTTTTTTTTTACAAGTTTTGACAGGTATATGGCTTACCCTATTTTATATTCCCACACCTGAAGGCGCTTTTAATTCAATCGAAATTATGATGCGAGATATACCTTATGGATGGCTGTTTCGCTATCTACATTCTACCGGCGCTTCTGCTTTTTTTATCCTAATTTATATACATATTTTTCGTAGTTTTTTATATGGATCCTACAAAAAACCTCGGGAATTAGTTTGGTTGTTAGGTGTATGTCTTTATATAATTTTATTACTGGAGGCGTTTCTGGGCTATTTACTCCCCTGGGGTCAAGCCTCCTATTGGGCAAGTCAAATTGGCACTTCTTTGTTCGATTCAATTCCAAAGTTTGGTCCAATGTTAACGCTTTTGATAAGAGGTAATAACATTGTGTCAGGAGAAACTTTGCATCGGTTTTTTACATTCCATGTGATCGCTATACCATCAATTTTGGTTTTTTTAACTCGGCTACATCTCACTGCTTTACATAAAGTTGGCTGTAATAATCCCGATGGTATTTCTGTATTAGCACAACCACATAATAAAATGCCTGTTAAAGTCCCTTTTTACCCCTATTACACAATCAAAGAATTACATGCCTTACTCATTTTTTTGCTTATTTTTTCCATTATCGTATTTTTTGTTCCAGAAATGCATGGATATTTTCTTGAAGCAAATAATTTCGTGCCCGCAGATCCTTTATTAACACCCAGCCATATTGAACCGGTCTGGTATTTAGCCGCTTTTTATGGAGTATTATGCGTTATACCAAATAAACCTTTAGGAATCTTAATTATGGTAGGACTTCTTGGCATGCTTTTTATATTACCCTGGCTAGATCGAAGTCCGGTTCGATCAATACGCTATCGGGGCTATTATTCTCGATTTGCCCTAGCAGCTTTTATTTTAAGTTTTAGCTTATTAAGCTATATAAATACTACTCTTCTTACACCTTATAAAATATTTCTTGTACAAATTTTATTACTTAACTATTTTCTTTTTTTTCTACTCATGCCCTTCTATACAAAATATGAAAAAAATAAACCTTTACCAAAATCCATATGTGGAAAATAATTCTATTTTTTATATTCATCTTTATATTTCTATTCACAATAGCCAATTCTTTTGAAAAGAAACTATCAATGTCCTCAATTCGAGCCTCAGAGCTAGCTTCCCTACAGCGCGGAGCAAAATATTTTATGAATTACTGCTCGGGGTGTCATTCTCTACAATATATGCGTTATAATCGGCTTGGAGTTGATCTAAAAATTGACGATAAATCCAACTCAATTAACCAATCACGATTAAAAAAAAATCTTATTTTTACTCAGGCTAAAACGAGCGATACAATAAAATCAAGCTTACATAAAAAAGAGAGCTTATTATGGTTTGGAAAGCGCCCTCCAGATCTTTCCTTGAGTATTCGGGCAAGAAGTGCTGATTGGGTGTATAATTACTTACTTAGCTTTTATTTGGATGATACGAGGCCTTTTGGAGTTAATAATAGTTATATTAAAAATACCGTAATGCCGGATCCATTAGCGATTATACGTAAGGATACTCATACTTATTCTAACGTAAACAATAAAACTAACGATCGGTTATCCCTAAAAATAAATAATCATGCGCTATATTTACATTCTAATAAAAATAGATCAGAAGGTCCTACATTAGAAAAAATAGTCACTGATTTAGTTAATTTTTTAGCTTATATAGCTGAGCCTACTAAAAATAATCGTCAATCATTAGGTAAAAAAGTTTGTGGATTCTTGTTGTTATTAACCTTATTTGTTTCAATTTTAAAAAAGCAAATTTGGGAAAATCTAGAAAAATAAACGCTTTTCATAAAACGATGAAAAGTGTTTTCAATTATTAATATGGAGAACCTTTTATATGGCACAACCTGCCGGTAAACGTTCAACTATGAGTTTATACGCAAATATCAATGACCCTTATAGCCATAGGGTACGTATTGTTTTGGCTGAAAAAGGAATTAGCGCAGAAATTATAGAAGTCTCGCCTACGGATTTACCTGAAGGTTTGTTACAGAACAACCCTTATGGCACGGTCCCTACTATTATTGATCGGGATCTTGTTCTTTACGAAACCAATATTATTACCGAATATTTAGACGAGCGTTTTCCACACCCCCCTTTATTACCAGTGTATCCGGTAGCTCGAGCTAAAAGTCGACAAATGATCTATCGAATTGAGCGAGACTGGTACCCTTTATTACAACAAATTGAAAGCGCAATTAATAATGCTAAAGTAAATAAACCTACAGAATCCATGATTGCCGCCCAAAAGAAATTGGAAAGTAGTTTAGCTAGTCTAGCCCCTATATTTGCTGGTAAATCATTTTTCTTAAGTGATGAATTTACTTTAATAGATTGTTGTATGGCACCGTTATTATGGCGTTTGCAGCGTTTAGATATTAAACTAGCGCCTATGCCAAGTGCTATCAAAGAATATGAAGAGCGCTTATTTAAACGCCCCTCATTTAAAGCTACTTTAAATGAGGTCGAATTTGGAGTGAAAATTTAAAATGATGACCTCAAATCGTTCTTATTTACTACGAGCTTTTTATGATTGGATTACTGATAACCAATTAACACCCTATATTCTTTTAGATGCTGAATTACCGCATGTAGAAGTACCAAGACAATGTATTAAAGACGGAAAAATTACTTTAAATATTTCAACTGATGCGATATTAAATTTAAAAATAGATACACAAGCTATACAATTTGAAGCTAGTTTTAATGGGCAATCGATGCTTATTTATGCACCTATTCAAGCAGTATTAGCAATCTATACCCGAGAAAATGGTCAAGGAATGGTATTTACAGAAGAAGAAAGTGGTGATGAAGGTGGAAATCCACCTCCAAGAGTTAGACCAGGTACTAAACCTAAGCTTTCTATTGTTAAATAACATGTCATCGCCAATCACAATTGGATGGAGAGAATGGGTTTCCTTACCTGAATTAGGAATACCTCGTTTAAAAACTAAGGTTGATACCGGCGCGCGAACTTCTTCATTACATGCTTGCTGTGTTGAAGTTATTGAAGAAACTCCTCATCAAAAACAAGTACGCTTCATTATACACCCTCAGCCAAAACGCTTTCCTGAGAAAGCAATTAAATGTATTGCTGATTTAATCGATATACGTGAAATCACCGATTCAGGTGGTCACAAGGAAAATCGATGTGTCATTCAAACCTCTGTTGTTCTGGGCACACTATGTTGGCCTATCGAAATTACTTTGACAAGCAGAGATACTATGCGTTTTAGAATGCTATTAGGTCGAACTGCTTTGGAACAGCGTTTTATCGTTGATCCTACACATTCTTATTTATACAGTAAAAAAACTATAATTCCATGAAAATTGCAATTTTATCTCGCCGTCCAAAGCTCTATTCTACACGTCGTTTAGAAGAAGAAGCTAAGAAAAGAGGGCATCAAGTTAAAATAATCGATACCTTGCGATGTTATATGAACATCACCACACAAAATCCATATATTCACTATAAAGGAAAAATTCTTGATAAATTCGATGCAATAATCCCAAGAATTGGAGCTTCAATCACCTTCTATGGTGCCGCATTGGTCAGGCAATTTGAAATGATGGGTGTGTTTGTTGCTAATAACTCAATTTCTATTACCAGAGCTCAGGATAAACTCCGTTCTTTGCAAATTTTATCTCGAAAAGGTGTAGGATTACCTATTACGGGTTTTGCTTATTCTCCTGATGACATTCAAGATCTAATTAGCATGGTCGGTGGGCCACCTTTAGTCATTAAAATTTTAGAGGGTACGCAAGGCATAGGCGTAGTACTTGCTGAAACTCAGCAAGCTGCTATTAGCGTTATCGAAGCTTTTTTAGATCTGCAAGCTCATATTATGGTTCAAGAATACATCAAAGAGGCTAAAGCTGCAGATATTCGTTGCTTCGTAGTCAATGGTAAGGTCATCGCAGCTATGGAGCGGCAAGCAAAATTAGGTGAGTTCCGTTCTAATATTCATCGTGGAGGAACTATAAAACTTGCTAAACTAACAACTGAAGAAAGAGCCGCAGCTGTTCGAGCTGCCAAAGTTATTGGCCTCAATATTGCTGGAGTTGATTTGTTACGCTCTAATAGAGGTCCATTGGTAATGGAAGTGAATTCCTCGCCGGGCTTAGAGGGGATAGAAAAAGCCACACAAAAAAATGTTGCTGAAATCATTATTAAATCTATCGAAAAAAGATCTAATAAACATTAATACTTAAAAAAGTATAATTGTTGACTCTAAAAGAGAGTCATGTATAAATCAAAGCATGAAAATCACAGAATACCCATATTCTCCTCTAGCTACACGCTTACGTCCTCATCATTTAGATGATTTTTTTGGTCAAACTCATTTATTAGGCCCGCAAAAAGCTTTACGCCAAGCTATTCTAAAAGGGCAATTACACTCTATGATTTTATGGGGTCCACCAGGAACGGGAAAAACCACTTTAGCTAGGTTAATGGCAAATCATATACGCGCTCGATTTGAATCCTTGTCCGCATTACAAGTAGGTGTAAAAGAAATCCGTCAAATTGCAGAACGTATCCGATCTGAGCTCAATCTTAAACCATCACAAAAAACCTTGTTATTTATTGACGAAATTCATCGTTTCAACAAAGCACAACAAGATGCATTATTGCCTTTTATAGAATGTGGTCTATTTATATTAATTGGTGCTACTACAGAAAATCCCTCATTTGAGCTAAATAATGCTTTACTTTCTCGAGCACGAGTTTATGTACTAAAGAAATTAAGCCTAGAAGAAATTATACAAATCATTGACCGTGCTTTAATAAATGATATTGATGGACTCGGCAAGAAAAATCTTTTGATAAGCTCTTCGGTAAAAAAACAAATAGCTACTATCGCAGATGGTGATGCGCGACAAGTTTTAAATCTTTTAGAAATTGCCGCTGATTTAGCAGAAAATAATACCATTGATATGCAAATATTACAGACAATTACACAGTCTAACTTACGTCGTTTTGATAAAGGCGGCGAAATTTTTTATGATCAAATTTCAGCTTTACATAAGTCAGTTCGTGGATCGGATCCAGATGCTGCTTTATATTGGCTAGCACGCATGCTCGATGGTGGATGTGATCCCTTATATATTGCACGGCGTATACTTCGCATGGCGAGTGAAGATATTGGCAATGCTGATCCACGAGGTTTACAACTAGCCTTAGGAGCATGGGAAGTTCAAGAGCGTTTGGGCAGTCCAGAAGGGGAACTCGCTTTAGCACAAGCCATTGTTTATCTAGCCTGCGCTGCTAAAAGTAACGCCGTTTATAATGCTTTTAATGCAGCTAAGAAAGATGCCCAAGAAAACGGCACACTGGAAGTCCCTTTACATTTGCGTAACGCCCCTACTCAATTAATGCGTAAATTAGATTATGGAAAAAACTACCGTTATGCTCATGACGAACCAGATGCTTATGCTGAGGGAGAAACGTACTTTCCTAAAGAATTAAAAGACCGAAAATACTATTTTCCTGTTCCTCGAGGTTTAGAATTAAAAATCGCAGAAAAACTTATGCTTTTAAGAAAGTCAGAAAAAATATAAAACTTTAAGTCTGTTGTTCAAGCCAAATTTTTACAGCGATATAATTTATTTTACCGCTACCTAATAAAGGCATATTATCAATAAAGTATAATCTTCTTGGTAAACTTAATTCAGATAATCCCTTTTCTCTAAATGCCTTAATAAGCAAAGACCGAGTTGCGAGTTTGTAATCTGTGATAAAAATAAGTTGCTCTCCTTTTTTAGGATCTGGAACACTTAATATTGCATGGTGTTTATCGGGCCATAGTTCATAAATTAAGTTTTCTATTGCTGTTAAAGAAACCATTTCTCCACTAATTTTTGCAAAACGTTTAGCTCTATCTTTTATTGACAAATACCCGTCTGAATCAACTTCAGCTATATCTCCGGTGTCATACCAACCATGGCTAGGGGGAATAATTTCACCCAACTGTTCTTTACTTAAATAGCCTAGCATCACGTTCGGACCGGATATTAATAAACGTCCTCCCTGTTTAATTTCAGGAATGGGCTCAATTTCATAACGAATACCCGGCAAAAACTTACCTACTGAACCTGGTTTGTTTTGCATCGGGGTATTAACACTAATAACAGGCGATGCCTCGGTTACACCATACCCTTCAAAAATACGGATTCCAAATTTTTCCATCCATAATCTTCGTGTTTTTTCTTTTAATTTTTCTGCGCCTGCAAAAACATAACGAATGCTATAAAAATCATAAGGATGGGCATAGCGACCATAGCCTGCTAAAAAAGTATCTGCGCCAAACATGATAGTAGCATTACATTCATAAATCATATTAGGAACTTTACGGTAATGCAAAGGAGATGGATAAATAAATGTTTTTATTCCATGATAGATAGGTAAAATGATACAGGCAGTTAATCCAAAAGCATGAAATAAGGGTAAAGAACTAAAGAAGATATCTCGTTGGTTAAAGTCAACTTGTGTTGTCATTTGGGCAAGATTGGCTTGTATATTTTTATGGCTAAGAATTACCCCTTTAGGCTCACCTTCTGACCCCGAAGTAAATAAAATAACCGCCGGATCTTGTGGATTAGTTCGTTTTTTTAGTTTTTTATAATAATAATATTGAGGAAATTTACTATATAAACCTGCTCTTAATTTGTCCTTCCAATTAATTTCTTCTTTTAAATCTTCCAAATAAATAATTTGGATAGACTTTTCATTTAACCGGTTAATGACTTCAAATAAATTGGCTACTTCGATAAATTTTATTGAAGTGACAACACAATGAACTTGAGCAATCTTACAGGCTGTTTCTATTTGAGCTAAACCTGCCGTGTAATTTAATAAAGCGGGTAGCCTGCCGTAGGCTTGCAATGCAAAAAAAATAATCACTGCACTCGTCATATTTGGTAACAAAACTCCGACTGCCTCTTGATAGTCAGTATAACGGCAAATACAAGGGCCTAGAACAAAACAGCGTGTTATTAATTGATTATAATTAATAACCACTCGAGTAATATCTTCTAAAATTTTGGTTGGCCCCTTATGAATTGCCTTTGCTTCTAATAGTGATTGAAAAAGTGTTTTATTATAATCTGTACTTCGAAATAGCATCTCAACCATCATGTCATAAAGTTGATTACTAATAACTTGTCTTCTTTTTCGACTACTCATACTAGGATCAACAATAAACTTTCTGGGTGGTAAAATTGAAATATAAATTTTTGGAAACCATCGTATTTGGACTTTACCTCGCAAACGCGAGAAAGGAGTATATTGTGCTCCTTGTAAACGAATCGGCAGTAAATTAACTTTGGCATGATCCGCTATCAATCCTGGACCTTCATAAAGCTTCATCAACGCGCCGGTTGTGGTAATCCTTCCTTCAGGAAAAATCACGCATTTTTGTCCTTTTTTAACTTCTTTGATTAAAGTCTTAATTGCCAAAGGATTTAAAGGATCTAATTCAAAAACTTTAGAAAAATATAAAAAAGGCCGTATCCACCAAATACGTGAGGTAAAACTGTTAATCGCAAACAAAAGCTCATCAGGTAAAAAGGCATAAAGTAAAACGACATCTAAAAAAGAAGTATGATTCGCAACAATAACAACACTTTCCCCTGCTTGTTTATAATTTTCAAAGCCACTTAGCTTAACATCATAAAGACATCGTAATATTTTTCGTAAAACTGGTTTAATTAATCCTTGTGGTATTAGTCTTGTGGCAAAAACAGCTAATC
The DNA here is from genome assembly GCA_005877695.1 of Gammaproteobacteria bacterium. Classification (GTDB taxonomy): domain Bacteria; phylum Pseudomonadota; class Gammaproteobacteria; order Diplorickettsiales; family Diplorickettsiaceae; genus Aquirickettsiella. The sequence goes on along the minus strand of VBOA01000007.1, from coordinate 289,259 downwards.
CTATATTAATGATTCCTAATAATAAAAAAATCTGGATAACACTTAAATCAATTTTAAGTAAAAAAACTATAATAATACTGGAAATAACAATAAATATAGAATTAATTATGTTATTGGCTGCAATTGTTCTTGCACGATGTTCAGTAGCCGTATCTGTTTGAATTAAAGTATATAAAGGCACAGCATAAATACCTCCACTCACCGATAATCCTAACAAGTCTATGCAAATTCTCCAATGAGCCAACGAATTAAAAAAACCAATAAAATTTGTCAATTTTCCTGAGTTATGAGGTAAATGCTTGGAAGCAAAATAAAGATCCACAATAAAAATACTCATCAGCCATAAGCTCATGGGGATCCATTTCATGCTTATTCGATCTTTTACTAATCGATTACAAATTAATGAACCGCTAGCAACACCTACGGTAAAAATAATTAAAAAAAGTGTTACTATGCTAGCATCTGCTTGCAAAACATTCTTAGAAAAACTAGGAAATTGTGTTAAAAAGGTAGCACCAATTAACCAAAACCAAGAAATCGCAAGTATTCCTAAAAAAACCTTTCTTTCAATTTTAACTTGCTGAATTATTTGTAATGAGGCTTGAATAAAATTTAAATTTAACTTTAGATTGGGGTTTGCTTTATTGGTTGCTGGAATGTAAAAACTGGCGAATAACCCTAGCCCTGCAATAGAAATTATAATAGTTGAAATCTCTCTTAGATCCATATGACTAGCAATTACCAACCCACCTAAAATGGTTCCTATCAAGATTGCAATAAACGTGCTAGCTTCAACTAATGCATTGCCTGCAATCAACTGATTTTTTTCTAAAAGATCGGGTAAAATAGCATATTTGATCGGTCCAAAAAAAGTTGAATGCATCCCCATAAAAAACAATACAAGCATCAATAAACTAACTGAATGAAGATAAAACCCTAAGCTTGCTAATAACATAAATAAGCATTCAAAGCCTTTAATTATTATGGTTAAATATCTTTTACTGAACTTATCAGCCAATTGTCCTGCGAATGCTGAGAAAAGGAAAAAAGGTAAAATAAATAATCCAGCTGCTAAGGTAACTGAAAGTTGTTGCAATAATTGGGATTGGGTAATGAGCTGATAAGTAATTAAAATAATTAAAGCATTTTTAAAGACATTATCATTAAATGCGCCCAAAAATTGAACTAGCAATAAAGGAAGGAATCGTCGATTTTTTAGTAAAGAAAACTGAGTAAATATGGGCATAAACCCTCTCATGACCAATAAACGCGCTTCTAAAAAATTTTACTAGTATAACATACGAAACATGCTCGATTTTAAAGCTACTTTGCAAGTTATAATGCTGTTTTAATTCGAGTTATAAAATTTACTGCCAAAAACTAAATAAATAACGAAGGTTTATCGGATGCCACCCATAATTGAAGATAAATAGACTAGTTGATATTAATCAATTGCGCAGGTATTATCCTTACCCGCAACTGGTGCAAATTTTTGCTCATGAAGTAGCTTAATATAGCGGCTCAAACTTTATATGAATTACGGGGTATAGCGCAGTCTGGTAGCGCGCCTGCTTTGGGAGCAGGATGTCGGGGGTTCGAATCCCTCTACCCCGACCAAATTTTTGTATTTATATGTAATTTTTAATCATTAAAAACGAGTAAATCTATATCAATTAAGTAAGACAGGATATATTAGTTATTTTTAAACTTGCCAACACTCAGAATTACACTAATTTAAATAAGCACTTTTAGAAATTAGCTTTAGATTTTAGGAAAGCGCCTGTAGCTCATCTGGATAGAGCATCGGCCTTCTAAGCCGAGGGTAGCAGGTTCGAGTCCTGCCAGGCGCACCAATTCCTAATGAATTCTTTATGTTTAATGGTGGACGTAGCTCAGTTGGTAGAGCCCCGGATTGTGATTCCGGTTGTCGTGGGTTCGATCCCCATCGTTCACCCCATTTTTCAAGGGTTGTTCCGCAAAATGTACCAGTTTTGTACCAGTCACACGTCCAGCGGCTTCTTTTAAGCAATCACTATTTAAATGCGCATAGCGTTGTACGGTTTCATACGAAGACCAACCACCTAATCTCTGTAGCTCATACAAAGAAGTTCCATTTTGCACGTGCCATGAAGCCCAGGTATGACGTAAATCATGCCAACGAAAATCTTCTATCCCTGCTCGCTTTAATGCTTTACGCCATGCAGCGGTATTACATTTTTTAATAGGTTTCCCCTGATAAGTAAAAACAAACTCAGAATGTTTCCCTAATTGTTTTTTTATAATAGCCACCGCATCAAAATTTAAAGGTACCGCAATGGATATCCTTGTTTTAGATTGATTTGCATGAACCATCGCATGCCGCTTTTCCAAATTAACATCCCGCCAGCACAATCCTAAAACATTCGCTTGCCTTAACCCTGTTGCTAAAGAAAATACCGTTAAGTCAGCTAAATGTGCAGGCAGTTCTTTAACTAACTTTTCAGCTTCCTGCTCAGTTAGCCACCGCTCACGCTTTTCACCTTCATAACGCATAGAAACATCAGGTGCTTTATCAATCCATTTCCATTTTCGTACTGCTCTAATAAGGATAGATCGAATTAGCGCGAGCAAGCGATTCACTCTTGCTGGCGAAACATTTGTTTCTTCTTTCTCTTGCGCTATCGCCTCAATCATATCACTATCAATTTCATTTAACTTTTTGTTTTTTAGATAAGGCTCTACCCATCTAAGCTGATATTTATCATCCTCAAGACTTCGTTTATGAGTTGATACTTTCAGCCATTTGATGACAGCATCCTGCCACAAACGTTCTGGTCTTTCTTTTAATTTATTTTGGCGCCACAGATCAGCTTTTAACTGATCATGCAACTCCTGTGCCGCTATTTTATTTGTCGTCCCAGTAGATCGTTGTATTCTTTTTCCCTGATGAGAAAATCTGATCCACCAGATAGTGTTTCGTTTACAGAGTGCCATATTTTTTCTCTCCTATTGTTAGCAACACCCTGCGATACTTTGCAGGATTGATCGTAAAGCGAGCGGAGATAATTAACAAGATCTTCTTCCAGAAAACACCAACACTTACCTGGCTTACCTGCAGGAATACTTTTACTAGCGGCTAATCTTCTAAGTCCTTCAGGATTCATTTTTAAAAACTCCGCTGCTTCTTCAAGATTGAAAGTTTTCATTTTTCTACTCCTTACGATCTGCATATCTCAAAACAAATTTAGTCTTTTAATTTCTTATCACCTACTTTCTTTTTTTATGTAATCAATTTACTAAAATTATTCGCAACATGTGTTGCAAATAATTTATTTACACTGAGGGTGTTCATATTCATAAAAAAAATAAATGGAGTGGATAGTATGGAAAACAACTTTTTTGAGATATTTATTCGACACTGTGGAACGGTAGAAAAAGCAGCCAAAATTTTAGGTACATCACATCAAAATGTCAGCTCTATGCGAAATGGTCGTACCTGGGTAAAATCTGGTTTTGCACGAAAAATTGCAAGATATTTGTGGGAAAAATCGAAATACAAAATCAATCCTCTAGATTTAATTTCGCCATTGGAACGCAATGAGCTGAAATCATTATCGCTACCTTTCGAGCATCATCCCATTAAGTTAATAAATGTTTCGATAAATCATGTGAAATGTAATTTTTTAATTCCTGATTTAAGTAATAACGATCAACGCCCATTAAATCAACTCAGACCTATTCTTATTGATGAAAATTACCAACTCATAGCTAATTCAATCACTTATTTTCTTTATCTGCAACAACAGAAAAAAACAATCCCTGCTTGGAAAATTTCTCTAGCCGATTTATTAATAAGAAAATATCCCACTACCCTATTAGTACAAACCTTTTTAATCTGCGAACGAGCATCTATTGGAATTGCTGCCAAAAAATATTTAGGAAACCGCCAAGGTCCTCGTTTTCACAAATCGTTTCGTCGAAATTTCGACGAAATAAAAGGACGAACCGATGAAATGATGGCTTCCTTACTTGGATTTGGTTGTAAAGACGGTTATCGCCAGGCTGAAAAAATTCAATTACTTGGCAGTACTGAACTGGTAAAAGCAGTTGATGAAGGAAAACTAAGAACTTCCGCAGCAGCGCTTCTAACTCGCTTCACTCACAGAAAACAACAAAAAATATTAACACATGATAAAAAAGAAATTTCTTCTTTTATTTATCAAACTAAAAAAAGGAAATAAAAATGAGAGAATACGGTTCGGTACAAACCCAATTTTGGTCTGATTTAGCATTACAAAATTTATCAACTCACGCTAAATTATTAGCCGTTTATTTATTGACGGGGCCGCATACTAATATGTTGGGTTGTTTTCGATTACCCACAGGGTATGTAGCAGAGGATTTAAAATGGAATGAAGAAACAGTTTACAACGCATTTTCAGAACTCGATCAAATTCGATTTTTAATCCGAGATCCAGAATTAAACTGGATTTTAATCACTAACTTCCTAGATTGGAATCCTATTGAAAATCCAAATCAAGGCAAAAGTCTGAGTAAACTTTTTAAACGAGTTCCAACTCAATCAATGGTTTTCAGACCTTTAATAATAAGTTTGTTAGCTCAAACTAAACACTTAGATGAAGGGTTTAAAAACCATTTATCAACGCTATCGCAACCCTTTCAAAACCAGGAACAGAATCAGGAACAAGAACAGAATCAGGAGAAGGATCAGAAACAGGATGCTGTTGGCAAACCGTCGATAAACAACGGTTTGCCCAGCAGCAACTCTAAAATTCCCTTATTAATTAATAAAAAAAATGGAGTAGATAGCTTTCCCGATGAAGAATTCATTGATATTCCACTTCAAAATAATGATGTGTTTATTGCAGGAAAAATGGACATCCATACCTGGAAAAAAACCTACCCAAATATCGATGTTTTGCAAGAGTTACGTCAAATACGTGCTTGGAACGAAGCTAATCCAAGTGAACGTAAAACACGCTCACAGATCCTTCGGCACATCAATGCTTGGCTTGCTAAAGAACAACGTGAGTCTCTACAACGACAACAGATCTCTAATAGAGAGACCCGTTTAGCAACATCTGGGTTAAGTCCTACTTTAGCTCACAATCTTATTGTTGGCGAACAATGGTTGAATCATTCAAAAAATTAAAACAAAAAAATAGGAGATTTTATGTTAACAGATGATAAAAAACCCTTTCTAGAATGGCTGACATTATTGGCAGAATCCTTTAATCGCAAAGTTTCTAGTTTGTTACTAGAAACCTATTGGCAATGTCTTAAAGCGTATCCGTTTGCCCAAGTAAAACAAGCGATGCTAAATACCTTACAAAACCCTGATCGCCAGAAATGGAGCATGCCAACACCTGCCGATTTAATTGCTTTAATTCAAGGTGATAGTCATAGTCATGCACTGAATGCATGGGGCCAAGTAGTAACGGCTATTCGCACAATAGGCCGCTATGATAGCGTTGTTTTCGATAATCCAATCATCCATTGTGTCATTCGAGATATGGGTGGTTGGATCTACTTGTGTCAACAGCCAAAAGGAGTTACCATTCTTACGTCATGAATTTGAAAAACGTTATCACGATTACCAAGCTAAACCACTTCCCAGCTATCCACGATCACTCAAAGGCAGCTTAGAACATGATAATCAAGTACAAAGTTTTTCACATACTCCACCCGATCCAATTTTAATAGGTGATACTAAAAAAGCATTGGCTGTCTATGCCAAAGGTACTAAACAATTATCTACCTTACCATTATCACTTTCGCAAGCTACTCAGCAGTTTTCTCAATTGCAGATTGATACAAATACATCTGAGGAAAAGAGCTAAAGGATCTTTATGCCAAAGAATCTAGAAAATAAGTCTTTATTTCAAAAAAATTACCAAATTTTTCATGGTGATTGCCAAAGAGAATTGCGTGCTTTTGCTAATCAGGTTGATCTGATTGTTACATCTCCACCCTATGCTGATGCGCGACAACGGCATTATGATAGTGTTGCACCGCATGATTACCCCGATTGGTTTATGTCGTTTCATGAAGTGTTTTGGCAAGCTCTAAAACCAACGGGAAGTTTAGTGCTGAATATGAAAGATAAAATTGTTAATGGTGTCCGTCGGCATTATGTGTGGGAAACGATAGAAAAACTCAGCCAACTTGGTTGGTACTGCATTGATGATTATATCTGGCATAAAAAAACGAGTATGCCGGGATATTGGCCGACTCGCTTACGGGATGCTTGGGAATACGTGTTTCATCTCGCTAAAGTGAAAACGCCTTATATTAACCAGGAAGCCGTTAAAGTTCCAGTCGCCTTGTCCACTCAACAACGACTTCTCAATTTCGAGAAGCTAAAATCTCACTTCGTTCAGTCTAGTACAGGCAGTGGTTTTCAGCGTGATTTAGTCAATTGGCGTAACAAAAACAAAGTACTTCCCACAAATGTTTTATATCTTAGCCCTGAAAATCGAAATAAAGGTCACCCAGCTGTTTTCCCAATTGCATTACCCCAATTTTTTATCCAATTACTTTCGAAACCTAATGATCTAATTGTGGATCCCTTTGCAGGTAGTGGGACTACAGGTTTAGCAGCACTTACTTTGAAACGACGCTGTGTATTAATTGATAATCAGCTCGCCTACTGTCAAGTTGCCGGACAAAGGATAAATAAATTCATTAATTTCAATTCAATTTTTTAAAAATTTAATAAATTTAATTAACCTCTTGCAGACTCCCTGTCGGGACCGCTAAGATTAATTGCTAGTTTATTAAAAAATCTGGCGCAAGAAATAACTCCTGCGCCAAACCGCACTGCACAAGGTACTAGAATACCTTGCCGTGCTAACCACACCAATTCGGAGGAATTGATTATGGCTAACTTCATAGTAGAACATTCCCTATGCATTCGGCAATCCCTGGATAAACTCACTTCCTGCGCTGATATAGCATGTCAGCGCAGCGGAAGACAAAACGATCAAGTAATACAGCAAGCCTCAGATAAATGTCTTGATCAAGAGGTGATTTATGTCTAACCTCTCCCGTCTAGATAAAATAAATAACGAATTTCGATCAAACGTTAATGATTTAAATAAAACGCTGCTTCAACAAATTGAAAATTATCTTGAACAACAAGCACTTATTTTAGACTATATTAAAAAAGCAGAGGCTCAAGCTATTATTGCCTTGAGTGATGACTTTTTGAATTATAATTCGCATATTATCCATTATTATTTATGTGCTTTGAGTGATATTTTAGAAATTATTCTAGGTATGTTTGAAGGATTACAAGATGATTTTACAGAAATAAAAAATATATTTTATAAAATATTTAAATAATATTTAATTTTTTAATCAAATAATTAAATTCAAAGCTAATTTTCTAGACTTAGTTATATAAACAACTTAGGATATTATCTGTTTTGACATAAAAGATAATAATAAAGGAAGCAAAATGTCTTTACTTGAAACTGAAACTACCATTGAAATCGAAGCAGACCAGCCTAGCAGTGAAACTGATACGGGTTGGAAGTCGGTTTTAGATGCTTATTTTCCACGACTATTAGAGTTTTTCTATCCCTATTTACATGAAAAAATTGATTGGGCACAAGACTATCAATTTTTGGATAAGGAACTACAAGCAATTACACGTGAAGCAGCTGTTGGCAAGCGTTGTGTCGACAAATTAGTTCGCGTTAATTCGTGTGATGGCCAACAAACCGTTGTGTTACTGCATTTGGAAATTCAAGGACAACGACAGTCTCACTTTGCGCAACGGCTTTTTGATTATTACTGTTTACTTCATTTGCGCTACAAACTACCGATTATTGTATTAGCAATTCTCACGGATGACAGTCCAAGTTGGCGGCCAACGCGTTATGAATCTGTCGTTTGGGGACGTCCCATTATCAACTTCTGTTTTTATGCGCATAAATTACTGGATTACCAAAACCGAGAACGGAGTTTGGAAAATAGTGATAATCCTTTCGCTTGGGTCGTTTTAGCCCAGCTAGCCGCAATGCAAACTAAGCAGGATCCTAAAGATCGTTTTCAGAAGAAGTTTAGTCTAGTTCGCCGACTCTATGAGCACAATTTTAGTCGTGACATGGTAATTGACTTACTCATATTTATAGACTGGGTAATAACACTGCCTAAGCCTTTAGAGATACGTTATAATCAAGAAATTCAACAATTTGAAGAGGAACATGGTATGACTTATATTACAAGTTTTGAACGGATCGGGAGACAACAAGGCTTACAAGAAGGGATCCAACAAGGAATTCAACAAGGAGAATATGCTATATTGCAACACCAACTACAACGAAAATTCCGTCATGTACCACCGCGTTATCTAGCTATGCTACTTAAAGCAGATTCAGAGACTTTACTCAGATGGAGTGAAATGATTTTAGAGGCTAAAAGCTTGGCTGATATTTTTGAAGAGTAACTATCTAAATAATCCTGCTTAGGTTCTTAGGTTTACATAATGTCAAAAAAAAATCTCTGCTATCTTTACAAATCGTTTCTGATTAGTACTACGTTTTAATTGGATAATAATAGGGATAATCGATCGAATATAAGATCGTAATTTTTCCTCTGTTGAATTTGATCCTGCTTGTTGCATCATGAATACGAGTTGATCAAAGCAACTTTCGGGTGTATCGGCATGCACTGTACTGATACTTCCCGGATGACCACTGTTAGCAGCCCGAAGAAATGACCAGGCTTCAGCACCTCGCAATTCAGACAGCAGTATCCTATCCGGCCTTAAACGTAAACAGGCCTTGAATAGTTTTCTGCAGTAATATTTTTATCGTCTTCATTAAAAAGTAAATGGACTTTGTTTTTTTGAGCTAGCTTAACCTCTCGTGTATCTTCTACTGTAATCAAACGTTCTGTATCTGGAATAAGCTTTAAACACGCATTCAGAAAAGTTGTCTTACCGGTACCCGTCCCACCACTAATAATCATATTCTTTTTAGTGCTCATCGCAAGCTTCAGAAATTCAGCAATATTCCGCTTTATATGCAATTGTTTTAAAAGCGTTTCTGTTTCTTTAGTCGTATCTTTTTTTACCGCAGAAAACTCATCAAAAACCCCTGTTTTTTCATAATCCTGTAAACTCATATCAGGGCGTGAGTGGCAGCGAATAGAATAAATCACATTATTTTTTTCACAAGCAGGTGGCATAATACATTGTATGCGTTCACCTGTCGGTAAATAACCTGAAAGTAAAGGATGTGGAAATGTTTTATGGTTAAATTCTGCAATCAGGTTAGCCAATGCTTCAAGAAAACTAAATTCTAAGATTTTTATTTCATGACGAGTAAAATCCCCATTTTTTTCAACAAATACTAAACCGGGTTGATTAATGCAAACTTCGGTTACACCTACTGTCTGTAAGAAAGGTTTTAATGGTTCTATGTGTTTTTCTAAGGCTTTTATGGACATTTTTTCTGCATAATTTTAGAAAACATTTACTTTAGTGTTTGTTTCTTGACTAGCCGATCGAAAATCTAAGTCATGGGCAACAAATACTTGTATAGGTGATCCTTGATTTACCCATAAGGTCGGTGAAATCATTGTTTGTTGTTGTAATGTTTGCTGTGCGGTTTGATTTAAACTATTCGCTATAGCCAGTCGATAGGCTTGCGCTGCATTATAGGATGCATTATTAGCAACACCGACATTCGATGTACCCGCACCCAAAAGTGAAAGTAATGTAGCCGTTCCAAATCGTTGCCAAAAATGCCGATCCACAGCATCTGCTGCCATTCCCACCATACCCAATGAATCAACACCTGGCGATTCTAAATGTAGACTTAAACCATCGGGCGTTATCAAGCGTGTCCATACAATAAAAATTCGAGATTGCCCCTGCAACAGTCCACTTTTGTATTGACCTATCAAACGCGTACCACGTGGTATTAATATTTGCGAACCATCTTCTGCATAAACCGGCTGATCAATAATCGCTCGTAAAGAACCCGGTAAATCAGAATTAATCGCTGTTTCTAAGATGGCATGGATTAATTGACCTTCTCCAATGAATTGACCTAATGGACCCAACCGCGTTGCAGAGATGGTTTTTTCTGAAACCTGACTGGTTTTCTGTAAAAACTGACTGTTAGGATCAGACGATGTTATTCTTTCTGGTGATTTTATAGCATTGGAAACACTTGGTTGCGTATCACTTTGGTTAAACAACATTAATGATGCAGATAATCGCTGCTGTAACTCTTTCTGTTTGGCTTGCAATAAAGCTAATTGTTGTTCTGATAATTGTTTAGTTTCTGGTTTCTCGTTTAACAAAGAGGATTTGGCAGCTACCTCCTCATTACTCGGTAATGTGTAAGACTCTTCTACAGCAAATTTAGTTTTATTTTTTACGGCTTTGGAGTTAAAAATAAAGTGTATACCTAATAAAAGTAATAAACTTATCAATAAAATAAGCAACACTGGGTTTTTACGCTTTTTTTCAGAAATATCTGGCAAACCTTCATCAGAGGTGGTTGTTGTTTTAGTTTTTTTTACCATATCCTTTCCTGGTTTATTGAACATGCTGCCTATCACCAATGAGGGCCTCGTTATATACACTCGTCACATCACTTCCGCTTCGTAAAGTAAATTGAGGTGCTGTCGTATTAACAACGACATAGTTTCCTTTCATGTGATAATTGACTAAGGTTTCTTGTCGATTTTTATCCACAATAAAAATAGCGGGTAAGCTATTGTTGAAGCGAAAATAAGTAAACTGGCCATTACAATCAAAAGCTTCTCGTGGCGCTAATCGTTTGTCACCGGTAAAACTATATTTCCAGTTAATTTTGGTCGGATCACAAACTCCAATGGTATTGGTTTGTCCAGTTCGATCATAACCTCCATTCGGATAGATAAACTGTAATTTATAAGTTGGTGAAGTTTTTGTATCATTCGAATCTAATTGAAAATTATAGCTATTAGCATTAGTTAGCACGGTCATGTTAGTCTTTGATGCAGCCACAGGTTTGATAAACAGATTATTTTTAACCGGTACTGCTTGCCAAGCCAAGCTATCACCGATCGATATATTCTGTACTTCTTCGTTCGCAGCAAACACTACTTGCGTCTGATAACCATAATGTCCGTGAATAATAACCACGTTATTCGGATCATAGTTAACTGTTTTAACATGCCGATCCGCTGCAACCTGCCGCGGAAGCAATGCCGCTTGCACCAGGCTATGTCCCATGGTAATGATAAGCGTAGACAATAAAAGAAAAGTAATTTGTTTACTCATGACAGTTCTCCTCATTTAAATTAACTGGTGTCACTTGGTAATACGTCACGGTAAATCCGAGTGGATTCCTATCTAGTTGGATTTGAGTTGCTTTAACCGATTGATAATGCCATTTCACTATGGCTTCTTGATAAGCAACTTGTTGTGTATTAGCGACCTTATCCCGCAGTTGTTTTTCGAAGCGAATGGCCGCAGTATTTTCATTTAAACGTGAAATAGATAGTACGCGAACAATAATTGATTTATCTTTTCCATATTTGCGATACGGGGAAGTCAGTACATGACTATCCACTTCCGCATCGTACTGTTTCGGATCATGACATCCGATTGAGCCCAAGCTAATTGATAAGGAACTTCCAAATTATCACTATCATAGCTTTCTCGATTAATGACATAGTGTATGAGAAAATAACGTGTCATCTGCCAGTTAGCCGTTAAATGTGTAGGCTCTAATTCACCAAGCTTAGTTATTTCGCCTGTAGCATTATTGAATGCATAAAGATAGGGAATTTTTTCTTTGAGTGGGATCAAACAAACCAGCATAATTAAGGCAAGCAATAAACTAAATAAAAGCCCTAGATTTCCAATTAATGAATAACGTAACCAAACTGCTTGGCTATGATAAACATCATAACGCCAATCCGCAGCGGATTGATAAAATGCGTCGCTGTTATTTTTTTTCATTTTTTTCCTTGCTCTACGGCAGCATTAACCGTTGATTTTTTTTGATTTTCCGCTCTGTTAGCTATTGCATTTCCTACCGCCTTAATCCCTTTTCCAGCCAAACGCCCTGCAGCATTCATGCCAGTTGCTTTGAGAGCAGAACTCACCATATTGCCTACTTGACCTAAAGCAGCCAACGTAAAGCCTCCACTTAAACTGCTTGCGATGGGCAAACTCTGTTTTAATAAAAAAGCAGTCACTAAAGATAATCCACCAAATAATCCCATGGTAAAAAAATCAGGATTTCCTTGTGATGCTTGACGATTTAAATCCGGTAAAACCAAATCCATAACCGATAGCATGAGCGATAAAATACTGGCTGTTACAATAGGAATTAATGCAAAATTAAATAATTTTCTCAGCCAACTGACAAACCAACCGCGTGTTGATTCCCAAAGAACAAAAGGCAAAAAAATTGGACCCAGTGCTAAAGCTATGGCCATCGCAAGCTTTGCGTAAATTAAAAGCCCTAACGCTGTCAGACAACATAAAAAAGTAAAAGCAAATATAAAAATACTGCAGAAAAAAAGCTTAATTCCACTGGTAAATAATTTTTTAGATGCATCCATCCCTGTGCTATAAACTTGATTGAGTGCTTGCGCAATGGATTCATCCGAAGTCAAAGGATTGGATGAATGAACTATCACTTGAGCAATATGACCCGGTTCATTAGTAAAAATGTTATAAACAAAGAGCTGATATAAAGACCAATTGGTAATCAGTCCATAAACGATGCATAGAACCATTAAATGTCGGCTGATGGTACTGAAATCAGCACTCAAGGTATGCATACTAAAACGATAGCCTAGAAGTAAAATATAAAATGTACATAACAGCAAGAGTGTGCTGTTGTATTGCAGTGCTAACTGCAGATAGACTGTTTGGACATAGTGACCAATCACACTATCTACCGCAGTTAACGTATCGGTAATAAAACTCTGAGCAGAAAATACCATTTTATTTGATCTATAAGAGAGAAAATGCTTTTATTTTTTTCCAGAAATCAGGATCTCTAAAATCATTTAATGTCGTACTAATAGGAATAAAATGCCTATCCACTAAATGACGGTAATATTTTTTCGTCCAACATTCACATTTATTTTTTAAAGATAAATTTTGTTTAGGATCGATGAAATAATGAGCGCATTCATTGATAGGCTGACCATCTCCTCTTAAAAAGAAGTCTTCGTCCAGAGCTCGGATTATTTTCTCATCCATTAAAGGATTTTTATGGTCACATGCCACTAAAAAAGAAAAGCTGGCTATTAAAACACTGAATAAAAAAAACCGTTTGTAAGTTGCATACATAACATTTTCTCCTTACCAGGCATTAATTTTTGTTTTCGTGCCACAAAAAGTAGCATTTGTATCCAAGGCGCTTGTAATGGTGTGCTCGCACAACTGGCTAGGCATAATGCTGAGAATAAGATGAGTAGGCTTAATAAATGATTAGGTAAATTTTCCACTGTTTTCTTCTCCTTTTTTTCATTTTTATTTATAGTTTGCATTAAGAAAATGGGCATTCTGTACGGCATCATTAACTTCTGCTTGCACATCAATGGCATGTTGCTGATTGATTAATGCTAACTGACGCAACATTTCTAACTGAATTAAATTATTCTCCAGCGTGAGGCGACTTTCTAAATCCACGGATTGTTTTAAAGTAGCCGTTGTTCCAATCTGCTGGCGTAATTGATTAGCGTAATTAATTTGCTCTTGAATTTTATCGTAGCTCAATTGACTTGCAGCTCGTGCCGCTAAAGCAGTCTTAGCTTTTAAGGCATAATATTTTTGATCCATTTTATTCGGATTTACATCGTTGTAGAGATCAATTTCTACTGGAAATTCTATTGCTAATGAACGGAGCATTTGGCCTAATTGACTCATATTTCCGCCGTTTCCAGCCATACTTAAAACCGAACCCCAACGATCAGTATTTTCACCCCACGATTGATAATCGGTAAATTGCCAATGCGCCCATTCTGACTGGCCCGATACAGCATCTTGGATCTGGTGAGTTAATCCTTGAATCGTATTTTGAATACTCGAAATCTGTAATTGATAACCTTGGATTTGCGCTGCAATATTGACTAAATCACTAATAGGATCGGCATAACTAGGAAACGATAAAATCATTAATAAATTAAAAACTACAGTTTTGTAAATACTGTGATTTTTAATGGGGTTTAGCATATGCTTTTCCCCCTCTTTCTGCGTTGCTGAAAAATAGGTAGCCAAATCTTTGGATCATCCCCTGCTTCAGCACGAATAGTATCCAATAAGCTTATCGTTTCTTGTCGTCCGGAAATGATGGCACAGTCATTTTCTAATCCTTTGAGATTAGCTCTTAGCACAACCGATTCCTTTCCACGACCGTAATTCAATAAAAAATAATGACTGTCATCCGGCAAGGTCTTTATTAACTCAAATTCGCGTTCCGTTAAACCGAAACCTTCGATATAGATTTTTCGATCCGCCATAGGATTAGGAAAAAAGATCTTACAGGCTGCGGCTTCGTTAATGGGGGCTTGAATGGATGAAACAGACGTATCCTGTGCAGCTTGAGTAGCTAAACCAAAAAAATTATTTTTCTTGCGCGGTGTACGCGATAAATCATTGATAATGTTTTTAAAGTAATCATCTTGTAATGCTAACCAACCTTCATCAAGCAAGATCATGCCGCGTTGACCTTCGAGTTGCTGACTGAAGCGATGCAGCAGGTACATTAACGTCGGTGTTTTACAAACTTCATCTTTTAAAAGATGACTTAAATCAAGACCGACGACATCTGCATGATATTGTTGTTCTTCAAAACAATCGCTGACGTTATCAAAAACCCAAGCGTGCTCACGGTGACTGTGCCAACATTCAAATCGTGCACGTAGTGAACCCGGACTATTTTTACCAAAAAATGGCGCGATATGACAAAACTGTCTTTCAGTTGGATTTAAACGATACATTCCTGAAATAGCATCTTCAATGATTTTTATTTCCTGCTCATCAAGCGGTTTATGATGAGATTTTAGAAGCTGCTTAAAAAGACAGAGTAAGAAAGTTCGATTCTCAGACGTACCCTCTAGTTGACATGGATTAAAGCCCGTCGCTTTTCCTGGTTTTAAAACTTCATACACGCCTCCTAGAGCTCTAACTAAAATTTCTAAACCACGATCTTTGTCAAAAATAACTCTCTTCCCGCCAAATTTCATACTTTGTGCGATAAGAAATCCAACAAGCACGGTTTTCCCACTACCCGTTGCACCCACAATAATAAAATTTCCAACATCTTTAGTATGAAAATTAAAATAAAAAGGACTGCCAGAAAGTGTTTCTAATACGGTAACTGCATCACCCCAAAAATTACCTTGCATTTGTCCTAACGGATCATTATGCAAGCTCGCAAAGGCTGCCATATTTTTTGTTGAAATATCCACTGCTCGAACAATATAGGCAAAGTTTCCTGGAAGTTGCGCCCAGAAAGCACATTCACAACCGACATCTTCTCGAATACAAACGATATCTCGATCCGAAAATAAAGCAATTAGTTCACCTACTTGGTGATTCAATTGTTCCTGATTATTGGCATAACACACTAAGCTAAAATGATGTTGGCCATAACCGGCATCGCCACTTGCAGCATCCTCAAATGCATCATCGATCTGATCTGTTTGTCGATTGGATTCTTCTTTAGTTTGCTGCATATCATGCTGCTGATCACGTAAACGCGTTTTAGCTAGATATCGATCATAGAATCGGAATGATTGCGTCAGGGTGTATTCCATGCGCAGTGAATTTAAAACATCTAATAAACCCTGATAAGTGATAGCGGGATATAGCTTGATAGACACTGCAGCAGCAAACTGTTTACTATGATCACCTGCTCGGCATTCAATCGTTCCTGAATGATGATTAAAGAAAAGTCGTTTTCTTGTTAAATAAATTGCAGCATCTTGCTCGATGAGTGGTACCGTATGACGATCATAATTAATCAATTGATCGATAAAGGCTAATGGCTCTGAAAAATAAATCGCATCTTCTTGATAAACCGTCAATAATTGAGGTCGATAGTCTGATAAGACTTGTAATATTTTTTGGGTTGTCGCTTTCAGGGCTTGATAGGTTTTAGCTAATTGCTGTTGTTGGGCTTCATGATGGATTTGATGGCTTAATTTGTTAAGCCAATTAAAACCTTGATTGATAACACCTGCTGCAGGTTTGGTAACAATGGCTAAATAAAGAGCATTATGCAGTAATGGGTTTTGCTGAAGTCGTGCTTGATATTTTTCATTGAGTTGTTGAGCGAAACCCGGCTTAAATTCCCCATTCGGAGACTCCGTAGTTTGTCGACGTAGTGTCCAGAAATACAGTGCGTATTCTGAAGAAAAGTTTTTTAGTAAACTATTACGACGATTTTTATAAGCGTCTAAATCAGATTCACTTTGTGTGAGCCCATTAATTCCAGTCAGTTGAAAAATCTGAATCAGTTTGCCACTTTTATCGATCAAAGTATCGTCATTGTAGTGTCCTAAGATATTAATATGATGAGAAGCATTCGCTTCTTTTCTGAGTAAACGATCAGATTTACTATTTCCAAACTTCCTTATCGTCGTAAGCATTCTTTATCCCGGCTGATAACTATTCGTTCTACCCCAAAAACCACTATTTAAAACTGGCGGTGTCTGTGTGAAGTATTTCGACCATAAACGAAAAAAATGTAAATCTTTCATGGCAAGCCGAAATAAAACAAGATGAAAAACAACAAATAGAGGAATTCCCATTAATGTATGTAGATCGATACAAATCAGAATATTGATAGCTAAATTCGCAAAGAAAAAACGAAGTGGAATTCCCATGAATAGTGGAGGACGCGTTAAAGCCAGTGCGAGCGGATCGACTTCGAGTTGGTAATCTTGCATCTTAATTCCCTCTAAAACTTATTATTTTTTATTTAAATATCTTAATATTTACGAAAAAAGACTACGTATCGCCAAAACAATGGCAGGTGCGCCAAATATCATAGAAATTCCTGACAATGTATAAAAAAAGTATTTCCATTCCATATAATGAGCTGCACACAATAAACCCACTCCCATAACAGCGAGTGTAGCAATAGATAAACCCGTTGTGCCCAGCATGGCATCAATCAAATAATGAAAACCTTGATTAACGGGTGTATCACCACCCAATGCCCAACACAATGGAGAAAAAATTAAAAGAGTGCTTAAATAAGTGAAATGAAATAGTTTTTTAGTGCTTCCGAATTGCATATTTTTATTTTCAGCAGAAGAATTACTATGGTTTTATTTTAACTTATTTTTAATAAAAAAGCATTAAAAATAGCTATTTTTCTTATTATTTCGTAAAAATAATTTTTACTTTTTGCTGCTGAAATCGATTAACTTTACTGATGTAAAAAGCTTCTCCGGGCTGTAACGATTGCTTAATTTCATCTGGATGAATAATAAATGATTTATTACGTTTTACACTGCCCATTCCTGTTGTTGCGTCCTCGCTGATCTGTGCCGTAATATCAAATCCATCTTGTGTGCCTACCCAGCTCGCAACATTTTCTGCGCTTTCATGATCATTCAGCCGATGACAGATCAATGTGTTAACACAATTTAAGAGTTGGTTTTCAAAGTCGGGATCGACTCGCTTCAAGTCAGCTAAACCTTGGGTACCAAAAATCGCATGAATGCCTTTACCCCGCCCCATATTTACTAAGTTCAGCACTTGTTCGCCAGCAAATACAGAAAATTCATCAAACACAGTAAAAATACGTTGTTTACTCTCTAAACGGTCAATTACCGCTTTAATATCATTAATAATTAATTTTCCTAATACTTTCGCAAAACTGGGGAAACGTAATGCCGGTAAAGCAAAATAGACGACGCTATTAGACTGGATTATTTCTGCTAAATTGAATGTGTTCTGTGTTTTTTCAAAAAAAGCACCTAGCTCCGAATGAATTAATAAATTCAAATGAGCTTTTAATCCAGTAATATCCTTGGAATCATAATGCTGTAGGCGTTGTACGCGTATTTTAAGCGATTCATTAGCAATGGAACGTGTTTTGATGGCTAGCTCTTCGTATTCTAAACAATTGACTATAGTTTTCAGATCGAAATCTTCTTTTAGTGTTAGTAGCACTTCAAATGTCGTTTGCAAATAATCTTCGGCTATTGAGCGATAATAATCATTTTCCCAGTGATCTTTTAA
Source organism: Gammaproteobacteria bacterium (assembly GCA_005877695.1). Taxonomy (GTDB): domain Bacteria; phylum Pseudomonadota; class Gammaproteobacteria; order Diplorickettsiales; family Diplorickettsiaceae; genus Aquirickettsiella. The sequence continues at coordinate 271,036 of VBOA01000007.1, read as the reverse complement.
ACTAATGAGCTTATCTTTGAGTTCTGTATAACCACCCTGTGCTAAAGGATCATAATGGTGATACTCTGCACAGTTAAATCCAAAAAAACTACGCTGAAATTGCTCTGATCGCTTTTGAAGCCAGACAATATTCTCTTCTATGGGTTTACCATCAATAATAATCAACGGATGGGCTTTTTCTAGGGCGCGTTGATAAAAACGACGTAGCGTAACCGTTTTCCCGCCACCTGTCGTACCTAATACCAATACCATTTGGTTAACTGCTTGATCGGGAATAACCACCGCTTGATGATTAGTAGAAATTCCTAATAAAGTTCCATCGATGTGTTGCTTGTTTTTCTGAGTAAAATGCTGATACCAATACTGAAATTGAGTTTTCCAATTATTTTGATTAGAAAATTCTTTACCTCGTTGAATCGCTTTTAATTCCCATTCATGGGTTGAATTAGGAATCCATTCAATCATGCCCAATAAACCAGCCATTAACACTGGAAACCCGAGCAAATAATAAAACGTCTGCTGATAGATAAATAGTAATGCTGCTTTTAAATCTTGATAAAAAAACGTTTTCCAAAAAATGATATGGTTAATAAAGCCCAGATGGATGATTTCAAAAAAAGGGAGTGAGTCCTGTGATTGCAACTCGATCAATAAAACACTAAAAACGGCTAGTAGAATACCCATCAAAAAAATATGCCAAGCAGGATAACTTAAACCCCGAATGAGTATCAGAAATAAAACTAAACCTAAAGCGCCTACATACCATTGCCATAAAAAACAAACTATAATTAATAAGCATTGTATAGCCTCCCGTGGGCGATGTAGAAAACTATGTCCCTGCATTGACATTCAAATCTGCTGGTTGTTTTTCTAAAAACTCACTCAGCGAATGAATCTTAATAAATGGTGGCATTCCCTTGGCAGCTTCTTGCAATCGTGGCAGCATAGTCGGTCTGCAGAAATACCAAACCTCCTGTAATGAGAATTGAGCAGCATACGTTTTTAAAATTGACTCCAAACGTTGCTTACTTTTACAAGAAAGTTCTACTTCGATGGCAATTTGTTTACCATCCGGAAAAACTAATATTCCATCCGGTAAATGTCCCTGTTGGCCCACTCCCAATTTATATTTATCATGTTTCAACTTCCGCTCACTGATCCATGTTGCATTGGGATAAAAGGCTTTTAATTTCAAATATACGCTTAGTACAGCAAGATCATGCTGGTAATTGGCTAAAGGTACTCGATGTAGAGGAGGCAATGAAGTAAAACGTGAGCCTGCTTGAGTTAAACGGAACAAACCATGACGTTGATAAAAAATTCGTTCATGCTGTAACAAATTATGACGGATTAACTTGTTAACTATTTGATAGTTACGCGGTTTCCGTAAAGCAAAACGCTGGTTTAGCTGCGGCATTTCACAGAAGCCAAATTCGTTGATAAACTGTAAAATGGCTATATCACGTGATGTTAACTTCACAAAGAATCTTCCTAATTATTCTTATAATAAAAAGTGGACCCCATTTTGTGAAAAGATGCAAGTTATTTAGATTAACAATTTTTAATTTAAAAGAAGCTATCCACACGAGTGGATTCCTCAAAAAATCAAACGATTGTGGGTAACTTCTTCCTTTTGTTCTATATATTATTTTGCACTTTTCCTCTTTGCTATCTATTTACTTTATCGCGCCCGCCCAATAGCCACGACCTCAGTTTTACAAGACTCGAAGAGACGATGGAAAAGTGAGGTCGTGGCTAGTTTTCACAACGTGAAATGGGCGGATAGCCTTATTAAATCTAGCTAAAAGGCAATTGGAATCTAATCTAATCGAATAATATAACTCAATATAGATGTCCAAATTTAGTACCCACTACAGAATAAATGACTAAAATGAACTTTAATTTGATAGAAAAAATTATACACTAAGCTTATTTCCATAATAAAAAGCGCTGTAATTTTTAGAGCTAGCATAAATATGTATTAAGTTAGTTTTAAATGCACTATTATCCTTGTAATAGTAAAGGGATGATCCAGCTGATGCTTAACGAACAAGTATTTCTTTGGGGCGGATTTACACTTTTTGTACTTGCCATGCTAGCCCTCGATTTAGGAGTATTTCATCGTAAACCTCATCACGCTGGAATGAAAGAAGCATTATTTTGGGTTAGCTTTTGGATCATTCTTGCATTAATTTTTAACTTAGGCATTGTTCTTTTCTATCATCATGAACCCCAAGCCGGACTTAAATTTTTCACAGGATTTCTTGTCGAGAAATCTCTGAGTATAGATAATATTTTTGTTTTTATTTTAATATTCGAATATTTTCGTGTTCCTCAGGCCTACCAACACAAAGTACTTTTTTGGGGAATTATCGGAGCAATTATTCTACGTGCATTATTTATCCTAGGTGGTTTAGCAGTCCTTAAGCATTTTCATTGGAGTCTCTATATTTTTGGAGGATTTCTTTTATTAACGGGGACTAGCATGATGTTCAAGAAAAAAAATAACTATAATCTAGAAAAAAATTGGTTGATTTCCTTTTTTAAGCGTTTTTTTCCTATGGAAATTCAATATAAAGGAAATAATTTTTTTATACGTAAAAACAAACAAATATTAGCTACTCCACTTTTTTTTGCCCTACTAGCTATTGAATCCGCTGATATTATTTTTGCTATAGATTCTATCCCTGCTATCTTTGCAATTACATCTGATCCTTTCATTGTTTATACATCAAATATATTTGCTTTACTCGGTTTACGGGCACTTTACTTCGCTCTATCAGAATTTATGAGTAGGTTTTATTTCCTTCATTATGGTTTTGCTTCTATTATTATCATCTTAGCTATCAAAATGCTACTCAGTGATATTTATCAAATACCCATCTTACTGTCTCTAGCAGTTATAATTTTTATTCTGTTTGTTTGCATTATTATTTCACTTCTTCGCCCTCGCCAAGCAGATTTAAAAATATTGTTTGAACGTATAGAGCATCTAGGCTTAGTCTCATTTCGCCGTTTATTAATGTTAGAAAATATTCTTGATTTAAGTGATTTGAAAGTCTACAACTCAATGCAAGCTCGTAACAACACCATAGCTATTCGACTCGATGCTCCATGGAATAAAAATAAACAACTCATCACTGAAGCGCATTTTACGCGATATCCATTGATTGCGGATGAGAAAAGTAAACCAATCGGAATTCTTCATGTACAGAATCTACTTTTTCTAAACGATATAGAAATAAATGAAAAAAAATTAAGATCTTTAGTACGACCTTATTTAGAAATGAAGGAAAATTTGTTATTAGAAGACGCATTAAGACAATTTCAACGTAACTATGAACACATGGCTATCGTAGTTGATTCACATCAAAAATGGATAGGGATTATCTGTATTGAAGATATCCTAGAGGAAATTGTTGGTAGAATAGGAGATGAGTTTGATACTGAACGCAGAGGAAAACTTTTTTCACTAGCTGATGCGTTAAGTCCTGGTCGAATTCTATTCGATTTAGAAACAAAATCTATGTCTGATGTGGTTGTGAACCTTGTTAATCACATTCCTAAAAGGGAATTTCCCATTAAAAGAGAAACTATTATACGAGCTGTTTCTCAAGGCAGCGCGATGGGGCAGCTTTATGTAGGATCAGGTTTAGCTATCCTTCGTGGGCGAGTGGAAGGAATTAATCAACCATTATTAGCTTTTGCTCGTACTGAGGAAGGTATACCTGTTGAAGATACTTATGAACGTATTGATATGATTTTTTTACTATTGACTCCTCGTGGTATGGCGAGGATGCAAGCTTATCTACTTGCAGATATTATTGATTTGCAAGAAAGTGACTATGTCATGGAGCGTCTGCATAAAACTAATTCGCCCCAGGAAGTTATAGACGTTATCCGCGCTGGACAACAAATAGTTATTGATTAAATTTTAGAATGGAATTTTATGAAAAAAACGTATAAACATTCTTCTGAAATCCTTATGGATGTTGCACAAAATAAAGCCTTCGTTAATAATGATTTGACTTTTCGGTGCCTTTTTCAGCTCTTTGGTAATCGTGCATTTGGCATGGGTTTATTATTTTTTGCTTTACCCAGCGCATTACCTTTATCGACTATTCCAGGAGTTGCATTTGCTTTTAGTCTTCCTATCATCATATTTTCATTTCAAATAATAGCAGATAAACAAACATTGTGGTTACCCAAAATAATTGCTGACCGTACAATTGAGCATGAAAAAATTGTCAAAATTATCGATACGACTATGCCCTATTTAATCAAAATAGAACGATTTTTAAAACCACGTTTACCTCTAATGACTTCGCGTATTATGAACATTATTAGTGGCATTACTATTTTTTGTTTAGCTTTGTTATTAATTTTACCTATTCCCCTCAGTAATTTTATATTTGCAATATTGATCATCATTTTCAGTCTTGGTTTGATAGAAAAAGACGGTATTTTTATTTTAATTGGCTATATAGCCACGTTTTCTTATCTAATTTTTATTTACACATTTATTTTGTCAGCTATTAAAATTATTTTTAGAGCCATTCTCTAATAATACAAAGCATTGGCAATGCATACTCAATATACAATCCTCAAGTAAGCAATGATAATCCAATATTAATCTCTAACTAAAGAATTAAATGGCCAGTTCAACCCAAAGTGCGGCATGATCAGAAGCAGCATCCTTCGCTGTAAGCATGGTTGGAAGATGCGGGAAAAGTGTTCCATGCTTCCCTCCCCAAACACCTCGACGTTCGATATTTCCTTTGATAACTTTCGCAGAAAGTTTTGGGGACATTAAAATATAGTCTAGTTTAGCCGAAGCAGTACCATTTCCATGCGTTCCGGAACGACCGTCGCCTGAAAATTTTGGGTGTACCATAATGTCTATTAGCGTTGAACCTTTTCGTATCAATGGATCCATAGCCGAATCTGTGGGTGCTGCATTTAAATCTCCTACGACGGCAATATAATCAAATCCATCAGCAAGTCGTTGATCATAAATCTCTCGAACCCGTTTCGCTTGACGTAATCGTTTTTCATTCGAAGCCACTGCGTCACCATAACCCTTACTTTTAAAATGATTGACCAGTAAAAGCAGTGTATGGCCTTGCGGAGTCTTTATTTCATATTCAGCACAATCACGGCTAAAGATAGTCCCTTTATTATCAATGTCATCGACATGGCTAGCAATTCTTATTATTTCATAAGATGCTTTTGTCATAATGCCTACATCAATACCTCGCATGTCATTACCGTCAATGAGCATCACATGATCAAAAGGCATTACCTCAACATGGGGTAAGACGTCATCATTAAAACGTTTTAAACAAGTACGATTCTCAGCTTCAACGACACAGAGTATATCCGTTTCAAGTAATCCTATGATACGAGCCGTATTTTCAATAGCGTGTTCTTCGATTGCTTCTTTTTGAAGCTCAAACCATCCTATCCAATCACCACGACCTGAGGCAGCAATTTCAGTGGGTTTATTTTTAGATTTGGCAATAAACTTACCACGTATCTCCCGTAATCGAATATAGGTGCTTTCACTATTAATCAGCAATCCTTTGTGACGTTTCATTATTTCCAATAATTTAGATTTAATTTTAGAAGTATAATTTTCTTTTTGGATTAAAGTATTTAATTGCTTGAAATCATCTAAAATTTTAGTGCCTTCCTTCCAATCTTCCAAATTCATCGCTTTAGGCCGTTCAAACATATTCTCAACATTAAAAGTGGCTAAGCGCATAGAAATCTCCTGAAAAGTGAATTATAGTCTGTAGTTAGTCTAACTATAAATAAAGATATTATAAAAATTAATTTTTACTTTATAATGGAGTAAATGGATAGATAAGGAAAAATCTATGGCAGTCGAACTGGAAATTCAAGACGGTATCCCTCATTGGTATTTAAGTCCCAATATTTGGACAGTCCCTGGTGATAATCCTGAAGGGCCACCTGGCCAACCTGTCGTGGGCGATATGTGTTTTATGTGGGCAAAGGTTCGAAATAATGGCGCCTCATTCGTCAATAATGCACAAGTTCGTTTTTATTGGGCCAATCCTGCTGTGGGTTTTGACCGAAATACCGCCAATTTTATTGGTAGCTCGAATGTATCCTTAGCGGCCAGTGAAGTAAGAGATGTTTTGTGCTTAATACCCTGGGTTCCTGTCTATGTTAACAATGGACATGAATGTGTACTTGCAGAAGTGTTCCACCCAATAGCAGACCCCCTTCCTGTATCACCTATATTTAATGTACCCACTGATCGTCATGTCGCACAAAGAAACCTTACAGTTGTTACAGCATTAAAATCTATGGAGATGATGTTTTCAGTCAACTTTTCAATATGTAATAGTTCACGTAAGGATCGAGTGTTTAGAATTTACAGCAAGCCTGGACAATTGGAAGAACTTAACCCACTTGAGAAACATTTCAGCCCAATGAAAATCCCCTTTCAAGCCAAAGGGACTGTTGAACATGCAGGATTTGTCATGCGCCCTTGCCCAGATAAAGCAGCTATTCAAGGTGCTAAACCCATTGTAGAAAGATTTCCAGTCAAAGGAAACGTTTGTAGTGGATTAAACTTTGTTGGTCAACTACGGGGCGATGCTGCCTTAGTGCATATACTCCAAGAAGTCGATGGAAAAATAATAGGCGGTCTCGGAATTTTGATACTGAGTGAAGCAATCCATCAATTAAGAAGGAGTAAATAAGTATGTCTTTTACAATACCCAACAGACCCTTTGCCACTGAACCTTTTACTGGATTGATGTTACCCGATGGAATTTTTGAGGCTTCGATTGGTAAACAAACAATCAACGCACATATAAAAAATACTGGTGCCGCCGTTTCCAACATACAAGTGTATGTAGAAAGTATTTCCGATCCAGGAATTATTGTATCTCCTGCCACGATTCCTATAGCCAATGCAGAAGGAGGTGTTTCATATTTATTTAATTGGGAAGCTGATTTTAGTGCAGCGGCCCCAGGAAAACATTTAATCAGTTTTATTATTGAAACCCCTTCTGGAGATGTTCGAATTATTAAGAAAATATTTGTAACAAAACTAGGTTACAACCCTGGAGATGGTTCATTTAGTGCCATTACACCTGAGGGAATTATCTCACTCGAAATCAACAAAGTTGTACGCCCTAAAGATAAAAAATGTTGCCGGAGACCAAAACACGATCCTTGTGGATGTCGTCCTCAAGTTAAAAATAAAGAATTAAACTCGTTAAAAGGCACCCTGTTACAGCATCGTGATAAAAATTCCAGAGTAAAAAATGTCAATGTACTTGAATATCTCATAAAAGGATTTCAAGGGCATGATCCGAATTTCGAATTTTGCTTGCCAGGTTATTTACTAAAAGATATCAAAGTCACTGTTACACCCACTCCTCCTTATTCAGATCAATATGGTGATTTACCCTTCCAAGATCCCTGGTGGAAAATTTTACTCTGTATTTTAGCTGTGCTTCTTTTAATTGCAGCCGCAATTGCAGAAGCGGTGGGTGGTGATGGAGAGGTAACAGTCAGCGGTGGATCGGGAGGCGGTGGCGGATCGGATGAAGAAGATTGCTGTGGTGTTGAAGCCAGTGGTGGTGGTAGCAGTTATGTAGCGGCGGGTTTAGTGGCGGCAGCCGCTGCGGTGGCAACTGCCGCTGGCGCGAGTGATATTCGCGATCCTTTCCGTAAAGGTGCTGATAACACCCCACCTGGCCCTGGAGAAATAACCTTAAAAGAAGAATTAAACTTTATCTATAAATACATAGAACCCATAGAGTTGGGGAAACCATTTAAGGTCGGCGCAGAATGGAAGTATACGCGGCATACTAATGTCACGACTTACACTTATAACACGTCTGAGGTCAACGAAAATATTCACACCATTTCCAAATATGAAATAAAAGCACCCGATATCTTAAAAGTCTATAAGCGCGAAGAATTTATTATTGAAGCCATGTTTTATGATCAAAACAATAAATTATTAAAAGGCGATCAACTATTTGTTCAATGTTTTCTGATCGGCCCCAATGGGCAATTCGATAAGATAATTTTACAAGATAATGGTGTAGCGTTTAATGCAGATAAAAAAGCCAATGACGGTATCTACACCGGTCGACGTTTTTTTAGCACTAATGATAAAGGAATTTGGACTTATTTTGTAATTGCTCAAGATATCAACCATGCGACTCCCGATATGAAGCCGGAAGAAGCGGCACAAATTATAGGCGGTATGGTGCTGACACATCAATTAATCATCACATTCAACGGTGGTACGTGTGATCTCATTCCTGACGGGCATGTTAATGTAATTACTCCTTAATGAAAACCCATACATCAAAATTTTGAAATAAATTTTTTTCATAGAAAATACATAGTGGATCAATAATCTGACAGATAATGTCTAATTGCATTTAAATTAGCAGCTAAATTTGGTTAGTTTAGACGAAGTCGTACAAACGGCTTGAGTCAAAGGTAAATCTCATGTACCAAAATTGTACCAGGACATGATAGACTGTGCATAAATCAAGGTAGTTTTGTGTAGGATTTTAGGTAAGCAAAATATCGCAGGGCATTGATTTATAATGTTTATTTCATTTATTATGCCGGATTGTGATTCCGGTTGTCGTGGGTTCGATCCCCATCGTTCACCCCAATACTTACGGGCCGTTAGCTCAGCTGGTAGAGCAGTAGACTCTTAATCTATTGGTCGATGGTTCGATCCCATCACGGCCCACCAATAGAATCACGCTCGCTTTATGGGTCGTTAATCCAGGAATAGAAACATAAGGTTCCCGTGGGGATGCCCATCTCAATGCCTATTTCTCCAGATCGCCACATAGGAATACCGGGAATTGGCTTAAGTATCTATTTTATAGGCCATTCTCAATTTGGGAGTGTGTTTATAGTAGATCAATACGTGTGGGAACGGTGCCTATATTAAAGTTGATTACCATTTGTTCCAGCTGGCGATAGGATCGATATGTCCGATGCGGATAATGTATAATTCTATGTAATACTTGATTATTAAAAATTTTTAAGCTTAAATTTAGATTCTTAATTTTCTTATATTAGTCGACAATCCCCAGCCGCCCAATAAAAATCTTGGGCTTTTTAGGACTTACAATACTTAGGATTTTATTGATTACAAGGAGACTTCTATGCCTCTTGTTAAAGGGAAAGCTGCTAAAACTCGCAAAGGATTTTCAGCTAATATTAAACAAGAAATTAAAGCCGGAAAGCCACAAAAGCAAGCCGTTGCAATTGCTTATAGTATAGCCCGAAAAAAAACTAAGAAACCAAAAAAAGCAAATAGATGATTTTCAACTATCAAAATGATGAGAAAAATAATTTTTTATAAAATATAGAGGTCTATTTTTCGTTTCATTAAATGTCCTTCCCAAATATTCACCAATGATACCTAAGGTAAACAATTGTATACTACCTAAAAATAAAATGACGACAATTAATGAGGGATAACCCCTAGCAGGGTCGCCAAATAAAATGGTTTTGCTAATAATAATAATTCCATAAATAAATGCCAAAAAAGCTGTAATTAATCCCAAATAACTAGCCAATTTAAGTGGCAGAATAGTAAAAGAAGTTATTCCTTCTATAGCAAAATTCCTCAGCTTTAAATAGCCCCATTTGGTTTTTCCTGCACAACGCTCATCCATTTTGTAATCGATATTTTTTTGGGGATACCCTACCCAAGCAAATAAACCTTTCACAAACCGATGTTGTTCTCTTAATTTTTTTATTGCCTCCACTGCACGACGACTTAATAAACGAAAATCACTTGCATGACTAGGAATATGTATATCAGCCACTGAATTGAGAGTTTTATAAAACATATGGGTTAAGTTTCTCTTAATCCAGGATTCAATTTGACGATTTATAGGTTTAGCATAAACAATATCATATCCTTGCTGAGCAACTTGAAGAAATTTAGGGATTAGTTCCGGAGGATGTTGCAAATCTGCATCCATAATGATAACAAATTTACCTTGAGCGTAATGTAAACTAGCAGTTACAGCAATCTCTTTACCAAAATTTCGACTTAAAGCTAAGTATGAAATACGTGAATCATGACTTTTCAATTGCATAATAATTTGGTCAGAGCTATCTTGGCTCCCATCATCACATATAAAATTTCTATAGGTTTTTGAATAGACGATAAAACTGGGATAAGTCGAGAATGAAAATTTTCTAATACTTCTTGCTCATTATAAAATGGAATAATCACGGTAAGAAATATTGATGAAGTTTCCTTTTTTTTCATAAGGGGGTCCTATTAAACCCAAAAGTCCAATACCGGTGTACTAAAAAATTCCAAAAAAGGATAACTCCCGAAGCTAATATTTGACTCAAAATATAGGGATAATACATTAATAGAATTTTCATTAATGAAAAATTAAGAAAAAGTCCAAATAAGGAATTCAGTGTAAATCTTACTAAGGTTTTTTTATAGGATAATTTGCTTTTAAAAGTAAAATAATGGTTTAAGATATAATTAATCAAAGCTCCAGCAATATAACCAACAGTAGACGCCAAAATAGGCTTAATAAAAAAAATTTCAACAAGGCTTATTAATATTGAAAATTGAATCAGCGCTGATAATGCACCTACCATAAAGAAGCATGAAAATTGTTTGGTTATTGTTTTCATAAAATCGCCATATTTAATGGGAATAACATGCATTTCCTTGGCATAATAAATAAATATAAGTTCCTTGCTTGCCTAGTTTAATAGTTTTATACAACTTTCCTAATTTAGTATCAATTCGGTCATTAATTACAAAATAATTTTTTTCGTTAGCAAAGTTAGATTCGCATAAAGGAGGGCTAGGATAGATTAATCTATCAATTTCAGCAGTGACACTTAATCCGGTTGCTACTGAATCGTTTGAATAGATGGGAAATCCTTTGGTTTGCATAATAATTTGCTTAGCAATAAACGTATAATCCCCTCTATAATAAACTTGGTAATAATAAATCAATCCTACTGCAATATACTTCAAAAAAATGGCTAGCGCCAACCAAGTAATAGTAATCTTTAGGCGTCTTTTAGACAAATGCCATAGCCTAATCGCCAATAATAATGCAATAAAAGAATACAATGGAAGTAAATATCTAATACTGTAATGTGGACGAACCAGTAAGGAATAAAATTAACTAGGGTTAACCCCCATAAGGTTTGCCTTGCAGAAATATTAAATTTAACTTTTTCAAATTCTTGTTTTATTAAATAATAAACTATAAGCCCAGAGGCAGGCAAAAATCGAAAAAAAACTTCTATTGGCACGATTAATATTTGTTGCAAATATCCAAGCCGATAAATACCATAAAACTTGTTAAAAATATCTGTCCACATTCCTATTTCAGTTATTTTTTTCGAGACGATATTCCAAAAAAAATAAAAAAAAATGGAAAATAGATAGGGTAAAAAATTGATTGGCCTTAAAAGAAAGGTTTTATTTTTTCCATCATAATAAATAATAAAAATAAAAGAAATTATATAAAATACATATGCCGTTAATGCCTTCGTCATAAATGCAGCAATCAAAAAAATTACAGAAAACCATACAAAAATATAGCGCTGCTCCAAATTTGCAACCCATAAAAAAGATATTGCACCTACAACAAAAAAAGCGAACAATGGATCGGAATAGGCAAGCCAACCATGATAAAGTAAGGCATCACTGCTAAGGTAAACTAACGCCGCAAATAATCCAAAGCCAGAGGCTTTAAATAAGCAATTCCCCAACCATATCACTAAAAAGCTTGTTGCAATAGTGGCCAAAGCTGTTACTAGACGGGAAGCGATTAACATATGCTCCCAGCCTAACAAATTAGCAAGACAGATAATTAACCAGTTATAAAGAGGTGGCCGCCAATATGCTAAACCGTAAGTTGTTGGGTAGCGATAATGATGGTGATACCACATTTCATAAGATGAAATAGTGTATACAGCCTCTTCACCAATATAAGGTAGGAACAAGCTTAGAAAAAAACTTGCAATGGCTAGAATAAACAACCATTTCAAACTAATGGAAATATTATTAGTTTGCATATTTAACTTCAATAATAAAAAAGATTTTTTTGACACTCTGCTAAGTTCAAAAAAATCTTTATGTAGTCAATTCGGTTTCAACAGACGATCTTAGAAATGCATTTTTATTTATAATGCCCTGCTAGAATTGCCAAAATAATGTAAAAAAAACCTATCACCATAAAGCTTACTAAGAAGTGACCATTTACTTGCATTGATTCTGCTTGTATAAATGTACCTGCTATAATTCCGAGCAAATTACCTAATTTTAATGCTGTGCTTCCTAGACCCACTGCTTTTGCTCTATTACTATCACTAATATCATTTAACAAAAAACTAAATAGAATTATTACTATAATACCTAAGCTTAATCCCCAAAGTATACTTAAACCAAAAGCAAGATACAATTTAGTAATAAAGGCGAACCCCCATTGTGATAATCCGCTTAAGAGTAAAGCCATAATAAGTAGTGGTTTTGTCCAGGTATGCCAACTAAATTGTTTGTCGATAGTTTTTCCTAAAGTTAATGTCATTAAAGACATGGATAAAGCCATGCTTGCATAGATTAATCCCATTGTTAAATTATCAGCATGTAACTGTTGTGCTATATATAATGTGAAGAAAGGTGCTGACATCCAGCGAGCGATTTGGGTACCACATATTAATAAAAGCAAAAGGTTTTTTCCGGGCTCATCGAGAAAAAATTTTTTTTGTTTTTTTTTTGCTAAGACTGTTATCTTCTTTGTAGGATTTTCTTGTAGATAATTAGCTAAAATAACCGAAAGTAATAAACACATGCAACCTGCTGTAATAAAAATCGATAAATACCCATAATAATTTGAAACCAGTCCTCCACAAATCGGACCCACGATACTCCCCATGGCAGTGGCTGCCTGTAGACGACCGACTATTTGATTATGAGTATTAATTGGTGCTATTGAGAGTGACCATGCTTGGGCAGCCGTGGAAAATCCAGCTAAGCCACCTTGTAATAGTCTGATAGCAAGAATAGCCCAAGGATTAGAAAAAAAAAACAAACTCCATTGGGTAGCTGCTAAAACCAAACCCGCCCGTAATATCATTTTTTTATAACCAACCCGTTCTCCTATTTGTATCCACAATAAGGTGGTTAAAATCATCGTTAATAATGGAGCCATATAAATAGCTCCACTCCAATACTGCAGTGTACGAGGATTAAAAAGATGCACTGAAGATATAATAAGTGGCCAATAAGGATCACTCATATCAAGTGCTAAAATAATAATAAATTGAGCAAAAATAATCAGACGTGCCTGGGTATGCCAAGCAGCAATTCTCTCTTGCATCAGTTAAATAGCTAAAGGATTCGATATATAAGAAAATATACCTTCACGAACATATTGTTTTTCCAAACGCATACGAAACAATGCTTTCACAGGCCAATCTGCCTTTAATATAGCATGGTATTCTTCTTCCCATCGAACCAAATCGACACGTTTTTTTAAAATGTCAAATCTCTCTTCTGTTTTATTCCGAATTATCGTCCAAAAATTTTTTTCTTCATATTGAAAATGCGCAGATAAAAGCAACACTAATTCTCCTAAATGCAGCTGATATACGGTATGCAATAATTGATTTCTCACTGTTATTTTATTATCTGTTACAAAAGGAGGCGATAAACGATCAGTTAAAGTAAGGTCATGGGAGTTTAAGCTATCTGCAAATATTTCTATACCATCAAAATCTCTAGCAATAAAGCGTTTAATATTTCCATTTTGAAAAATGGCTAGAGTATTTTGCTGATGACCTTCTAAGGCTATGCCATATATTAAATAAAGATCTAAATAGCTTCCAAGTACTAGATCGACGTATTGACTAAAATAGTTTAATGCCCCTTCGTAGTCGAAACACCCAGCTAATTTTATAAGGTCAATAAATAAGCTACTATTATTCTCCAATGACTTTTCGAATAAAGCAGAAACAACAACTGCAATTTCATCATTAGAAAGATAATTAATAACGTTTTCTCGAAAAATTACTGTGAAATGTCGTGCCTTGACGTCGTCGACAGCATTTAAATAAAGTCCGCAAACTTCGGGTAAAATTGCAAGTCTTTCTGATATATGAGGTTCCTTAAGTAAAATATTTTTCATAATATGCGTAATTTTAGGGGTATTTTTAATAGAATTAACAGATAATGCTCTAAAAACCCCACTAGCATATATCCCAATTGGTAATTTGATATAGGGTGCATACCAATTTTCAATGGGAGCCAAAGTACGAAAAGAAGAAGTCGGACTCGCACCTATGCCTACGTTATCGAATAAAATAATATCATTACTCGTAATATGATCGGCAAATAAATTTCTTACAATATTTGCAGCTTGCCAAGGATGAACTGGAAAAGGAATGTAATCTTCTCGGTTTAAATTTTTTTTCTCTAGTTCATTAACCCATGAATTCCATGCATTAGGATAATACTCAGAAAACCATTCAGTAAACTCAAATTTCGAATGCAATGTTTCCATGCACATTGATTTTTTATGCACTGCGGCTAATAAGATAAATACTTTTGGTCTGAATTCAGTTGTATATCTAAGAATATCATCAGTAGAAAACCCTACCTTTGTTTTAGCAAAAGGGTGATAAGGATGGCCATTAAAAGATAATTGTTCAAATTTGAAAGAATAATCTAATAAATTCTTATTTTTTTCTGAAAGTTCAGAAAAGTAATTTTTGTGACTTTCAGAATAAAAAGGAAATAATTCTGTTCTTAACTTATCTTTTTGTCGAGTAATTAAAATTGTATTTTGAATATGATTATTAACTTCTCTAGTAACTTTCTCCCATTGTTCTAAATCAAATATTGTATCTAACTCTGTTTTAACTATTTCAAGTAGGTGAATAGGATCGGTTATTAGCTCCATATTGTTTTTTTTTCTGTCAATTAAATAAACTTTCTCAAATTCTGTAAAACGAAACAAGGAATTTAACTTTACTTGACTAACATAGATAGATGCATTTAAGCGAGGAAGCTTGAAAATTAGATTTCCAGCCTGGTAATAATTTTCTAAAACACGTTCACGCAAAAAGGCAATCAAAAGTTGGCGTAGGGATTGTCTGTTAACTTCTGAGAGATAACAACTTAAAGAAAAATTATTTTTATTGAGATAATTCTTATTTTTTCCAACAAAGTTCCTTTTTTTTAAATTTTCTTCTACTAGCTTCATATTTAGATCCCTGCCTAATTGAATTAAATAAGATTAAGATATCGTCTGTTTGCTATAGTCGCTATTATTCATAATTTTAGAATTGAGTCAAGAATTCCAACCGAACTATTTTATTTTTTTAGCTTTTAATCTATGCTTTCTATTATCCTAATGGTAAGTAAAAATTAATATGTCAACATTTTTTATATTTCTCTTATTCCTAATATGTATTTTATTAAGCCTATTTAATTATAAAAAAACAAGTTTAATTGCTGGATCAATCATAGTTCTAGGTTATATTGTTGTAGGTAATGGCTTTTTACCAGCTTATTTACTGTATAAGCTACAATTACCTTATAGCCAATTGTCTTCTATCAACTGGAAAAAAACTAACACTATAATTCTTTTGGGGGCAGGGACTAGCAAGAATCCTGGTACTGATAAAATAAATCCCAGTATTTTATCATTTTCAAGAATTACTCAAACCGCAATCATTTATCGTGAATGCAAAAATAATAAGAGAATCTGTCATATTTTAATTAGTGGAGGAGATCCATTGAATAATGGAAAATCAGAAGCTAACATTTATCAAGAAAGCTTAATATCTTTAGGAATTAATCCCGAAGATATAGAATTAGAAACTCAAAGTAAAAATACTTACCAAAATGCTAAGTTTTCAAGTTATCTCTTAAAAAAACAATATAACGAACAATTTTTTCTGGTGAGTTCTGGATTAGCTCTAAAACGTGCCCTATTGTATTTTTCTTTTTTTAAAATTTATCCCAAACCAATCGCCTCAGATTTTATTACTATACCTATTACTAAGTACCCGTTAGGATATAATTTTGCTATGAATGATTTTGCAATCCATGAATATATAGGAATATTGCGTTTTCATATTTATAATTTTTTCGGCTGGAATAAAGAATAATTTCAGTAAAAAATTTACCAAATTTATTATTCTCCTATAATTGGCTCGACTCATAGGCCTTTCGTAAGCCTTGCAACACTAAATCTGAAATAAGTGTATCAAATAAACCGGTATCTTCATAAAGCTGTGCAAATCCACCTGTACCAATAATCTTAATATCTTCACCATGAAAAACTTCTCTTTTAAATCCTAAAATAATTTCTTTAAGTGCACCCAAATGTCCATAATAAAGACCACTTTGTATACTTTCTCGCGTGGTTCGACCCATATAGTTCGCAGGGGCTTCTATATCGACAGCCATCAATTTAGCTGTATTGTTTTTTAAAGCTTCCATACTAAGTCGTAAGCCTGGCAAAATAGCCCCGCCTAAATAATTTCGATCCTTGGTAATAGCACATAAGGTCGTGGCGGTGCCCAAATCTACAATAATCAATGCTTTTTCTGGGAAAAGAGCTATTGCGCCTATGGCATTCGCTATTCTGTCAGCCCCGACTTCACTGGGATTTTTACAACGAATATTTAAGCCCGTTTTAACGCCAGGTTGTAAAATAAAATAGTCAGCATCTTTAAAATATTGGAAAAAACTATGCCGCACCGTATAATCATAATTTGGTACGACAGAAGAGATAGCAACCGCTCTTATTTTCAATGGGTCTAATTTATTATATTTAAGTAGATTTATTAAAAAAATTCCGAATTGATCGGCTGTTCCCAATAAAGGGGTCGCATAGCGAAAACGTAATATAAGCTTATCTTTGGCAAAAATACCACACAGTATATGCGTATTACCAACATCCAAACACAATAACATAAATGACCTAATAATATTTAAATAAACACACTATACTTAAACTGCCCGTTCAATGACAATCTCTTCCACTAAAAGCCCTGCTTTTGATACCAAAAAAACGACTGAAATTATAAAACTCGATCTAAATGAAAATCCTCTTGGCCCTAGCCCACTTGCAATCAGTGCAGGCCAACAGGCCATGTTCAATTGTCACCTTTACCCGAAGAGCCATGGACTTTCTTTGAAAAAAACTTTGTCTATTCATTTAAGGATTCTTGCTGAAAATATTACCTTAGGAAATGGCTCAGAAAGCTTATTGGAGCTCATTGTCAAAACACTCTTAAGCCCATTAAACTCAGCGGTTATCCCCAAATTTTGTTTTACCGGTATTTCAAAAATCTTAAAGACCGCAAACATAGCACTCAAAATAGCTAAAAACTCTCATTTATACTCTGCTACAAGTCTATTAGAAGCAATTGAACCCTGTACCAAAATTGTCTTTGTCGTCAACCCAAACAACCCTATAGGCAACTATATGAATACATTAGAATTAGAATATTTATTAAAGTATATTCCTGAAAATATATTTGTAGTTATAGATGAGGCCTATGCCGAATATGTTGAAACTAAGGATTACCCTAATAGTATCCAGCTTTTAATGCAATATCCTAACCTAATTATCCTTAGAACCTTTTCCAAGTTCTATGGTTTAGCAGGGCTGAGACTAGGGTATGCCATTAGTGGGATTAAAATAGCTACTTTGTTAAAGCAGAGCTCCCTATCTTTCAATGTTAACTCGGTTGCTTTAGCCGCAGCAGAAGCCAGCCTCAACGATCAAACACATATTAATTCCACCCGTTTGCTGAATAAAAAGGGGCGCGCTCAACTATCTAAAGGCTTACAAAAATTAGGGTTAGGCATATTACCTTCTTATGCTAACTTTATCTGTATAGATTTAAGATCTCCAAGTTGGCCTATCTATCAACAACTCTTGTTACATGGAATATCCGTAAGACCTTTACATGACTATGGTTTATCTAATTTTTTGCGGGTTTCTATCGGTACAGCTAATCAAAACAAATCCTTTTTAAACATATTGGAAGAAATATTAGTAAAATCTACTATGGGAGAATGCAATGCTATTAGATAAGGATTTTTCATTTAAAATATACATTTTAAACAATTAAAAATAATAGACTTCCGGATAAAAACAATGAGGGCACTTTCCCTATTTCTTTACGAAGCGGTCATGCATCCCAGTATGGTAGGGGCATTAGTTCCTAGCTCAAAAAAGCTTGCTAATAGTTTAGTTCAACAAATATCAAAAAATCCCCCGGGATTAGTAATAGAATTAGGGGCTGGAACAGGAGCTATAACAGCGGCTTTAATAAACCAAAAAAAACTCTTTCATCAACTTATCGTTATTGAGCGATCTGCGAAGCTTGCTAATCATTTAATACAACGTTTTCCAGAATTAAGCATTATCCAAGGAGATGCATGTCGACTTTATAAATTAATTAATAAGTCTGCTTCCTCACCTATGCAAGCTATCGTTTCGAGTTTACCTTTACGTACTTTATCACCTTCCACTATAGAAAAAATTGGTATTGAGATTAATCAGGTTTTATTAAAAGGGGGATTATATATACAATATACCTATAGTTTATGGGGAAAACCTTTATGCCCTTCAGCTAAACTAAAACTAGTCCAACAACAATGGGTTTGGCAAAATTTACCTCCAGCTCGTATTGACGTATTTCGACACGAATGAATCTACCATTTTCTATTGCAATAACTAGTAATGAAATTTGCTTATTACCTGCAGCACAGCATTTAGCAGAAAAAAACTTTTTACCTTATATAGATTTTCAGGAAAGTAAGAACTTTGATTATATCTTAATTTTGAGTTCAACCGGTTTACACCTAGAAGATGTCAAAAAAAAATTGGGTTCATTAAAAATTGATTTTCTTCAAGGTAGACTTGCTTATCGATTAAACCACCTTCAAAATCAAAAACAATTATTAGCAAGAGCAATTGGTTTAAAACCCGATTTTAAACCTCAAATTTTAGATGCGACGGCAGGCCTTGGATCCGATAGTTTTATTTTAGCGCAGCTGGGTTGCCCCATCATTTTATTAGAACGCTCACCAATAATTTTTCTTTTACTACAAGATGCCTTAGAACGAGCTCTAGGACATCCAAAATTTCTTTCCCTGTCTGTTAAACTTATAAAAATCGAAGCGCTCACATATTTAAAGCAAATTACTTCTAATTTACATTCATTTCCTGAAGTTATATATCTAGACCCAATGTATCCTCATTCCTCAAAAACTGCTTTAGCCAAAAAAGAAATGCGCTTTCTAAGACACCTGGTAGGGGATGACGCCGATGCTCCGAATTTACTAAAATTAGCAATCATATGCGCAAAACAACGTGTTGTAGTAAAAAGACCTCGATTATCCCAGTATTTAGCCAACGTAAAACCCCAATATAGTTTATTCGGCAAGCAACACCGTTTAGATGTATACTTAACGCTTTTTAACCACTAATTGCTGGGCTTAAACAAGTCTCCAAGTTTTCACTATGCACTAACCCGCTAACTTTAAATAACCCTTGGGAATGGGAATTAGTATTACTCCTTTGCCTGCTGCCAGCTTCAGTTTGAGCTGTAATTTTATTAAATGCTTCTAACTGAGTATTCTCAGCTTTATGCGAATCATCCTTTTGTGAAGATTTTTGATTCATAAATTCTGTATCGTTTTCGGATTCAACAAAATTTTCAGTTGGTCTTAAAATTTCAATGCTTGAATCTAGCCTATCTGAACTTTCCAGCGCTGAGAATGTCACATCCTGATTTATTTCCATAAGTTGTTCACTTTGAACAAAATATTCGACAATTCTTTGTGCTTGTGTAGTTTTACTTTCAACATTGTAAGCATATAAATACCAAGAGGCCAACGCAATTGCACCGATTACTGTGCCTATAATTAATACAATTGGGAAAAAAGTAGGGACTGCACTAGATGCAACCACGGCTGCATATATCGCCATTAGGGGTCCCCATAAAACTAAACGAAAAACCAAGCTACCAGTACCTAAGCGTTTGATAACTGCCATAAACCGATTTATACTTTTTTTAAGATTAGTCCATAAAGGTTTTGTATAATTAAAGCGGCGTAATATTCGATCATAATCTTTTTCTAATATTATTTTATTTACCCGTTCTTTTTCTAGTGCCTTAATCTTATCTTCTAAGTCATTAAATCTAACATCGTGAGCTTTCTTTGCATTAAATGCAGAGTAAATACCATAACTAATACCTATGATGAGAATTACTCCAGCAATAATTGCTGATGCTAAAAAACCTATCGGTGTAAAACTAGTTAAAGCAACTGTTGGAGGGCACATTGCATAAGTTAGAATAACTTTTGTTGCGTCTAAGAATACCCAGCCCATAAATAGAGGCAAAAAACAACCTTCAAGAAAACCCATGCAAACAGCATGGCATTGACTAAAACGCCGTTTTTTAATCACTGCATGTAATTCCTTTAATAAAGATGAATCTTTCAATCGTATAGTCGGAATAATCTCCATATTTTGTGTAAATTTTATATATACATTCTGCTTATTTAAAAAAGCTAATTTATTTTCAAGCATTGCTTTATGCTGATCTTCTATTATTTCCTTTTTCATATCCTTGTCGGTGTTATAGATTTCACGAGCATTGCTAATCTTTAAAAATAAAAATAAGGGTAAAAAAACACATAAGGATAGAACTACCGGGGCAACTGAAATTAATGTGCTAGTAACAACCGGCGTAACTATAGTAATTGGAATAAAATAAAATAAAAATACTAAAATCCAGTAAATAAAACTTGTCTGGCCCAAAGCAGAAAGAATCGGTAAAATAATATTATTTTTTTTTTCAAGATTTTCCTTTATAGTAGTATCTGAATTAGCCTTTATTAGATGGTCTACATAATCAAAAAATTTTTTCTTATATTTTTTATCTAAACCAATAGTCCAATTATATCTAGCATTTTTTTTGGTTTTGAAATATTTAAATTCTGTTTCCTTATTTAATAATTCATAAACTTCCTGGTTTAATAAATTACAAATCTGTTCCGTAATTTTTTCATGAAGCTCATCAAGCCTGCTATTTAAAAATATATCTAATGCTTTTCGTTGTCTTTTTTCCTTTTTGGAAGAAAAGAAACGACGTTTCCAATAGGTCATTTTTGATATATTAGAAGAGTAAAAAAACTCTATCGTTTGTATATAAGCATAAATATTTTGATTATATAACGATTGATCATCTGCATTAATTCCTTCTCGTTTATTTTTAATTTCTTTAAGCAACTTATTAAGTTTTTCTTGCTTAGAGTTTTTTAAAAATAAATCCAAAGCTTTTATTCGACGTTTTTCCTCACTAGAAGCAAAAAAACGTCGCCTCCAGCAGGCAATAGGTGATATATCAGGAGGATAAAAATAAGCAGCGGTTTGTAAATACTCATAAGTTATCGGATCGGTGCTAGAAGTATCTTGCTTAATTTCACCCATTTTATTTTTAATTTCTTCCTCATTAAATGATTTAAGCAATCGATAAAAATAAAAATAATTACTATTTCGTTCTATTTCACGCAATTTACAGTATTGAATAACATAAATGCCTATAGATACAGCAAACATACCAAGGCTAGCTAATGCACTATCAATGAATCCTACATATTTACTGTTATTAATGACATCAAAAAGTTTAAAATTTTTATCGTAGGCACTTTCAATTACACTAACATTAAAAGCAGGAGTAGCTACAACTTCATCTAAAGAGCAAAGACAGCTATTAAAAACAGGAATTTTTGTCTTAGGACTTACTAACCAAATGGGATCCTTTTTTATTAATGCTTTTTCGCCTTCTGAGTTCGGCCCTGATAACCTTCTTTTCCTTTGTTGAGAAGAACTAGCCTCATTTCCACCAAGTTCAATCGCTGCTCTTACTTCCTGAGCAGGTTCTCTTTCAATTGAAAATTGATCGACCATAAGAGCTCCTTTTTGGAATTTATTGGATTATATTGCCAATGCTTATAATAATTTTTTTATTTTAGTATATATTAATTCTAATAAAAAATTATCATAATTTAAAATTTAATTTTTATTCTATTAATATAATTCAAACTTTTTTTAATACTCAATTTCGTTTAGACTTTCTTTTAACATGAAATCTTTTTTAAAGTGGGCAGGAAATAAACATCGAATACTCGACAAATTAAAACCTCATTTACCTAAAACTGATCGGCTAATCGAACCTTTTTTAGGCTCCGCTGCAGTTTTTCTCAATACCTCATACCCTGCTTATTTGTTAGGCGATAGCAATTTTGATTTGATTCAGTTATATAAATATTTACAGCAAGAAGGTCAATTGTTTATCGATTATTGTCGACTTTATTTTCATGATAATTTTAATTCTGCTGAGGAATTTTATCGTTTACGTCGTTTATTTAATGAATGTAAAGAATATCGCAAAAGAGCCGCTTTATTATTATATTTAAATAAGCATTGTTTCAATGGATTAGCACGATTTAATCAAAAAGGAGAATTTAATACGCCCTTTAGTTATTATAAAACACCTTATTTTCCAGAGAAGGAAATGCAATATTTTCATAGACATGCAATAAGAGCTGAATTCATTCATGGCGATTTTTTAGTCACGCTGAAGCATGCAAAACAAGGAGATGTCATATATTGTGATCCTCCTTATGTTGGATTATCTAAAACTGCAAATTTTACCCATTATACATCTGAAGGATTTAGCCATACGCAACAAATTTGCCTAGCAAGCACTGCACGAAATTTGGCTGCAAAAGGGATTCATGTGATCATTTCTAACCATGATACAGAATTTACTCGATATATTTATACAGGGGCAACCATTATTTCATTAATAGTACAACGCAATATTAGTAGCAAAGGATCGGAACGAAAAAAAGCCAAAGAACTATTAGCTATTTTCTCCTAATACTTCTTACTTTGCGCTAAATTTTTTTCAAAGCATGGTTTACTTATCTCTAAATTCAATCCGAATAGGACTACCAATAATTTTTAGTGACTTACGAAAAAAATTTTCAAGATATCGCCGATAAGATTCCGGTAAAAAACTAGCATGCTGTCCATGGATAAGGATGACCGGCGGATTATATCCTCCTGGATGAGCGTAACGTAATTTAACATTTCGTCCGCGACTTAAAGGAGGTTGGTGCGTACTAACAGCTTGTTCTAATAAACGGGTTAAGCGAGATGTGGTTAGATTTTGGGTGGCCGATCGATATGCTTGTTGAATTAATCCAAATAAATTACCAACCCCGGTCCCATGAAGAGCAGAAATAAAAATAAGTTTAGCGAATGGTACAAATTGTAAACGACGATCCAAATCTTTTTTGACTTGCATTCTTTGTTCGTTAGACAAATTATCCCATTTATTTACAACAATAATCAGCGCCCTTCCAGTTTCTAGAATAAATCCTAAAAGATGTAAATCTTGCTCACTAATGCCTTTCTGTGCATCAACTACCAACAAAACAACATTACTTGATTCAATAGCCTGCAGACTTTTAATTACTGAAAACTTTTCTATACCTTCTGTTGTTTTTGATTTTCGACGAATACCTGCGGTATCAATGAAGGTAAACAATTTACCGCGATATTCAATATCATTAGCAGTACTATCACGTGTGGTTCCGGGTTGATCAAAAACTATAGCTCGATCTTCTCCTAAAATTCTATTCAATAATGTTGATTTACCTACATTAGGTTTTCCAATAATAGATACCCTTATTCTTGGAGTAATATCTTCTTCTAAAAATGATTTCTCCGAGGTTGAAGTTTCAATACTAGGAAAATGACTTAATACTTTTTCCATTAATTCTCGAATGCCTAAACCATGAGCTGCAGAAATAATTGCAAGTGTTCCCACATCAAAACCTAATGGTGAAAACTCACTTTGTAAAAAAGCAGGATCTAAACCTTCGCTTTTATTAATAACTAAGGTAATTTTTTTATTTAGCCGACGTAAACGTTGCGCTAATTGCTGATCCAACGCTGAAAGACCTTCTCTTGCATTAACTAAAAATAAAACATGATCAGCTTCAGTTATAGCACGTTGCGTCTGTTGTTCCATTAAGAAAGCAATATCTCTTTCTTTATCTCCAGTTAAACCTCCGGTATCCACTATAATATAGGCGTGACTCCCCACCATACCCTTACCATAAAGTCGATCTCGAGTTAAGCCGGGAGTAATTGCAACCAAAGCCTGCCGAGTTTTGGTCAAGCAATTAAATAAACTCGACTTTCCAACATTTGGTCGACCTACAAGAACAATACTTGGCAAAGCAGTGGTTATCATACGGGTAAGGCTGTATGCGTCCAAGCCGACAAACCACCTTCCCTAGTTAAAATGCATATTATCGGATAAACAACAATGGGATTAGCTATAATACTTGCATTATCATGAACCAGATCTCTTGCTAAAAGATGGCCATCTGATTGAGCTAGCCAATGAATATAACCTTCTTTATCACCTATAATTAAACTATTGCCATATAAAGCAGGCGCAGTTAAACCTCGATGAAGCAATGCCCGTTGCTGCCAAAGTAATTCGCCTGTAGAGCGATTAATTGCCCATACACCACCCTCTGCATCAGTTATAAACAAACTATTTCCAATAGTGAGGCCTGAATAACTTGAAAAATTTCTTTGCCATAAAATTCGTCCAGAACGTAAAGAAACAGCTGCTAACTGACCTTGGTATGTCACTACATAAACTACATCACATGATAATATGGGGTCCGCAGCTATATCAATGAGTTGATCTGCAGCAGTCACCCCTTGTGGAAAAGCAATATTTCTCTCCCATAATAAATTGCCGTTTATTAGATTCAATGCTGCCAATTTACCATCAGAAAAACCAACTATAACCTTATTATCTATGATTTGCGGTACACTACTTGGTCTCAGGATTAACATAGGTGAACCATGCTCATACGACCATAATAATTCGCCGGTTTCTAATTCTAATGCTAACACTTGCCCATCAACTGTTTTAAAAATAACTCGTCCTTTTCCGATAGCAGAAGGAGCTAATACTTGGTTAGGTAGTTTTGTTCGCCATAAAATATCTCCTGTATCTGCCATTAAAGCAACAACTTCAGGTTTCTTAGTGACAATTACAATTATATTTTCCTTGACAGCTGGACCGCTGGTGATAATTTGCTTAATATTTTTTTGCCATAATTTATGGCCATGCACTAATTCTAAAGCAGTAACAAGACCAGATTTACTTACAACAAAAATTTGATTTTCTTGAATAACGGGTCTTAAACGTAAATAATCATCATCCATACCTCTACCGGTTGCTAGAGACCACAGTAATACCGGCTGCAATTGGAAAGGATAAGCAGTCAATGGTGCTGGCATAGGTGAATTATCATCTCCCAATCCAGCACAGGCAGTTAAAAATAACAAGGAAATAAAAACACAGAAAGCATAAATTCTATTCATTAGATCTCTCATCAAGCATAAGCCAAATTATTAATTTTCATTTCTAACAAAGGTTGCTCGCCATTATTTCCAAAAGCTTGCTTAGCAGCTAAATAACTTTGCAATGCAGCTTTGTATTGACCTAAATTACTAAGAATATCCCCTTTCTCCTCCAAAAAAATTGGAATATAGGCCTTATCTTCGTTTTTAGAGAGTAACTTCAAAGCTTCTTTAGCTTGAATTTGAGATAATAAAATCCGTGCCAAGCGTAACCGTGCGATAGATTGTAAAACGTGATCTTGACCATGATCAATAATTGATACTAATCTATTCGCAGCCTCCGTTAAATTATTTTGATTAACTGCTAATTTAGCTAACTGTAAAGCCGCTAGAGAGGCATAAGGAGTATATGCGTAATTTTGTAATAGTCCATCTGCTATATTATTAAGTGTAGAATTTTTTTCACCCTTGGCTATCGAAGCCACTAAACGTTCATACTGCATAGATGCTATAAGTAAATTATTTTCTTTTTCTTGATGCCAATAATTCCAACCCCAGCTAATAAAAACAGCACAAAAAATACCTATTAATATCCCAAATCCATATTCACGACACCATTTTTTTACATACTCAGCTTGTTCTATAGCGATTAATTCATTCATGTAAAAGATCCTGCAGAGTTTTTTTCATATGAATTTGAGAGATAGTTTCTTGAGGATGTTCTTCTCTTAAGTTTTTAATACTGAGAGAATTAGACTTTACTTCATCATTCCCTAAAATTAAAGCAAAACGCGCCCCACTTTTATCCGCACGTTTAAATTGGGATTTAATCCCATCTCCACTAACATCAAGTATCAAACGAATAGCGGGCAATTCTGTACGTAAATATTCGGCTAGAATTAAAGCTTTTTGAATAGCAATATCACCTATAGCAATAAAATATATCTCTGGAACAGAAACAGACATTATGGAAGAATTTGAACTAGGTAATAAATTAATTAGACGTTCTAAACCCATTGCAAACCCCACTGCTGGTGTAGCATGCCCACCTAGTTGTTCTACCAGTTTATCGTAACGACCCCCAGCACAAACAGTATTTTGAGCGGCTTGTTGCTCATCTATCAAAACCCATTCGAAAACTGTTTTATTGTAATAATCTAACCCCCTGACCAAACGCGGATTTATAGTAAAACTAATATCCATATTAGTAAGAATTTTCTGTAAAAGATTAAAATCTTGAGAAGACTCTGAATCAAGAAAATCAAGCAACCGCGGCGCTTTTTCAATAAGATCCTGCATTTCAGGGTTTTTACTATCCAAAATACGTAATGGGTTCGTTTTTAAACGTCGCTGAGAATCTTCATCTAAACATTTCACATGTTGGGTGAAATAATTAACTAAATTTTCTTTGTGTACTTTGCGTGCAATTGAAGACCCAAGTGAATTAATTTGCAAACTCAATTGACTCTTTAAATCTAATTCTTCCCAGAGACGTGCTGTCATCAAAATTAATTCCGCATCGATATAAGCGTTACCGATACCAAACACTTCCATACCAAATTGGTGAAATTGTCTGTAGCGACCTTTTTGAGGTCGCTCATGGCGAAACATGGGGCCTAAGTACCACCAACGTTGAATTTGATTATAAAGGAGTCCTTTTTCTATACCTGCTCGAACACAACCAGCAGTTCCTTCGGGTCTTAACGATAAACTTTCTCCATTACGATCAATAAAAGTATACATCTCTTTTTCAACAATATCGGTTACATCACCTATGCACCGTTTAAACAACTCGGTTTTCTCAAGAATAGGGAAACGAACTTCTTGGTATCCATATTGCTTAGCAAGTTTACGCAAATTATTTTCAACTTTTTGCCAAGTGAAAATTTCCATTGGCAGAATATCATTCATGCCTCGAATTGCTTGTATTTTTTCTGCCATAATTAATAATAAAGTTGTTTACTCTTATGTTTAGTTTTTAGCTTAGGTGTATGTATTAATGCCTTATAGGCTTCTGAATTGGGAAATCTTGTTTGCAACATTAAGGTATAGCTACCTGCTGCTGTTTCATTTCCTAAATTTCTAGCTAAAACGGCGCCTAACCATAAAGCATTTGCAGTAGGCTCTTTAACAAGTTGCATATAATGTTCTAAATATTGTTCCGCTTGCTGATAATCTTTAGCTTGATAACTTATTCTTCCTAGCTCTAACCAAGAAATCGCCCGCTTAGGATCTTGAGTAATTGCTTGGGTAAAATATCTCATGGCTTTTTCCGTATCCGGTATTTGCATAGCACATAAGCCCGCATTTTCATACACTTGAGCTGTATTAAGATAGCTAGGGTCTTGTAAAGCCAATAAAAAATGCTGGTCCGCTTCGGAATACCGACCACGACGACAGAGGAAAGTACCATAATTATTTTGTGCTGCACCTGATTTTGGATTCAGTGTTATTGCTCGTCGATAGTAAGCATCAGCAGAAGACAAACTTCCTGTACTTTCTAGAAAATAACCCATAGCACCTTTTGCCTGCAAGGACCCTGGCGATTGTTGCTCCGCAAGCAATAATTTTTGGTGCGCACGTTGTACATCGCCATTTTCTAAATAAGCCAAACCTAGCTGTACATTGACATCAGAAGCTTGTGAGCCCGATATTTGTGTTTTAGATTTTGGAAAAATATTACACGCAACAAGAGTTATTATAAAAAAAATGACAACAAATTGCTTTAATATCGATATCATTAAATCTCCCATTATTTTTAAATTCTAGCATCACGCAGATGATTCAAGTAAAATAGGAATCACTTTTTGGCGTACTTTACTACGGTAACTTTTATCCTGAACACGTCCAACCAATTGACCGCAGGCCGCATCAATATCTTCTCCTCTGGTTTTTCGTGTTATTGTATTAAGCCCTGCTTTCATTAAAATATTTTTAAAATTTTCAATTACGGAAAAGGAAGAACGACTGTAAATGGTATTAGGAAAAGGATTAAAAGGAATTAAATTTACTTTAACAGGTATGCCTTGTAAAATTTTTATTAGCTGTCGTGCATGTTCCGGTTGATCATTAACTCCTTCTAACATGACGTATTCCATGGTAATGCGCCTTCTGTTATCTCCTTTAAAATAATTTCGACACACCTCTAGCAATTCAGCAAGTGGATATTTTTTATTAATTGGAACTAGGCGATTTCTTAGTTCGTCATTAGGTGCATGTAAAGATATCGCAAGTGCTACGTCACTTATTTCAGATAATCGCTGCAATCCAGGAACTATGCCTGAAGTACTTAAAGTAACGCGACGTTTAGAAAAGCCATACGCAAAGTCATCCATCATTAAATTCATTGCTTTGACAACATTATCAAAATTTAATAAAGGTTCTCCCATACCCATCATCACGATATTACTGATGGTATGATCGTGACGTAAAGACCCATCTGACAAATTTCGTACTGCTAACCACACTTGTCCAATGATTTCTGCTACAGTCAAATTACGATTAAATCCTTGCTGCGCAGTTGAACAAAAATTACAATTTAATGCACAACCTACTTGCGATGAAACACACAAAGTACCTCTATTAATCTCAGGAATGAAAACTGATTCGATGCAATTACCGTCATTAAATCGCAATAACCATTTTTTAGTACCATCCTCAGACAATTGTTCAAGCACGATTTCTGGCAAAGCTATTTGTGCTATTGATTTGAGTTTTATACGCAATGATTTACTTAAATTACTCATCATGTCAATATCTTTGATGCCTATTTGGTGAATCCATTTTAAAATCTGCTGTGCTCGATAAGGCTTTTCACCTAATTCTTGAAAAAAAAGTTGCAACCCTTCTTGATCAAAATCAAGTAAATTCTTTAGAGATGCTTCCATTATTCAGAACCTTTGCCAAAACACTGATCTGGCATGAAAAAAAATGCGATTTCTTGCTTAGCTGTATCAATACTATCCGATCCATGCACTGCATTTTGGCTAACACTTTCTGCAAAGTCTGCACGAATTGTGCCGGGCAGTGCTTGTTGCGGGTCCGTAGCACCCATCAATTCGCGATTTTTTAAAATTGCATTGGTTCCTTCTAAAACCTGTATCATCACTGGTCCAGAACACATAAACTCAATCAATTCGTTATAAAAAGGTCTATCTTTGTGGATCTCATAAAATTTTTCAGCTTGATGTTTCTTCAATTTTTCCATTCTGGCTGCAATAATTGTTAAACCCGAGCTTTCAAATCTTTTAGTAATTTCTCCTATACAATTTTTTCTAACCGCATCAGGTTTGATAATAGAAAGGGTTTTCTGAATTGTCATAAATGCCTCTTACTTTTCTTTTGTTCTAACAAGTAATTTATTTTAAAAAAACTCTATTCACTGTAATTGTGTTTTTAGGACTGCCCTGTATAGCAATTTTTGATAATTAATATACAGGATGGCGACAACACATACAAAAATTCAAATATAAAGAGTATATTATACAGACTTACTAGCCAGGCACTATAGGGCTTTATATTAGAGCTAAGCTTTCTTGAAGTGTTTACTTTGAGCCTTCAAAGAGCTTTATAGAATAGAATTTTTTACAAACCCACTTTTGTACAAAAAGCTTACAAAATTTTTTAATTCTTATCTTTAGATAAGCTACTAAGCTTTTTGAATCAAATTCAGCATTCTATCGGGAAAATCTGTTAGTATACCATCAACTTTTAAAGCGAGCAGTTTTTCCATTTCTTCGGTTTGGTTAACTGTCCAAACATCTACCCTTATATTTTTTTTATGTGCCGCCTTTACAAAAGCCGCAGTCACCATCTCATTTGGGACTTCTAGAGCGGTTGCAGATAATAAAAAAGGGCGCGTTAAAAATAATTTGCTCAATTTAGAAAATCGATCCAGCTCAGATTGTGTAGCTGCAGTAGCAATATCATGGCAGAGCCTACGCACTACTTTCATGGTACGTGTGTTAAAGGCAGATATTAATACCTGTTTAGTTTTTTTATGTTGATTTATAAGCCCTCTTAAAGCAGCGACAATAGGCGGATCATTTTGCTTTATCTCTATATTAATAACTTGTTTTGGAAATGTTGAAAAAATTTCATTCAAGCTTGGAATTTTTATTCCTTGTCCACGAAAAGGAAAAGTATGGCCTTTATCATTAGTCCAATGATATCCAGCATCTAGTTTTTTCAATTCAGCTAATGTGAAATCTTGCACTAATCCTTTAGCATTCGTTGTACGATCCACTGTTTCGTCATGAATAGCAACTAAAACTCCATCTTTACTCATATGGATATCAATCTCACTTAAATCTGCTCCTAGTTTTGCAGCCTCCTGCAATGCAAATAAAGTATTTTCAGGCCATAACCCCGCCCCCCCACGATGAGCAATAACAAGCGGTTTTGCATTAGCCTGATAAAATGGATACATACAAATCCCATAATACTTAGTATAAATATATCTTTGTTTGATAAAAAAATATGATAAAATATTCCTCATTTATAGCATGTAAAGCCTTAAAATACTAACCACAGCTTACTTCTTGTATCATTATCCAATGAGGTCTTTTTTCCATGAAGGAATATCATTATGCTCCTATATCCACGGAGTCGACACGATCTACCTTTTTCGACTATATAAATAATATTAATATACCTCCCATAGACTATTTTGCTGTGGGCATAGAAAATTATGCCCAAAAAAAACTCACTTCTCTTATTTCTAGATTAGAATGGCAAATTTATTACAGTAAAAATCAAATAATTAACAACGATCCTTTAATTCAAGCTATAAAATTATCTCAAAGAAATATTATACCGTTCTCAGAAATAGACTATGTCGATTCATACGGAAAAGAAATTATGAAACAAAGAACATTACATGGCATGAGGAATGGTGTAATGATTACACATAAACAGCAACATTTAAACTATATAATTGTATTAGCCACTGGACTTTCTAATTTTAATCATTATAAATTTCTCACAAAATACTATAATCAACTTACCCGACTTAAAACTGATCTCTCTAAGATCATAGAAAGAGAAAGTACTCTTGGCATTTGAATTTTGGACCTCATTGCTAATTTAGGCTCATAAGTTTATTTTTATGGACAATATATTTCCTGATATGTCCCTTTATATCTATAGCAGTAAAAATCTTGTTTTCATTAACCTATTCATCTTTTCTTCGAACCCAAATAACGGGTGCAGCAGATTCTATATTTGCATCAAAAATGATCGGTTCTGC
The DNA here is from genome assembly GCA_005877695.1 of Gammaproteobacteria bacterium. Classification (GTDB taxonomy): domain Bacteria; phylum Pseudomonadota; class Gammaproteobacteria; order Diplorickettsiales; family Diplorickettsiaceae; genus Aquirickettsiella. The sequence goes on along the minus strand of VBOA01000007.1, from coordinate 239,275 downwards.
TGTTTTCCCAAGTGGATTTAAACAAGCAAGATTAAAACGCCCTAAAGAATCTTTAAAAAGCCGTCGGAAATATTGTCCGCCATCCTTCAAGTAAATAATACAATCTTTATTAATAATCGAATCAAATTCATTGCGAGGTCTAAGGCGTCCCCCCACATAATCACCGGCTCTATATTGAGGACTCATTTCATCATTAGAAACTATCATCACGACTGCATTAGCATATCGATCTCGAAACTCTTGAGCGTCTCGCATCATAGCAATTTCATCGTCTGCATCGATAGGTAAATTAACAATTTCATTGGGCATTGCAAAATAATGTCCTAAAGAAAGCCTAACTGTAGGATCGAGTCCTTTACCATCAGCTATCCAAGATTCATCCACTATTAAACCTTCATTTTTATAGACCGCTACACAGCGTTTTATACCATTTTTAGAAATTTTGATCATACTATTTTCCCAAGATTTCAAAGTAATTTCTGGCAATTTATATTTTTTTTCTATATACGCCCGAGTCAATCGCAAAATTGAGCGTAAATATTTAAGTCTTGTGCCGGGAGTATCTAAATTACGTTGAAGTAATGCCTTGGACATAATAATCAGTCTCCTTGAAGAGATATTTATTAAACTAAAAAAAATTATTTTAACTCAAGTAGTTAACTAAAAATAGATAATAAATGCTAAGATACTTTGGACCAAATATGGTTTTTTATTTTCCAACCACTAGACTTGGAGGGGGGGTATAAGGTACCTTCTACGCAATTTATTAAGCTCTATTAATTTACATTATGAAAATGATTCAAGAAGGATTAACATTTGACGATATATTATTACTCCCCAATCATTCGGTAATTTTGCCTAAAGATGTATCACTTGAAACACAGTTAACTTCTACAATTAACTTGAAAATCCCTTTGATTTCGGCCGCTATGGATACCGTCACAGAAGCAAAGCTTGCAATAGCACTTGCCCAAGAAGGGGGTTTAGGCATTATTCATAAAAATATGTCCATAGAAGTTCAAACTCAACAAATTGAAAAAGTAAAAAATTTTGAGAATGGAATGGTAAGAAATCCCATCACTGTTTCTCCTGAAACAACTTTACGAAAACTACTTAAGCTCATGGTAACTTACTCAATTTCTGGAATACCGGTTATTGAAAAAGATCAACTAGTTGGCATTGTCACATATAGAGATATACGATTCGAAGAAAACTTAGATCAGCCTGCTTCTCAAGTAATGACCTCCAAAGAAAAACTCATTACTGCTAAAGAGCAAGCTACTCCAGAGGAAATAATAGATTTACTACATCGCTATCGCTTGGAAAAAATCTTGATAGTTGATGATCAATTTCGATGCCGAGGCCTAATGACAGCAAAGGACTTACAAAAAGCCAAAGAAAAGCCTTTTGCAACTAAAGACCAACGCGGCCAATTATGCGTAGGTGCAGCAGTAGGAATAGGAAATAGCGCAAAGGAAAGAGCTTTATCCTTGATTGAAGCGGGTGTCGATATACTCTGTGTTGATACCGCACATGGTCATGCGCAAAGTGTTATTGATATGGTTAAATGGTTAAAAAATAAATACCCTGATGTTTCTCTCATAGCCGGGAATATCGCTACTGCTGAAGCCGCAGAAGCTTTAGCAGTAGCAGGTGCTGATGCTATAAAAGTGGGTGTAGGACCTGGATCCATTTGTACAACTCGAATTGTGACAGGTGTAGGTGTTCCTCAAATTACTGCTATCATGAATGTTTCTGCTGTATTAAAAGGGAAACCTGTAACTATCATTGCTGATGGTGGAATTCGATATTCTGGGGATCTATGTAAAGCATTGGCAGCTGGTGCACATGCCGTCATGATAGGTAGCTTATTTGCAGGAACCGAAGAAGCTCCTGGAGAAATTGAACTCTATCAAAGCCAACCATACAAAGCATATCGTGGGATGGGCTCCTTAGGGGCCATGCAACAAGGATCATCTGATCGCTATTTTCAAGACACTTTGGAATCAAATAAACTAGTTCCTGAAGGCATAGAAGGAAGAATCCCTTATAAAGGCCCTTTACAAACAGTTATTCACCATTTACTCGGTGGAGTCAGAGCTGGCATGGGCTATACAGGAAGTGTTGATCTTGCAGATCTTCATAAAAAAGCACAGTTTATAAAACTTACAGCTGCTGGTATTAGAGAAAGCCATGTCCATAATGTAGCAATTACTAAAGAAGCTCCTAATTATTACCGTGAAGATTAAATGTTAAATCATTTATGAAAGTAATTCTTAGCAATTTATATGAAAACTAAAATTAAACCTCAAATAAAAACGGAGTGTACTTAAGATGACTATCCCTCAAGAGCGCATACTGATTCTCGATTTTGGCTCACAATACTCACCGTTAATTGCTCGACGAATCCGGGAGCTACATATTTATTGTGAAATATATCCTTATGATATTGCTGAATCGGAAATTTTAGCCTTTGCTCCTAAAGGAATCATCCTTTCCGGGGGTCCTGAAACAGTGACCTTAGAAACTACCCCTCGAGCACCAAAAATCGTATTTAGCTTTGGCTGTCCAGTTTTAGGTATTTGTTATGGCATGCAAACCATGGCAGAGCAACTCGGTGGTAAAGTTGTCTCTTGTACTAACCGAGAATTCGGATATGCTCCTGCTTTAGTAACAGCAGAAACTGAATTATTGAGCCATATTCAAGATAATCCCAAAAAAGAAAAAGGTGCATTGCTGGACGTCTGGATGAGTCATGGTGATCATGTTGACCAATTACCTCCGGGTTTTGTTGTTATTTTAAATACTCCAAACACTCCCATTGCAGGCATGGCAGACACAACACGTAATTTCTATGGTTTACAGTTTCATCCAGAAGTAACTCATACGTGTCAAGGGAAAAAAATATTGGCTCGTTTCGTGGAAAAAATTTGCCATTGTCAACCAAGCTGGACAGCCCCTAAAATTTTAGAGCATGAAATTGCTGAAATAAAAGAAAAAGTAGGAAAAGAAAAGGTTTTGCTAGCACTCTCCGGTGGTGTCGATTCTACTGTTTTAGCTGCATTATTACATAAAGCAATTGGAAAACAATTGCTCTGCGTATTTGTTAATACCGGTTTATTACGTATTACCGATAAAGACTCTGCAATACAAGCTTTAGCTGATGATATGCATATCTCAGTTGTAAAAATCGATGCATCTGAGCGCTTTATCAACGCCTTAAAAGGAATTACTGATCCGGAAGAAAAACGTAAAATTATTGGAAATTTATTTGTTGAAATATTCGAAACTGAAGCCAATAAACATCCTGACATAGCTTGGCTAGCACAAGGAACTATCTATTCGGACGTCATAGAGTCTGCTGGAACAAGTACTCAAAAGGCCCATGCGATTAAGTCGCATCACAATGTCGGCGGACTTCCAGATACACTTAAACTTAAGTTATTAGAACCTTTACGTGAATTATTTAAGGATGAAGTATGTGAACTAGGCTTAGAATTAGGTTTGCCTCCCGAGCTAATTTATAAACATCCTTTTCCAGGTCCTGGTTTAGCTATCCGCGTTTTAGGAGAAGTTAACCAAAAAAATATTAATCTTGTGCGTAAAGCTGATCTTATTTTACAAGAAGAGTTACATACGCAGAATTATTATAACAAAATAAACCAAGCGTTCTGTGTTTTTTTACCAGTAAACTCTGTAGGAGTTATTGGGGATGCTCGCCAATATGCCCCAATTATTGCAATCCGCGCGATAGAGACTATAGACTTTATGACAGCTCGCTGGGCACATCTGCCTTATCATTTACTTGAGACTGTATCAAATCGAATTATCAACGAAGTACCTGGTATTTCTCGAGTAGTTTATGATATTTCGGGTAAACCCCCTGCGACAATAGAATGGGAATAAAACTTTCCTTTTAAATCAAAAGTTGAGAATAAACCTACGGCAGCAGTTTAATTTTGGCTGAGAAATAAATTTTGAGCGGAAATACAGCAAAATTTAATAGCGTAAAGTATATTTTTGACTTTAACTCATCTGTTCAATAGACTTCATTTACTCATACTTCATAGAAGTAGCGATTTAACCTATGTTGCAACTTGTTAAAAATTGGATTGACCGATATTTTCTTGACCCAGAATTGGCAATTTTGTGGCTATTCCTGTTATTTATTATCATTGTATTCGCTTCTTTAGGTAAAATTTTAGCTCCGGTATTTGTCAGTATCGTCATGGCCTATTTATTGCAATGGCCAATTAGCTCTTTAGAAAAACTTCATTTACCTCGAATAGCTGCAGTTTTAGGGGTTTATATTAGCTTTGTAGGTTTAGTTATCTTGGCAATTGTTGGCTTATTACCTTTATTATTTCGCCAATTAAGCAATTTAATTAGCGAAGTACCCGCCATGGCAGCAAAAGGACAAGAATTACTCCTTTATCTCCCTATTCGTTATCCGGGCTATACCTCCGCCAGTCAGATTCAAGAATGGATTACTCAGTTTAAAGCAGAGCTAACTCACACTGGTCAAGGAATATTATCGGCATCGTTAGGCTATATCCCCAATGTTATTGCCTTTGCGATTTATTTTGTACTGGTTCCATTATTAGTCTATTTTTTCTTACTCGATGAAAAAAAAATCATTAACTGGCTGTCTCAATATTTACCTAAAAAGCGTCGATTAATTTCTCAAGTCTGGACAGAAGTTCTTACCCAAACGGGTAATTATGTCAGAGGAAAAGCTTTAGAAATGTTGATAGTTTGGATAGTCACTTACCTCTCATTCGCAATACTTGGTCTGCAATATGCCATATTACTTAGTGTATTAGTTGGAATTTCGGTGATTATCCCTTACATTGGTGCCGTTATGGTAACCATTCCTGTTCTTATTATTGGATTTTTAGAATGGGGATGGACCGCACATTTTGCCTATCTCGTTATTGTTTACACTTTAATTATCACCTTGGACGCTAATGTATTAGTACCCTTTTTATTTTCTGAAGCGGTTGATTTACATCCAGTCACCATCATTATTGCGGTTCTTATATTCGGAGGCTTATTAGGTTTTTGGGGGGTATTTTTTGCTATACCTCTGGCTAGCGTGGTGAAAGCAATTTTAAATGCTGTGTCTTACAAAAAGGGACATACTCAAAAAAACAAATTATGCTGATGATCTAACTTAATTCGCCCACTGTTTGCAGGACTTCATCTACATGACCAGGTACTTTGACCTTTCTCCATTCTTGACGCAAAATACCCAATTTATCAATCAAAAAAGTACTTCTTTCTATTCCCCGTGTTTTTTTACCGTACATCATTTTTTCTTTTAATACATCATATAACTGACATACTACTTCATCAACATCGGATAATAATTCAAAAGGAAATTCTTGTTCTGATTTAAATTTTTCATGAAGTTTCAAACTATCGCGCGAAACTCCAAGAATCATCGTGTTTAAAGAAGCAAATTTTTTATAATTTTCTGTAAAGTCTTTTCCTTCCTGAGTACATCCAGAGGTACAATCTTTAGGATAAAAATACAAAATAATATTTTTACCCTTTAAATTTTTTAAACTTATTATTTTACCGCTAGTAGCAGGCAAACTAAAATCAGGCGCGGGTTTGTTTATAACTGGCATAGTTAGAAATCTATTTTAAGAAAAAATAAAGCTAATTTTTCTGGGGCTCCATAGCAACATCAAAATTATTTTCATCACAAAAAACAATAAAATGCTCTCTAAAATCAGCTACTAAATGGTGTGCTGGAAACCCAAAAGACAAAGATATACCTAACATTGCTGCTTCAGTTATTGGAGCTTTATATGATTCTATATGCAGGTTGTAAAGAGTGACCTCTTGTTCAGATAAAAATTGAGTAATTTTTGCCAAAACATCGGGTAAATCAGGTGCCACAATATAAGAGGAATAAGGAAAACTATCGGGTTGAGCACCTCGAAACTGAGTACGTGCAACTAAAACCTGACCTTCATACTTTTTTATGAGCGTTTCAAATTTTGCGATGGTATTCCAAGCACCTCCTATCAATAAGGTCATAGAGATATGCGTTGCCGTGGTATTTACACGTGCATCGACAATATGACAACCGCTATGAGCAACTAATCGAAATACTTGATCAGTAAGCTGATTTTCATTAAGGCCTAGGACAACAACAACCAGGTTTTCCATAAATATTAATCATGTTTTTCTAACGAGCCGGTAGTCTATTCTTTTTTAGTGAGGTTGTCACTAGGGATAAGATAGGGTCAATTAAGCTAAGGTCATAACTGAAATCATATAAGGATTTAGGAATTGATTACCCTCTTAAAGTCGTATGAGAGCGATAACTCAAAATTCTTAAAAAAATTTTTAAATCTGGTGGAGGCGGTGGGAATCGAACCCACGTCCGCAAGTCCGCTGCCTTTGGCACTACATGTTTAGTGCAATCTTTAAGTTTAATCAATCTATCTCCGATTGACAGGAAATTGACCGACGATTCTGGTTGGTTTTAATAGCTTTCACCTCAGAAGGGGCTAGGCTACGAGCTTGTCAGTTATGACCACTACCTCCACATACAAGCCTATGGAGTTCATGGCGCCGTCTGCTGTTTAGGCAGTACAGGACGTTACTAAATTAGCTACGATTAGGCAGCAATAGCAACGTTGCCTTTGTCGGCGATATAGTTAGCATCGTTTGCAACTATAAGTTTACAACATGATTAACGAGGCAAAGTTGCGTCCTCGACATGCACCTTAGGGTTTGTAACCGACGTCGAAGCCAGGTCGCCCCCAAGCGTTTATTATACCTCACTTATAGGGTTCTTTCCGATAGGCTTGTATAAAATTATGTTTCGATAAGATGAATGTAGGTATAATACTTACCTTGAATAACGCGCTAAACGCATTTTTTCACGCTGCCAGTCTTTTTCCTTAATACTCGCTCGTTTATCATGTTCCTGTTTACCCTTCGCCAAACCGATTTCGAGCTTAACCCGGTTTTTTTTCCAATAAAGCTTTAATGCGATCAGTGTATAACCTTTACGCATAATGCTCCCAGCAAATTTACTCAGCTCTCGTTCATTCAGCAGGAGCTTACGCGTACGCGTTGAATCGGGTTGACTATGATGAGTAGATACTGTTGCCAATGGTGTTATATGGCAACCTAAAAGCCATGCCTCGCCATTTTTTAGTACCACATAGCTTTCCGTCAATTGGGCTCGTCCACTGCGAAGGCTTTTGACCTCCCAACCTTGCAAAACTAAACCAGCCTCGATAGATTGTTCAATAAAGTAATCATGGCGAGCCCGTCTATTTAATGCAATAGTAGTGTCTTGCAATGCTTTCTTAGAATTCATGGGATATACTCATATATATTTTAGCAATTATAGAAATTAAGCATAGCAAACATAGAAACGATAGTCCCCCACAACCTTAATATGCCATTTATTCATCATTCTTTAGAAGTACCCTATAACGTGTCAGAAATGTATAAGCTCGTCAATCATATTGAAAAATATAGTGAATTTCTTCCTTGGTGTACCGAAAGTAAAGTCATTAGTCAGGATGAAGATAACATACAGGCCCAACTTACTTTGACTGGAGGTGGGTTATCCAAAAGCTTTACCACGTCAAACCGTTTGCAAAAAGATAAACTGATTGAAATTAGTCTAATCAACGGTCCATTTAAACATTTAGAAGGTTTTTGGTCTTTTGAAAAAAGTTCTCGGGGATCTAAAATCAATTTAAATTTGGAATTTGAATTTTCTACGCGCTTGCTGGCAATTGCTTTTTCACCTGTTTTTGAGAAAGTTGCTAACACTTTAGTACAAGCTTTTTCTGATCGTGCCAAACAAGTTTATGGAGATCGTAAATTTGAAACCTAAATTTTTTTAGAAAACAAATAAAATGTCCTTTTTACAAATTGAAGTGGTATTTGCCGATAGCCAACAACAAAAATCCATCCAAATATCAGTGCCTGTTAATACAAATGTTTCAGCAGCCATAAAACTTTCTGGTATTTTATTAGAATTTCCAAATATCGATCTAAGCAAAAATAAAGTTGGGATTTTTGGAAGGCTATGCAATCTAGATGCTCAAATAAACCAGGGAGATAGAATAGAAATTTATCAACCGCTTAGAGTAGATCCTAAAAAAATTAGAATAAATCGTGCTAAAAACCAAAAAACTTCTTAAGATGTTCAAGTCGTTTATTTAAACATTATTAAGATGCCTACTAATTAAGTGCGGATTTTTCGATATTGTGTAAACGTCCTTTAGAAAAAATAAGCGTAACACGTCTTTGAATAGGCTCGCCATGACCTGGCTGAAGGAAGTAAATATAATCTTGACGATCTGCTTGGAAAGGTTGATTCAATACGCAACTACCCATAAGATAGCGAACTTGCTCCTTAGTCATACCTAGTTTCAGCTGGTCTATGGTAGACTGCTGCAATATATTTCCTTGCTGAATAGCTGGTCTATAGACAATATTACAGCCAGAAATCAGTAATGCAAGAAACAAACTAATAAGCAATTTTTTCATAAATAAAAATAAACCCAGTAATCTCATTTTCTACAACATGTTAAAAAGCAATAAGAAAAATTTAAGTAATCAAAAATCGTCCCATACTAATTACTAACCGTGGAGTTTAGAGATAGTCTAATGGATAATCAACAACTACGCCAAGCAGGTCTAAAAGTAACAGCCCCCAGGTTAAAAATACTTGAGTTACTTGAGCAAGCTAAAACCCGCCATTTAAGTGCCGAAGATATCTATCAAACTTTATTAAAATCTGGTGAAGATATAGGTTTAGCCACAGTCTATCGAGTATTAACTCAGTTTGAAAACGCGGGTTTAGTTAAACGCCAAAATTTTGAAGATGCATATTCAGTATTTGAATTAAATCAAGGTCCGCACCATGATCATTTAGTCTGTATCAAATGCGGAAAAGTAGAAGAATTTGTTGATAAAATTATCGAACAACGTCAAAAGATTGTTACAAAACAAGCTAACTACCAAATGACAGATCATACTTTAATTATTTATGGGATTTGTAATAAATGTTTTAAAAAACAAAAAATGAAATTATAATAATTCGGAAACTAATAAGAATCAAACTAATCTACTTCTAAAATTTTTAGCGTATTAGTACCACCAGTAGTTTTTAATAAATCTCCATAAGTGATTAAAACTCGTTCTCCTTTTCGTAAAAGCCCATGTTTTTCTAATTCTTTAATAGCTAATTGGCCTATATTTTCCTTATGCACTTTATCAATGTTGAAATATAAAGGATATACTCCACGATACAATGCCAATCGACGTGTTGTTTTCAAGCTGTGTGCTAAACCATAAATGGGGATTCCTGAACGAATTCTAGACATCCATAATGGGGTCGCGCCTGACTCAGTTAAAGCAATTATGGCCTTGATATCATAATGATTAGCGGTATACATAGCGGCCATCGCTATGGCTTCATCTGGACGATAAAATTGACATTCCACGCGGTGACGCGATACACGTGTCTTAGCTTGCTTTTCCGCGCCCAAACAAATACGTGCCATTGCCATAACCACTAAAGCAGGATGATCTCCCGTAGCAGTTTCAGCAGATAACATGACTGCATCTGTACCATCTAAAACAGCGTTTGCGACATCAAAAACTTCTGCTCGAGTAGGAATAGCATTATGAACCATCGATTCCATCATCTGGGTTGCAGTAATCACTGCTTTATCCAAGGATCGTGCTCGCTGGATAATATGTTTTTGCACCGCAGGTAATTCAGCATCACCAATTTCTACGCCTAAATCACCACGCGCCACCATCACTGCATCGGAAGCACGAATAATTTCATCAATTACAGAAATGGCATCACTACGTTCTATTTTCGCAATCAATCCTGCATCGCCTTTTGCGCTTTTTAATAAATTTCGAGCTAAATTCATATCAGCTGCACTGCGCGGGAAAGAAATTGCAATATAATCAGCATTTAATTTTACGGCAACTTTTAAATCTTTTTTATCCTTATCCGTTAACGCTATAGCAGAAAGTCCACCCCCTTTCCGATTAATACCCTTATTATTAGATAATTCTCCGCCTACTTCTACTAAACAAAATATCTTATTTTTTTGTATTTTTTTAACTTTTAATACTAAAAGCCCATCATCAAGCAATAACAGATCTCCACGATGAACATCTCGGGGTAATTCTTTATAGTCGATACCTACTGAAAATTCATCCCCAGCATCTTTATCTAAATCCGCATCTAAAATAAATAATGTATCTTTTTTTAAAAAAATAGGGCCTGATTTAAAACGTGCAATTCGAATTTTTGGTCCTTGTAAATCTGCCATAATAGCAATTTCTCGACCAGTAGCTTTTGCACATTCGCGAACATAATTAGCTCTTTTAATATGATCTTCTGCTTTCCCATGTGAAAAGTTCAAGCGAACCACATCTAACCCTGCAGCTATCATCGCTTCTAATACACCCGCTTTATCAGTTGCAGGGCCTAACGTAGCAACAATTTTGGTTCGTTTAAATCTTTCCATTACTCTCGTTCTTTACCCGTTTTTGTAATAGCGATAAAGCAGGTAAAGTTTCCCCTTGTATAAATTCAAGAAAAGCCCCACCGCCCGTAGATATATATGAAATTTTATCCGCAATAGCATATTTTTCGATGGCTGCTAAGGTATCCCCACCTCCTGCAACTGAAAACGCTGAGCTGTTGGCGATAGCAAGACTCAAAGCAGATGTTCCCTGTTCAAAAGGCGCTAATTCAAAAACGCCAAGTGGACCATTCCATAAAATACTCGCTGCTCGATGTACATATTCAATATAACGCTTAACTGACTCTGGTCCAACATCTAAAATCATTTCATTCTCTTTTACTGCGGTTATCTTTTTAACACTAGTTACCGCCTTAGCCGTAATTTCTGTAGCTACAATAACATCTATAGGTAGCACAATTTCAACACTTAATTGTTTTGCTAAAGCTAAAAGTTTCTTTGCCTCATTTATTAAATCAGCCTCAAATAGAGAGCGGCCTATAGAATACCCTTGAGCAACTAAAAAGGTGTTGGCAATTCCCCCTCCTAGAATTAAAAAGTTAACTTTGTTAAGCAAAGAAGATAACAGCAATAATTTGGAAGAAACCTTTGCGCCACCAACTATAGCTAATAAAGGTCTACTTGGATTTTCCAATGCTCGATTCAAAGCTTTTATCTCTGACATAAGCAATAAACCTGCACAAACCTTAGATGAAAACTTTGCCACTCCCACGGTTGAAGCTTCGCTGCGATGCGCTGTAGCAAATGCGTCCATGACAAAAATATCACCTAATTCTGCAATTTTTTTAGCTAAAGCCGAATCGTTTTTCTTTTCTCCTCTTTGAAACCTAACATTTTCACATAACACAACTTCGCCAGGAGAAATCTTAAATCCATCTAGCCAGTTAACAATGAATCTAACGGGCCTTCCTAATAGTTCCTGTAGTCGTTTTGCAATTGGAGCTAAAGAAAGTTCGGGAGTAATATGACCTTCTACTGGTCTATCAAGATGGGAAAGTAAAATAACTGCAGCGCCTTTTTTTAAAGCGTATTGTATTGGATGGTTGGCAATGTTGCTAAGATACGTGCATCACTGGTAATAGTGCCTTTATCTAAAGGCACATTAAAATCTTCCCTAATAAGAACACGTTTGTTTTGTAAATCTAAATCTTTGATCCCAATTAAAGCCATAAAAATTGCTTTTATAAAAATACTAGTCTAACTGAAAACCACAATTAGAAAAAAATACTACTTATAGAGTATATAAAGATGTTAAATCTAGTCATTAAATTTTTATCTCAGAGATGGTGTAAAGTTTTTACTTGTATACCTTTCCGTTTCATCTTCTTCATCTCTATTACGGCATGCATCTGCGACTTTTGGAAGAGGAATTGCATGTTCACGTAAATATTTATAAGCATCATCTATATCCGCAAGAATTTCATTATTTTTCACTGAATCTAGATCGGAAATATTTTTAGCATTCATACGTGCATCAACAACTGAATCTATAAGTCTATTTTGAAACTCTTCTTTTGATTCGCCACCCCATGCCTGCATTTTCAATATTGAATAACTTTTTTGTAGCTTTGTTTCATGTTCTGAAAAATTTTTTTCTGTTATTTCGTCAAATATACCTAAAAGATTCAAAACCGCTTCATTCTTATCCTTCACCCTATTTGAATTAATTTTTAATTTTTTCTGAAGTTTATCTCGATTGGTTTTTTGCTGATTTAAATACTCTAACGCAATTGATTTAACTTCCTTCATTTTAGATTGAATAAAAGAATTGCTTCTTTCAGTAGAATCAAGAGCATTGAAGGATGAAATTAGCTTGATATTAGTAATATCTTCTTTATTATTAGGTTTTTTTTGAAGGATAAGCAAAATAAGATTGATGATTAATTTTTTTAATTGATTAAAAAGATTAGGGAAACCAAATTTCAATTCTTTCGATTCTTTCAATTCTCTGAGATTATTTTCAAGAGATTTAACATCATTTCGCTGATAGTCTAGAGTCAAACCAGGTTTTAATGTGGTAGCCATAGAACTCTCTTTTATTTTATGTATCTAATCTCCATGTTAACACTATCATTAATCCTTTCCAAGCGGGCCTCTTCTGCTCTTTAATCATAGAACCCTATTGCCTTCGATTAAAATTACCGCTATTTTGGTGCCCATGGCATCTTTACATGGTTTACATATCCTCATTACCCGTCCTACTCATCAAGCACAGAATCTTATTGCTCAAATTCAGAATTCTGGGGGCGTAGCCGTTCATTTTCCAACCCTAGAAATTACCCCCACCGAAAATATAAAAAAAAATGAATTAATCATAAAAAAACTCAACCAATACGACTTTGTAATCTTTATTAGCCCGAATTCTGCATTCCATATAGCGAAATTTATTCATCGTATTTGCCCTTTTTGGCCAGAAAATAGTAAAATCCTCGCCACCGGACCAGGTACAGCATTAGCTTTAACGCAATGTAACTTACCTTGTCATGACTACCCAAAAAAAGATTTTAGTGGTAACGGCTTATTAAACCTAGCTATGCTAAAAAACATAACCCAAAAAAAAATTTTAATCATCAAAGGTGAAGGGGGTCGATCGTATTTAGCCCGGGGCTTAAAAGCTCGTGGCGCTAAAGTAGATAGCCTGAGCGTTTATAAACGACAGTTACCCAAAATTGATAAATCCACTGCTATCCCAGATCAAAAAACAATTGACGTCATTATTTGTACGAGTCACAACGGATTAAAAAACTTAATTTGTTTATTATATCCTTACTGGCAAACAATTTTATTAAAAAAACAACTGCTTGTTATTAGCTCTCGACTGAAAGACGGTGCAAAGAAACTAGGTTTTGTAAAACCACCCTTAATATCGGATAATGCAACTAATACTGCTATCTTAAAAACTCTGTTTTCCTGGCAGGAGCAATCACAATGGAATCACAACCCACACCCATCTTAGAAGAAACAGAAAAAGAAAATAAAAAAAGCCGTCCTTTACGCCCAAAAAGCTGTTTTATAGCTTGGCTCGCGGCAGGATTGTTGATCATTCCTTGGATAGGTTTATTTCTAGGTTTAAATTATTTTTGGTTTAAGAATAGAGAACGATTAAACGAATATCAAAACCAACTATCTATTTTGCAAACTCAGATTTCACAAAATCAAGCCAACGATAAAAATCGTCAACAACAACTCTTACAACTACAAAATCTTATTGAGCAAAAACTCTCTTCAAACGATAATGCTATTTTGCTCGCTAATGTTAGTCAACTCATTCAGTTAGCTCAATATAACCTTGTTTATTTTCACGATGCCGACAATGCTTTATCTGCATTGACGCTAGCCGATCAACAATTAAGCACTATAATAAGCCCGGATATTCGATTAGAGAATCTTCATCAATTATTAACTCAATATTTAACTAACCTAAAAAATTTACCCCATATTGATTTAAATGCTATTTTAGCTCAGCTACAATCTTTAAAGCTCCAAATTACGCAACTACCCTTATTACCTATTTCTAATGCTCCTCTCCAACCCAATTCTGAAGTTTCTACTAATAATCTTCCGGAAAATAAATGGGCACGTGCGCTGAAAAACAGTCTTGACAGTTTCCGACAACTAATCATTATTCGTCGCTTAAATAAACCTATAGAACCGTTATTGCCAGAAACAGAACAGCAATATTTGCAACATAACTTACTTTTATTATTGCAACAAGCTCAATGGGCATTAATACATCATGAACCCTCTATTTATCAATCTAGCTTACAAGAAATTCAAGAAAACCTTAAGGGTCATTTTGCAACTAATTCCCTCAATACACAAACGGTCCTGCAAAATATTACTCAGTTAAAACAAATTAATTTACAAACTCCTTCTCTCGATTTAACCCCTTTACTCGAGGCAATTTCGATTATGAAAAAAACATCTAGCAGCACTCATGCTACTCCTGTTATTTCCGCTAATCCAAAGGAAACCTCTTAATGTATCGATTTTTTATATTTTTATTAGTTCTTGCGCTTTCAGTTTGGATCGGGGTTAAAATAACTGCTGACCCAGGTTATGTGTTAATTACTTGGCATCAACTTACTTTAGAAATGCCATTATGGTTGGTTATTTTAATTTTAATCGTTACTTTTATTTTAATTTACTTTTTAATTCGGTTTTTTAAATTTTTAGTAATGCTTCCAAAAAAATGGCATCAGGATCGATATAAAAAGCGCCTACAAAAAACGACTGCACTGAATGATCAACGTCTTTTTTCTGCAATTTATCAAAAACCACAAAACTGGCATCATATTGTAGAAATTTTACCCCAATTAGAAAGTAAAACCTGGATAGCTAAAGAACAAATTCAACAATTGCAACAAGAATGTTACGAAAATTTATTAAGTGAAGAAAAATACATTTACGATATATCGACACTCGAAAATATATGGAAAAATTTACCCTCTAAATTAAAAAAAGATTCTTTACTTTTAAATTATTATGCTGAAGGGCTTATAAATCATCATGAAGAGGCCAAAGCCGAATCATTAATTATAAAACAACTAAAAAAACAATGGTTTGGCCCGCTTGTTGCAACTTATAGTCTTATAAAAAGTGCAAACCCTGCCCGGCAATTAGCAATAGCGGAAAAATGGCTAAAAAAACATCCTGATGACCCTTATCTTTTATTAAGCTTAGGTCGATTTTGTAGGCAGCAGAAATTATGGGGAAAAGCACGAGATTATTTAGAAAAAAGTTTAATTTACGATTCTTCTAATTTAGAAACCTATCTAGAATTGGGAGAATTATCTGAAGATTTAGAAGAGCCGCTACAAGCTTTGGCATGGTTTAAAAAAGGATTAATTAAAAAAAATTCTTCTTAAGATAAAAGAATTTGCAAATTAAAAAAATCCAACAAAAATTCTTGTATAAATGTAATTACAATTTGCTTAAATCATAGATATGCCCCTTCAACACTGTAGTAACTGGCCAACCTCTCAAAAGCCGCCCGGCAAAGGGTGACCATTTGCATTTCGTACTAAGATCTTTGTCTTCAACTCTTTTAGATAAAGACAAATCCACTAGCACATAATCGTCTGTATGATCGGGCAAATTAAATATTTTTTTTGCACGTCGAGAGGTTAAATCCAAAATATTGTCTAAAGAAAGCAAGTTTTGGTGATAGGCTTCAAACAATAATGGCAATGTTGTTTCTATACCTGGGACACCTGAGGGACAAGCCCCATAAGATTTAGCTTTTTCTTCTAACGTATGTGGAGCATGATCCGAACCTATTGTATCAATGATACCGGATTTTATGGCGGTAAATAATGCTTTTTGATGCTCAATAGTTCGTAAAGGAGGATTCATCACCACCTTACCTTCTAGTTTTTGATAATCCGATGTATTCAAAAATAAATGATGTGGCGTTGTCTCTGCAAAAACTGGAAGGCCCTCTTTTTTTGCTTGAGCAATTAAATCAATTTCCTGATAAGTACTAACATGTAAAATATACAATCGAGTTCCATACAAACGAACAAGCTGAATTGCTTTTGCAACGGCTAATTCAGCAGCTGACTCATCACGAATTTTAGAATGTATTGAATAGGATTGTGGTCCAGAAATTTTTTTAGCATTGTCTTTTAACCGCTGCTCATCTTCCGCATGAACTGCAACTAAGATATTTTCTTTAGCCGCTAGCTTAAAAATAGAATGTAAACTTTCATCATCATCAATAACCAATCCGCCCGTGCTACATCCCATAAATACTTTAATACCAATTGCTTTATTTTTTATTTTTTTTATTTCGTTTAAATGGTGTTTATCAGCACCGAAAAATAAATAATAACGAAGAGGTATTCCTACTTCTTTTAACTGCTCATCAATCAATGACTTTTTTTCTAATAAAGCAATTTCAGTAACAGTGGGCGGAATAGTATTGGGCATATCAAAAACGGTAGTATAGCCACCTTTGATGCTAGCCTTGGCAGCAGTTTTCCAATCCTCTTTATACTCCATACCCGGCGTTCGAAAATGAACATGGAGATCAATTAATCCAGGCAATTTTAATAATTTATTTTTTTTAAGCTCAATCATAAGCAAATCTCTTCTACTTGATCACGGTCAAATTGCTTTTCACAATAAAAGCAACGTAACTTTACGTGATTTGAAGAACTTTCAAGTTTAAAATAGCCCTTAGACTCGACATGATTAATACAATTTAGATTAGGGCATACGAGTACATCACGTATGGTTTTAGGTAATTCACAATTAATTTTTATACTTACCTTAAAATTTTCAATTCGGCTAATCGTAGCACCTGGAGCAAAGATAGCGACATGATCAATTTCTTGGGGAGTAAGCAATCGGTTTTCAATTTTAATTAAGTCTTTCAACTTTAAAGATGTACTCCGCAAATTTAAGCCCAAAGTAACTCGTTGCTTACTATTAACAACATGTAATAAACGGATAATTTTAAGGGATTGACCTGCTGGAATATGGTCAATGACGACTCCATTCTCAATGGCGGAAACAGAACGAGTTTTACTCATAGATTTAATCCAAATTCGCTTATAATGTTATTTTTCAAGTAGTAAAGATAAAACAGCTTGTCTGACATAAATTGCATTAGTAACTTGTTTAAAATACAAAGCATAAGGAGTTTCATCAATGGTTTTATCAATTTCAAGTCCTCGCGGCAAAGGATGTAAAATATTTAGATTAGATTTAACTTTTTTTAATTTATCGAGCGTAAGAATATATTGTTTTTCAAATAACTGATGCTCTGATTGAGTAAATCTTTCTTGTTGCAATCTAGTCATATATAAAATATCAATTTTGGAAATTACTTCATCAAGATTAGCATGAAAAGAAAATCTAATGCCTTTATGCTTTAATTCATCGCATATTATCTCTGGCAATCCCAATATTGAAGGTGAGACTAAAAATAGTCTCATATTAAATAATGCACAAAGTTGCACTAAAGAATGCACGGTCCGTCCGTATTTTAAATCACCTACAAACGCAATAGATAATCCTTCCAAATCTCCCTGTGCTTCTTGTAATGTAAATAAATCCGATAATGCTTGAGTAGGATGTTGATTTGCTCCATCCCCAGCATTAATGATTGGTTTATCAGAAACTTCTGCCGCTAAACGTGCGGATCCTTCGAGCGAATGGCGAATAATAATAAGATCTGCATAACAAGAAATCGTTTTGATTGTATCTTGTAGATTTTCACCTTTTTTTATTGATAAGTTTTTACTACCAGAGAAACCTATAATTTGCCCCCCCAAACGTAAAGTCGCTGTTTCAAAGGAAAGTCTAGTTCTTGTTGAAGGTTCAAAAAAACAGTGGGCGATTATTTTATTTAGTAAATATTTTTTAGGTAGTTTTTTCTTAAATTTTTTTGCTAGATTTAATATAGTTTTTATTTCGATTTCAGAAAGATCACGAATTGATATAATATCTTTTTTATTCAACACTTTTGACATAATTTACTCATAAATTTAACTAATAATAAAAACTTTCATACTAATTAATAAGACAATTCTAAAAGTGCTCAGTTAAGCAACAACATAGAATAATCTTTAATGAAATATCATTTATTCTTTTTTCAAACCAAACTTTGCCAAGAATCCACGGGCAATTCTTTGCCCCACAAACTAACTAAGCATTGCAAAATTATCTGTACGATTTGAGCATTAGTAATCAAAGGAATATGATGATCAATAGCTAAACGGCGGATTAAAAATCCATCTGTTTTCTGCAATCCTGTCATTGAACTTGGTATATTGATGATTACAGCTATTTTGCGTTGCGCAATTAAATCTCTGATATTCGGTTTTTTAGTTTCGCTAGTTTTGTTAACAAAATAAGATGCTATTCCTTGTTGTGATAAAAACTGATGCGTTCCTTCTGTACTATAAATAAGCCAACCTTGCTCATCGAGTTGCTTTATCAAAGGTAGAAGTTTAACCTTATAATTATCCGCAATACTTAATAATAATTTTTTTTCCTCGATATGTTGATCGGTTGCCAACCATGCTTTATAAAAAGCTTCTAGTAAATCCTCTGCAATACAAGCCACCTCACCCGTAGATGCCATTTCAACTTGAGCCACAGGGTTAGAACCTTTTAAACGGCTGTAAGAAAATTGTGCCGCTTTGACTCCCACATAATCAAGCTCTAGAGTTTCATAATTTTTTGAATTGTGCTTATTCAGCATCACTTCAGTTGCTATTTGGATGAAATTATGGCCAGTTACTTTGGAAACAAATGGAAAAGATCTTGACGCTCGTAAATTACATTCAATAACTTGAATATCATTATTTTTAGCAATAAATTGAATATTAAATGGCCCAGTGATCTGTAAAGCCTTAACAATTTTACGCGCTATGCTTTTAGTACGACGTATGGTTTCAAGGTATAACTTCTGGGGTGGTAATACAACCGTCGCATCTCCAGAATGGACACCCGCATTCTCAATATGTTCTGAAATTGCTTCAATAACAATATCCCCTTTTTGAGCAACACCATCTATTTCTAATTCCTTTGCTTCTTGAACAAACTTAGATATCACTACAGGATATTCCTGTGAGACATGAGCAGCAGCTTTTAAATGCTGATCTAAAGACTCAGGATCAAAAACCACATTCATTGCCGATCCAGACAAAATATAAGAAGGTCTAATTAACACCGGATAACCTACTTTAGCTGCAAAGTTTTTTGCTTTACTCAAACTTGTAACTTTTTCCCAAAAGGGTTGATCAATATCAAGGGTATTTAGTAGGGCTGAAAATTTTTCTCGATTTTCCGCATAATCAATAAATTTTGGATCGGTACCTAATAAATGATAACCTTGTTGTGCTAAAGGTACTGCCAAATTATTAGCGATCTGGCCCCCGACTGAAACAATAATCCCTTTTGCAGATTCAAACTCCACAATATCTTGTACGCGTTCAAAGCTAAGCTGCTCAAAATACAATCGATCAGATTCATCATAATCAGTAGATACTGTTTCAGGATTTGAGTTAATAATAATTGCCGTTTCATTTAAACGGCGCAAAGTCTTTGCCGTATTAACTGCACACCAATCGAACTCGACAGACGATCCTATCGAATAAGGTCCAGAACCCAATACAATGATAGGTGCGCGCTTAGCAGGAGCAATATCATGTTCAACAGCATGGTAACTTAAGTAAAGATAATTTGTCTGCGCGGCAAATTCCCCAGCCAAAGTATCAATTTGCTTCACAAAAGGTATGATTCCATATTTTAAACGTAAAGCCCTTATTTGCTTTATTGACTTATTTTTTATCTTAGCAATAAAACTATCTGAAAAACCTGCTTGTTTTAATTGGCGTAAGAGATGTTTGCTTAACTTCTGTAGATTTAATTGTTTTTCTAATTCTGTTAATTGCTGAATTTGTGCTAAAAACCAAAAATCAATTTGGGATAAGCTTTCAGCTTGTTTGGCAGAACCACCGTTTTTCAAAAATTGATATAAAGCAAATATACGCCTATCAGTAGCGGATTGTATTTCTCTGCGGGGATTATCAATAACCTCTGGATAATCCATTAAACAAGTTGCTCCCTTATTTAGCATACCTATTGCTTTTTGCAATGCTTCTGGAAAAGAACGGCCTATTGCCATTACTTCGCCGACACTTTTCATTTCAGTACCAATCGTCCTTTCAGCAGCTTTTAATTTATGTGTATCCCAACGTGGAATTTTTACCACGATATAATCCAAAGCAGGCTCAAAATAAGCACTCGTTTTCTGCGTAACACTATTCTTGATTTCATAAAGCTGATAGCCTAATGCTAATTTTGCAGCAATAAATGCTAATGGATAACCAGTTGCTTTAGATGCTAATGCACTTGAACGCGATAATCGTGCATTCATTTCTATAACTCGGTAATCGCCATTTTTAGGGTTAATCGCAAATTGAATATTACATTCTCCGACAATCTTAAAATGTTCAGCAACTTGCAAAGCAATATTACGTAATAATTGGTGTTGCTCATTATTTAAGGTTTGTGCGGGCGCTACAACAATACTTTCTCCAGTATGAATACCCATAGCATCCATATTTTCCATATTACAAATTGTTAATCTATTCCCCATTTGATCACGAACAATTTCATATTCAAATTCTTTCCAACCAAATAAGTATTCTTCGATTAAAATCTGTGGTGCAGTAGCTAAGCTTTCCTGGGCTCGTTGTTCAAGTATTTCTCGATGAGCAATTTTTCCGGAACCTAATCCTCCCAAAGAAAAACCTGACCGTAACATGATGGGATAACCGATCTTTTCAGCCGCTTTCAACGCTTCTGCGACAGTTTTGACAGCAAAACTAAGTGGTGTTTTAATTTTAATCTTTGCTAAAGCCGCTTTAAAAAGATCTCTATCTTCTGTTTGACGAATCGATTCTACCGACGTTCCTAATACTTCTACTTTATATTTTTTTAATATTCCTTTTTCCTCTAAATCTAAACCCAAATTAAGTGCAGTTTGACCACCAAAACCTAATAAAATCCCATCAGGCTTTTCTTTAATAATAATCCGTTTCACAGTATCAAAATTCAATGGTTGCAAGTAAATTTCATCAGCTAAATTTGCATCGGTTTGTATAGTAGCTATATTAGGATTTATTAATACGGTAGTAATTTTTTCTTCCTTTAAAGCTTTAATGGCCTGTGATCCGGAATAATCAAACTCTCCAGCTTGTCCTATCCGTAAACCTCCTGAACCTAAAAGCAGAATCTTTTTACCCTTGTATCGTTGTATTTTCATAATTTTTTATAACATGCGATAAAAACGCTCGAATAACCATTGTGTATCCATCGGCCCAGGTGCAGCCTCGGGATGAAATTGTACGGAAAAAAAAGGATCTTTTTTATGTTCAATTCCTGCAGCCGTTCCATCATTTAAATTCCGAAACAAAACTTGCCAATCTTTAGGAAGCGACTTCTCATTGACTGCATACCCGTGATTTTGTGAGGTTAAATAACATCTTTGTGTAGGCAAATAAATACAGGGTTGATTTTGCGAGCGATGACCAAAAATTAATTTATAGGTTTTAGCACCTACAGCCAAAGCCATCAATTGCGTCCCTAAACAAATACCGAAACAAGGCTTTTTTTTGATTAAAGCTTTTTTTAAAACGACTACCGTTTCTTTACATATTTGCGGATCACCTGGACCATTGGAAATAAAAACTCCATCATAATCCTCCTGGCTATAATCGTAATTATAAGGAACCCTTTTAATTTTAATCGGAAATTTTAATAAGCAACGTAAAATATTTTCTTTTAAACCACAATCTACAACAATTATTTTTTTTCTACCTTCACCATAATAAAGCGGCTCAGTAATTGTTACTTTCTTTACCCAATCGATGGTTTCGAATTCAATAAAATTGCCATGAGGCTTATTTAGTGAAGTAATTACACCTGGTGTTACTCCATTCACTCTTAAACAATGTGTTAACGCCCGTGTATCCACGCCAGTGATAAAAGGTGTATTTTGAATTTCCAACCAATTTCCTAATGAATTCTGAGCAGCATGGTTTGAATAAAATGTCGCCAATTCAGAAATAATGACTCCCTTTACTTGAATTTTGTTAGATTCCCAAGTAGTTGGTGGAGACACACCATAATTTCCTAACAAAGGATAGGTGAAACATAATATCTGACCAGCATAAGAAGGGTCGGTTAAGGATTCCACATAACCCACCATACCTGTATTAAATATAACTTCACCAGAAATTTCTGTTGTTTGGCTTGCTGGCATGTATCCCACAAAGCTTTCACCTGTTTTTAATACCAATTGTGCAGAAACTAATTTTTTCATGACCTTATCTGTTGGTGAAATTGGTTAGCAAGATAAGGATTCCACATCATACCCGTTGCAGAAAGAGCAATATCGGCACCCGTATTTAAAAATTGATTAAAATGTTGAGGCATAGTAATGCCACCCATACCTAAAATAGTTAAGTGTAATTTTTCAGTTTGATTAATTTGAACTAATTTTTTAATACATTCCAATGCTAGGTGTCGGATCGGATAACCTGAAACCCCACTATAAATTCTTTTTCCAAATGCAGGGAGATGATTTTTATTTAACACTCGCATACTAATCGAGTTAATCGCACTAATCCCCCTTGCACCTGCTTGTGCCGCTGAAATTAATAATTTAACAAGAAGTTCATGCTGATGAATTAAACCAACTTTCACTAATACTGGAATACTCCCTAAACATTTCACAACAAATGTTGTTATTTGTGAAACATGTTCAATACTGCAATAAAGAGGTTCTCCGGATTTCATTAAATTAGGACATGAAAAATTTAACTCTATAACATCAGCACCTGCTTCTTTGGCCAGCAATGCTGCCGCAGCAAAATCTTGGGATATTGATCTAAGCGAATCTCCCTCGCCATAAACCGACACAATCAACATTTGACCTTCTGCCAAAGAGTTTTTGGCAAAAGCTATATCCTGCATAACCGCCATCGGTTCCAAACAGCCATTACCAAAGGAATTACTAATAGCAAATTTATCGCTGATTTCTTCAATTTGATCCCTAGTAAAGACAACTTCTTTTAAATCAGCGAAATTAAATAATTTTTCACGGTCTAGATATACAATGTTAGGTAAAGGGTGTGTTGGATAGGCTTTACATCGGATAGTTTTGTAAGTCAGTACGTCAAATCCTAGTTGCGATAATAATGCGATGCCTTTACCTGTTGTTACGGCACAGGCAGCAGCGCCGATATTTGAGGCTAAAGAATAACCTAATAAAGAAATCCACTGTTTTTTTTTCGGCCAATCTCGAGTCGGTGGTTTTATTGAAGTGAAAGGGGGATTGTTGAAGTTTTCTTCAAAGGTTTTATTGATGTCATAGAGAGGCGATGATACGCTCAACATGGAATAAGACTAAAAATAATTTCGACTATTTAAACCGATTTTCCAAAAAATACCAAGTTTTTTTATTGCTTTAATAAATATTTTTCTATACGCTTGCCTTACTTGGATATTGTGTAAGCCTAAATACAGTATGAAAAACCATTTTTTTTTTATATTTCCTTATCAGCCTCAGTTTAATGATTTTTTCTTTGTCGTCACTATCAGTAACTTTAGAATCTGAGGTAATAGCAAATATATCAAAACGAAGTCATATTCCCGTGAACAAATTAAAGACACTCTTTGCTAATTGTAACGCAGCTAAAAGCCAACTAGACATGGATCTTTGTGCCGACAAAGATGCTACTACAGCTATTTTCAAATTAAGACAAACTTTACTTAATAATAAGCTACAACTGTCAGCTTGTCAGTCTCAGCTCGAGGAAAAGATCGCTCAATGGAAAAGACTTCGCGATAGTGGCTGTGAAAATGCTACGAAGGATTATAGTGGCGGCTCAATAAGACCATTTCTTGAGATGACTTGCTTAGCAAATGAAACAACTAAGCTGATAAAGAAGTTCGATAAAATAAAGAATTGCAGTGAAATAAATAAAATTTCAGAGCCATTACAAATCAATAAAAAGATTACTCTCTTACTAACAGTAGCGATTAAAATTTGCCATTAGTTAATGGTGCCGAGAAGAGGACTCGAACCTCCAAGGGTTGCCCCACAAATACCTGAAACTTGCGTGTCTACCAATTTCACCACCTCGGCAAATCTATATCAAGGCACAAACCATCACTATTTGTCATTTTGACAATGGATAACCTGCTTCTAACCAAGCTCGCAAGCCACCTTGCAAAGAAGAAACGTGACGATAGCCCATTTTTTGTAGATTATCTGCTACTAAGCAAGACCGAAACCCACCAATAAACAATAATCTGTGCCTCAAGATCCGGAATATATTTCTCAATATCACGCTCAATGACTCCCTTACTTAAATGGATTGCAGGAGCAATAGATCCTTGCTGAAACTCATCATGCTCACGCACATCAATTAAATAAAATTCGTGTTGGCTGTTAATTTTTTTATTTAAATTGGCAACTGTCAACTCTTTTATTTGAAACTTTATTTTATCAACTAAGTTTATAAAAGCTGATGTATGTTGCTTTTTATTGATCACGAATGTATTTCATCCTCTACTTCTGTTTCCAGATCTTTCATTGTCAAACGAATTCGACCTTGTCTATCTATTTCTAGTACTTTGACTTTAACAATTTGACCTTCACTTAATACATCACTCACTTGTTCAACACGTTCTTTAGAAATTTGTGAAATATGTACTAAACCATCTCGCCCGGGCAATACATTAACAAAAGCACCAAAATCGGTCAGTTTAACAATTTCACCTTCATAAGTACGACCCACTTCCACTTCTGCCGTTACCTTTTTAATACGTTCAATTGCATCTTGACAAGCATGTAAATCAGATGTCGAGATTCGAACAATACCATCGTCGCTAATATCGATTAAAGTTCCCGTTTCTTCAGTAATGGCGCGAATGGTTGCTCCACCTTTTCCAATTAAATCACGAATTTTCTCGGGGTTTATTTTTAAAGTGGTTATACGTGGTGCATAAGGGGAAACTTCTATCCGTGGTTCAGATAAAGTTTCTTGCATAATATTTAATATATGAAAGCGTCCTTCTTTTGCTTGATTTAATGCCACTTGCAAAATTTCTTCTGTAATGCCATCAATTTTAATATCCATTTGTAACGCTGTAACCCCATCGAGAGTCCCCGCAACTTTAAAATCCATATCTCCCAAATGATCTTCATCGCCTAAAATATCGGTTAAGATAGCAAACTGATCACCTTCTTTTATTAAGCCCATTGCAATCCCTGCTACATGCTTCTTTAAAGGTACGCCTGCATCCATTAAAGCTATACTCGCACCACAGACTGTTGCCATAGAGCTAGATCCATTTGACTCGGTGATTTCAGAAACAACACGCAATACATAAGGGAAATCGGATTCATTCGGTAGTACAGCACGTAAAGCACGTTTTGCTAAATTACCATGTCCAATTTCACGTCGTTTAGGACTTCCGATTTGGCCAGTTTCGCCTACGCTATAGGGAGGAAAATTATAGTGAAGCATAAATGTTTCACGTCCTTCTCCATCTAAGGCTTCAATGGTTTGTGCATCCCTATCCGTACCCAAAGTAGTAACAACTAATGCTTGTGTCTCGCCCCTAGTAAATACAGCCGAACCATGTGTACGCGGTAAAAATCCTGGCTGAATAGTAATAGGACGAACTGTTTTCTTATCACGTCCATCAATACGGGTTTCGCCTGATAGAATACGACCACGTACTATTTTCTCTTCTAAGTTTTCTAGAAATAACTGAATTGCTTTAGTGGAAATCCCTTTTTCTTCATTCACCCATTTCACGATAGTACTATTTCGTAAATTATCTAATTTAACTTTACGAGTTAATTTTTCCGGAATGGTATAAGCCTCAATATATAAAGACTGAATAGCTTGGGTTATTTCTTGCTCTACAACCGGATCTAATTGATATGCTGCGGTTGTTGGAACATCCCAAGCAGATATTCCTGCCTCTTCAGCAAGCTCTTTAATAGCTTGAATAACCCCTTGCATTTGTTGATGCCCAAACAAAATAGCATTCAACATAATTTCTTCACTAAGCTCAGCTGCTTGAGACTCCACCATTAAAACGGCCTTGTCTGTACCTGCAACTACTAAATCCAAATCTGATGTTTCAAGTTGCTTGAAGCTTGGATTCAAAATATATCGTCCTTCCGAATACCCCACTCTTACCGCTGCAATCGGACCTTTAAAAGGTAAACCTGATAAGCTTAAAGCTGCGGAAGCGCCAATTAAAGCAGGAATATCTGCGTTAATTTCGGAATTTGACGATAAAACAGTTGCAACAACTTGCACTTCATTATAAAAACCTTCAGGGAATAGAGGCCTTATAGGTCGATCAATTAAGCGCGAAGTTAAAATTTCTTTTTCAGAAGGCCTTCCTTCTCTTTTAAAATAACCACCTGGAATACGCCCAGCTGCGTAGGCACGTTCTTGATATTGAACAGTCAATGGAAAAAAGTCTTTTTCTTCATTTTGCTGCCTGTTTCCTACAACAGTCACTAAAACGGTCGTACCATCCAAGCTCACAACAACTGATGATGTCGCTTGGCGCGCAATTGTCCCGGTTTCTAGAATCATTTCCTGCGAACCAAACTGCACGACTTTCTTTATAGAATTAATTAACACGCTTACATTCCCTCAAAAAAAACAAATGGGCGAAAGTGCCGCCCATTGATATAAATAATAATATGTCTTCAACGAAGATGAACCGAGATTTAACCACGTAAGCCAAGCTGCTTAATTAGCGTTAAATAGCCTTGTATATCCACGGCTTTAAAATAGTTTAATAATTTTCGACGCGCAGCCACCTTTTTTAATAAGCCCTGCTTTGAATGATTATCTTTTTTGTGCATTTGAAAGTGCCCATTTAGCCGTTCAATTTCCCAACATAATACTGCAACCTGAACTTGTGTAGATCCTGTATCACCCGGAGAACGCTGAAATTTAGCCATTATTTCTTTTTTAGCCAACATAAAACCCTTTACCTCTTACAAATGAACCCGCTATTCTATGCATAATCCTTGCAACTGACAAGGATTATCTTCTCGAATTACACTTCGAAGGGTTAAATAGCCTTAAATCCATTCTTAATTAAAGAGGGCTTTTGCAAGTCGTAAGTAAAATACCTACTTTTATCTTTTTATGGGCTTTCTTTAAGTTTTTTAGGATTTAACCGTTTTTAAAATAATTAGCACTTTATGAATCTGTTTTTAAGATTTTTAAATCAAACTCTTCTACTGCTAAAAATAAAAAAATCTGCCATTTGTAACTACAGTGTCGCAAAAATTCTAGTTTTGATTGGACAATAAATTACATCATTATTTAGTATAAGTGCCCTGTCATGTTAGAATACCCCCGCCGCTAACAGCTTTTTTACCCTCAGTTGTCAGCGTTGGAAAATCAGCATGGACATAGGTAAAATTACCGCTAATTAATAAGTGAAAAAGATATGAAAACTACGAGTAGCATGAGCAAAATTCTTAAAGGATTAATGGCTGAGTTAGGGATTAATGAATCAGAACTAGCGCGACGCACCGGTGTAGGCCAACCTGTAGTACATCGAATTTGTTCAGGAGAAACTGATAATCCCAAAGTCGCCACCTTAAGCCCAATTGCCAATTTTTTTGCTATATCTATCAGTCAACTCATCGGCGATGAACCTCTATCAACTGATCGGATTCCTGGAACTTTTAATCCTGATGCTCAAGGTTGGCGTCAAATTCCATTGCTTCCTTGGTCACAAGTATTACATTGGCCTATTCTTCCTGAAAAACTTGCCCCTTTGCCAACGATTTCTACGGATATCGACATGAGCCAACATGCTTATGCTGTTGCCGCTAGAGATACTACGATGGAGCCTCGTTTTCCAGAAGGAACTATATTGCTTATAGACCCTGATTTAAAACCTAATAATCTTGACTTTGCCATAGTCCATATTGATGGGCATGACTTGCCCAATTTTAAACAAATTTTAATTGATGGCGGACATACTATTCTTAAACCTCTCAATACTGATTTCAAAACCTTATTGTTAGACAAACCTCATCGATTTTTAGGGGTCATGGTTCAATCAAGAATGGATTTTAAAAAGAAAAAATAAACTCTGATATAAAGAAGTATCATTTTCTAGCGTTTTTTAATAAGAACATTGCAGATTTGCGTTAATTCTAAAAGGTATAAATTATTGTCTCTGTTAAACACTTTTCAGGCTATCTAATTTTAAAGAAATAAATCATGAATCAAAAAAAACGTACAGCTATTTTTCAACGTTTTCACACTCAAAATCCTCATCCAACAACAGAATTGATTTACTCTTCACCTTTTGAATTATTAATTGCAGTTATTCTTTCCGCTCAAGCGACAGATAAATCCGTTAATAAAGCAACACAAATTTTATTTGATAAAACAAACACACCAAAAAAAATCGCTGCGCTGGGATTAATTGGTTTAAAAAAATATATAAAGACTATTGGTTTATATAATACCAAAGCAAAAAATATCATAAAAACCTGTAAAATTTTATTAGAACAATATCAAGGGAAAGTTCCCGATAATCGTGAAAGCTTGGAAAGCCTACCTGGCGTGGGACGTAAAACTGCTAATGTTATTCTTAACACAGCTTTCCATCAACCCACTATTGCTGTTGATACACATATTTTTCGAGTATGTAATAGAACCGGCTTAGCTCCAGGAAAAACACCTTTGGCTGTTGAAAAAATGCTGTTAAAAGTTGTGCCTAAAAGATATTTAAAAAACGCTCATCATTGGCTAGTTTTGCACGGGCGTTATATTTGCTTAGCTCGCAAACCCAAATGTCCTGAATGCATCATTCGAGATCTTTGTGAATATCCCCATAAAACTTTACTTAAATAATTAAGAGCCTTGACCTTTATCACTTTGGGTCTAAGAATTTATATTTACTATTTCCTTTAGAATTTCTTCAACACCAAGATTGCGCAAACTCTGTGCTGCTAACAATCCAATCTTTTCTGCATCAGCAATGTTTCCTCTTTTTTCAACTTGAATTAGTTTTGTCCCATCTAGATTTCCCACTAAAGCCTGTAAATTTATTTGCCCTTGATCCAAAGGAGTTGCATAAGCAGCGATAGGGACTTGACAACTCCCTCCTAGTTCTCGGCTTAAAGCACGCTCAGCTAATACACAATAATAGGTATCAGGATCGGTCAATTTTGAAATATAGTTTAAAACTTCCTTATCATTAATACGACATTCTATGCCTAGAGCACCTTGACCTGGTGCTGGCACAAATCGGTTCGCCTCAAAATACTCGCTAATACAATCGGCTTTTTCTAAACGAATGAGCCCAGCAGCTGCTAAAATTATAGCGTCAAATTCCCCCGCTGCTAATTTATCTAAACGCGTTCCAACATTGCCCCTTAATAATCCTACTCGCAAGTCTGGACGCAATCCCAATAATTGCGATTGACGACGTAAACTTGAGGTGCCTACATAAGCCCCAGATGGTAACTCCGCTAAAGACTGACGAAACCTTGAGATTAATACATCGCGAGGATCTTCGCGCTTGCAAATGGCCCCTAAAACTAAACCTGTCTCTAAATCCATAGGAAGATCTTTCATAGAATGAACAGCTATATCTGCCTCATGATTTAGTAAGGCCCGTTCTAATTCCTTAACAAATAGACCTTTACCTCCCAACTTACTTAATGCACTATTTTGTAGCCTATCTCCTTCGGTAAGCAAAGGCAGCAAATTTATTGTTAAATATGGAAAAAGATTTTCTAATTGTTTTTTAATTATATTGGCTTGCCAATAAGCCAAAGGACTTTTTCGAGTGGCGATGCATAAAAGGTTTTTTTTACTCAAAGCTCACCCCAAATATTAAAAATTTTTCAGTTGAGTTTTGATAAGTTGATCTTTCTGTTCCCATAATTCATTGAGTTTTTTTTGAAAAGTAATCCGAAATTGTCGATCATTTTCATAATCACCCAACCAGTCCTTTGTAATGGAAATTGTTTCTACATTAACAATTATTTTTTTTATATTTCCTGATAACAAATCTAGCAAACTAGCCTGATCGGGGGGATAAATAATTGTAACATTAAGAATTTTATGAAAAAAATCCCCCAAAACAGCAAGACTAAATGCGATCCCAGCTGCTTTGGGGCGTAGTAAATATTGGTAAAGGGAAGCTTGTAATTCATGTTTTTCTTGTGAAAATCGAGTACCTTCGACAAAATTAGCAACAGTTGTGGGTGTATTTTTAAACTTTGCACTCGCTTTTTTAGTTTCTTCAACATCCTTATTTTTAAGCTCTGGGTGTTTGGCTATTTTAGTTTTGCTATATCGATGCATGAATGGAAAGTCTAACAACCAACATGCCCAACTCGCTATTGGCAAAGTCCAAAGTAATTCCTTTTTAAGGAAAAATTTTAATGGAGGAATTTTTCCGCTAAAAATATACTGTAAAATAAGTATATCTGCCCAGGATTGATGATTAGAAATGAGTAAATACCATTCTTTATAATGTAATTGTTCTAATCCTTTTACTTCCCACCTAATGGAAGTTATCCATTTTAAAAGAAAATAATTGCTGCGTAACCAAATAGCATGTAAAGACTCCATGAGTCTTCTGGTTAATTTTCGCCATTTTTTTAAAGGAATGAAAAATCGTAGCAAACCTAAAATAAATAAAGGAATAAACCAAACTATAAGAACAATAAGATATAAAATCGCCGCAAATCCTGCTCTTAAGAATTTATATAAATTGTTCATAAACAAAAACATTTCGCATTCGATAGATTATCAGTACGTTAAAAGAAGAAAACCACAAATAAAGAAAAGGTATACCTTTATTCAACATAAAGTAATACCTTTTTGAATTAATTAAGCCTTAGGAAAAGCTTAAATTTTATTAAATAATAAGTTGGTACGATCGACTAAACTACGCCATATACCCGCTTTTGATAAATCTTCTAAGGCAATAAGCGGTGCTGATGCAACAGATTTATCATTCAAAATTATATTAATTTGACCTATGACCTCGCCTTTTTTAATGGGTGCCTTTAGATTAGAAGTGAAATTCATAGTCGATTTAGGTTTCTTATTTGATCCTAAAGGGAGTGTTGCATACAGATCTTGT
This sequence comes from Gammaproteobacteria bacterium, assembly GCA_005877695.1. Taxonomy (GTDB): domain Bacteria; phylum Pseudomonadota; class Gammaproteobacteria; order Diplorickettsiales; family Diplorickettsiaceae; genus Aquirickettsiella. The sequence continues at coordinate 208,028 of VBOA01000007.1, read as the reverse complement.
GCTAAACCCACTTTAATTTGTGGTCGTTGAGCAAACCAAATCCTCGTTGTAGTCAGGGTTTCTCCTGCATTATATAGCTTATGTGATTCAAAAAAACGAAACCCATAAGTAAGTAATTTTTGGCTATCTTGTGCTCGCATTTCATCAGAAGAGGCCCCCATCACTACTGTAATTAAACGCATACCATTTTTTTGCCCTGAAGCAGCTAAGCAATATCCCGCTTCATTAGTATGTCCAGTTTTAATTCCATCTATGTCAGGATCGCGCCATAATAAGCGGTTTCGGTTAGGTTGTTTAATCCCATTGTAAGAAAACCATTTTTGTGAATACCATTTATAATCTTCAGGAAAATCAAGAATTAACGCGCATGCTAAAATTGCCATATCACGTGCTGTAGAATAATGATTAGGATCAGGTAATCCATCTACATCGACAAAATGAGTATTTTTCATACCTAATCTTGCTGCTTGTTGATTCATTAAATTAACAAAAGATTCCTGACTTCCAGCAATATATTCTGCCATGGCCACACAAGCATCATTTCCTGAATCAACTATCATGCCTTGCATTAAATCTTCAACGCTAACCTTATCACCTACTTTGACAAACATTTTAGAGCCACCTGTTTTCCAGGCTGCTTCACTAATGGTTACTAAATCAGTTGGATGTATCTGACCCTGTTGTAAAGCCATCGACACAACATAAGAGGTCATCATTTTGGTTAAACTAGCAGGTGCTACGCGCTCATCAATATTTTCACTTGCTAAAATTTTACCGCTATAAGCATCCATTAATAGGTATGCCTTGGCATTAACACTTGGAGCAATCGGGGTCAATGTGGGTTGCGTCGCAGCAGGAGCTGTTATAGGAATCACGGGGTCAGCTTTACATACTGAACCCAGTAACCCGAATACCAAAAACGTTAGTGTAAAACAGAATGGATATCGCTTAAACATGGTGTAAATGCCTTATAACAGTTTAGATGTAATACAGTTTCGTTATATACTAATATCAGCTTGGAATATAAGTCCAGATAAAGAAAGAGCCTAGCAATCCTTTTAGTAAAGCAATAATACTGCAAATATCTGATTATTTACAGAGTAATACCATTTATTACCAAAAAATCCACTTATTTATTTTTCTGGCTTAAACTTTATTTTTAGCATAGTTTAGGATAGAGTGTTTTTTTAAGCATACCTTAAATTATTCTAAATTCTTTAAAGGAAGTACAAGATAATGAGTAAGCCCTATCTAAAAATAATAGAATCTGTCAATTCTTTTTTCCAAAGTGTCATCCTTAGTACTATTTTTGTATTTAAATCTAACATTTATCAGATAGGGCCAATATTTGAAAAATACCTTGCCCCAATTTTATTTCCACTCGTTATTGTCCCGGATGCTATAGCTAGCTTGTTTGCTTTATATCGTTTTTTCGGGACTAAAAATAAAAATTTAGGTAAAACTTTTGATTTAATTTACATTCCCATAAAAACTACTTTAGTTTTCACTGCCGTTTTTGCTGAACTTAGTTTAATTTACATACAAGGATTATTTCTGATTGTAGTAGGGTCCAGTGTTGTTTACCATCTTGGGTTATTAATTTTTCATGCATCGCATTGGTTTAAATCTAAAAAAAATTCTTCCGCTAGGGCACTGCATAAAAATCACATCCTAAATAATCTTATTGCTACTATAGCGTGTGGAATTGTTATTGCCGGTATTATTTTAACAATGATCGTTGCTCCCTCTTTGGCTGCTCCAGTTTTAGCAATTGCGGGAATAACAACTGCAAGTTTACTTATGCTAGCGACTGTTTACGCTATGTATAGAAATTTTAAAAATCCTTCTCTATCTCCAACTGTTAATCTTCCAAACGAAGTTAGATTTGAAGACTCATCCTCGTCAACTTTTTCTCATTCAAATGAAATACAAAACCAAAACTTGAATTATTACCATCGTGAATTTCGTTCTGAAAAATTAACAGGAAAGCAAGTCCAAGATAAAAGATTTCTTATTGATGAAATTAAAAATAAAATACAGAGTCTTGAGGAACAAATTGTAAACTCTAAAAATACTGTATCTGAATATTTTTGGCCTCAAGAACGTAAACGCTTGGCTAAAATGGGTGATCTAGAAATACTTAATCGCGCATTGGATAGTGACAACAAAGCGCTAACTATGCCCCTTTCAAAATATGCATCCCAATCTTTTTTTAGAGATATTGGCGATTGTGAAGATATCAATCTAGCTACAAAACATTATTTTCAGCTATATTCTTCAAGTTAATTTGTAAGTATTTTACTTACAAATTTTTCTAATATAAATTTATCGAGTTGGCAGCAAATAATTTTATTTAAATTAACTCATTAAATCGCTGGAAAAAGCACTTTATAAGGCCATTTTGAGGCAAATAAACTTTACTTATGAGCGCATATTAGGTATTTAATAAACCTAATATGATAAAAAAAATAAAATTGGCTTTAGCTAGCTTAGCACTATTCAATATGATTTTTGCGCCTTTGGGATTTACAGAAAATCTTCCCGTGGCATATCAGCTACGAGGTTTAAACCAAGACCTTATAAGCCCTGTTCAGCATAACCTTGATCGAAGCCTGAAAACATTAGTACATCCATCTTCTCAAGATGTTCAGCTCTGGTATCAACACTCAATTTCTGACATCAAGCAGACCTTAGAAGCTTATGGCTATTTTAAGCCAAATATTAAGCATTCATTAAAAAAAATTGATGGGCGCTGGAATGCTAATTTTCAAATTTCTGTAGGTCCTCCTTTAAGAATTACATCATTAAAAATTCTAGTTGCAAATTTAAAACCAGTTGATTCCAAAATAACAAAATTAATTGCGGACTTTCCTTTACATAGAGGCGATATTTTTCGTAGCGATAGCTACGAAGAAGCGAAACAAAAATTACTCACTCAAGTTGTAGCAGAAGGCTATCTTTCGGCCTATTTTTCTAAACATGCTATTTTGATTAATCGAAGAACCTATACATCTGAACTTATTCTGATTTTAAATACCGGCCCACGTTATTTTTTTGGGCCCATAACTTTCGAGCAGTCCATACTTAACAATAGTTTGTTACAACGTTATATTCCATTTAAATCAGGCGATCCTTATTCTTCAACTCAGCTTTTAAAATTACAAGATAATTTAAATAAAAGCGGATATTTTCAAAATGTATCGATCCCAGATATACCCATAAACAAGCAAAATCAAAATTTGCCTGTAACTTTTATGTTGACACCACGTCTTTCCCAACAATATACAGCGGGGCTAGGTTATGGTACGGATATGGGAGTACGTGGAACTTTAGGCTGGGAATCTCGTTATCTTAACAAAGAAGGTCATCGTTTAAGTATTTTAAGTCAATTATCCAGAGTACAAAACAGTCTACAAACAACCTATACCATTCCTGGTAAACATCCTTCTACAGATAATTATAATATTAATTTTGCTATTGTTAGAAAAAAATTGGCTCAAGTAACAACTAACACTCAACAAATAGGTATAGCAAGTGTTGGTAAATGGAAAGACTGGAAACGCAATTTATTTTTAAATTATCAAACTGAACGTTTTACTTATCTAAATAAACCTAAGACTAATTCTCACATACTCATTCCAGGTTTAAATTTATTTCATAGTAAATTTGATAACCCGCTTTTTGCATTACATAGCCATCAATTAAATTTTAAATTACAAGGTGCAGATCAAAATCTATTATCTAATACCAGTTTTTTACAATCAGAAATACAAGGAAAATATATCCTAAGTTGGAATGAAAATAGTCGATTACTTTTGCGCGGCGATATCGGTTATACACTTATCTCTAATCAAGGGAATTTTCCTCCATCTTTACTATTTTATGCGGGAGGAAGCCAAAGTGTACGTGGCTATGCATTTCAATCCTTAGGTCCCGGACGATATTTAATGACAGGAAGCATTGAATATCAACATCGGCTTATTAATAATTTTTATGGCGCTATTTTCTTTGACGCTGGGAATGCCGTTAATAATTTTCCCATCAATTTGCAAAAAGGGTCCGGTCTTGGCTTAGTTTGGGCATCTCCGTTAGGACCCATGGAAATTACAGCAGGTAAAGCCTTGAATCTTCCTGGACAACCCATAAGATTCGATTTTACGATGGGGTTTGATTTCCTATGATAAATAACAAAAAATTATCTTGGATTAAATGGCTTCTTAAAAGATTAGTACCTGGTGTTTTTTTATTAGGAGGTTATTTACTTTTAAACACGGAAAGAGGACTAGAAACCACAGTATTATTCATAAAAGAATTCCTCCCAGGCCAATTAAAAATAAATAATATTCAGGGGAGGCTAATGGGGCCTATTCAACTAAAAGAATTATATTATCAAAATAATAAAATTAATCTCTATATATCTAAAGCTCAGTTTGATTGGCAATGGAAGGATTTGTTCCACGGAAAATTAAATTTTGGGCCCATCTTTATTGATAAGCTCACTTTTTTTGTAAACCAAAAAACTAGTCAAAAAAAATCGAATGCTTATCAGCAAAAAACTTATCGTCTCCCTAAAATCTTCCGTTATTTAAAATTTAATTCTGTTGATATCCATCAAATGAATGTTCAATCTGAAGGCATAAGCTTCCTATTACAAGGTTCCAAATATCAGCAATGGAATATTAATTGGGAAATGGATATTAAGGACCTTAATAAATTTATCCCAGAGCTTCAAGGAAAAATAGCTTTACGAGGTAAAATAAAAGGAGCAATGTCCAATCCTGAATTTGATATAACTACGGAGAAAACCAATCTACTATGGAGAAATTGGCAATTCAAACAGCTTAAAGCTGCAATCAATATAGATAGTAAAAATCAAAAATGGTTTTTCAATTTATCTACCTACCAATTCAATAATAAAACCATTAAACTTTCACCAATTCAGTTAAATTTATCTGGATCTTTATCACCATTCTCTTTAGAAGGAAATTTAGCTGAATTTAAAATAAATAAATTAGCTCAACTAGAACCATTCTCTTCCTCTATAATTGTTCCTATTACGAAAATTTCTAGTCATTTATCAAAACATGGACTAGAAGCCTCATTGCAAACATCTCAAGGATATAAAAATCAATTATTCTTTTATTTATTATTACCTCGCTATCAGCTACACTCAATACCTAGTTTACAACAAGGTTTGTATGCAAATATTGATTTAAATTTTAAAGATTTAAATTTTTTAACTCAATTAATTCCAGATTTAAAAAAACCTAAAGGTATTTTTAACGCTCATATTAAAATTAAAGGCGCATTTAATAACCCAATTTTTAATCTAAATCTTAATCTACGACAAGCCAGTGCATTTATCCCGGCTTTGGGTATTAATTTAAAAAATATAAATTACCAAATACATACTAATAAAAATAATTTAATAGGTAATGGCCAGATTCACTCTGGAAATGGATTTATAGAATTTCATACTATAACTGATCTATTAAATCAAAATTTATCAACATTAATTGACATACAAGGAAAAAATATAACTATTATTCATAATCCAGAATATCAAATTATCGCTACGCCAAAATTAAAAATTCTAGCTAACCTGCAACAGATCCAAACCGATGGCACTATTTTATTCCCAAAGGCCAACATTAAAATTAATCCTAAAAATAATAATTTAGCTGAACTATCAAGCGATGTGGTGTTTATAGGAACCAAGAAAAAATCTATTAATTTACCTTTGATGTTCAAAAATAATATTAAAATAGAAACAGGCAACGATATCCGATTGCAATACCAAGGCCTCAACACTAAATTAAAAGGCACACTAACTATTAAGCAAGATTTCGATCATCCAGTGTTAGCAACAGGTGTATTAAAACTTTCCCCAGGTGAATATAATTATTATGGTCAAAGTTTAACATTACAACCTAATTCTTCATTAAATTTCGCCAATACTCCGATCAATGATCCAATACTAAACATTATAGCGAGCCGAAACGTTTTAATTTTGCCCGTTTCCACTCCTAATATCTCAGCTGATACTAAATCTAAAATTGGTTCTAGTAACTTTATTCAATCTTCACTACTTTCTTCTCAATCTATACCTATTCAGATAGAAATAGGTCTAAAAGTGCGAGGGACTCTAGAAGATCCTTCTATCATTTTGTTCGCCAGCCCTTCTAATGTCATCAAATCTCAATTAGATTTGCTTTCTTATTTAATCACCGGTCAAGCGAGTACTCAGCTTAGCGCTGCGAGTACGCAGTTATTATTAAATGCTGCCTCTAATTTAGGAAGTGAAAAAAATAATATTGGGCAACTTATTAGCAAAGTACAGCAAAAATTAGGTTTAGATCAACTGACTGTTGGAGCCAAACCAATCTTTGATCCAACTACCAATAGTTTACAACAAAATACTTCGTTAATAGTTGGAAAAAATCTTTCTCCAAAACTTAATATTTCTTATAGTTTAGGTTTGCTAAACCAGATCAGTATTTTAGAAATAAATTATCTTTTAAATAAAAATTTTTCATTACAAACCACTTCCAGCAATTTTGCTAATGGCTTAGATCTAATCTATAAACTCGAAAAAAATTAATGATTGTTTGCTAAATGATATATTAATAATGCCGCTCTCTGCGTTTGGATTGACAAAGATTTAATATCTAGTGTTTCTTTTTCTGAATGGGCGCCCGTTCCAAGAGGACCTAAACCATCCAACTTAGCTTGTGTGATCGCCGCAATATGCGAGATATCAGCCGCGCCTCGTAATCCGGGGTCTAAGGACGTAACTGGACCATAACCCAAGCTACGACTCACTTCACTATATTTTTGGAGTAATTTGATATTGTTAGCAGTGGGGGGCATACTGGGGATTCCTTCATGAAATTCCACAATCGCTGTAGTCCCTGGTAAATGTTGTTTTACTATCTTGGTGATTGTTTCTTTAGCACTCATCTCCTGTTGTAGAGTAATAAAACGTAAATCTCCTATCGCTATGGCATTTTTAGCAATAATATTGTCTTTTCCATATGCTTCGCCTCCAAAATGATTTTTATTAAAGTTAATGAAAGTTCCAGCTAATATAAGCCCTGGATTAAAAGATAGATCTTTTTCTGCGCTCATTTGTTTGCGCATCGTATCAAGAATACGAGTTAATTCAAAAATAGCACCATCACCTGCTGGTTTTTGAAATATTCTCATTGAGTGATCGTCATTACCTTGACTATTTATCTGCCAATGTGCAATACCCCGCCGAGCAATAGTTGCGGTATTGGGAAGTGTAGCCCATTCAAAACCTAAAGCAATATCACTGTGCTGGGCCGCTGCAAATAAAGGTTTTCTCGAAATCCGAATAGGTTTTCCTGAATCTTCTTCATCTCCTGTTAATATCACCGTAATATTCATATTATTTAATACTTTAGCTTGCTGCAGTGATTTTAAGGCATAAAGAATTACTACATCTCCACCCTTATCATCAATAACACCAGGTCCAGTGACTCTATCACCATGACGTATAAATTTTTGAAATGGACTTGCTTTGGGAAATACGGTATCAAGATGCCCAATTAATAGTATTCTTTTCCCGTCTGTGCCTGAGTGTTCGGCAACTAGCGTACCTGCACGTTTCATATAGTTAGGCTCTTCAACCCAATATGTTTTAAACCCAAGTTGCTCGAAAGAAGGTTTTAAAATTTCACCTATTTGGTTAACTCCAGCTATATTTGCCGTACCACTATTAATATTGACTAATTTCTCTAATAAAGAGAGTTGCTCCCCCTGCTGTTTACCAATATAGGCTTTTATCTCGGCTATCGGGATTGTTGGTACTTTGACTATTTGCGAAAAAAATAACTGGGTACATAAAAAAAACAAAAATGCTTTCATATGATTTGATAATTATAATATGCTCGAAAAGATTTCTATCGATTAGATGTAAGATTTACTAGTGTGTCAATAATTATTTGCGTTACATTAGGTTTTTTGACTCGATTTAACTGGGTTTTTAAATGATCCAAATTTTCGTAGCTTTCAGACACTGTCTTAAGGAATTTCTCATCTGAAAATTCTTCAAAATAAATTACTTTACTTAGACCTAGCTGGGCAAAATATTTTGCATTATCTATTTGATCTCCTCGACTAGCTTTTTTAGATAAGGGTAACAAAATATTAGGTTTTTTTAAGGCTAATATCTCATAAATAGCCGTTGCCCCCGCACGACTAATGATTAGATCCGCAATAGCAAAAACATCAGCCAACTCATCTTGTAAATACTCGAATTGCTTATAATTTTTTATTCCCTCAAAAGCAGGATCGGATTTATTTTTCCCACAAATATGGATTACTTGAAATTTTTCTGTCAATGGATTTATAAGGCGGCGAATACATTCATTAATTATATTCGAACCCAGCCCTCCCCCCATAATTAATAAAATCGGTTTCAATTTATCAACAAAGCCGCAAAATTTTAAACCTCTTTCATAGTTCCCTTGCAGCAAAGCATCTCGAATAGGCATACCTGTCAGTAATACTTTAGAGCTATTTTTAAAATATTTAAGAGTATCGGGAAACGTGATACAAATTAATTTTGCAAATGGAAAACAAAGTCGATTGGCTAAGCCAGGGGTTAAATCAGATTCATGTATTACTACCGAAATACCATTTAATTTAGCTGCGATAACAACAGGTAAGGCAACAAATCCGCCTTTAGAAAAAATAATATCAGGCTTAATTTTTCGGCAAATTAAGAAGCTTTGTATAATACCTACCAATAGTTGAAAAGGGGTTAATAGGTTTTTCCAAGTCCAATAGCGGTGTAATTTACCTACTGTGATAGCATAATAAGGTATTTTCAAAGGTTTGATAATCGAACGTTCTATACCTTTTTTAGAACCAACATAAAAAATATCTATTCCTTTTTTCTGCAAAGCTGATATCAAAGGCAAACTGGGTGTAACGTGTCCTGATGAGCCACCTCCGGTAAAAATAACTTTAATTTTTTTTGTCATAACGAAAAATTAAACCGATGGATTGGGGTTTATTTCTAATTTACCCTCAAGATGTACATCATGTGGCGCTTCCGGCGGTAAAATTCCTTCACTAGAAAAACGTTCCCATAAATTAAATAAAAATTGCGAACGTACACCAGAACGTGAATTAATATGATTGAGATCGACATAATATTCCACTTTAAACTCTAACAAGATTTTATCAATTTCCTTAAAATACACTTCTGGTTTTGGATTCGTTAAAATTTTAAGGACTGTTGCTAAAACTTCTAAAATAATATCCTTTATTCTTTGCGGGTTATCTTTTCGATTGGTTTTAATAGTTACTAAAGCACGTACCACACTATCTCGATGTGTCCAATTAATAAAATTCTTGCTAAAAATATCCGCATTTGGGACTAATAATTCTTGGCGGTCATCTGTTGTTACGGTAATGGAACGAGCGCCAATATGTGATACCTGGCCATCGTAAGTTCCGACAGTAACCCAATCACCAACTTTTACCGGCCTTTCTAATAATAAAAAAATCCCAGTAAAAAAATTATTAAATAAATCTCGCAATCCTAATCCAACACCTAAGGAAAAAAGACCTAAAATAACGGAGATGTTTCCCCAGTTTAAGCCTAAAATATTTAAACCAATCGTAATTCCAATAGCTATCAGTGTGTAATGGGTAAAAATTGCTAAACTATTGCGTAATCCTAAATCCTTGGTATGCGCAAATAGCCAACGATAAGCAAATTCTCGCGACCAATGAGCTATCCAAATTAAAATTACTATTAACACAGCGAGTTGTAGAATAGTTAGGCCTGTTACTGTTGCGGTACTCGCTATTACGAATAATTTCTTTGAAAATAACTTCGCAAGATTCATCTTTATTAAAGGAATACGATCTCCCCAACCATAAAGTTCAAATAAACCCAAAATTGATAACAATAATAATGCTAACTTTAAAATTTGATGAAAGGGTTTTAATAAGGACTGGCTCCACAACCAACCATTTCTAAAATGGCGAATACATTGCTCAGAACACCAACGTACTAACTCATCTAAAAGACCTCTAAGTAATAGATAGGCAGTTAAAGCGACTAAAAATAAACCTTGATAGTGCGCAATAGCCCAAGCTAATTCTACATAACCCACCAGTCCTATTAATGCATTAGTTAGTAAACTGAATGGAATTAAAAAACTTAACCAACGGATTACTCGCTTTAAATACGCATGTTTATTTTCTATATAGGGTTCGAGCAATGTAGGGACGACTTCCCAACTCTTCATTAACACCAAAGCTACAATCAATAAAAACAACATAAATAAGCGGCCAAACAAGTCTTGAACTTCATAATTAACAGGTAATTGATTAACTAAGATAGTTGCCAACGTCACTATACCGCCGATTAGTAATGTAGTTCGTAACCGATAATAGAGTTTGACATCATGGCCGCTTTCGTCGGTCGTATTTTCAAGCAATAAAATATGGGCAAGTTGAATAACTATACTAAAAATTAAACAAACAACACCCATGCTAATAACCAAAGAAAATAACTTGATAGGTATATTTAATAAAAACAATAAGCCAATTAAACCAAGCAATAACATAATTCCTGATAAATGACGCTGTAGCAATTGCAAAACAACGATTACGGTTTGAGCAGAAAAAAAACCTCTACTTCGTTGCTGCAAACGTACTCTATCTACGGCTAAAAATCGTCTTAGCTTTAACCAAGTAACAAACCAAATAAGCGCGGCAAGTAAAACGATAAGCCATTGCCAATTTGATACTAATTCTAATTTATTGAAAACAGGTTCATAAAGGCCTGCTAATTTATCTATGGTTAATCTGGGGATCTGGAAAATGGTTTGACCTAAACCAATCCATGCATTTAAATTCAAACCTGGTAAGGTTTGTCTATTAGCTAGCTGTAATTTTAGTTGTTTCGCTATAACAACTTGTTGCGCATTCGCTTCTTTGGCTAATAGTTGTATTTTTATGAACAAATTGTGATAGCCTAGAATAATTTCTTTTAACGAAGATAATTTTATTTGATCTCTAGTAAAATTAGATTCTCCTTGAAGAGATTTATTGATTAAATTTGAATAATTTTGAAGAAATTTGATTTTATTCTGAAATAAATTAATTGAAGTATCGATTTGTTCACTAAGATTTTCAAGTTTATGTTGTAAATTACTGAGCGTGCTTAAAGATAATTTTTGATTGAAGACAGAAGCTAAGTCTTGTAACTTATTTGATATTTTTACGATATTCAGTTCCGTCTCAAGTAAATTATTTTTTTCTTCAGCTTCAAATATTTTAAATTCTATTTGATCATAGGAATGATTATTGATAAAACCTGTTATTTCTGCCTTTTTTAACTCTTCGCTCCATTGATTTAATCGTTGCATCCAATTCTGCTGATCTTGTTGGAGACGGAGTGTTAATGCGTTTAAGGACTCTTGACGATGAGTTTGTTGTAGTAATTGATAATTTCTCTGTAAATTTTGACGCCAATCTTCTGCAAAATTGATAGTTTGCTGAACGGTTTCACGTGAACTTTGTAAAACCCGAATTCTTTTTTGCAGGATATAGAATAAATTTCGCCGCTCTTGTAAAGTTTGTTGAAAGTGTGTTTGCTGTAGCTGAATTTCTTGCGAAAGAGATAAACCTGGTGTAGAAATTTCGAACTGATCGGTAGCATTTCGAATGGAATCTTGAATCAAATCAGTAGATTGTTGAGTAGTTTTTAAACTTAAGTTAATACTTTCTAAATCAGCTTTTGCCATTGCAATCAATAAGTCTAGATGTGCTAAAGATTGTTGGCTAATAAGAGAAGAGGCTTTCTGTTCATTACGCAATCCCTGCAATTTTCTTTTAAGTAAATCGTTGCGTGTCTGCTCAGCAACTAGCTGTTGCTGAGTCAAGTTTACTAAAGGAGAGTCTTTAAACTCAGCAAAAGCTGGTGAATAAAAACCACTCAATAAAATAACTAAAAAAACTAATAGTTTGTACAAACTATGACCTCAGGGTAAAGGTAAAGGTTGCTCGGTTACAGTTACAATGTCCTTTGCTGAACCGCGCCATTTCATCCAAACATAAACAGGCGTACTACTTAGTAATAATAACGTTCCATAAAATACAGTTTCTTTCCCCGAACCTATGATAACCCAGAAAGAATAAATTCCGGCTAAAACTGCAACCACAATTGAACCAAATAATTTTCTACCTTTTTTAAAAATTCCAGGATATTTAAAAAAGATAATCAGCTCAGACATCGTAGTTAAAAAGTAAGGAATGAGCGAGGCTAAAGTTGCTAATAAGATAATAATTGTAAACTGTTTAACCAAACTATGGTTTAAGGTCATCAGTAAAAGTAAGGAAATTAAAACACTAGAGATTACTAATCCCACAACAGGCGTCCCATTTTCAGATTTTTTTAAAAAAATACTCGGAAAAAGTTTATCTTGGGCAGCCGCTAATGGAATTTGACCTTGAAGTAAAATCCAGCCATTTAAAGCCCCTAAACAAGAAATAACTGCTCCAATGGCAACTAGAGTACTCCCTATAGGCCCAAACATAATATTTGCTGCATCGGCATAAGGAGCATTAGAGCGTGCAAGTTCTGTTAATGGCATAACACCCATTACTGCAATACTACTCATCAAATAAACAACTGTTGCGATAATTACTCCCAAAATAGTCGCTTTAGGGATAGTTTGATTAGGGTTGTCTACATGGCCAGCGGGAACCGAAGCGGACTCTAGACCGATAAAAGACCATAATGTTAAAGTAGCCGCCCCGCTAAATGCACTTAAGTTAGATTTACCCGATAAATTGAAGGTACTCAAAAAGTGAGGATGAATATAAAAAATACCTACTAAGGCGATAAGTAATAATGGGATCAATTTCAAAATAGTGGTTAATAATTGAAAAATACCCGCATGACGAACACCTAGAATATTAATAAATGTTATTAACCACACCAAACTAATACTAACCAAACAAGACCATAAGGCATTTTTAGTTAGTAAAGGCCAAAAAAAACTTAAGTACCCTGTCAAAGCAACCACTATTGCTGCATTACCTACCCACAATGCAATCCAATAATTATAAGCCATCTGAAATCCAACAAAATCACCAAATGCCTCCCGACAATAGGCATAAGGTCCCCCTATAAGAGGCATTACATTAGCTAGCTTAGCAAATACTAGTGCTATTAACAAAGCGCCTATGGCCGTAGCAATCCAAGAGAGTAAGCTAATACTGCCATAAGCCGCTAAGGAGGCTGGCAATAAGAAAATTCCCGACCCTATCATATTCCCCGTAACTAGAGCAGTTAACATCCACAACCCTAATTTTTGTTTTTTCAATATTTTGGACATTTTGAATCTAACCCCTGAATTTTGCGCAGAATAAAACGCTGTGTCATTATACCCGTCTTACATTTTAATGCGAAAAGTTTATGTCAAAAGTTCCAGTCCTTTATGTAGTTGCAACGCCTATAGGTAATTTAGAAGATTTTAGCACTAGAGCAATAAAAACTTTACAAAATGTTGATAAAATTGCCGCCGAAGATACTCGCCATAGTCAAAAATTACTTAAGCATTTTGGTATTATAACCCCGTTAATTTCATTCCATGAACATAACGAAACTACTTCCAGCAAAATTCTTTTAGATTGCCTAAAAAAAAACCAATCTATCGCTTTGATTAGTGATGCGGGGACACCACTCATTAATGATCCAGGGTATCGTTTAGTTAAACTAGCCCAGGAGCACGGAATTCGAATTACCCCCATCCCTGGTCCATGTGCTTTAATAACTGCTTTATGTGTTTCTGGTTTAGCATGTGATAGATTTATTTTTGAAGGATTCTTACCTGGAAAAAGCATCGCTCGACAAAAAAAATTACTCGAATTCTTATATGAAACGCGCACAATTATATTTTATGAAGCACCACACCGTATTTTAGCCTTAATTGATGATTTACTAGATGTGTTTGGACCGAAACGTTATGTTGTTTTGGCTAGAGAATTAACAAAAACCTTTGAAACCATTCACGGAAATAATTTAGGGCAATTGAAAATTTGGTTGAACTCAGATAAAAATCAACAAAAAGGGGAGTTTGTCGTCCTAATTGAAGGGGCAGAATATCTTAACCCTAACGAAATTGGCACGCAGCGAATTTTAGAGATTTTATTGAATGAATTACCCATTAAGCAAGCCACTTCCATAGCTGCTAAAATAACCCAAGAAAAAAAGAATAAATTATATGCCTTGGCTCTAACTATAACAGGTAAATAATATGAATGATAATACGATTAAAATCTTTCAGCGAGGAACTACCGAAATACTTGTTGTTGATGAATTAAAGAATAAAATAAAAGAAAATAGGCCTTTACGCATTAAAGCAGGTTTTGATCCTACAGCTCCTGACTTACATCTCGGTCATACAGTGCTTATCAACAAACTTCGCCAATTACAAGATTTAGGCCATGAAATAGATATTATCATTGGTGATTTTACAGCACTGATTGGTGATCCGTCAGGTAAAAATGCAACCCGTCCACCTTTAAGCATCGAGCAAGTTGCAGCCAATACCAAAACCTATCAACAACAATTTAATAAAATATTAGACCCTAAAAAAACCAACTTGCGATTTAATGCTGAATGGCTAGGGAAATTATCAGTTACCAACCTAATAAAACTAGCATCCTCTTTCACTGTCGCGAGAATGCTAGAAAGAGATGACTTTCATCAACGCTATCGCCAACATCAACCTATTGCAATTCATGAATTTCTATACCCTCTACTTCAGGCCTATGATTCTGTTGTATTAAAAACTGATATTGAATGTGGTGGTAATGATCAAAAATTCAATTTATTGTTAGGAAGAGAGTTTCAGAAACACTTCAAACAAGCCCCCCAAATAATTTTAACCATGCCTTTGTTAGAAGGTTTAGATGGCATACAAAAAATGTCTAAATCTCTCAATAATTATATAGCCATCGATGAACCAGCAAATAATATGTTCGGAAAAATTATGTCGATTTCTGATGAATTGATGTGGCGTTACTTTGAATTACTTTCATTTAAAAAATCATTAAATGACATTAAGTCCATGCAGCAAGAAGCCGCACAAGGTTTAGCTAACCCACGGGATTTTAAAATACAATTAGCCTTTGAAATTATTGAACGTTTTCATACTAAGGCAGATGCTGAAAAAGCACTTCGAGAATTTCAACACCGATTTAGAGATGGTGCCATTCCCTCGCAAATTAAAGAACTGAATATAACCATTCCAGGAGATAATGTATTGGTAGCCAACCTATTAAAACAAGCGGGATTAGTCTCTAGTACCTCCGAAGCATTGCGCTCAATTGACGCGGGCGCGGTTAAAATAGACTCAATAAAAATTGAAGATAAGAAGCTATTAATTAAATCGGGTACCTGTCATATTTATCAAGTTGGAAAAAGACGTTTTGCTAAGATAACAATCTCTAGTAAATAAATCCGTTAACCCAAAAAAAACCTTTTGTGAAGCAAAGTCACAAATAATGGTAACAATCAATCCCGGCTCATGCCCTCAGATTTTAAACGATGTAAATAGTGTTCCCAATATTGAACATAATGCTTAGATAAATCATAGAGGGTTTCCCAGCTATAGATTCCTGATTGATGCTTGTCATCAAAGATTAATCTAATAGCATAATGACCAACTGGTTCTATGCTGGTGATATTTACATTTTCTTTGCCGCTAACTAATTTTCCTTCACTAAGTCCATGCCCTTTAACCTCAGCAGAAGGTGAAAAAACTCTTAAATATTCGCAAGGTAAGCTAAATTTTTCACCATTATCAAAAAGAATTTCGAGCTTTCGAGTTTTCTGCAAAAGCTTTATATCACTAGGAATAGGAATCATATTATAAAATAAAATGACTGGTATCTTGATCTTGCGCTAAAGGGGTTAAATGTTTATCAACATATTTAATATCAATATTGATTTTTTTATCCGTATACTCACTTGCATCAAAAGATATGTCTTCTAACAATCTTTCCATAACGGTATACAAACGCCGCGCGCCAATATTTTCAGTCTTTTCATTCAAATCATAAGCAATTTCAGCAATACGTTGAATTGCAAACTTATCAAAACTTAATTCTAATTCCTCTGTACCCAATAATGCTTGATATTGCATGATTAAAGATGCTTGCGGTTCTACTAAAATACGTTCAAAATCTTTTGCCGTTAGTGCCTTTAGCTCTACTCGAATTGGCAAACGGCCTTGTAGTTCAGGCACTAAATCCGATGGCTTTGATAAATGGAAAGCGCCTGCTGCAATAAATAGAATATGATCCGTCCGGACCATGCCATACTTTGTCGAAACAGTACAACCTTCAATTAAAGGCAACAGATCTCGTTGCACTCCTTCTCGGGAAACGTCAGCGCCGCTCATTTCACCACGACGGCATACCTTATCGATTTCATCGATAAATACAATTCCGTATTGTTCAACCCATTCGATTGCTTTACGTTTTAAATCCTCTTCATCAAGAAGCTTACTTGCTTCTTCTTTCTGAATAACTGCTAATGCATCTTTTACTTTCATACGACGGGTACGTGTACGCGCAGTACCAATATTTTGTAACATATTTTGCAATTGATTTGTCATGTCTTCCATGCCAGGAGGCCCCATGATCTCTACTCCGGCTGGTAAAGCAGCTAACTCTACATCTATTTCCTTATCATCTAAAAGTCCTTCTCGCAGTTGCTTACGAAAAACATTTCTTGCAATAGATTTTTCCTTACTTTTAAGCTCATCTGGAGTTTCGTTTGTAGTCGAACGTGAAGGGGGCACAAAGCTATCAATAATTTTATTCTCAATAGCTTCTAGCACCTGGGGTTGAAGACGCATAATTTCTTCTTCACGTAGAGATTTAAATGCTGAATCAACTAAATCTCTAGGTATTGAATCAACATCCCGGCCGATATAGCCTACTTCAGTAAATTTGGTGGCTTCTATTTTTAAAAAGGGGCAACCGGTAATTTTGGCCGCACGTCGACCAATTTCAGTTTTACCTACACCTGATGGGCCAATCATAAGTATATTCTTGGGAGTCACCTCTTCTCTTAACTCTAGATCAAGTAACATTCGGCGTTTACGATTACGTAAAGCGATCGCGATAGCTCTTTTAGCTTCATTTTGACCTATTATATAACGATCAAGCTCTAGTACTATTTGTTTTGGTGTCAAATCGATTTTACTTAAATACTCTAGACCAACTACGTCTGAATGAGTATTTCCTTGATTTAAATCTTCTGAAAAATTAGCGTCTATCATTGTTAGCTCAGAAACTTGATTAATTTCATCGGCAGGCATATCAATTAAATCGGATGAGTTAGTTTTCATTTTTAAATAAGTTTTATTTTAGGACATTATTATTTATTTTTTAACAGAATCAATTTCTTCAATCGTACGTTGGTGATTTGTAAAAACACAAATATCCGCTGCTATGATTAAACTTTTCTCAACTATATTCCGGGCACTTAGTTTAGTATTTTGAAATATAGCTAATGCGGCTGATTGTGCATAAGCTCCTCCCGAACCTATTGCAATTAAATCATGTTCTGGCTCTATGACATCACCATTTCCACTTAGCATAAAAGATTTTTCTTTATCTGCAACTGCAAGCATTGCTTCTAAACGCCGTAACACTCGATCAGAACGCCAATCCTTTGCAAGCTCGACAGATGCTCGATCAAGTCGTCCATTGCATTCCTTTAGCTTATTTTCAAATCGTTCTATTAATGTAAACGCATCGGCTGTTGCGCCTGCGAACCCCACTAAGACTTGGCCATCATATAATTTACGAATCTTACGAGCATTTCCTTTTAAAACAATTGCATTCCCCATAGTCACCTGACCATCTCCACCAATAACGACTTTATCGTTGCGCCGAACTAATAATATTGTTGTACCATGTAATGACTGCACTATTTACCCTTTAAATTGCCGATATTGGAATAACCACTATGGTGTCTCGCTTTAATATTTTCAAGATCTAAGGATATTAATTCATCAGTTTATGGTGTAACCTTAACCAAAACTGCGGCTAAACCAGCTTCATTTAAACGTTTCTTGTCTTGAGAAAGCTTATTTAAATCCGCCGGCCCTATAAAGATTTGGTATATTAATTTCCCATTAATTATGCTGTCTTTTTTCTGGACAGGGAAGCCTTTCAGCAAGGCTTGAGCTTGCAATTGCTCAGCATGGGCTTGATCATAAAAGTTACCTAACAATAATATATAAGCTTCGTTATTAAACTGACCCATTTCTTCTTCTAGCTGTTTTTTAGCCTCTGCAATAGCAACTTGTTCAGGTGTGAGACTAAGCATTGCATTTATAGGTCTGCCGGGAGTTGTTTGAATAGAAGTCGTCACATCATTTGGCAAGGCTATTTCCTTGATTGGTGAATTAACATGTGGTGATAAATTCAAATTGTTTTGAGGTAAAATATTATAAAAATCAAATTTTGGTTCTGGGGATTGAGGCTCGAGCATTTCCAACTTTTTTTTATTGACTATTTTTTCGACCGATGGAATAACTCTGTCTTTATGAGTAGATTTGAGAAGAAACAGACCCAAAGCCAATAAACCCACAGAAATCCCGAGCATTAGCCAAAGATAACGATTATTTTTTCGCTTAGGAGTTAGGTAGTTATATTTTGTATACTTTTTTGCATAGTCTTTAGCCATTACATTACTTCCAAAGTTTCTACGCCTAATAAGCTTAAGCCATTTTTAATGACCTGTGCAGTTGCAGCAATCAAATTTAGTCTCGCATTACGCAGTTTTTCATTCTCTATCAAAAAAACGCAAGAATTATAATAAATATGAAAATTTTGTGCTAAATCTCTCAAATAATGTGCAATAATATGAGGCTCATAAGAGTTAGCTGCTGATTCTACCATTTCTGAATAACGATTTAATAAAACCAACAAATCCTGTTCTTGTATTTCCTTCAATTCACAAAGCGCTTCCATCCCTAAAGATTTATCCCAAATCCATTGTTTGAAAGCAAGTTGGCGCATGACGCTACATATTCGCGCATAAGCATATTGTACATAATAAACTGGATTAGCATTTGATTGCTCTTTAGCAAGCTCAAGATCAAAATCCATATGTTGGTCTGCACGTCGTAGTACATAAAAAAAACGAGTAGCATCAGTACCAACTTCTTCTCGGAGTTCTCTTAAAGTAATAAACTCACCGCTTCGAGTCGACATTTGAATTTTTTCCTCGCCGCGATAAAGAATAGCAAATTGGACTAATAAGGCTTTTAAACTATCCTCAGAAAAACCTAGCGCTTGGATAACTGCATGAATTCTTGGAATATAGCCATGATGATCTGAGCCCAATACGTTAATTATTTTTTTAAATTTTCGTTGTTCTAAAATACAAAGACGGTAAGCCGCGTCTGCCGCAAAATAGGTAGGCTGCCCATTTTCACGAAGTAATACACGATCTTTATCATCTCCAAAGTCTGTCGACTTAAACCATAAAGCTCCATTGGCTTCATAGGTTTTCCCGCTTACAGTTAAACGCTTTATAGTTTTATCGACAAAATTTGTCTTAAACAAACTTTTTTCTGAAAACCATTCATCAAAATTGACCCTAAACGCACTAAGATCTTCTTTAATATCAGTTAAAATAGAATTTAAACCTATTTCAAATACCTTTTCATAATCAACATCACTCAACAAAGTTTTAGCTTTTGTGATAAGAGCATCGATGTGTTGTTCCTTATTTCCGCCTTGAGGTTCATCAATAGGAATGTCTTTAAATACTAATTCCGCAGTTTTAAAAAAATCCTTACCATATTGAGAAAAAATTTGCTCAGCAATTTTATAAACATAGTTTCCCCGATAGGCATTGTATGGGAAAGTGAATTTTTCTCCGCAGACCTCTAAATAACGCAACCAAATGCTAGTTGCTAAAATATCCATCTGTCTTCCAGCGTCATTGATATAATATTCTGCACAAACTTGATAACCCACTGCTCGCAATAATCTTACAATAGAATCACCATAGGCTGCCCCTCGGCCATGACCTACATGTAAAGGACCCGTAGGATTAGCTGAAACAAACTCAACTAAAATGGACTCATTTTTGCCTAAATCTGAAACTCCAAAGTGCTTAGTTTGATTTAAAATTTTCTCAATAATAGAATACCAAAAGGATTTTTTAAAAAAAAAATTTATAAATCCGGGTTTTGCTATTTCAATTTTTTCTAGTTTTGACCCTTCTGAAGAACAATCTATATTCGATTTTATTATTTCAGCTAATTGTAAAGGAGACTTTTGTAATTTCTTCGCCAGAACTAAAGCAATATTGCTAGAAAAATCGCCATGTGATTTTTCTCTAGCATAATCAACCTGGATAGTCAGTGAAGCGGGTATGGAAAATTCGTTTCCTATGCTTAACAAGGCTTTTTTGATTTCTTGTTGCACTATGCATTTCATGGATTAAATCACTAGATGGTCAAGGAAGACGAGATTATAGCGCAATACGCTCCCAGAAAAATATAGCTGAAGTTAATAACCCACAGCCTTAGGATAGAGTCCTTAGAACCATTTCTTTAAAAGCTTTTTGCTTCAAAAGCTTAATTTTTATCTGGTAAATAAGCTCCCACAAGGTTAATATTCCATAAAAATAATAAAAAGAGCATCTATCTATGAAAGACATCGTCTATTGTTTATTTGCCACCCTTTCATTTTTTATTCTTGTAAGCCATGCACAAGTACCCTCTAAGAATAAGCCTATAATAAGCAAGACTGTTCCAATTACTAGCTTCAATAGCTTAGATATTCAAGGTCCGATTAATGTTTATATTGATGCAACCCAATCTCATCCTTCCTTGCAAATTCTGGGGAACCAGAAAAGGGTGCTGGCCGTCACTTATAACGAAAAAAACCATACTTTACATCTAGAAACAAAACCTATTTATCGATCTGAACCTGGAGAAAGATTAACAATTCGCATCAACACATCTTCAGCTCAAATAAAGCAAATTCAATTCAATAGTAATGGAAGTCTTTTTGGTAAAGGTCTATCTGGTTCATTATCGCTTCATGCACAAGGAGAAGGTGAAATTTACCTTTACACCAATCGATTAAATCTTAAATCCCTTTATAGCAATGGGAATAAAAGGATTATTTTTCATAATCTACTTAGTTCAAATCTCCAAATAGAAGCATATAATTCTCATAACATAATTATTCAAGGTATTGTTTCATTAAATAAGATTAATTCTACCGGGAATGGAAATTTGTTAGTATATTGGATTACTAGCCCTTATTTAAAAATAGATGCTAGTGGTAAAGAAAAAATTAGCTTAGCAGGAATCGTCAAAACCCTAGATGTAAAATTGTCACAAGATACCCAGCTATTTGCTCAACAATTACGGACCCAACAAGGATTTGTTAAAACTGAAAATCAAGCCCAAGCAACCGTCAATATCAGAAACTCACTGAGCGCGCTTGCAAAAAACAAGAGTGTTATTTATTATTCCTCGCCTATAAAATTTGTAAACAATTACACCAAAAATTTTGGCCTGATACTCAATAAAAATTAAGCTTAATTTTTTACCAAAATAATCTCAACACGACGATTAAAACTACTTGCTTTAACGTTTCGGTTACTCGCAATGTAATCATGCCGGCCGTATCCTATTGTACGCAAACGTTGTGAGCCTATTCCATGAGTCCATAAAAAGCTTGTGATGACTTCTGCTTGCTCTCGCGTAATAACAGAGGCTGTTTGCGGATCATAAAGATCGTCGCTGTAACCAACTACCTGAATGAGCCCATCTCCATAAGATTTTATAAGTTTAACCTTCTGACTAAGCTGCTGCATACAGTTTCTTATTAATTTCCCATTGGACCGAAAACAACCATCGCTGTAAGCAATGACTCTAAGGCGATCAGCGCTTTGAACTACTTGTATAACAGGGGGAGGTAAACTTTTCTTTGCGTTTCCTACCGTTTTTCTCTCTAAAAGTGGAGCTTCGGGGTAATTTGAAGCACAACTAGCCAAACTAATCATAGCTAAAGTTAAAAAACAATAAAAAAATAGCGAGATTGTTTTCATAATCTTTTACATCTTATTTTTATCATAGAGCTTAATTATTAAGCCCTTTTACGTAACCTAGCATAAAAGAAGCCGTCAGGTCCATGAATTTGAGGTAAAATTTGCCTTCCTATCGGACAAGCTATTCCCCATCTTTCATCAATGACCTCTTCCTTGGCATCAGAATGCTGCGATAGAAAACGCATAACTAAATCACTATTTTCCTCTGGCAACACAGAACAGATCACATATAATAAAATACCATTCGACTTTAATATTTCCCAAAGACTTGATATTAGTTGATATTGCTGTTCCACCAATTTAGCAATATCGTCTTCTCGACGTAATAATTTAATATCAGGATGTTTTCGAATAACTCCGGTTCCTGAACATGGAGCATCTAATAATATTCTATCGAATAACTCTTCTTTCCAGGTATTTTTGAGATCCTGAGCTTTAGCGGAAAGAAGTTGTACTTTTGTGCCTGCTAAACTTAAACGATCCAAATTTTGATTAACTTTATTCAAACGAATGGCATCAAAATCGACTGCTACACAACTCAATAAATCAGGTTGTGATTCCAAAATATGCGTTGTTTTCCCTCCGGGTGCTGCGCAAGCATCTAAAATCCTCTGTCCGGGCTCTAACAATAATAAAGAAGCCGCTAATTGTGCGGCTGTATCTTGTATAGAGACTTCTCCTTCCATAAAGCCTGGCAATTTAACTACTGGACAAGATTCATCAAGTATAATTCCACTTGGACTTAATTCGCTTAAGCTTCCTGTTATATCTTCATTTTTTAATTTCTGTGCATAATCTTTTCGTGTAATTTTCAAAAGATTAACTCGCAAACTCATAGGTGGCAAATGATTATTGGCCTCTAAAATTGTTTGCCATTCATTTGGCCATGCCTGTTGTAATTTTTTAATTAACCAATCAGGATGAGCAAAATGATTTTCTTTGGGCAATTTTTTTAATAAATTGGTTTTTTGTCGTTGGAATGATCGTAGTACCCCATTGATTAAAGGTACTGCCCAAACCTTATGGAGCTCTCTCGCTGCCTGTGCTGTTTCATGTACTGCAGCATGTGGAGATGTTCTTAGATAATTAAGTTGATAAAGGCCTATTAACAATAATGCATAAATGTCTTGGTCGAAGGTACTCAGGGGTTTTTTCAATAAATAGGAACAAAGTTGACTCAAAGGGGAATACCAACGTATTACGCCATAACATAATTCTTGAATAAATGCTCTATCTCGAGAATTAATGTCAGCACTTACGCCGGCGGATAAAACATCTTTAAGCGATATTTTTTCTTTTAAAACACGAGAAATAACTTGTGCGGCAATTGCCCGTGAATTAACCATACATACGATCTAAAATTGCACCCACATGAAATAATTCCGATTTACCATGGATAAAGCTCGAAATCGGTAAGCATCTGCCACCAGGCCATTGCACTTCTAATAAACGTAATACGCCTTTTCCTGTAGCAACATCTATACCTTCTCGGTCAGCTTTTAAAATTAAACCGGGTTTTTCAGAAGTGATTTCATCAAGTACTTCGGCTTTACAAATCCGAAGTATAGACTTTCCTAAAACAACTCTTGCAATTGGTTTTGGATGAAAAGCACGCACCAATCTATCTAAGTAGGTAGCAGGCTTTTCCCAATCTATCTCTGCTTCTGATTTATTAATTTTTTTTGCATAAATACTGTCTTTTTCATTTTGGGGCTCTGATTGATAAGTACCACTTTCAATGGCAGTTAAACTCTCTATTAATGCTTTAGCGCCTAAGTCAGCTAATCGGTGTTGTAACGTCTGGGTTGTATCATTAGGCTCTATGGCACAAGAAAATTTTTTTAACATTTCACCAGTATCAAGACCTTCGTCCATCTGCATGATGGTAACACCGGTTTCCGGATCGCCTGCTAAGATTGCCCGTTGAATAGGTGCGGCTCCTCGCCAACGCGGTAATAACGATGCATGAACATTAATACAGCCAAAACGAGGTATCGTTAATATGGCTAGGGGCAAAATAATTCCATAAGCCACTACCACCATTAAATCTGCATGAAAGGAAGCTAATTTTTTTTGCTCCTTAGCATCACGTAAACTTATAGGTTGATCAACAGGAATTTTATTCTCCAAAGCCAATCTTTTAACTGGACTTATTGATAATCTTCGCCCTCTGCCTGCAGGGCGGTCGGGCTGTGTGTAAACAGCACATATCTTATGATTTGAACTCAACAAGGCTTGTAAACTAGGCAAAGCAAACTCAGGCGTCCCTGCAAAAATAAGTTTCAAGGCTGCCCCCTTTTCTTAATTTTTTCTAGCTTTTTACGTGCTAATTGCCGTTTAAGAGGAGATAAATGATCTAAAAATAGCGTGCCATTAAGATGATCGACTTCATGCTGTATACAATGCGCTAATAGATCCTCTGCTTCTATTTCATAAGGCTTTCCATGTCTATCTAAAGCTTGTAATTTCACCCAAAGCGCGCGGGGGGCTTTATCATAAACTCCCGGTAATGATAAACAACCTTCTTCCATTAATGCCTCGCCTTTTCTTTCAACAATGATTGGATTAATTAAGCACCAGGTTTTCGATTTATTATTAGAAACGTCAATAACCGCTAATTTTTTGCTAATAGCAATTTGGGGAGCAGCTAAACCTATTCCTTTAGCGGCGTACATCGTCTCAAACATATCGTCAATCAGTTTTTGTAAAGCCTCATCAAAACTTGTAATTGGCGCTGTAACTGCCCTCAAACGTTCATCAGGGAGCTGGATAATAGGATAAATAGCCATAGAATTTTATCTTCTTTTAGTCATCAAAATCAAAAGTAATTATAGTAGTCGTTTGTTATATTATACTAAATCTGGCATCTGACAATCCAAGACTCAATTTACCTTTATTCGAATACTTAAGTCAATTGGTCTCCTTTTTAACAAGAAAGAGTGGGTTCTGACTATTTTTTATTAAAAAAAATTTAATTAAGCAATAAAGCTCTTCAATATTGATTGAGGTTTATAGTAATTCTCTTGTAATCAAATGGCTTAATAGGCAATAACTTAAATTTATGTTAACTTTTTAAAAACAAAATAATAGCTTATAGTAATAAAGATGGATTTTTGGTCTAGTTTAAGTAATTTTTACTATTATTTTATTTAAAACCTCGAGTTAAATCGACAAGGAGGTCTTTATAATTAAATAATAATGAAAAAAAATATTTTTCTTTTCACACCAGATTCGAATCTTAGCGCTGATATCAATTGCTTACTTACATTTACCAGAAAACCTCTGCCCCTAAATGAATTTTTCAAAAAAATTCCAGATGATATTTTAAATGAGAAATTAGATGAACTAGAGTTTCAATTTGAAAATAACGATAACGAACATGCTGAACATTTTTTTGTTAAGTTTAAAACCAAGAATAAAATTGAACTGACTAATAAGGATTTAAGTTCGTTTGGCCTCACTATCACCGATAAAAATCAACTATTTTTTCCACTTTTGGTTGCAAAAAAAGAAACCCCAGAGTCTAGTCTAAAAAATCAATTAACCACCCTTATTAAGGCTGCTGATAATATCAATAAAAAATTAATTTTAGATACCTCCTTGGATTGTATAAAAGGTAAAACTTTAAAACTTCTTGAAAATAAAAACAAACAAACTGAAATAACTATTTTTTTCGAATTTTTAAAAAAAATATTAGAGCAAAAAAATAATTATTCAACTAAATCAATACTAAAATACACTAACGATAAATTTATTAGCTGGTTTACTTCTGAGAATGGAACTTTTATTTTAGGTCCAACTGCATGCTTTTCTAAAAAATATAATGAAATCGATAACCTAATTGATAAATTAAGTCCGTTTATTGATCTTTCATCTTTAAGAAATCAGTTAACAACTGTAAATATTGAATGTTTACAAAAATTATTAAACATAAATCCAATAGAAGAAGAAATATTAAAAAAAATAAAAGCTATAGAAATTATCCAAAATTTTCAATGTCAGGCTAAAAGCCTCATTAAAGAATTCCAAGAAAATAATCTTCTAAGCTTAGAGCAACTTAATTTTTTTCATAAAATACTCAATGCAATAGCAAAATTAATGCCTTGTTTTATTGTACCGAAAAAAACAAGAGTTGGTTTTTTCCAACAATATACTCCACAAAAAGAAATCTTGCTAAAAATAGAAAAAAATATTCAGCCTTTTCTGTTAAATCATTAATGCGGAATAAACCAACGCAATAATTTACTAATCACAATTATAGTCGCTACGCCGGCTAGATATAAGCCAATAAACCAAAGCCATTGTCGTAAACGTTTCTTCATAATTAATAATGAATAATAGTTTTTACTTTCCCTCTAAAAACATGATAAGAATAAAGTGTGTAAATAAATAATATGGGCAATATAATTGCTGCGCCAACTAAGATAAATTTTAAAGTAGAGGGTGGGGCGGCTGCTTCCCAGACTGGTAGCACATGCGGAATAATATACGGCCAAGCACTAATGCAAAACCCAATATACGAAAAAACAAACAACCCTATTGTTAAAATAAAAGGCAATCTTTCTTTTTTCTTTTGTAAGCAATAAAAATTATAAAATACAATCAATATTGTTATAATAGGTAAAGGAGATAAATAATAAAAATTGGGTAGTGAAAACCAGCGATGCATCACTTGTGGCTCAACAATCGGCGTCCAGATACTCACACTGACTAGAAAAAAAGCAACTAAAGGCAATAAAACCTTAGATGCCTTAAACATTTTTTCTTGTAAAAAGCCATCTGTCTTTATAATTAGCCAAGTTGCCCCTAATAAGGCATAACCACAAACCACAGCAACTCCAGTGAATATAGTAAAAGGTGTAAACCAATGGTAGGCTGAATGTGATAAAGGTAGATGTGTCCCATAACCCTTTACAAAAGTGCCCAAAATAATCCCTTGAATAAAGGCTGCTAATATTGATCCTGCAGCAAAGGCAATATCCCAAATAAACTGACTTTTATGTGCTTTAAAACGAAATTCAAAAGCCACTCCACGAAAAATGAGTGCAATTAATAAAATCATTATCGGCATATATAAAGTAGGCAACAAAATTCCATAGGCTGTTGGAAAAGCTGCATAAAGTGCTGCTGCACCAAACACCAACCAAGTTTCATTTCCATCCCAAACTGGCACAACTGTGCTCATCATAATATCTCTAAATTCACTCTGTTTAATCCATGGAAATAAGATGCCAACACCCAGATCAAAACCATCAAGCAAAACATATGTCATGATAATTAAAGAAATTATCGTTGCCCAAGTAAGAATTAAAAACATTTATTTACCCTCAGGTGCTAAATATTTAAAGGGTGTTTCCGTTATAACGTCTGCAACTGATTCATTCGGTGCTGGAGAAGTGGGTCCTTTGCGAATTAATTTAAAAAGATAAAATAGGTAAAAACTAAATATAATCCCATAAACGATGACCAATAACGCCAATGAAATGATAACCTGATGAAGTGGAACGATAGATGCACCTTGAGAAATATTGATTAAATTATAGACTATCCACGGCTGCCTTCCAGATTCTGCTGTAATCCAACCAGCAATAGTGCTCAAAAATCCCAAAGGTGCTATCAATATGCATAAACGATAAAGCCTATCGGAGTTGTAGAGCTTTCCCCGCCATCTTTGCCATTGCGCAAACAGCGCAATAAACAAAAATAAAAACCCTATCCCTACCATGACTCGGAACATCCAAAATGTTGCGCCTACCACTGGCCTTTCTGTGCGTGGAACGCTTTTTAGGCCTATTAATTTTCCATTCCAATGGTGCGTATTAATTAAGCTTGCAAGTTTTGGTATGCTTATTTCGTAATAATTCTTTTCTTGTTTACTATTGGGTATGGCAAATAATATTAAGGGGGCGCCCTTTTGCGTTTTCCAATTAGCTTCTATTGCTGCAGTTTTTAATGGTTGATACTCGAAAACTTTTAAGCCAACCATATCGCCTAACAATATTTGCACTGGGGCTATTACCAAAGCAGCAGCAAAAACAAAAGAAAAACAAGGTTTAGCGATATCAAGATCTCTTTTCTTTAATAAATACCAAGCAGAAACTCCTGCAATAGCAAAGCAAGTGGTTAGTAAAGAAGCCATAACCATATGCAGAAAACGAGTAATAGCAGAAGGATTAAAAACTACAGCCCACCAACTATCAACTATATATTTTCCTGCATCAATGTGAAAACCAGCAGGGGTTTGCATCCAAGAATTTGCAGATAAAATTCCTAAAGCTGAAAATAAGGTTCCTAAGGTTACCAACAAGGTCGCTAAATAATGTAATCTTGGACCCACTTTGTCCCAACCAAATAACATTACACCTAGAAATCCTGCTTCGAGAAAAAATGCAGAAAGAACTTCATAAACAAAAAGAGCGCCTATGACTCCCCCAGCAGTACTAATAAAAGGTCCGAAATTAGTGCCTAACTCATAAGCTAAAACAATACCTGAGACAACACCCATACCAAAGGTAAGAGCAAAAATCTTAGTCCAAAATTGACAAATTCTTAAATAAACAGGATTTCCCGTCTTTAACCAAATTCCTTCCATAATTGATAAAAAAACGGCCAAACCAATATTGAGTGTAGGAAATAAAATATGAAAACCAATGGTAAATCCAAACTGAATACGGGAAAGGAGTGTAGTATCGATAATCATAGCGCACTTTATAACGTAAAAATTGCTATATAGTATACTCCAATTTCTGCAAAAACGAATCCTATTGATTAATTGATGAATTAAATATTTATACTTTAGACTATTTAATGAGAAAGATTTTTTAAAAAAAGAGTAATGAGTCAGAATAAAAAACTAATTTAGGTTTATGTTTACAGATTAAATCGTCAATCACTGATAAAAGACAAACTATAAACAAGATTATAATGGATGGTTGTGAAAATATTTGCAGTCACAGCTCTAAAACTTCTTGGAAAAATTTAATAAATGTTCTAGCATAGAAACTTGCCTATTTTTCCATTAAAATAAGCGCTGTCCTGAATCTCATAGTCTTTAATAAGGAAGTTGCACTTGAGTACTCACGATCCTTTACGTCTATTTTTTGCTGTAGAACTTAACTCAGAACTACGTCAAGCCTTATCTCAACTTATTGATGAACTTAAGCAAGAGCCTTGGGGACACCGCGTTAGATGGGTACACCCAGAAAATCTACATGTCACGTTGCGTTTCTTAGGGAGTACTAACCCTGAGAAAATTTCCGAATTGGCAAAACATGCCCATAATGCAATTAATAAGATCGAACCTTTTCCTTTACAATTGCATAACATTCGGTTTTTTCCGTCTCCCACTGCACCACGCGCAATTGCAGCGGATATAATTCCTACTTCGGAATTATTTGAACTGGCTAATGCACTAGAAGAGGTTGCCTCAAATTTGGGCTTTACTCCCGAAACTAAACCCTATTTACCTCATTTAACTTTAGGTCGGATTATTCATCATCATGCGCCTAATCTACGCGAAGAGTTAAATTTAAATACCAGTCCTATGATAGTTAAAGAAATTGTTCTATTTAATAGTAAAAAAACCGAATATAGCCAAACTTATACTCCATTAGAGTATATTTCATTACAAAAATCTGAAATCTGTAGTAATACAGAAGTTTAAAATTTTAAGGGGGAGTATTTCAACTAAAGGAAAAAGTTAATGTTAAATAGTTTATTGAACATCATATAAATTATTTTTATTTTTCGCTAATAATGGCGGAGAGGGTGGGATTCGAACCCACGTGGGACTTAAAATCCCCATCCGATTTCGAGTCGGCGCCATTATGGCCGCTTTGGTACCTCTCCAATAAATTTAAACTAAGTTAAACTTTTGATCCTCTAACTATTCTAACTCAGAAAAATCTAATTAATTATTTATTTCATAAAAAAGATGGGTATTAATTAGTCGGTGGGAGTAAATCGGGTAATTTCGTAGGTCTACAACCAACATTCGGTGGAATAACATATCTTTCTTCTCTAGGTATCTGCAAGCCAGCTGGGACTTTTAATACTGGTAATTCCTGACTGTATAAATATTGCGAGCGTTGTGTTTTTATATACTTATTAACAGAAGAACAAGCTGTTAAGCTTAAAATAAAAGGCACTAATATCAAATAAAATAGTTTTGTTCTCATTTTAAAGTAACGCCTCTAACAAATGAATAACCGGCGCCAAGCTAACTTGACATGGAGTTGACAAGGTTGTCAAAGGAAGACGTAAAGTCGACGATGAAATTAAATCCCTTTCAGCCGCTAACCATTTAACTGGTATAGGATTACTTTCAATGAATAAACCTTGATAGAGCAAGCGAAGCTGCTGATCTAATTTTTCAGCCGCTTCCCAAGCTTCCTTCTTCACCAATTCATAAAGATTATGCATATATTGGGGTACAAGATTTGCAGCTACAGAAATCACACCTTTACCGCCTATGCGCATAATTTCTAAAGCGGTATTATCATCGCCGCTATAGACATCGATGTTTTTTCCACATAGTTCTAAAATCTCCTTTGCGCGCTCTGGGCGACCTTCTTTTATACCCACAATATTCGCAATACCTGCCAATTTAGCCACCGTTTTGGGCAATAAATCACATCCAGTACGTTTAGGCACATTATATAAAATTTGTGGAATAGGGACTTTATCTGCTACCAAACGGTAATGTTGGTAAAGTCCTTCTTGCGTAGGAAGATTGTAATAGGGGGTCACTAATAGACAAGCATCCACACCTATTTCCATGGCAACTCTTGTTTGCTCAATAGTCTTAAGGGTAGATTGGGTTCCTGTGCTAGCAATAATCGGTATACGTCGATGAGTCTGTTCGACGACAGTTTTTATGACGTTATTTTGTTCCTCAATACCCAGCGTTGAAGCCTCTCCAGTAGTCCCTATGACCACAATTGCATCGGTACGTTGTGCAATATGCCAATCAACTAGTTTACGTAAACAAACATAGTCAATGTCCCCATTCTCTCGCATAGGGGTTATTAATGCGACTATACTGCCATGAAACATAACGGCTTTCCTCTTATTATCAAGATTTTAGCATGCTCATACTTGACTCGTACTTAAAAAGGGGTTATTTGGATTGTCGTTGAGCAGTCTATATAAAAAAATTTAAAACTTTCCCTCAAAAGGCAGAAGTATAGAAGATATAGGTTACCTATACTACCGGTAGAAATGGTAGATAAGCAAGTTAGTTCCAGTGTAAGATAATCCTAAAGCTAGGCTAGCTAATCTTCAAAAATAAACAAAGTCTACAAAAAAAATTTGATATTGGATAAATAAAGGATTGTAAAGACTTGAAATCATTTAAAAGTTTAGGTTAATAAAAGATAGGGTTTAGATTATGTCTATTTTAGAACATACATCGCGATTAACATCGTTAAAAAATTGGCTTAGGGAGTCTTGTTCTCCAGCAGCCTCAAAATTTGAGCTAGAACCATTAATTAATGATGCAAGCTCACGGCAATATTTTCGCTTGCGCTTAGAAGATAACCTTAGCCAGATTGCCATGATCGCTCCCCCTGATAAAGAAAATATAATTGCCTTTATAGCAATCGCAAAAGATTTTTCCCGTCAAGGTATTTATACGCCAGAGATACTTGCTTATAACCTTGAGCAAGGGTTTATGTTATTAAGCGATCTAGGAAATGATTTATTCCTTAATATTTTAAATCACACTACTGTTGATGATTTATATAATCGAGCCCTTTCAGTTATTCATCAAATTCAGACTTGTAATCCTAAATTACCAGATGACAAACCTTTAGATTTATTTAATGAAGAATTTATACGTTTCGAATTAGCAATCTTTATTGATTGGTTTTTAAAAAAACATCTGGCGCTGACAATAACTGATGAGATCAGCAGTATACTTGAAAATACTTTTAAAATACTTATTCATTCCGCTCAAGAGCAACCCCAGGTTTGTGTTCATCGTGACTACCATTCACGCAACCTGCTTTTATTAGAAAATAAAAAGGTCGGGGTTTTGGATTTTCAAGATGCTGTTTATGGTCCTATTACTTATGATGCTGCTTCATTATTGCGGGATGCCTATATCGATTGGCCAAAATCGCAAGTTGATCAATGGATATTAAAATTTTATGATATGCTCAACATAAATCATCAATTCTCCCCAGAAACATTTATTCGCTGGTTTGATTTAATAAGCTTGCAACGTCATCTAAAAATACTTGGTATTTTTACCCGGCTTAATTACCGTGATAATAAACCACATTATTTACCTATGATTTCTCGGTTATTAGATTATATAGGTAAAACGTGTGAGGATTACTCAGAACTTTCTCACTTTAAAGAAATATTACAAACGAAAATTAAACCAAAACTCTATGAGAAAGAAAAACAATGAAAGCGATGATACTTGCCGCTGGTCGTGGTTTACGTTTACGCCCGTTAACAGATAAAACTCCTAAACCTTTAATATTAGTTGCTAATCAACCATTAATTGTTCATCAAGTTTTAAAATTAGCAAAAATCGGTATTAAAGAAATAGTCGTTAATGTCTCTTATCAAGCTAAACAAATTATAGATACGCTAGGAGATGGCCGAGCTTACGGCGTTAAAATTGACTATTCTTTTGAACCCACTGCACTCGAAACTGGAGGTGGAATACTTCAAGCACTATCCATTTTAGGATCTGATCCCTTTATTGTCATAAGTGCCGACATTTGGACAGATTTTTCATTGGATCATTTGTTAATTCATTCGCTAAATTCATTTGCATTAGCCCATCTTATTTTGGTGGACAATCCTAGTTTTCATCCCCAAGGTGATTTTAATCTTAGCAAAACGGGTTTATTAAATTTAGAAGATACTTCAAATAAATTTACCTTTGCTAGCCTTGGAATTTATCATCCCGATTTATTTCAAGGAAAATCGGGCACATTTCCACTATCATCACTACTTTACGAATATATTGCTGAAAAAAAAATCACTGGAGAATATTATAAAGGGGCCTGGTTTAACATAGGCACGCCTACTGAATTAGAACGACTCGATGAGTATCTAAAACTAAAAAAGTGAACCTATGCAAAATTCAATTATTAGCTTCGTTGGTGCCGGCAATATGGCTGCTAGCCTTATCAGAGGATTATTAAAAGAAAACTATCCTTCAAAAAATATTTGGGCTACCAATAATAATTTGGAACAACTGAATAAACTAAAAAATTTAAATATTAATTTGACCACTGACAATCGCCAAGCTGTACAAATGGCAGATATTGTTGTTTTAGCTATAAAACCACAAATATTAAAAGCTGTTGCTATTGAAATAGCTGATCTGATTCAAGAAAAAAAATCATTGATCATTTCACTTGCGGTGGGAATAAATTTAAAAAATATAGCACTTTATCTATCGAGCCAATCTTCAGCAATCATACGATGTATGCCTAATATTCCTGCTTTAATAGGCTGCGGTGCAACCGGTTTATTTGCAAATCAGAATTGCTCAATCTCGCAAAAAAATGCAGCGGAAAATCTCTTTCAAAGCGTAGGAGTTACCGTATGGTTATCTACAGAGAAACAAATCGATGTAGTAGCCGCTCTATCAGGAAGCGGGCCAGCTTATTTCTTCCTATTTATGGAAGCCCTAGAAGAAGCCGCTATTGAATTAGGCTTATCTAAAGAGAATGCTAAATTGCTCACCTTACAAACTGCATTGGGATCCGCTCAAATAGCAATTAAAAGTGAAAAATCTTTAGCTGAATTAAAACAGCAAGTTACCTCACCAGGCGGAACAACTGAACAGGCTTTAAAATTTCTAAAAATTTCTTGTTTCTCTGATATGGTAAAAAAAGCTGTTAAAGAAGCTAAAAATCGTGCCCAAGAGCTAACTAAAAATTTAACATAAATTTAATCTAGAGAAATTTTTTATCGATTATTTAATTTAATTTTTCAATTTCCCGTCTCAACTCATAAAAAAATATCGATCAGAATAAAAACCAAGATATTCCGCCCGTTTTTTTTAAACAAAATAAGTCCACACACAATGGGTTCATTTAACTTGTCCCTACCTCAGAAACACCTATTCTCTCAGATAACTGGTCCAGCGTTTCTAATAGATTGACTAACATCAAATTGTTTAAAATTATTAATAAATTTATTAATTAATTCTTCTGCTTTAAGATCATACTCTTTTGAATTTTCCCAAGTCTTTTTTGGGTTTAATAATTCACTCTTTATGCCTGGTAAATGCATAGGGATAAAAAAATTAAAACCCGGCAACAATTCTAACTCAGCTTTTCCTACTTCATCATTCAAAATAGCTTTAATAACCGTGCGCGTAACAGGAATAGAAAAACGCTGCCCCCCGTCTCCATAAGCACCGCCCGTCCAACCCGTATTCACAAGATACACTTTGGCATGACTCGTTTTTAAACGCTTAATTAGTAATTCAGCATAGATTTTTGCGGGCCGTGGAAAAAATGGAGCACCAAAACAAGTGCTGAACGTGGTTTTAATAGGCTCTGTTTGACCCACTTCAGTACTACCCACCAAAGCAGTATAACCACTTAAAAAATAATATGCGGCTTGTTCGTGATTCAAACAGGCAACTGGTGGTAATACACCAAATAAATCACAACACAGGAAAATAATGGCATCAGGCAAACGATCGACACGATTTGCTCGAAAACGAGATTCAATAAAATCTACCGGATAAGCAACACGAGTATTTTGGGTTAGCGTTGCATCTTTATAATCTGGCTCTAAAGTTGCCGGATCTAATACAACATTTTCCATTACTGCGCCATGACGAATAGCATTCCAAATTAAAGGTTCACGATCTTTAGAGAGATCAATACATTTAGCATAACAACCACCTTCAAAATTAAAAACGCCCGTTTCACTCCAGCCATGCTCATCATCACCTATCAAAAAACGATCGGGATCGGCAGATAAGGTCGTTTTACCTGTCCCAGATAACCCAAAAAATAAAGCAACATCACCTTCTTTCCCTACATTAGCTGAACAATGCATAGGTAAAACATCCTCTGCGGGCAACAAATAATTCATCACTGAAAACATCGCTTTTTTGATCTCGCCCGCATACTGATGTCCACATAATAATACTTTACGATCGGTAAGATGGATAACTAAAGTTGCATCGCTATTCACTCCATCCCGCTGCGGATCAGTTTTTAAACCTGGAAGACTTAAGATCGTCCATTCTGCTTTACCGACTTTTCCATAAAAATCAGCTTGGCGAATGAACAGTTGTTGCGCAAATAAATTATGCCAAGCATATTCAGTAATTACTTTGACAGGCAAATAATAGTCTGGGTCAGCTCCCACTTGAAGATTAGAAATAAATAGATCGACTTCTTTAGCGTATTGTTCGGCACGCTGCCACAACATACGAAAGCGATCCTCTGAAAACGCTTGATTAACTGAGTCCCAGTCTATGTCTTTTTCACTATTGGGCTCAGCAACAATAAATTTGTCTTTAGGTGAGCGGCCCGTTCGTTTGCCTGTTGTTACTGAAAAAGCACCATTAGCTGCAATCAGACCTTCTTTTCGTTCTATCGCGTGGTTAATTAATTCTTCAGTGGATAAATCAATAAAGATCTTAGACAGATTTTTGGATTGGACGGCCGACATAGCCTACTCTCCTATTAACTTAATAGAAGCCGGCATGTTAACACAGATAAAATAGCAATAACATTGCAAATAAGCGTTTTTTATTAAGCTCGCATTCTATAGGCAAAACTATTTCACGGTTCAAACGCTGGAATCTGAGGTAAAAAATGAGCTTTTTCAGGAAGAGCGATGGGGGAGCAAAACTTAAAAATTATTTTTAATAATATTAATATAAAATCTTGAAAACTATTTAAGATCAACTTTTCTAGTTTACTTTCACTTTCATCATTTTTTATTGATTAAATTTTAAGGTATTTTAAATGCAAATAACTTGAATTAATTATATTATATTAGCAGAATAGCCTTAAGTTAAAATTAAATATAGTATTATGGCACTATCAAAACCACGCTTACTTACGGGGGATACTCCCACAGGTAGGCTTC
Source organism: Gammaproteobacteria bacterium (assembly GCA_005877695.1). Lineage (GTDB taxonomy): Bacteria > Pseudomonadota > Gammaproteobacteria > Diplorickettsiales > Diplorickettsiaceae > Aquirickettsiella. The sequence continues at coordinate 171,790 of VBOA01000007.1, read as the reverse complement.
ATCTTGGTCATTGGGTCGGTTCTTTAGCTTTGCGAGTCGCCTTACAAGAGAGCTATAACTGTTACTTTATTATTGCTAATGTTCATGCGTTTACTACTCGCGCAGAATCTCCGGAAGAAATTCGCCAAAATACCTTAGAAATCGCCTTAGATTATCTCGCTGTGGGAATCGATCCGAAGCAAAGCCATATTTTTGTCCAATCTGAAATTCCCGCAATAGCTGAGCTTACATGCCTTTTCAGTATGTTGATTTCTTTTCCTAGAGTCATGCGCAATCCGACGATCAAGGATGAAATACGTCAAAAAAATCTAGGTGATATTATCCTTTTGGCTTCTTATTATACCCAGTCGGACAGGTGGCAGATATACTTAGTTTTCGCCCTGAAATTGTACCAGTAGGGGAAGATCAAATTGCTCACTTAGAGCTGGCTCGTGAATGCGCACGTCGCTTTAACCAAATTTATTGCGGAGTTGATCCACAAACTAAAGATGAAGATTATGTTTCCAATGGCGGATTATTTCCTATAATTCAAGCAAAGTTCAGTCCAGTTCGCCGATTAGTTGGAACTGGGCCGCCTAATGCTGATGGGATATTACCTAAAATGAGCAAATCTTTAAATAATGCCATTTATCTAAGCGATGATCCGGATACAATCAAGAAAAAAATAATGGGGATGTACACCGATCCACATCGGTTGCGCGCTACGGACCCGGGGACTATTGAGAATAATCCATTATGGATATTCCATGATATATTTAATCCAGATAAAAATTGGGTTATTGAAGCAAAAGATAAATATCGCAAAGGTCAAATCAAAGATGTTGAGTGTAAACATCGACTCATCGATGTATTGGTTGAGATAACCCAGCCCATACGAGAGCGTCGAAAAATCTACGAAAAAGACCTAGGTCAGATTCTACAAATTCTAAAGCAAGGAACGGAACAAGCTAATAAACTTGCTGAAGACACTTTAAGCAAAGCTAAAGCCTTTATGAAACAAGACTATTTCAAACGTACACTTAAACTTAAATAGAAGAATTAGGATAAATTTTTTAAGTTACGGGCAAAGTCACGCCTCTCTGCCCCTGATACTTGCCTTGACGATCCCGATAAGAGATTTGACAAACTTCATCTGATTCGAGAAATAACATCTGCGCTACACCTTCATTAGCATAAATTTTAGCGGGCAAGGGTGTCGTATTGGAAAATTCCAAGGTAACTTGGCCTTCCCATTCGGGTTCTAATGGAGTGACATTTACAATAATTCCACATCGTGCATAAGTTGATTTCCCAACACAAATTGTAAGGATATTTCGTGGAATCCGAAAGTATTCAACGGTGTGGGCTAACGCAAATGAATTTGGGGGAATAATACATACGTCACTTTTTATATCGACAAAACTCCCTTCTGAAAAGCTTTTAGGATCGACAATAGCAGAATTTATATTGGTAAAAACCCGAAACTCATTGGCACAACGTACATCATATCCATAACTTGAAACACCATAAGAAATGATTGGCCCTGCTAAAGTTTGACGCACCTGTTTTGACTCAAATGGCTCTATCATATTGTAATCTTTTGCCATGCGGCAAATCCATGTATCAGATTTAATGGACATATTAATTTTCCTAGCTACTATTTTTTCTCTATGACAATTTTCGGAAAACGAAAACCTTTAGTTTTTGATTGACTTAATTGTTCAGTTATTTTATTGGCTATTTCTCGATAGATATCCGCAATCGAACTATCTGGCTCAGCAATAAAAATAGGCTTTCCTGAATCAGCTTGTTTACGAATTCGACTATCTAATGGCAGAACACCTAATAGATTAATATTACATTCTTTGGCAATCCGTTCACCACCACCATCACCAAAAATAGGCTCCTCATGGCCACATTGCCTACAAACATGCGCACACATATTCTCGACGACACCTAACAAAGGTACCTTAACCTTATTAAACATTCCTATTGCTTTACGTACATCCAGCAAAGCAATATCTTGAGGGGTCGTTATGATCACTGCTCCGGCCAGAGGAATTTTTTGTGTTAGAGTCAATTGGATATCACCCGTGCCTGGCGGTAAGTCAACGATTAAATAATCTAAATTATCCCAGTGAGTATCATTTAATAATTGCTGTAAAGCGCCAGTCGCCATTGGGCCACGCCATATCATCGGTGTGTTTACATCAATTAAATAACCTATAGACATGGATTGTATGCCATATGCATACACGGGGTCTAAGGTTTTACCGTCCTTGCTAGTCGGCTTCTCACTGACTCCCAACATCTGGGGTTGATTAGGCCCATAAATATCCGCATCCAATATTCCAACTTTAACATTTTTTTTTTCTGCCAGTGCCAATGCGAGATTCACAGCAGTGGTTGATTTACCAACACCCCCTTTTCCAGAGGCAACGGCAATTATATATTTGACTCGATCAGTAAGCTTTAACATAGAGTATCTTCGAATTATAACTTGACGCCACTCCTCGCAAAAAGGCAGAATCTAGAAATCAATAATACGCAAAAGTTAAGTATGCAGCAAATTCATCGCAAACTATTAGTCACTAGCGCTTTGCCTTATGCCAATGGATCTTTACATATTGGCCATTTATTAGAACATATTCAAGCGGATGTTTGGGTACGTTTCCAAAAAATGCTAGGCCGCGAATGTATTTTTATATCCGGCGAAGATGCGCATGGAACACCTATAATGCTCGCTGCACAGCGACATGGCATCAGTCCAGAGATCTTAGTTACTCAAATTGCCGAAGAACATAAACGCGACCTTGCTGCTTTTTATATCGATTTTGATAATTTTTATACCACGCATTCTCCAGAAAACGAAGCCCTCATCACGCTTATTTATCAACGTATGAAAGATAAAGGTGATATTAATAGTAAGATTATCCAACAAGCCTATGATCCCGAAGCTAAGCTGTTTTTGCCAGATCGTTATGTAAAAGGAACCTGTCCTTGTTGCAAATCACCTGATCAGTATGGTGATAATTGTGAGGTTTGCGGTTCCACCTATTCTCCCTTAGATCTCATTGACCCTAAATCCATTATTTCAGGAACTACACCTATTGCGAAAGAATCTGAACATTACTTTTTCCAACTTTCGCATTATTCCGATTTTTTAAAAAACTGGATCACTACAAACAATCACCTTGCCGAAGAAATTAGTAATAAACTTTTAGAATGGTTTAAGGAAGGCTTACATGATCTGGATATTTCCCGCGATGCCCCTTATTTCGGATTTAAAATCCCTGCAACAGAAAATAAATTTTTCTATGTGTGGATCGATGCCCCTATTGGCTATATGGCAATCTTTAAAAATCTTTGCATGGCGAGAGATAAACTCAATTTTGATGAATACTGGTCTCCCATAACAAAAACTGAACTTTATCATTTTATTGGTAAAGATATTATTAATTTTCATGCTATCTTTTGGCCGGCCATTTTGAAAAGTGCAGATTTCCGTACGCCGACAGCAATTTTTGTTCACGGTTATGTAACTGTTAACGGAAAAAAAATGTCAAAATCGCGAGGAACCTTCATTTCTGCGCGACATTATCTCAATTATTTAGATCCTGAATACTTGCGCTACTATTTTGCTACAAAACTTAGTCGAAGAGTAGAAGATATTGATTTTAACTTTGAAGATTTTCTACAAAAAATTAATTCGGATTTGATCGGTAAATTAGTCAATATTGCGAGTCGTTGTGCAAGTTTTATTAACAAAAAATTTAATGATAAATTATCTTCAACCTCATTTAGACCCGAACTTTGCAAGCGATTTATTGATAAAGGTGAGGAAATTGCCGGTTACTATGAAAACCGAGACTATAGCCGAGCTATGAAATCCATAATGGAGTTAGCTGACCAAGCAAATCAAATGATTGATGCTGAAAAACCTTGGCTCTTGATAAAAAATTCTGATTCCATTCAGCAAGCTCACGATGTATGCAGTTTAGGTTTGAATCTTTTTAGAATTTTAATGATTTATTTAAAACCGGTATTACCTATCACAGCCGAAAAAACTGAAAAATTTCTAAATATTCCTGTAATGGCTTGGAACCATCGACAAAATATCTTATTGGACCATACTATTAACACTTTTGTGCCTTTATTACAGCGTATCCCTGTAGAAACTATTCAAAATATGCAGAAAATAGATTCTATTGCTACAAATTAAGCTAGTTATTATTCATCAAATGAAATCGAAAAAATTATCTATTTCGGAAAGAGATTTTAAACCTCTGGTTAACGAGATCGATGCTTTACTTCCACAAACGCAATGCGGGCAATGTAGTTATTCGGGTTGTCTCCCTTACGCTCGAGCAATTTCAGAAAATAAAGCCGAAATAAATCGTTGTCCCCCGGGGGGAATAAAAACTTTGCTAGCTTTAGCAAAATTGCTAGAAAAAAATCCTGAGCCATTCATAACAGAAATGCATACGCAATTAAATCCACCCATGATTGCATCCATACGCGAGTCTGAATGTATAGGGTGTACTAAATGCATCCAAGCTTGTCCCGTCGATGCCATTCTTGGTGCTGCCAAGCAATTACATCTAGTATTAACCGAAGAATGCACTGGTTGTGGACTTTGTCTTCCACCATGCCCAGTTGATTGTATAGATATGTCATCGATAAACCAGTCTAATTATAATCCTCAACAAGCTCGACAACGTTATTATGCCAAAAAACAACGTTTTGAATTAAAACAAGATCAAACTAACCTAAGTAATAATATTCTGCCACTTAATGAACAAGCAACTTATATTAAAGCTGCAGTTAAACGAGCCAAAGAAAAAAAACAACGTTTACAAATTAATTTAGAAACTAAGTAATAGCATATTACTAAACCTCTAATGCTTGATAAGTATTAGAGGTTTCTGAATAAGTAAAGATTTTCCCCGTTTTAATATCAAAAAACCAGCGAAGGATAGTTAATGTTTGAGTTTCTATTTTTTCTTTTATCCAAGGAAATGTCATGCAGTTTTCATAAGAACGACTTAAGGCTAACTTTGCATATTCATCTAGGTTTTTTATTTGAACGTCAGGAATTTTTATTGAAGAAACCCATTTAGTAATAAAATCGCTTTGTGATAAATTTTGGCTATTTAATAACGCATCTATTCCACCGCATTGGCTATGTCCAAGTAAAATAAGATGTTTAATATTTAACAGACAAATCCCAAATTCTAAGGCGGCACTTGTTCCATGTAATGCTTCATCCTTCTGATAAGGCGGAACTATATTTGCGACATTACGCACCACAAATAAATCCCCTGGATTACATTGGAGTATTAATGCGGGATCGACACGTGAATCGCAACATGAAACAACCATTATTTGTGGCTTCTGACCAGAGTCGGATAAACATCGCATTACTGCATTATCACCTACAGCGTATTTCTTTCTAAATAAACTATAGCCATGCAATACTTCACTAAAAATCTGACTCATGTTTTTCTCCACATCAATATTTACTGCAAATAAATATTTAATTTGAGTTGGGTTTATTATAAAAAGAAAGAAAGATTTTTAACAACCTTTAATATTTAGCATTGCGACGCAATAATATGTCCCTCTAAGAAAATGGCGTCCCCAAGGGGAGTCGAACCCCTGTTACCGCCGTGAAAGGGCGGTGTCCTAGGCCTCTAGACGATGGGGACCTGCGGTTTTAAGGTCCGCTATTTTGGCTGCGCTTGGCTAGAATGTCAATGTCTAAAATACACTCTTCACACTTGAATTTTTGTCTGCGTTGCCGCTTAACGAGCAATCCTCATGTATATATTAATCTCCGATTGCTTTCTTATCACAGCACCTTGCCAAAAAATCAAATTGCTGGAGTATAATTACATGGGGTCATTTTTTACAAAAATTATTTTTACACTGTATATTTATTTAAAGCTTATAATTAGCTTTAGCAGGATAATTATGTCGAACCAAACCATAAACTTAAACGATACACTCTATCAATATATGTTATCCATTTCCTTACATGAACCCGACGTTTTAAGGTCGTTAAGAGAAACAACGCTTAAACTTTCCTCGCATAACATGCAAATCGCGCCAGAACAAGGGCAATTGATGGCATTCCTGATTGAATTAATCAATGCTGAAAAAACATTGGAAATAGGAGTCTATACTGGCTATAGCTCCTTAGCCGTTGCTTTAGCTTTGCCAGAAACTGGAAAAATCATTGCATGTGATATTAATACCGAAACTAGCGCTATAGCGCAAGATTTTTGGCAAAAAGCTGGTATTGCCTATAAAATTGAGCTGAGATTAGCACCGGCAATAGAAACTCTTGATAGCTTAATTAAACAAAACCACTCCAATAGTTTTGACTTTATCTTTATTGATGCAGATAAAAACAATTACTTAAACTATTATGAGCGCTCCTTAACATTGCTTCGACCGGGTGGTCTGATGTTAGTCGATAATGTTCTTTGGAGTGGCCGCGTTGCTGATAGACACAATCATGACAAACAAACCCAAGCCATTCGGGAATTCAATCAAGTTATTTATCATGATAAAAATATTAGTATATGTTTAATACCCATAGGTGACGGACTCACTTTAATAAGAAAACGTTAACTCTTTGACTCATGCATAAAGTTTATATTGTTGCAATGTCTCCTTTTTGTTCTAACCATATTTTACGATCATTAGAGCGTTTTTTCGCTAATAACATATCCATTAAAGATAAAGTTTTTTGTTCATTATCTATGGTAAGCTGAACAAGTCTTCGAGTATCGGGAGCCATGGTTGTTTCACGCAATTGCATAGGGTTCATTTCACCTAAACCTTTAAATCGCTGTATGCTTATTTTTCCTTTTTTACCTTCTGCATTTAATCTTTCTAAAATACCTTGCTTTTCTTCATCATCCAAAGCATAAAAAATTTCTTTACCGATATCTATACGATAGAGAGGAGGCATAGCAATATAAATATGCCCCCTTTCGATTAAAGAACGAAAATGTTTTAAAAATAAACCACATAAAAGTGTAGAAATATGCAAGCCATCAGAATCTGCATCCGCTAATACACAAATTTTACCGTAACGTAAGCCCGATAAGTCACCAAGCCCAGGATCAACGCCTAACGCCGTGGCAATATCATGAATTTCTTGCGAACTTAATACTTGATTACTAGCTACCTCCCAGGAATTTAATATTTTTCCACGTAAAGGCATAATTGCTTGAAATTCCCTATCTCGGGCTTGTTTTGCCGAGCCGCCTGCTGAATCACCTTCAACTAAAAATAATTCTGTGCGATTTAAATCAGTTTCCGTACAATCAGCTAATTTCCCCGGTAACACCGCCCCACTTAAAACCTTTTTACGTGCAATTTGTTTACTGACACGTAAACGTTTTTGTGCATTAGCTATCATCAATTCTGCTAGGCTTTCTGCTTCAGAAATATGTTGATTGAGCCATAAACTAAAGGCATCTTTTATAATGCCTGAAACGAACGCAGCAGATTGACGTGAAGTAAGTTTTTCTTTAGTTTGTCCAGAAAATTGCGGTTCTAATAATTTTATAGACAATACATAATTACATCCATCCCAAACATCTTCTGGCGCTAATTTTAAACCCCGGGGCAATAAATCGCGTAACTCACAAAATTCCCTCATCGCCTCAAGCAAGCCAGTACGTAAACCATTCACATGAGTTCCACCTTGAATAGTTGGAACTAAATTAACGTAACTTTCCACCAACCCTTCGCCCGTTTCTAAAAGCCAGCATAAAGCCCAATCAACTTCCTCTGTTTCTGCAGAAAAATGTCCATGAAAAGGTTCAGTAGGTAAACAGGTATACTGACTTAAACTATCCTTTAAATAACTGACTACACCTTCTTCATAAAACCATTCCACTTTTTTATTATTTTGCTTGTCTGTAAAGCTAACATGTAAACCTGGACAAAGGACCGCTTTTGCACGCAAGCTATGTTTTAAGCGATTGACAGAAAATTTTTCGGTATCAAAATAATGCTTATCAGGCCAAAAGCGTAAAGAAGTCCCTGTTACGGCCTGATCAATTTTACCGAGTTTTTTTAAATTGGATTTTTTATTCCCATGTTCAAACTGAATTTGATATATAAAACCATCACGCCTGATTGTAACTTCTAAATGACTCGATAAAGCATTTACCACGGATACACCAACCCCGTGTAAACCACCTGAATAACGATAATTTTTATGATTAAATTTACCGCCAGCATGTAGTCTGGTCAGAATAAGCTCCACGCCGGTTACTTTTTCTTCAGGATGGATATCTACAGGCATTCCTCGGCCATCGTCACTTACTTCTAAAGAATTATCTGAATATAACACCACATCGATATGTCGTGCATAACCCGCTAATGCTTCATCAACACTATTATCAATAACTTCTTGTGCCAAATGATTAGGTCGAGAGGTATCAGTATACATACCTGGTCGTCGTTTTACTGGATCGAGGCCGCTTAAAACTTCGATTGCTTCAGCAGTATATTTTTTTGAAGAGGGTTTAGATTTCATAATTTAGTAATTACTCACTTTTTAAAAATGCGGCTCTGACAATTTGCTCATTAAGTTGCAGCCATTGTAAGGCAATAATCGTCGAACTATTATTAATTTTTCCTGAATTGAGTAAATCAAAAGCAGATTTTAAACTTAAAACATGCAACCGAATATCTTCGCCTTCCTCAGCCACTCCATGAATCCCTCGAGCTAGCTTGGCATCAATTTGCCCACAAAAAAGATACATCCGTTCTGAGCTTCCACCTGGACTCACCCAATATTGATAAATTGGAAATAAATTTGTTATTTCTAAACCACTTTCTTCTTGGGTTTCTCGTCGGGCTACCTGTTCTAAACTTTCATCTTTCTTAATGACACCCGCTACTATTTCCATCAACCATGGATTTTTAGCTTTATTAACAATTCCTACTCGAAACTGTTCAATTAGAACCAGCTGATCACTATTCGCATCAAACAACAAAACCCCTACAGCTTCACCCCGCTCAAAGACCTCTCTAAGCCTTGGTTGGCTCCAACCACCATTAAATAGACGAAATTGGACCTTCCATTGTTCTATCTGAAAATGTCCTTGATAAACAATTTGCTGCTTTAAAATTTTGACATCTGAATCGTCGAAATGAGAATTCATAGGGCTATATCTCAATTATGAAATCTGGCATAATAAACCATTATATCTAGAAAAACCTAGCTTTTTGCTCTTTTTAATACAAAAAAAATAATGAGACTATCCAACTTTTTTACTCATAGGTCTACTACCTGGAAACTGAGTAATTGCTTTAAATTAGTATTAAGTATTTATTTGTTTTTTACACCTTTTACAGCTATTTCTGCTGCAGATTTAATCGATATTTATAAGGCTGCTTTAAATAGTGACTCTATCTATCAGGCGGCTTTTTCGACCCGGTTAGCGCAACGCGAAGCGATACCTCAGAGTGTAGCTGCTCTTTTACCTAATATCTCAGCCCAGGCGAACATTTCTAATAATTATCAAAACATCACACAACCTCCTAGTACGGATCAGCCTAATGGAATAAGCAACTTCCAGTCTCAAGGATACAATATCTCGATTAGGCAACCCTTAATTAATGTCAATGATTGGATGGCAGTAAAACAAGCTCGAAATACCGGTAAACAAGCTGATTTAACTTTGGCTGCAGCGGCACAAGATTTGATTTTCCGTGTAGCCTCTGCTTATTTTAATGTTTTATCTGCACAGGATACTCTTAAACTCACCCGAGCAGAAAAAGCAGCTGATAGTAAGCAATTAAATCAAGCTCAGAAACGTGTTCAAGTAGGTTTAGATGCCTTGACGAGTGTTTATGAAGCAAAAGCAGCCTATGATAAATCACTCGCTAAAGAAATAAGCGCAGAAAATACTTTACGTAATAATCAAGAAGCATTACGCCAATTAACAGGACAAAATTATTCCTCTATAAAATCATTCGCAAAAAACATACCCTTACAAAGCCCTCAACCCAACAATATTGAAGCTTGGATTAATGCAGCTTCTCAGAATAATCTGAAATTAATGGCTGCTCGCTATGGTGTAGAAGTATCAAGAGAAAAAATAAAGATGCAAGCCTCTGGACATCTACCCAGCTTAAGTTTAATAGGTAATTATGGAAAAACCGATGCCTTTAATAATGCTCCAAACACATTTAATAAAAATGGCGGCACTCTAGGTTTAGAATTAGATGTTCCACTCTTTTCTGGCGGTGCAGTTTCTTCTAAGACGCGTCAAGCACAATATGATTTTCAAACTGCTACTGCTAATTTAGATAATACTTATCGAATGCTCATCACCAATACCAAACAAAAATATAATGATGTACTTGCCGACATCAGTAAAATCAAAGCTGAGCAGCAAGCCATCAAATCTGCCCAACTTTCGCTCGATAGTAATGAAGAGAGCTATAAAGCAGGAACTCGAACTATCGTTGATATCCTAATTGCACAACAAAATCTCTATGATGCAAAACGGACTGCAGCTAGTGATCAGTATAATTATCTATTAGATACAGTCTTACTAAAACAAGCTGCGGGTAGTTTAAAACCAAATGATTTAATGCAGATTAATCAACTACTTATACAAAATTAAGCTGATGTCGCAAAACTAAAAGCATCCTCTATGAGTGTTTCGGTTGTAGTTGGTTTACTGTTACAGCTAAAAAACCCTCTATGTTTCTTTATGGGGACTAAATCTGAAGCGTTAACGTTATTAAGCTGCTTATTTTCTACAGAAGTTCCTCTTATTCTCACCCCATTAGACATAAAATTGTTTATAGATTGCTCTAAATGTCCTAAATTTGTATTGCCATTTAAAAAATTACTGATTCCATTTGCTAAATTAATTTTGGAAGTTTCTATTCCATTTTTATTAAAATACTGTTCAATAACTTCTTGAAGGCTTATATTAGGTTGTTGTTGTAGTTTTACTTTAATATATTCAATTATTTCTTTCCTATTTAATGCTAATAATTTTAATAATTTTTGCTTATCAACAGCATTATTTTTACCAAAAAAAACCCCATTTAAACGTTTTTCAGCAAATTTTAATTTCCAATTTACCCGCTCGTTTTCTTGCCACTGCTTAGATAATTCTTTTGATTCTGCTTCTTGTTGAGGAACCTGATGGTCATGAACATGAATATCAAAACTTTTTTTAATTGAAGCAGAAAAAGTTAAACTATTTTTGGATTTTTTAAAAATCCAATGCCAAATCGCACTTGGGAATAGTAAAGGAAAAAAAATAATATTTAATAAAGGTAGTTCGAAAATATTTTTTACGGCTTCAAAGAAATAGACTTCATGTCCAAATTTTTTAAACATCCAATAAAAAATACTAGCCAACAAAAGGAGAGGAGAAAGGATAACTTGTAAAGGAAGTTGTAAAAGATTTCCATGATCGTGACCGTCATCCTCTGCATGATGTGGATGTTCATTATGAACATGCTGATGATCATCACTTTCTGCAGTTAGAAAACTCAGATCTTGCAATCCTTCGGATATAGCACATACACCCGCTACTAATGGGGGAGGGACATTCATAAAACGATCGGTAGTCAAGCCAATGCTAATCAAATGACCTAGAAAAACTAGAGATTGTAATGGTGAGATAATTAATTTAGCTAGGATACGAAATGGATTAAAAAATTGTGCCCATGTTTCTTGTTGTTTAATAGTAATTAGTTTACTCCGAATATTGAAGTAAAATGATTTAACAGCCTCAAAAGGATGTCTAAACCCTTTAAATATCGCAAGAAATATGCTTTTACAATTATCAATAGTTTGCAGTGTAGTACTAAATCCATAGATTAAATCTGTTGCAAAATTTATGGGTATTAGGATTGTACTCGCGCAATAGGCTACAAAAACAGGTAATTTAGGAGCTAATAATTTTATACCCTTTTGCATAACTATCCAACACGTCCCGCCCGATGCAAGTGTTGCAAATATTGTTAAGCTAGTAATTCCCATTACCACTATGGATAGGGCAACCAATCGAAATAAAAAAGTACTGAAAGATTCTCCAGGAATTCGTTTAAATAAATCAATTGTTTTACTGCAGGCTTTGCCAATAGCATCATTTTTTACAATATCGGTAATTGCATAATATAACAAAAATGTTGCTCCTACAGCAGCAAATAGGGCAACTGGCCACACAATGGCCAATAGAACTGTTGTTGATAATGATAGAGCTAAACCTACAGTTATCGCTTCCTGCACAGCAAATGCAGTAACAAATCCTGCTACTATCCCAATTAAAATACTAATTACCCAAAAAAAACGTAAAAACCACACACTGCGTTTGGCTGATTTCAGCTCAATTAAGCTAACATCTTTTATTTCCTGCCCAATATACGAATCTCCATTAGTATCACTGGGTTCAGTTATTTTCTGGAAAAAATAAGCTTTTAATTCTTCCAAATCTTTTTTAGTCTCTTTTATATCCTCATTCTTAGCATTCGGATCATTTTTTAATGTTTTATATTTCTTTCTCTGATTAAAATAGTCACTTAAAAAAGCACATTGGCTAGTGACCCAATTCTCATCTTTTCTATCTAGAAGCCTATTTAATTCTGAAAAAAGCAAATATTTTTCAGCATTAGGCATAAGCAATTTTAACCTTGCCAATCCTTTAAAAATACTGGTTCCATAAACCTTTCCTTCAATCACTCCCGAAAGAAAAAAAGCTAATATGGCGGGGATAATATAAGGATAAATAATCCATAAGCCTGAAAAACTTAAAAAACCAACTGATAAAACTGTGCCTATTGTCAAAAATGTGGCTACTACGTAACGTAAGACTTTAGTTTTTTTTACTCGCATTTCAACCTCTCATCTCGCAAGGACGAACAATTTCTTAGTAATTAGTAAAATTTTTAATGAAATTTCTTTAGTATAGGTATTTTAATACCCATAGCTTAAATAAAAATTAAATGATATTAAGAATCATTCCTATTTGAAGGTGAGATAATAACCAAGAAAGGTCGAATCATCAAGGGAAAATTTTGAGGGGGTTAATAACGACAAGTATTTCTCATGCAATGCTAAAATTGCGTTACGTAAACTTAGCAAACTAGTGTCATTATAAATGACATCATCCGCTTTATTAATACTTTCTTTTGGAGATATTTGTGCGGCTAAAATTGCATCGATCTGGTTTTTTTCCAATAAATCTCGTTCGCGAGCACGTTGAATTTGCAACTCTCTAGGTGCGTTAACGAGTAAAATTCGATCCAATTGAATAAAACTAGCGGAAGAAGGTTTTTTTTTAAGTAATTTTGAAGTCCTGCTCTCAAATAATAACGGAATGACCACAAGATTATATAACCCAGTGGCCTTTTGTATTGAACTCTTTATTTCACGGAAAATTAAAGGATGGAGCAATCCTTCTAACCATTCTCGATCGGTAGGATAGGCAAAAATAATCTCTCGTAGCTTATCTCGATCTATAGTCGCGTTTTTCTTAAGTATGCTTGTGCCAAAACGTGCAATTAATTCATTACGAATTTTTGGGGAGTTATCGACAAGCTCCCGACTAATTTGGTCGGCATCGATAATACTTACTCCTAAATCAGCAAAGTTACGGGCAACAACCGATTTTCCAGTTGCAATTCCACCCGTTAAGGCTATAGTGAACACGGTAAAAATTAATGCGTAATAATAGAATTGGAAGAATTTTCTTTTTTCCCATTACCACCTTTATCACCCTGATCTTGCATTTGCTGGGCATACAATGCTTCGAAATTGACTGGGGCTAAATAGAGAGGTGGAAAACCTGCACGGCCAACCAAATCTGAGACTGCTTCTCTAGCATAAGGAAATAGAATAGTAGGGCAGGTTATGCTCATTACTTGATGATTTTGCTCTTCGGTGAACCCTTTTAGTGTAAAAAGACCTGCTTGTTTTACCTCAACTAAAAATAAGGTTTTATCTTTCGATTTCGCCGTGACAGTAATTTGTAAAACGACCTCATGATTGTCAGATCCCATGTCTGTGGTGTTCATAGTAAACTGCAAGTTTAACTCGGGCTGCCATTCTTCTTGAAAAGCCTGGGGAGAATGGGGAGTTTCGAGAGATAAATCTTTAACATAAACGCGCTGGATAACAAATTCAGGCTGTTGAGGCTTGCTAGATTGATTCATAAATTACTCGTCTTTTAATAAGGTCTCTAATTCACCAGAAGTCGCTAATTTTGATAACTCATCAAATCCTCCAATGGATTTTTTACCGATGAATATTTGCGGAACTGAACGTCGCTGACTTAGTTTCATCATTTCAGCCAACTTATTCGGATCTTTATCGACTTGAATTTCTTCGTATTTAATTCCTTTTTTATTCAATAACTCTTTTGCATCTGCACAATAAGGACAACCTAACGTGGTATAGATTACTACTTTCTTTTGCATAAAAACACCCTTCTAATAACGGAGATTTAGCTTTTGATAACAGGTAAAGCTGCGTTTTTCCAACTCGTAATCCCACCTTTAAGATGGAAACATTTTTTAAATCCTGCATTTTTTAATAGTTTACCAATTTTATGATGAGATTGTCCTTGACTATAGTTAATGATAATAGGCCTTTCTTGATATGAGTCAAGCTCACTGAGCTTAGCTTTAAGCTCAGAAAAAGGTATATTAATAGATTCAGCGATATGTCCCTTTTTAAAACTGAGAACGTCACGAACATCTAAAAAAATAGCATCTTCTCGGTTTACCTTAAAAATAGCTTCTTGAACACTTAGAGGCAATGTGCCGGTTAGCTTAGCATGTAATTCAAAAGTCAGTAATAAAATTAAAATTACAAAAAAAACTAGCCACAGTTCCCAATGTCGCAAACTAAATTCAATGAACTGCTGCATTTTCGTTAACCTTTGTAGTATTTGTCTTTGGCTTAGGTACCCTAGTCTAGCGAAATTTAATGACCATCGCTATACTCTTTTACATTTTAATATTGAGAAATTCGTTTTTATGTCCATCCAACTAAAACGTCAACTTCCTGAAAGCTTAATAAATAAGCAAGCGGATTATAAAAACTTGCTAACTGAGCTGATGAACCTAGCAAAAAAACAAGGCGCTACCCAAACTGAAGCCAATGTTAGTCTTGATACTGGTTTTTCAGTCACTGTTCGTAATCAAGAAGTTGAAACAATTGAGCATAATCGAAATAAAAGCTTGGGAATAAATGTATATTTTGGTCACAAAAGAGGCTCAGCAAGCACCTCAGATTTTAGCCCTCAAGCCATAAAAAGCACTTTTGAAGCAGCTTGCCATATTGCACGTTTCACAACAGAAGATCCTTTTAGCGGTCTAGCTGAGCCCCAATTTTTAGAAAAAACACCCGCAGATTTAAACCTTTATCATTCTTGGTCCATCGATCCACAAAATGCTATCGCATTAGCTAAAGAATGTGAAGCATATGCCCTCGCTATAGACAATCGATTAACCTTTTCAGAGGGAGTTAGTCTATCTACGCAGGAAGCTATTTATGTTTATGCTAATAGTAATGGATTTTTAGCAGGATACCCTAGCTCATTGCACAATATTTCCTGTAATTTAATAGCAAAAGATAAAATGGGTATGCAACGAGATGGCAGCTTTACAATAAATCGTAATCCAGCGCAATTACAATCGATTGAAGAATTGGCCAAACAAGCCGCCGATAATACCATTAAACGTCTTAGTGCAAAACGTATTGCCACTTGTCAGGTACCAGTGATTTTTCATTCAGAAATTGCCAGCGGTTTGATTAAAACTTTTCTAGATGCCATTTCCGGGGGAAATCTTTACCGCAATGCCTCTTTCTTAGTTAACTATATTGGGAAGCCCGTTTTTGCTAAAAAAATTTCTATTTATGAAAAACCTCATCTACTAGGTGCTTTAGGAAGTGCTCCTTTTGATGACGAAGGCGTTCGAACTAATAATCGTATTTTAATTGATGAGGGTGTTTTATCTGGATATTTATTAAATAGTTATTCAGCTAGAAAGTTAGGTCTGTCAACAACAGGAAATGCGGGGGGATTCCACAATATTTTGCTAAAAACTAGTCAATCTAAACTTAAAGAACTGTTAAAGCAGATGGAGAAAGGTCTATTAATCACTGAGGTGATGGGTCAAGGGGTTAATTTAGTTACGGGTGATTACTCACGTGGTGCTGCTGGTTTTTGGATTGAAAATGGAGAGATTTTATTCCCTGTTGAAGAGATTACTATAGCGGGTAACTTAAAAGATATGTATCAAAATATCCTGGCTATAGGCAATGATATTAATATTAAAAGCTCTATTCAAACAGGTTCAATCTTATTAGAAAATATGATGATCGCAGGCGCACAATAATCCAACTTAAATTTATTAAATAGACAGTAAATTATCGATACTTTCAGTAATTGGATTTGGCTGCCGCGATAAGAAAACTATTTGGGATATTCTAGGTCTAAGCAAATGAAACGGAGCAAACAAAAATTCAAATGCCCATAATTTATGCTGGGTCTATAATTGACCATACACTTATACCATCTAAAGTACCGAGTGATAAATAGGTTTTTAAATAATCTGAAACAAAAACATCTAATACTCTTCCCGCTTTTGATGAAGCCATTCGACAATAAAGCTGTCCATTATTCCACACAGCGAAGCCCATATGTAATACATTCATGGGGGTACCTATTCTCGAACTTAAATAAGCGTCATGACCGACAAAAAAGATCAGGCTTCCACTAGGAATTTTTTGCCTTAATTCAGGATTTTGTAACAAATCAAACACTGGAATATAAGAAATGCTTACATTTTTACTTTGACATAATGACGAACCCTCAGTTTTTAATTGAGATAATCGTGCTTCTTTTAGTTGTGGAGTTAAATAAGGAATTTGAATTCTATCTGTAGTTAAATGTCGATACCAATTTCTTAGATTAATTTGAGTTCTGCTAACTTTAGTTTTCTCTGTAGTAATTAAATAATTTAATTCTCGAATATATCCATTTCTTTTATTATTGGGAATCCAATCAGCACTAGGGAAATGGTTCCGCTGTGTAAAGCTTACGTTACCATCTTTATAACGAATTTGATCAATCTTATTTCTAAAGTCTGGAAGATTCTTAGCTAATGCCAATGCCATGACAGTATCAACGTAAGTTTCGCAATCAAAATAATCAAAGCGATATAAAGGATTTTGATCATATCTACCATTACTACCTTCACCCAACGCTCCTTCCAAATAGGGGGTATTTAGTAATGCAGCACTTTGAATTTCGATTCGACGTTGAAGTGGATAATAGTGATTTAAAGAAATTAATTGCTCGACAATCTCATCATTAGCTTGAGTATTAGCAAAACTCAAAGGGATAAACAAAAAATAAACCGCAACAAAACGACAGATAATAAGTCGGTATTGCGTTATTATCACCCCTCCTCACCAAACCTATCTGTAACTAATTTTTCAAGCACTGTCAAAGCCGCAGCTTCATCTTCTCCTTGAACGATGACTTCAACTGGGCTACCTTGTCGAGCTGTAAGGCCCATCACTTCTAAAATACTCTTTCCATCGACTTGTTTCCCATTACATTTGAGTGTAATTTGGCTAATAAAACACCTTGCGATTTTGACCCACTTCATTGAAGCGCGGGCATGTAATCCCAATTTGTTATTTATCGTAATAATTTTACATATCATAAGTGAGGAAATTAATCCTCTATTTTTCCTCTATACTAAAACTTTCGCCACATCCACAGGCAGCCGTTTGATTTGGGTTAATGAATTTTAGTGTCCCATTAAGACCTTTTTGCATATAATCAATACAAACCCCCCGTAGGATAGGAAAGCTCGCCTGATCAACAAAAACATCTAAATCATTATCAATAGAAAATTTTAAATCTTCAGAATGGAAGCTATCTACATAATCAACTACATAAGCAAAACCCGAACAACCAGAACGTTTAACACTCAAACGAAAACATTTCTCACGTACTTGCTTAGCAAGGATCTTTTTAATATGTTTGATCGCAGAAGGAGTTAAATAAAGCTGGTCCCTCTTACTTTTACTTTCGGCAGGGTCGTAGATAGGAACATTAACTTGTGTCATAAACACCATATTACCACTGAATAAGTTAGGGAACAAAGTCATGAGCTTATTCCTTTACCTAATAGCGCTATATTTAAAAATTTTGTAGTTATTTTACCTACAAAATATAGCTTAAGTGGGGGGCTTTTTACTCAAAAACCAGAAAAATTTGGCTATTATATTAAAAATCCCTTTAGAAGTTTTTAAAAAATTACTCTAAAACAATCCAGACACTTTAAAATTTAGTCGGAAAAACGTAAGTCTTCAATAAAAAGAGCACTAATGTCTTATAAAATTTTTCTTTAATAAAAAAAAGCCGTTCATTTCAACATTGCTCAAACTCCAAGCAAAAATTTCAAACCACTATAAAAGGCCATAAAAAAACCTATTTCCATTCTTAGCGGGAACTTTCTGCTTGTGTCATAAAAGTGTTTGTTGTACGTTTAACTTTTAGTTAGTGAATAAACTCAATTTGCATTTTTAACATTATATGTTTAACAAATTAGATACAAAGCTACTTGGGGGGATTTTACTCATAGTAGGAACAGCAATAGGGGGTGGAATGTTAGCACTACCTATTGCAATAGCGGAAGCAGGCTTTACAAATTCTCTGATCCTTTTATTGTTATGCTGGTTCATTATGACTGCCAGCGCCTTTCTGGTCCTTGAAGTTAATCTATGGCTTCCAGCTAATACTAATATTATTTCCATGTCGAGGATTTTATTAGGGCGTTGGGGTGAATCTATTGCTTGGGTAAGTTATCTCTTGTTATTTTATTCTGTACTTGCCGCTTATATGGCTGGTGGCGGCGATTTTCTTAATGGTTTATTACTTAATTTAGGTTTTAAAATACCCAACTGGTTATCTATCCTTCTATTCACAGCTATTTTGAGTTATGTGGTTTATCAAGGCATCCATTATGTTGATTATGTAAATCGTGGGTTAATGTTTAGTAAATTAAGTATTTATATTTTACTTATTTTATTTATTATCCCTTCTATTTCTAGCGCTAAGTTAAAAAATGGAAACTTCCTTTTCTTAACAAGCGGGGCAACAGTAATGATAACCTCATTTACTTTTGCCAATATCATACCTAGTCTACGTACTTATTTTAAAAATGATATTCCTAAATTACGAAAAGCCATTTTAATAGGAAGTCTGATTCCTTTATTTTGTTATTTATTTTGGGATCTCTGTATTATGGGAGTACTCCCCCGTGAAGGAAATAATGGACTAATTAACATGTTGCACTCTAAACACTCAACGAGTGAGTTTGTTATGCAACTAAGTAATGCCTTAAATAATTCAGTAATCACTTTTCTGACTAGAATTTTTACTTCTATTTGCTTAGCTACCTCTTTTCTTGCCAGTGGGTTGAGCTTATCTGATTTTTTGGCGGATGGTTTTCGTACTTCTAAACAAGGAAAAGGTGGAGTTATTGTTTATTTAGCCACTTTTTTACCTCCGATGACAGTAGTATTATTTTATCCTGGTGCATTTATTGGCGCCTTGAGTTATGCCGGAATTTATTGTGCAATACTTTTTATTTTACTTCCTTCACTCATGGCTTGGCGTGGACGCTACCGAAAAAATTTTTTAGCAGAGGAATTTAGAGTTAAAGGGGGGAAACCACTATTATTAGGACTTGGTATCGCAGGTTTTTTATTTATTGGTAATGGAGTGCAATTAGCTTTTACCTAAGACTTAACTTACAAAAATATAAGAAAATCGCTATAGGCATTGAATTGCATCTTTCTTATCCAACCTCTTACAACCCTTTCCTCTCGGCCCACTACCGCTTTTTCAGGTAAAAGTCCAATATTAATAGGGAATCAATTAGTAGGAATTGTGAAATTAGATTTTATTTTCATAAAAATTATAACGATTTCTAAAGCTTCTTAAATTCGTTATAACCAAAAACTAAATTTTTCCTAAAATTAATTAAGAAATTTTAACAATTGAATGGGGGACAAATATGATAATAGATGGTGTTTTAGTCGGTGTTGTATTAGCAGGACTAGAATTAGGTGTAGCTTGGATATTGGCTTGCGTAATTAATCATGAGCCATCATCAGAAAAAAAGGAGGAAAAAGAACCTCCTCTAACGTTTTCAGCAAATTTTGCTAATCTAGTTAATTTAAAATAAAATTTAAGTTTATCGCTCTGGTGACTATCTGACTATATTTATATTTTAAGCATAAAAAACTTAAAACAAATAAACCTCTGGGAATTTTTAAAAGATTTTCGGGGGTTTTTCATTTAAGGACACAAAATAGATTATAATTTCGTGCTTAAAAAAATTCATTATTAACTGCTTTTTGATTAAAAATATTTTCGAGCATAATATCTAAATCTTTATAAGGAATAGGCTTTGTCGAAAAATTATCTATTTCAGCTTCTTGACACCATTTTTTTAAACTATTAGAAGGATATGCACTTAATAAGATTATTGGCATTCTATTTGTTTTATTATTTTTCTCTAAAATACGAATTCGCTTTCCAACCTCTACTCCTTGTATATCAGGCAAACCAGCATCAAGAATAATTAGACTATAAGCGTTACTAGAGAACATCTCCAAGGTTTGCTGCCCATTTACAGCAAGATCAACTTGATAACCCATTTTCTTTAAAAAAATACTATGTACACGTTGGATAATTAGTTGATCTTCAACTAATAAAATTCTTTTTTTTTATCCACTGGTCTTTGTCTCCTTACTTAAAAAAATTTAAGTGTCAATATTATAATTTATGATAGTCCATTTATAGACTAATTTGCAAACAAATTAAAGCTAATCTCACAAATTAAAACATTTGATTTAAAATTATAATACTGGCATAATTTTCTGGTTTTAAAACAATAATTTAGCAAGGATCTTGTTTTAATTTATTTGCTTCACATTTTTTTAATAAAAAAGATAATGTGGTTTCTAGCATAGTAAATTATGAAAAAGTGACTTTGCAGAGGTTTACTCAATTGTCATTTAAACACACGCTCAACAATACTTTAGAATATCTAATAAAAAAATGGGGCATAAATATTAATCAGCTTCACAAACATACCGGCATTCCTCTTTCGACACTAAAGCGATTAAAATTAAACAAAGAAAATAATCCTACGCTTGCATCTTTAGCTCCTATCGCCAACTATTTTTCTATTACGCTTGATCAATTAACTGGAAGAGAGGCTTTACCAAAAAAAGGAAATAGACAAACCAATGGCTTAACGGTCCCTTTGATACACTGGAAAGATATTCTTACCACACCTAAAAATCGAAATTACTTAGCCTTTTCGTCCTTATTAATAAGAGATATAACATTACATGAAAGTAGTTTTGCTTTACTCATAAACGGTAATAACACAAATAATTTTTTAGCTGGATCTTTGTTGGTAATCGATCCTAGTTTAAAAGGACGTAATCGCGATTTTATAATTGTACATAAAAAAGGTGAATGTAAGCCACAGCTTATGCAGAAAATTATTTATGAAAATAAAACTTATCTTAAAAATTTAAGTATTGAATCCGAAATTATTAAATTTTCAGATTTATACAAAATTATAGGTGCAGTTATACAAATAAGAATGAATTATAAAAAAAGTAAATTTTATGTTAATTCCGAGGATGAAAAAAGCGACGGCGCCAAAAAATATTAATCAATATATTCTTATTTTAGGGATGATAAACATTACGATTAGTTTAGCAGCCGATGTCGTAGCTTACAAATTAGTCTTTCTTGGTCCCGCGTTAGTGCCTGGTGCACCACTTATTTTTCCTTTAACGTATATTATTGGAGATATAGTAGCCGAAGTATACGGTTATAATGCTGCCAAACAAATTATTTGGATTACCTTGGCTTGTGAATTATTTTTTTCTATTGCAATAAAATTAATTATTCATTTACCTTCGCCCAGTTTTTGGCATGATCAATATTCTTACAATCAAGTAGTAGATCCTATATTTAGATTTGTATTAGCCGGAATATTGGCTGTTATAAGTAGTAGTTTTATCAATATCTATATAATTTCAAAATGGAAAATATTAATGAAGGGTAGACACTTTTGGCTACGCAGTTTAGGATCATCCGCTATTGGTGGATTTATTTTAGTTTTAATCACAATATTATTTGGATTTAGTGGCCATATACACTTTTCACAATTAGGATATATGATTTTATCAGTTTATTCTATTGAAATACTCTATTCTTTATTAGGTGTATGGCCGGCTTCACTCATTACTGGCTTCTTAAAAATGGAAGAACAATTAGATGTTTATGATACAGAAACTGACTTTAATCCATTTAGATAATTTTTTAAAAAAAATAAGGCTTAATTATGTTAAAAAAAGATTTTTTAAAAATATTGGACGAAATACTTTCTAGGAAATATCTAAAAGAAGAAGAAAAGAATCGTTTAGAAGCTATTAAAGAAAGTGAAAAACAACTTCCTGAAGAAATATTTACTGATCAATTAATTACAAAATTGGATTTAATCACCATTAAAGGCGTTACTGATGAAGACGGTTATTTTAAAGAATTTATAAATACAATTGATGATAATGGACAAGAAAGTCAAACTGAAATATTTTATCTTTTAAAAGAAAAACAAGTATCTTGTTTACATAAATTAAATACGACTGAAACATGGCGATGGCTTGAAGGAGAAGATCTTTCACTATATGTTTTCATAAAGGATAAAATGTCTGAAATTGTCTTAAATGCTGCCAACCCATTTTATACAATACCGAAAAATACGTTATTTGGTGCTAAACTTAAATCTAATACTAACGAAAATTTTGTTTTAGTAACTTGTAAATGCGTACCGGGTTTTATTTTAGAACATTATCAAAATCCAACTTCTGAAGATCTAAAAAAATTCCTTAGCGTTCCGAGTTATGAACAGGTTATTAAAGAACTTACACCCACCAAAAAAAGCGACGGTATTTTTATTCAACCATTTATTCAATTTATTCAATTTTTTAAGTGTTGCATTGGCGTAAAACAAATGAATCAAAGTGAAAACCAGGCATTGTTAATCGATCCATCGCAAAATAGATGATAAAATTTTATATGGGAGGGAATTAGCTTGAGTTTCAAATACGTAGAAAATACTATTTCAACAATTAAAGCAAAATATAAACTGCTCCAGAAAGCTAATGCCCATCCTTTTTCATTGCGAATTATCGATGAGGAAATTAATGCCAATGGAGAAACTATATTTACTTTACAATTAGTCGGGAAAAATCTTGTTTCTAAATTACCTGCTAAGGATATTTCCAGTGATAAAAAATTACTAAAATCCTTATCGCCGATAGATTTATTAAAAATTTTAAATGCTTCAAATAAAAAATTATTAAAAAAAAGAGGGAATATAATTCTTTTTCCATGTCAAGCCTATTATAAACTCATTGCTAAAAATTATAACCATACCCTTCAGCAAACCATTTTTATCCTAGAAATTTCTCGTGCCAATCAAATTACACAAAAAAAATTAACCGCATTAGAAATTGCCAACAATCCGTTGATTTTAGAAAAACTAACCCCACAAGAAATTTATGATTTGGGTTATACTGTTGGTTCAGAAAGTATTCTTAGAGAAATACTCTACTTAGCGAGTCTTTAAAAAGACCCAATATATCTCTTGTCCTTAAAACTATCTATCAATATCAGAAAGTACTTATTTTTCAAGTAAATTTACTTGAAATTTAAAATTTTGCCCTCATGTTGTGCGTATTAGCATATTTATTATCATAAGAGGTATTGGATTTATGACGGCTACCACTGAAAAACAAACATTAGGCTTTAAAACTGAAAGTCCAAAACTACTAGATCTAATGATTAGTAAAATTTATAAAAACAAAGAAATTTTTTTACGTGAACTAATCTCTAATGCCCACGATGCTATAGAAAAACTACGCTTTAAAGCCTTATCCAATCCGAACATTTATGAAGAAGATGCTGAGCCTAAAATTACCATCGTTATTGATAAAGATAATCAAACCATCACATTAACTGATAATGGGATAGGTATGACTTTCGATGAAGTTATTTCAAATCTTGGTACCATCGCAAAATCGGGCACCAAAGAATTCTTGGATTCTTTAACTGGAGATACAAACAAAGATACGCAGCTTATTGGTCAATTTGGAGTTGGATTTTATGCGGCATTTATGGTCGCTGACAAAGTTATTGTCAAGACTCGGGCCGCAGGAGAATCCTCAGAAAAGGGGGTTCACTGGGAGTATAGCCATGACTCTGAAGCTAATGGCACATATACCATTGAAAACATATCCAAGTCTGAAAGAGGTACCGAAATTATATTGCATTTAAAGAAAGAAGAAACTGAATTTCTAGATGATTGGCGTTTAAGAAATATTATCACTAAATATTCTGATCATATTACTTTGCCTATAAGCATGAAAAAGAACGTAAACCTGAACGAAACCTCTTCCGATACTATAGAAAAAAAGGATATTGAAAAAGAAACTGAAACTACTTGGGAGACAGTTAATAATGCCACTGCGCTATGGACCCAGTCTAAAGACCAAATTAGTGATGAACAATACAAAAAATTTTATGGACATCTCACTCATGATCTAAAAGATCCTTTTACTTGGATTCACAATAAAATAGAAGGAAAGCAAGAATATACAACTTTACTTTATATACCTCTGCAGGTAGGTCCATTTGATTTTTGGAATCATGAAAAACCGCGCGGCTTAAAATTATATGTTAAACGCGTCTTCATTATGGATGATGCTGAACAATTCTTGCCTCGTTATTTACGCTTTATAAAAGGAATCATAGATAGCAATGATCTTCCATTAAATATCTCTCGAGAGGTTTTACAAAATAATAAGCAGATTGATAATATACGCTCAGCTATAACCAAGAGAATTCTTGAAACATTTATCTATCTTTCTAAAGAACAAACTGAAAAATATTTACAATTCTGGAAAGAATTTGGCAATATTTTAAAAGAGGGTTTAGCAGAAGATTTCGTTAATCGAGATTCGTTAGTTAAGCTTTTAAGATTTAGCTCTACTTATTTAAACCATAATGCGCAAACAATTAGTTTAGAAGATTATGTATCGCGTATGAAACCTGAACAAGATAAGATTTACTATATTACTGCAGAAAATTTTTCCGCAGCAAATAATAGTCCTAATTTAGAAATTTTCCGCGACAAAGGAATAGAAGTATTACTTTTACATGATCGTATTGACGAATGGTTGGTTGCCCATTTAACTGAATTTGACGGAAAAAGTTTACAATCTGTTGCAAAAGATTCTGATATTTCAGGAATTGCTGAAGAAAAAAGTAAAGAGCTACTAAAACAAAACAAAGATGAATTTGGGCCTTTATTAAAACAAATCCAAGATATACTCAAGGATAAAGTGAAAGAAGTCCGTATTTCACTACGATTAACCAGTTCACCTGCTTGTATTGTAAATGAACAAAATGCATTGAGTAGTCAAATACAACGTATTCTACAAGCTACCGGTCAACCTGTTCCTACTAATAAACCAATTTTAGAATTAAATACTCAACATAAGTTAATTCAAGATTTAAAAGATGAACAAGATGACTCTCGGCTGGCAGAATGGTCACATTTATTTTTAGAACAATCGATATTGGCAGAAGGTGGACAACTTGAAGATCCTGCCGGATTTGTAAAAAGAGTAACTAATTTATTACTAGTAAGATAATAAAACGGCATTGAGTTGAAGTCCCTCTTTTGTGAGGGACTTTTAACAACTATTCAACCAAAAAACTTTCCATAGACATTCCATTCTAAATTATCGTAAAATAATACGCCCGTTTGTTTGCATATAAAAATAACAACATTTAGGTTTTTTATGGCCTCTATCACTTTATCTAAACATTTTTTCTTTCTTACTGGACTTTCACTTATCTTTGTCGCCTATATTTTTCAACAAACAAATTGGATGAAAATAAAAGGGTTTCTTTATAATTTTATCAATATGCTAGGTGCTGGATTAGTTGTTTATGTCACTTTCCAACCTATGCAACTAGATCTTTTCGTTTTTACAACACTATGGACTTTAATTAGCTTGATAAGAATGTATAAAAACTTTAGGTAAAATTTTTACCAATTAAATAATGTGCCATCTAATTTTCTATTAATGGGCAGGTACGCACGCTCATAGGGATATTTTTCTGCTAATTTCTCATTAAAGTCAATACCTAAACCTGGTTGCTCACTGGGATATAAATAACCTTTTTCAAAACTATAATGATGTGGAAACACATCATTAGTTTTTTCGGTGTGGCGCATATATTCCTGTATGCCAAAATTATTAATAGAAATATCGAAATGTAAAGCAGCCGCCATCGTAATGGGCGATACATCAGTTGGTCCATGACATCCTGTTTTCACATGATAAACTTCAGCCATGGCTGCAATTTTTTTCAAATGTGAAATTCCGCCACCATGCACAACAGACATACGAATGTAATCTATCAATTGTTCAGTGAAAAGAATATGTGTATCCCAAATCGTATTAAAAACTTCACCTACTGCAAGAGGAGTTGTTGTATGTTGACGTATAATTCGAAACCCTTCTTGTAATTCTGCGGGTACTGTATCTTCTAACCAAAACAAGTGATAAGGCTCAAGCTCTTTGCCTAAACGAGCGGCCTCTATGGGTGTTAAACGATGGTGAGCATCATGAAGAAAGTGAGGTTCGTCACCATAAGTTTTACGTAATTCTTTAAATAAATTTGGAATATAATTAAGATATTTTTCCGTAGACCAAACACATTCTGCAGGTAAACCTTTGCTAGCAGGTTCATAATACATTTTATCTTTAGAAACACCATAACTATTCGGTAAACCAGGCACGCCTGTTTGTGCGCGTACCGCTAAATAACCCAGATCAATATATTTCCCAACTTGTATAATGGTATCAGCAATATCCTCCCCATTTGCATGACCATATACCATTACTCCCTGCCGGCTTTTTCCACCTAATAAATTATAAACGGGCGTATTTAATACTTTTCCTTTAATATCCCATAAAGCCATATCGATAGCTGCAATTGCGGCCAAGGTAACGGGGCCACGGCGCCAATAAGCACCTCGATAAAAAAACTGCCATATGTCTTCAATTTGTGCAGGATCTCGATCTAGCAAACAAGGAATCAGATCTTCTAAATAGGCTTTAACCGCTAATTCTCTTCCATTTAAAGTTGCATCACCAACACCATATACCCCTTCATCGGTAATTATTTTTAGTGTCACAAAATTACGATCAGGACAAGTTAAGAATACCTTTGCATCTTGAATTTTCATAAAGGAAACCTCAGTGAGACTTAGTTATATATTTTTTATCGCAATAACTCCAACTTTAACTTATTGAATGATCAAATCATTCAAACGGTTACGGCCAATAATTGGATATTGTTCAACTTCATATACAGCCCCACTAACTGGCAATGACTGATCTGCAAGCCAAAAGACTATATGAGAAGCAACATTATCTGGTGTTAATAAACGACCACTGGGCGCATATTTTTTGGGGATTCTTTCCTGCCAATTTTCAGGTAAGCCCTCAGACATTTTTAAACAAATTTCATTCTCAGTTGGAGTCCAACCCACATTGAGTTGATTAACTCGAATCAGTTCTGACCCTAAACTATCGGCTAAATTACGCGTCATCGTCATGAGCGCGCCTTTTGAAGCAGAATAAATCAAAAGATCAGGCTGGCCGGTGTAGGCATTCATAGAACCAATATTTACGATAGTTCCAGCTGTTTTCTGTTTACGAAAAACTTCTACAGCCGCTTTACATAAAAGTAATGGCGCATAGAAATTAACCCGCATAATCTTTTCACAAAGATCCAGATTAGCAGAATCGATATTATTTCTTGGATAAATACCTGCATTATTTACTAGACCATCTAAACGGCCAAATTTTTTTACTGTCTGGGCTATTAAATATACATAGGAGTTTTCATCCATTAAATCAGCGAGTAAATAGCTGCTTGCAGCGCCCAGCTCTTGAACTAATTTTTTAGCGCATTCTTCCTTACGGCCATGGATCATGACTTTAGCACCTTCAGCGATACAACGCCGAGCAGTTGCAGCGCCAATACCATTAGTAGATCCTGTAATCAGAATAACTTTATTTTTTAACATCATCTAAATTCTCTAGTAACACGTTATTTTGTAAGGAAAAAAATAAAAGGCTTTTTTAATACTGAAAATAATGAAGAGAAGTGTAATGGAGCACCTAATTCACGGCTTGGTCGCCCTAAACGTAAATTGCTTTCAATATGTTCTAAGGAACAATTTTTAGTTTCTGGAACAATAAAGTAAACAAAAATCCAAGCTAACACACATAGAAGTCCATATAACCAAAAGGTATGACTAGTACCGATAAATTGAACAAAGGTCAAAAATGTCATTGATACCATCATGTTGAATCCCCAACTTGCTGAAATAGCTAAACTAGCACCTACACCTCGAATATTTAATGGGAAAATTTCTGAAATAATTAACCACATAATGGGCCCCAAACTCATAGCAAAACTGGCAATGTAAATAACCATACTCGCTATAGCTACCCAACGTAACGATGTAAATGCAGGAAAGTAAAAAGCTGCCCCCAAAATAACTAAACTAATAAACATTCCTAAAAGACCATAAAGCAATAAAGGTCGGCGACCCCAACGATCAATGAGAGGTAAGGCAATAATGGTAAATAAAACATTGATTACACCAATACCTACCGTTGCTAAAATGGCATTGCTAGCGTATTTAAAACCAGACATTTGTAAAATAGTAGGCGCATAGTAAATAATGGCATTGATCCCTGTAACTTGCTGAAAAAAACTTAAACCTAAACTAATAAAAAGGATAGGGCGCAACCATTTCGCTAGTAAAAGACGATGAGTTCCCTTTTCAATTTCTACAGTTTGATGGATTTCGTCAAATTCATTATTAATGTTTTCACCATGACGCAAACTTTGCAAAACGGTACGGGCCTTTTCATCCCAACCTTTTAGAATCATCCAGCGTGGACTTTCTGGCAAAAAGATAGTCCCTAATAATAAAATGATAGCTGGAACAACACCTAATCCTAACATCCAAGGCCACTGTCCTGTAACTGAAAAGTAATAATTAATTAAATAGGAGAAAACAATACCGATTGTAATTGCTAATTGATTCAAGGAAACTAACATACCTCGAATTCGTTTTGGAGCAATCTCTGCAAGATAAAGGGGAGCAGTAAAAGATCCAACACCTATAGCTACACCCAGTATTATTCGACCGGTAACTAAAGTAACTAGATCGGGCGAAAATGCTGTGATCAAAGAGCCAACAATAAATGTGAGTGCGGTAAAAACCAGTACTTTACGTCGGCCGAATAAATCACTCACCCGACCACTAACACCCGAACCTATCAAAGCACCGAATAAAACGGCGCTAACAACCATTTCAATTTGAAAATTAGTTAAGAAAAAATCTTTCTTAATAAATAAAATAGCACCGGAAATAATTCCAGTATCGTAACCAAACAACAATCCTGCTAAAGCTGCAAATCCCGAAATGGTATAAACCAACCAATTTGGGTTTGATACTTTTATCATAAAAAATAATCTCTTTTATGGCATTTATTTAGGGTTACTTTACCTCTATCACAGCTAAAAGCAAGTCAAGACCTTTGAAAGTTCAACATAATATTCAGGGAATTGTTAGTGAATTTAAGATATTAGTAATCAATTTCAGGGTTATTTTTTCCATCAAGCTAAATAAGAAGGCTCGGGCAACCCCTTAATACCTGTTTCTATAGCAAAAAGCATTCCAGATTGAGGAGCATCAGTGAGCTGGGCTGCGTTTAAATTTATAGAAGCAGATGTAATATATAAAGTTGTAAAATCGGGTCCCCCAAAACAACAACTTGTAGGCCTCGGAATAGGCATAGGAATAATACTATCTATTTCACCGGTTGGGGTGTACCGCGTAATTTGCCAACCATCCCAATGACAACTCCAAAGATAACCTTCACTATCGACGGTGAGCCCATCAGGAAAGCCTTCTTCTTTGGAAATTTGTGCAAAAACCTGCATTTTACCCAAACTTCCATTCTTGGGATCAAATTTATATTGATAAATCTGACGAGCAGGAGAATCACAAATATACATTAGACTGTTATCTAAATTCCATGCAATTCCATTACTTACTGTAAATCCGCTTAGCATTTTTGTTACATCGCCATTATTCAAACAATACAAAGCACCTAAAGGTTGTTGTTCTGCAATATCTTTTGTACCCGCCCAAAATCTTCCTTGCCTGTCACATTTCCCATCGTTAAACATGATATTTCTTGTTCCTTGTAGAGGTAAGGCAACATTTTGCGTTATACCCGTAATAGTATCAATAGTCACAAAACGATCGCTTAAAGCAGCCACTAAACCTCCTTTAGCTCGCCATACAATGGAACCAATTTCGCTAGGCATAGCGAATTTATCCACACTTTTATCCTGATTTAAACGATATAAAGTCGCAGCTGCGATATCAACCCAATACAAGCATCTTTCTATGGGATGCCAAAGTGGTCCTTCACCTAATACCATAATCTGTTTACATACTACATTAATATTCATACATTTTACCAAATCAGCGATAGATCGTTTCATGTTGATAATTATTACCGGATAATAAAAAAGGAGACGGAAATTCAGGATATTTAACAGCGCCTGGAAGATTTTGAGTTTCCATACAAAAAGCACCATTGCGATGTGTGTGCAAGCCTGAACTAATCAAATAATCTCTTAAGGTATTACTCGTATAAAATTGTAAACCTGGTTGCGTAGTAAACACTTCAAGACTACGTCCACTGATTGGTTCATTAATTCTTGCAACAAATTGGGGCTGATGATTCCTTAAAGGGGGTAATACATAACAAAGATCATAACCACCAATAGCTATATCTTGAATCCGTTCCCCAATTGAGTGAGGTTTACGGAAATCGAAAGGAGTTCCTTTAACTTCTGCTAATTTACCTGTTGCTAGTAGATCTTTATCTGTAACAACATAACAATCAGAAAAAATTTGCAATACATGATTTAGCACTGTTCCATTTCCCGCTCCTGCCAAATTCCAATACGCATGGTTAGTCAAATCAACAGGCGTGGCTTGATCGGTTTTGGCTTGAAAACTTATCTTTAATTCATTGTTTGTTGTTAAAGAATAAGTTACCTCAATATCAAGATTTCCAGGATATCCTTGATCACCATTCGGACTTAGATAAGAAAAACTAACACTTGTTTGGTTTTTTTGACTTGTAGTATGCGCTCGCCAAACCCTTTTATCTAAACCTTTTTCTCCTCCGTGTAAATGATGTTCAAAATTTTTATTTTTACTTAAATAATAATCTTTTTTTTGATAATTAAAATGCGCATTAGCAATACGATTAGCAACACGGCCTATTGTGGCTCCAAAATAAAATTCATGACTTATATAATCATCAAGCTGATCAAACCCCAACGTTAATTCGTGTCGATTGCCGTTTGAATCCGGGACTTGTACTGAAGTTAAAGTAGCCCCATAATTTATAATACTAATAGACATTCCTTTTTCATTACTTAATGTATACTGAGTAATAACTTGTCCATTAGATAATTTTCCAAACTCAGACGAACGACAAACAATTATTGACATATGACCTCAAAATAAATTGGGCATTTTTGTTCGGGGAATTAGCGCACCTGTTTGCGTTATAACGTTTGCAGCAAGTTCATGGCCATATAAGCATGATTTAAATGGATCAAAACCTAAGAGACGTGCTGCAAAATAAGCACTATTAAATGAATCTCCAGCTGCAGTAGTATCAATGATCTTATCCACTTTACAGCTGGAAACTCTGTGTTGCTGTTTAGGCGTAGCCACTAAAGCAGGTTCAGCACCACATTTAACTACAACTTCTGACACGCCATTTTTGAACAATCGTTGTACACAAGCTTCAGGAGTAGCATCACCAAATACTAATTGATCATCCAGAAAAGTAGGTAAAACAATATCAATGTATTTCAAAAATGTTTGCAAGGTCCTTCTGGCGGAATCTAAATTAATCCATAGTGAAGCCCGATAATTAGTATCAAAAATAATTTTTGCTCCCGATTGTTTAGCTTTTTGTAAAATATCAGCTAAATATTGACGACTGGGCTCGTCGAGTATGGCTAAACTAATTCCTGAAAAATATAAATAATCCATTTTTATCAGCCGCTTAGATAAATCTACTCGATTATCTCCTTTAAATAAATCTCGTGCTGCGGAATTAGAACGATAAAAATAGAAGCTTCTTTCTCCTTTACTATCGGTACGAATTAAATAGAGGCCGGGTAATTTATTCTCCTTGCGCTGAATTAAATCCGTTTTCAGTCCTTCAGTTTGCCAATTCTGTAACATTTGATCGCTATAGGGATCCTGACCTAAAGCAGTGATATAATGAATATCAAACGCTTGATTTTGTAATAATCGGGATAAATAAATCGCAAAATTTAAGGTGTCTCCTGCAAAGGAAAGAGCGAGTGTTGTGGGAGTTTGATGGGATAACTCCAACATTGCTTCACCTATCACACCAATTTGTTTACTTTTAGTCATAAACAACTTAAGTTAGATTTCAGTCTTAAAAAAGGTATCTTTATTAACATTTGCTTGAGAAAAAAGAGAAACGTATTATGCTTTATAACTTTATAGGACATCGATGCTTACTTTAGTTGATATTCTAGGTCAAAATCGCATTATCCCGGTTATTGTAATCGATAAAGTAGAACATGCAATTCCTTTAGCTGAAATATTGCTCAAATATGGATTTAATGTCTTAGAAATTACTTTACGCACCGCTTGCGCTTTAGCAGCTATCGAGAAAATAAATACAGTTTTTCCAGAAGCAATAGTCGGAGCAGGTACGATTGTTGAAGCAAAGCAATTCTCTCAAATAAAAGCCGTAGGCGCTAAATTTGCGGTTAGCCCTGGCTTAAATAAAAGCTTATTTATTGAAGCCGAAAGGCATAATATTCCTTACCTACCAGGTATAGCTACCGTTAGCGAGGCACTCTTCGCTCACCAGCTCCAACTAAATTATCTTAAATTTTATCCCGCTGAAAGTATGGGGGGCATTAAAACATTACGCGCCATTGCCGAAATTTTACCCTTACATTTTTGCCCAACCGGTGGCTTGAACGTTGATAATTTTCTTAACTACCTTCGCCTCCCATATGTCACTTGTATAGGTGGGACATGGATAGCACCACGTAAGCTTATTGCTAAAGAAGCATTTGAAGAAATAACTATCAACGCGAACTACACGCAGCAACTTTTAAAAACCATTTTGTAGTAGAAAAAATCAAATCTTTGATTAATTACTAAGGTCTACTAAACTTTCCTTAGATTATTTTATGGATAGTTAATTAAATATGGACTCTCAATCATTCAAAGCAGAAAAAACTCGAAATACCCGATTTTTTAATTATTGGATTTATTTTTTACTGTTTATTTTTCCAACTTACGCGTCAACAGAGATAGTAAGTTCATTATCTCCAGGACAAGTACAACAACAATTACAAAATACGATCAACATGCAGCAAGAAATCAGTGCAAGAGGACCAGCTTTTATAACTAGGGTAGCAACGCAGCCCATTTTTCCTCCAACCATTTTAGTACCACCTAGTATGCGCAGGCCGTTTGTGTTACGTTCGGTATGCATTACTGGGTCAACTATCTATTCGCAAGCAAGTCTATTAGCCTTTTATCAACCTTATTTCAATAAAAGAATTAATTACCAAGATTTAGAAAAGATAAATCATCAAATTACATTAAAATATTTAAAGGATGGTTATATTCTTACCCGAGCCAATTTGCCTAAGCAAAATTTATCGTCTGGATATGTTCATATAGAAATTTTAGAGGCCTATGTAGTTCAAGTTAATGTTATCGGTAAAACTCATGGCTTAGAAAAATATCTTGATGCTTATGCGCAACAATTAAAAAAATCGCGTCCATTACAGTTAAAAACACTACAGCATTATATTTTATTATTAAACCGATTACCGGGTGTTACCGCTAGTCTTAAAAAAAGCCCAGAGATTGTTAATTCAGAAGCACAAACACTCACATTTGTCATTAAACAACGTCGTTTTGTTCCTAATGCATTGTTAAATAATAATCAAAACCGTTATTTAGGCGGTCAAAACTTATTTTTAACCGCAAATATGTATTCCTTATTGCAAGGAGGCGATTCAACTATAATAACGGCAGCAACTGCGCCATTTGATCCAAAAGTTTTACAATACTATTATTTATTACACAACTTCCCTATTGGAGTAAATGGAAACCATCTGGATATTTATATGAACTACACGCAAATCAAACCGAGTATCAACTTACCACCTTCTAGTGTTTCAGGAAAAGCAGGAGAAATAGGGGGATATTTTTATCATCCATTTATTTTACAAACCAATAATAAATTAGAGGGTCGCTTCGCATTCGGCTATTATCGTAGCAAAACTTCTTCTTATACCGGCTTCGCTAATAGCCCTGATGCTATTGTACGCCTCCCATCATTACGTGCTAAGGCAATCTATGAACGCACCCGAACCAAATATTTTGACAGAATGGAAGCTGAATTGAGTCAAGGGATCCATGTATTTGGAGCCAATACCGCTCCACCACCGCCTCCAGGCATTCCTAATCCTTATGTGGGTTATACCAAGCTTAATTATTATGTCACACACGTGCAAAATATAACCCCAAAATTTTCTATATTAATAGATTCAATGGGTCAGTATGCCCCTAATCCAGTTGCAGCTGTTGAAAAGATTCCTTACGGTGGTGGTCTACCTTACGGACAGGCTTATGATCCAGGTGAAATAATTGGCGATCAAGGACTCATGGGAGGTGTAGAACTACGTTATAATAGCTTTCCAAAACCTATAGGCGCTATACAATATTTCACACGTTATGATATTGGCAAGGTCTGGAACAAAAATGTCGCGCCTACCTTCTTTTTAAATAGTGTTTACAGCGATGCTTCTTTATCAGCGGGTTTTAGATTACTAGTAAGCAAAGATTTTCGATTACAATTAAGTGTGGCAAGACCCATGACTAACCCGGTTCAATCTCAAACAGCAAGCGGACATAACGGTAAAAGCTTACGTTTTTTCTTCATATTTAGTTATACGCCTTTTTGAAAATTTAGCTGGAAGAAAATAAAATGTCACGAGCTTAATGCTGTTTTCAAATATTTTTAAGATCAAACTCGCAACGAAAAATTTTTTTATTCTTACAATCCAAGAATTCCAACTCGCGGTATGTTCGTTGGTAATGCAGGTAACGATACATTTCCTATCATAGGTAAAGTAGTTGATCCTGGTACAGGCACACCAAATACGGTTCCTTGGGGACCTTCAAACCCTATAATTTGACCATTTCTTTCCAAAACTTGAACTCCTTGGGTTATTATTCCAGCGGCAGCTAAATCTGCGGCATCTTGAGGAGAAAACGCTCGAGCAACTACACCTTGTTCATCTAATAAATTTCCAGCTATTGTAACACCTCGACCACTTAATAAATTAGCTAAATCTATACCTCCAACAGTACCCCCCGCGCCGGTAGCTCCCGTAGCTCCTGCTGCACCAGTGGCACCCAAACCACTCATGCCACCACCACTACCACCACCACAACCCGTTAACAATATGGAAGTGGCTAATACTCCTGCAATTAAGCAAGCATTAGTTTCTGATTTTTTCATATGAAAACTCCCTTTAATAGCTATTAAAGAACAAAATAATGCACTTTATCGTAGAAGTTAAACCAAATAGTGTCAAATTGCAGAAATAGGGAAATTTTTTATACAAATAATCAAAACTGGTTTGTTTTTAAATAAAATTTGCGTTTTTGAAAAATACACTCTATTAAGTAAACCTTTAAAACAATATGCGCTTAAAAGTTGGTAATATTTGAGACATATTCTTGGTTTTAGATTTGAGACTAAATTCGGTATAATGTTCCGTTCTAAACCAAATAAGGAGAAAGGCACTATGACTATGCAAGTCGATAATACACTTAATGATATTTTGCAAAGTAATTACATGCAGCAACTTGATAGGCAGCTGAATGAAAATCATTTATTAAAACATCCGCTTTATCAAGCTTGGTCTGCTGGAAAATTGTCGCTAGACAATCTCCGTGATTATGCTTGCCAGTATTATCATCATGTGGATGCTTTCCCAAGATATCTTAGTGCCACTCACAGCAATTGTCAGTATTCTGAGGCACGAAAGGTATTATTAGAAAATCTTAATGATGAAGAAGGGATAAATGGTCTCGATAGTCACCCAGCTTTATGGTTGCAATTTACCAAAGGCCTAGGCTTATCAGAAGATACCGTTATTAACTGTGAACTTTTTCCAGAAACCAAACAGTTTATTAGTGATTTTCTAACGCTATCACGTTCATCCTATGCAGAAGGTTTAGGCGCATTATATGCTTATGAACGTCAAATTCCACAAACGGCTGCCAGTAAAATTACTGGACTGAAACAATTTTATAATATTGCAGATGAAGCTACTTTAAAATTTTTCCTAGTTCATCTTGAAGCCGATGTAGAACATGCCGAAGCCACTAAAACACTCATAAAAAATTTACCTATGGAAGAAAAAATAATCGCAGAAAAAGCAGCGAAAAAAATAGCGAAATCCATTTGGAATATGTTAAGTGGCATACAAACTCGAATGATGAACAATGTTTGTGAAGCTACGGTAGTTTAATAAATCAAGTAGATAGAGTCTAATTAGAAAGTTTATTGGTTGTACTTGGACAATTAATAAACTTCTAATTCTCTATCAAACACCATCTATTACAGATACACGGCGAATCTTTCCGCCTAATTGTGATAATTTTTCTTCAATGCATTCATAACCACGGTCTATATGATAAATTCTATTTACAGTCGTTTCCCCTTCTGCTGTTAAACCTGCTAGCACTAGACTGGCAGAAGCCCTTAAATCCGTTGCCATAACTTCCGCACCCGTTAATTTATCAACGCCTTTGCAGATAGCAACATTACCTTTTAAGGTAATATCTGCCCCCATCCGACGCATTTCTTGAACATGCATAAAACGGTTCTCAAACACTGTTTCAGTAATAATTCCAGTTCCTTCAGCGGTAATATTAAGCGCCATAATTTGTGCTTGTGCATCAGTCGGAAAAGCAGGATAAGGTGCTGTACTCACATTTACAGCTTTGGCACGTTTATTCCGCATATCAAGTTCGATCCAATGATCACCTATGGAAATCTCTGCACCTGCTTGGCGCAAAGTATAAATAACAGCATCTAACGTGTTGGCCTGAATATCTTTTAGGCGAATAAAACCTCGTGTGCAAGCAACAGCAATTAAATAAGTCGCCGCTTCAATTCGATCCGGCAAAATTCGATAATAACCACCCGATAATTGCTCTACGCCTTCGATAGTAATTGTATCCGTTCCCGCATCACTAATATTTGCACCAATGCTATTCAAAAAATTAGCTAAATCAACCACTTCAGGCTCACGTGCGGCATTTTTGATAACGGTTTTACCTTTAGCTAATGTCGCCGCCATCATTAAATTTTCAGTTCCTGTGACTGTAATAGTATCGAGATCAATAAATGCTCCCTGTAAACGTCCATTTGTTTTAGCTTTGATATAACCATTTTCTATTTCAATTTTGGCACCCATGGCCTCAAGCCCTTGAATATGCAAATTGACTGGACGAGTACCAATCGCGCAACCACCAGGGAGAGAGACGATAGCTTCACCACAACGAGCAAGTAAAGCGCCTAGAACTAAAATAGATGCACGCATTTTTCTTACTAAAGCATACGGGGCATAGGAGTCAATTAGTTCACGAGCACGAACTTCTAAGCTCATACGCTCACCTATGGTAAATTGTGCACCCATACCACTTAAAAGCTCTACCATGGTAGTAACATCTTGTAAGTGTGGAACATTAAATAAAGTAATCGGTTCCTCAGATAGTAGACATGCAGCTAAAATGGGTAAAGTTGCATTTTTCGCACCAGAAATTCGGACTTCACCTTGTAATGGGATGCCACCTCTAATAATTAGTTTATCCACCATTTATCTCTCTATTTTTATACCGAATACATTTACCAATGACAAAAATTCTTTATGTTTATACTTTTTGCAATAGAAATCCCCAAGATAGGCAAGATGCTTCTCTTGATGCAATAAATTGCGCTTCCTTTGCTTTAGATCTATCCATTATTGGGAGCGATTTATAGGCAATATTTTTTCTAAATCCGATACTCGAATAATGGCTAGCATCTGCGTAGGTAAAGCTACTAAACGAATTTCTTGATTACGTTGTTTTAGCATTCGTTTCCAAGCAACCAATAATGCCACACCACTACTATCACTTTGAATAACATTTTCTAGATTAAAAAGAATTAATGAAGCTTTATCATTTTTTAGAATATCCTGGCTAAGTTGCCATAGTCCAGGGACAGTGTAGGTATTTAGAGAACCCGATAAGACATAATGATCTTTTTTAAACTGTAAAGAGGGCCTGTTCATCTGAATTAATCACTTTGGTTGTTATGTTGCGCAAGTTTATTAATTAAGCCATTGATACCACTGTGTTGCAATTCTTCCACAAATTGGGAACGAAAACTTTCGATGATGCTCACTCCATCTACACTGAAATCATAAAGCATCCATTGTCCGCCTACTCGCGTCATGCGATAACTCAGGTTAATAGAAGACCCTGATTCACGAACAATGATACTATTAACCTGTACACGAGGTTGATTAGTATAATCACCCCGAATGGGTAAAAAATTTACTCTTTCGTTGGTATATTGGGCCAGGGCGCTTGAATAAGTTCGGATAAGCAAGGTAACAAATTGTTGAGCAAATGCTTGTCTTTGCATCGGGCTCGCTCGTAACCACGCTTCACGACCTAAAGCTTTACTTGACATGCTCATAACATCGACATGTGGCAATAAAATTTGATTAACTATGTGATAAACAATCTGAGGTTTTGTTCTAAGGGTAGCTTGATTTTGTTGTAGCGCTGAAATTAATTGATTAGAAGT
This sequence comes from Gammaproteobacteria bacterium, assembly GCA_005877695.1. Taxonomy (GTDB): domain Bacteria; phylum Pseudomonadota; class Gammaproteobacteria; order Diplorickettsiales; family Diplorickettsiaceae; genus Aquirickettsiella. Next base: position 132,564 of record VBOA01000007.1, on the reverse strand, counting down.
ATTTTGTAACAAATCTACAGGCGAAGAAATCGCCCATACCATTGTACAGATTAATAATCCAAATAATGCAAATATTACTTTTTTCATTTCTTTCCCCCTGAATTCTTTAAGCTAAATATTAATTGGCCAATAAGATCTTCTAAAATTAATGCGGGATGCGTATCTTGTACGATAGCATTATTTTTCAAAAACGTTTGAGCAAATCCTGGTGTTAGACTAATATAGTTCGCTCCTAATAAACCTTGAGTTAAAATACTTGCGGAAGTATCTATTGGCAATTGTTTATATTTTGGATCAATTTTCATCGTCACGATAGCTTTGAATTGAACGTTATCTAACTTTATGGCGCTTACTTCCCCTATGTGAACGCCTGCTAAAGATACGGGCGAACGTACTTTTAATCCGCCTACATTGTCAAAAGCCGCTATCAAATTATATCCGCTCGCATCTATAGAGCTACTTAGCCCACTTACCTTAAAAGCCAAAACTAATAAAGCAAAGATCCCAAATAACATAAAAAAGCCAACCCAAATTTCTATTATTCTCTCTCGCACTTACCAACCCCCCATCATCACTGCGGTTAATACAAAATCCAAGCCTAGTATAGCCAGGGATGAATATACAACGGTACGTGTTGTTGCTCGGCCAATACCTTGCGCGGTAGGAACCGTATCATATCCTTGAAACACCGCTATCCAGGTCACCACACTGCCAAAAACTATACTTTTTATAATTCCGTTCACTATATCATCATGAAAATTAACAGCGGATTGCATAGCACTCCAGAATGTTCCACTATCTACGCCTAACCAAACCACACCGACTAAATACCCACCCCAAACTGCAACTACGCTAAAAATAATCATTAATATGGGCATACTAATAAAACCACCCCAAAAACGAGGTGAAATCACCCGCCATAATGGATCAACGCCCATCATTTCCATACTCGCAAGCTGCTCAGTAGATTTCATCAAGCCAATTTCTGCTGTCAATGCAGAACCTGCTCGCCCTGCAAACAATAAAGCTGTAACCACAGGCCCTAATTCTCGCACCACACTTAAAGCAACCAATTGACCTAATTGTTGACTTGCACCAAATTTATTTAATGTATTATACCCTTGTAACCCCACAACCAAGCCAATAAATAATCCTGATAAAATAATAATAATTAAAGAAAGTACACCAATAAAATAGAGTTGTTCGATTAACAAAGGAAAACTTTTTTTAAAACGTGGTTTGCGAATTAATAAATGCACTAAAAAAATACCAGAACGACCAAAGCTCATTAATAACTGCAAACCAAACTGACCTAATAATCGTAATTTCTCTAATATCAACATAACATTAATGCATCAAATCTTGGTTATAATCGATGGCCGGATAATGAAAAGGTACCACGCCATCAGGTAAACCTTGTAAAAATTGCTGAACCTCTGGCTCCTTATCGATATGCAGTTTCTCAGGAGTACCATGACCAATAATTTTTCCGCTTGCAATCACATAAATATAGTCTGCAATAGTCAATACCTCTTCTACATCATGAGAAACTAAAATTGTCGTAATACCCAAAGCTTTGTTTAGATCTGAAATAAGTTTCACAATGACACCGAGAGCAATAGGATCCAAGCCTGTAAAAGGTTCATCATACATAATAAGCTCTGGATCTAAGGCAATCGCTCGCGCTAATGCAACACGGCGCGCCATACCACCGGAAAGTTGGCTAGGCATAAGATTCTTGGCGCCACGTAAACCCACAGATTGCAATTTCATCAACACAATGTCACGGATCATAAAATCAGGTAGCTCAGTATGCTCTCTTAAAGGAAAAGCAACATTCTCAAAGACACTTAGATTGGTAAATAACGCTCCACTTTGAAATAAGATACCCATTTTACGGCGTAATTCATAAAGTTGTGCTCGTGACAGTTTATTTATTAACTTTCCATCTACGTGTATGTTGCCACGTTCTGGTTTTAATTGGCCACCTATAAGACGCAACAACGTAGTCTTGCCACATCCACTTGGGTCCATAATGGCCGTTATTTTATCTCGTGGAATATTTAATTCGATATCGGAAAAAACGGTACGGCCATTACGATTAAAATATAAGCCCCGAATGTTGACGAAATCTTTCAAGTTATTCGTCCCCTTTTCTCACTTTTTCAATCAAATAATCAGTAACTTGTAGAAAATGCTTGGGATCTCCGCCTATCATACTGGGATCAACTTTGTATCGATTATCAATAACTAATGTGGGTGCAGCAAGAATTTTATCTTCTTGCATCAAAGTATCGCTTCTTAATAATTGCGCATCAATACCTGGCGAAAAACCAGCAATACTTTCAAACTCATGTTGTTTAACTCCATGTTTTATAAAGAACTCTTCTTGAAGTTTAGGGTTAGATAAATCTTGCCCTTCAACATGAATAGCTTTAAATATTACTGGGGTCAATTCTTTTTCGACCCCCAACATTTTTGCGATGTAATAGGCTCGAGCTAAACTGCGCCAACTTGGTTGAAATACTATGGGTATACGCTCAAATTTTACATAATTTGGTTGCGTAGCCAGCCATTTATTTAATATAGGTTCAAAATGATAGCAGGCAGGACAACCATAACTGAAAAACTCAACCACTCGCACTTGTGTTTGAGGGGTTAATTTTGGAATAATTTCTGATGTAGAAATAATTTCATAATCTTTCCCAGCTTTAAAACTCATTGATTGAGGAGTTTTAGAATTATTGTTCATTTTTCCGCAAGAGGTTAAAATAATAGATAATGCTAAAAACAATAGGCTACGTAATCCCAATCTAAGCATACAGCCCTCTTTTAAATAAAAACTAAAATCATTAAACCCTCTTCCAAAAACCCTCGCTCAGTCTTTTCCTGGCTTTTTTCCTTTTTCTTAAGAATCTTCAAGCATTAACTAAGTTAACTAAGCAGCCCCCTAGATTTTGTAGTGGTCTTATAAAAATGGCCAAGCATAACACAGCTTAGCAAAAAAGGTTAAGTGGGGAAAATCACCTTCTAAAAAAATTCTTTTTTAGGATTCAAATTTAGTAGTTTACCAAGTTGGTAAAAAAAACTGTTCCTCCAGTCAACTTAGAAGTTTTTCGCACATTGAATTAGTAGGTGGTCACATAGTATAGTTTCAAGAGATAGTATTTTGTCGTTTTTTAGATAACCTCTCCGCGCAAGGCTTCTCTTAAACTCACATCTAGCAGTCATTGTAATCATCTAGGCTGCAAAGAGCATTAAAGTTGAATCTAAAAATCTAACATTAAAGACAAATATTTTCTTCATAGCATTCGGTAAGGATTTAAACAATATGAATAGTTCTTATTTAACTATTTTTTTATGGAGATAAACTATGTGGAATATATCTGAACAAATACGTTATCAAATAATTGCTCAATATCGCGACAATACTATATTGGTCAATATTCTCGGACAGGGCTTATATTTTATGCGCACAGCTTATCAAATTTTTACTGCACCAACCCTACTAAGTGGTTTCTCACAAGAAGATGCTGCTTTAATAGGTTACATTGTAGGATCAGAACAGCATAAAATCTAAATTTAAATTGAAAAAATGGTTATCTTCCAACAGTATATTTAAGTAGGTAACTAAAAAATCAGTTGAATTTAAATAACTTCAATTGCATGCTCTTTAAGCTTATGTCAAAGTAGCTTGGCGAAAATCTGTCGAGGAGGTTTTTAGTGGGAACGCCTAATCAAGAACTATTAAAAAGCAAAGTAGCCAAGGCCGCATTAGATTATATTAAAGCAGGTTCTATTTTAGGTATAGGAAGTGGTAGTACTATTAATTATTTCATAAATGCTTTAGCTAACATTAAACATAAAATCGAAGGGGTAGTTGCAGCTTCTATTGAAACTGAAAAGCGTTTAAAACAATTTAATATTCCTATTTTAGATCTAAATAGCACGGGTGAATTGGCTCTTTATATAGATAGCGCCGATGAAGCCAATTCACAATTGCAACTTATAAAAGGCGGTGGTGGGGCGCTAACACGTGAGAAAATTATCGCCTCCGCATGCAGAAATTTTATTTGCATCGTTGATGAAAGTAAGTTTGTTGGCATGCTAGGACAAAAAAGTTTGCCTTTAGAGGTTATTCCTATGGCACGTAGTTATGTTGCTAGGGAATTAGTTAAACTAGGTGGTTTTCCTATTTATAGAGAAAAATTTATTACTGATAATGGTAATATTATATTAGATACTCAACATTGGGATTTTACCGATCCTATTAAACTTGAGCGTTTACTCAATAATATCCCAGGCGTGGTTTGTAATGGTTTATTCGCCCAGCGTCCTGCAAATGCTTTACTTATAGCTAGCAAAGAGGGCGTAAAAATCTTGGAAAATAAGTTACATTAATTATTAATAACGATAAAAATCGGATTTATAGGGTCCTTCTGGCTTTACTCCGATGTAATCAGCTTGTTCGGTAGTTAGCTTCGTTAACTTAGCACCCACTTTTTCTAAGTGTAAGCTTGCCACTTGTTCATCCAAGGTTTTAGGTAACATATAGACCTTGCCTTTTTCATAACGATTATTATATTGCCATAATTCAATCTGCGCTAAAACTTGATTGGTAAAAGAATTAGACATAACAAAACTTGGATGTCCAGTGGCGCAACCTAGATTAACTAAACGCCCCTCAGCTAATAGAAGTAAACGCTTTTTATTGGGAAAATTCACCTGATCGACCTGTGGCTTGATATTTAACCAATTAAATTGACGTAACCCAGCTACATCTATCTCAGAATCGAAATGACCAATATTACAAACGATGGCCAAATCTTTCATCCTTTGCATATCGGATAAAGTGATGACATCCTTATTTCCAGTCGCTGTGACAAATATATCTCCTAGTTCTGCTACATCTTCCATAGTTACGACACGATAACCTTCCATAGCCGCTTGTAGTGCACAAATTGGATCAATCTCGGTGATCCAAACAGTCGCGCCATAGGCGCGGAGACTCTGTGCACATCCTTTTCCAACATCACCATAACCACAAACTATAGCAATTTTACCCGCAATCATAACGTCAGTTGCGCGTTTTAAAGCGTCAATTAAGGATTCTCTGCAACCATAAAGGTTATCAAATTTAGATTTTGTTACCGAATCATTCACATTTATCGCTGGAACCAATAATGTTTTTTCCTTTTGCATTTGATAAAGTCTATGTACACCGGTAGTAGTTTCTTCAGACACTCCTTTAATATCATCTAAAAGTTTAGGGTGTTTTTCATGGAGTAATAAAGTAAGATCGCCTCCATCATCCAATAGTAAATTGGGTACCCAACCATCGGGTCCGGCTAAAGTCTGCTCAATACACCACCAGAATTCTTCTTCAGTTTCGCCTTTCCAAGCGAAAACCGGGATATTTCGCGCAGCCATAGCCGCTGCAGCATGATCTTGTGTTGAAAAAATATTACATGATGACCAACGCACTTCAGCGCCCAAATCAAGCAACGTTTCAATTAAAACTGCCGTTTGGATCGTCATATGTAAACAACCGGCAATACGCGCACCTTTTAAAGGCTTTCCAGTCCCGTACTTTTTACGTAATGCCATTAAACCTGGCATTTCTGTTTCAGCAATGGTAATTTCTCGTCGCCCCCAATCTGCTAAATTTAAATCAGCCACTTTATAGTCAGTAATGCTAGTTTCTAATTTTTCCGTTATCATAATACTTTTCTCAATAACTAAATAAATAGGAGTTACACACAAAGAGATCCTACACTTCGAACGATTTGCTTACTTTACCAATCCGGGAATTTTCCGATTAATAATAATTTTTTACTCATCTTTGATTTCATGGATTAATAAGTCTGCCCGTAATAATTCTACCTTATTGGTTTTCTCCCAAGAAAAATCTTTATTTTCGCGACCAAAATGACCGTAAGCCGCTGTAGATTTATAAATAGGCCTCAATAAATCCAGCATTTCAATTATACCTCGCGGACTTAAATCAAAATGCTGTTGAATTAATTCAATAATACGTTGATCAGGTAATTTAGCTGTACCAAATGTATTAATATTTATCGATGTTGGCTTAGTTATACCGATAGCATAAGAAACTTGTATTTCGCAGCGTTCAGCTAACCCTGCTGCAACAATATTCTTGGCAACATAACGCGCCGCATAGGCTGCCGAACGGTCGACTTTGCTCGGATCTTTACCGGAAAAACAACCTCCTCCATGACGCGCCATACCACCATAAGTATCGACAATGATTTTTCGTCCTGTTAATCCGGTATCACCTAAAGGTCCGCCTATTACAAAACGCCCAGTAGGATTTATATAATATTTTGTGATTTTTGTTAACCATGCTGCTGGAAAGATGGGTCTGATAATTTCCTCCATGACAGCCTCTTTCAAATCATTATAAGCAATATCAGGGGCATGTTGAGTAGAAAGCACTATAGCTTCCACGCCTATAGGTTTACCCTTTTGGTAACGTAAACTTACCTGACTTTTAGCATCAGGTCGCAACCAACTCAGGCTGTTATTTTTACGTAACTTTGCCTGCCGTTCCATCAAACGATGAGCATAGGTAATAGGCGCAGGCATCAGCACTTCTGTTTCATTGCTTGCATAACCAAACATTAAACCTTGATCGCCAGCACCTTGCTCAAATTTATCGAGCTTATCCACCCCCTGAGCAATATCAGGTGATTGTTTGCCGATAGCCGTCATAACCGCACAGGATTCCCAATCGAACCCCATTGATGAGCTATTATAACCAATCTCTTTTACAGTTTCTCGAACGATTTGTTCGACATCAACCCAAGCTGTTGTTGTTACCTCACCCGCCACTAATACCATGCCCGTCTTAACTAGCGTTTCACAAGCAACTCGAGCATTTTTGTCTTGAAGTAAAATCGCATCTAACACCGCATCAGAAATTTGATCGGCAATCTTATCAGGGTGTCCTTCTGATACAGATTCCGAAGTAAAAGTTGTGTAATTATCCATTTTTTATTCTCAAACTTAAAAAAAGAATTGTGATTAAAAGCTGAGCTTTAAAGCTCAAAAAAGTTATATTTACTCACAGCACTTAGCTTTTTGACAAAGCACTCGCAAAAATGAAGCTAGACTATTAGCAGAGGTTACAAATAAGCCAAACACAGTCAAAATTCAAGCGCGAAGAGTATACTAGCGAATCTTTTTTAAAATAGCCAATTAAGCTATCTCCAAGATCAATTTGGAACAACTAAGAACGCGGCTCTCGCATTAGAAAAGTAGCAATAAAAGCAATACAAAAACCTATCGGTATAATGAGCAAAGCACGATGATAATCGCTAGGGGAATAGATTCTAATTTGATTTATTAGCGTTCCTTGAAAATTAGCATCCATCAGCCAACCAAATAAGGGTTGAAATACCGTATATCCTCCAATTGCCATAAAGGATACAACACTAACTGAGGTGGCGGTTAAACTCTTTGGGTTACTGGCAGCAACTAAAGGATAACTCAAAACTTGGCTGCTAGTAAAAAAACCTAGCGCAAAAAATAATAAAGCGATAGTTAAAATAGAAAATCCAGGCACACATATAATTGTAATCACTAATAGCTGAGAGATAATGACTCCCAACATCATCAATGGTATACGTTTTTGAATTTTGTCAGATACCCATCCTACAACAGGACCTCCAATGATCGTTCCTATAAAAAGCATGCTCGGAGCAAATGAAGCTTCTGTTGCAGAAAAATGATCCACTTGCTGTAAAAACAAACTTCCCCAAATAGCGCCTAGCAAAGCAACTGGTAAATTGAGCAAGGAAACATAAAGTCCACATAAACTATTTTGGGGATTTAGATAAGCGAGTCGCCAACTTTTAAAAAGTCCCAATTTAGAAAGCTCTTGATGTGAATTTTTATGTTCGTGATGTAAAAAGGGTGGATAATCTTGAACAAAAGCTAAAATTATCAAGAAAATAACAATTCCTAAACTTGCATCAAAAAATAAAGCATGGCGCCAACCGACTAACTCCACTAATAAAGTCAAAGGTGTTTGTGCAACCATACCTCCCGTCATAGCCATCGTTACGATTAAGCCGCTAACTAAAGCCATATTTTTTGCAGGAAACCAACGTGAGGCAAGGCGAATACTACTTAAAAAACAAAAAGCACTGCCAATACCACTCATGAACCGAAATATAGACGCCCATAGAAATGAACTTGTCATTGCAAAAGCAGCAATGCCAATAATACAAAGAAACAAAGAAGAAAGAATAATTTTACGTGTCGAAAATCGGTCTAATAAAGCCCCTGCGATGGGTAAAAATAATAAATTTGCGTAAAAATAATAAGCCGATAGCTTACCCAATCCTGTTGCATTAAGAGAAAAAGCATGCATCAGATCGCCACTAATCGCATTGAACATATTCATTTGAATAAATTCATAGAAAAAAAACAGTGCTGCAGAAAAGCAAACAATCCATGGTTGTTTTTTATCCATTATAGAAACATTCTCATGAATAGCCGAAGTCAACATAGATTATTTCCATGAACAAAAGGTTGGCAATAGGTTTCACGTAAACAGCATGCAGCAAATAAACTCACTATAAAAGCAATCGGAAAAATGGCCATGCCATAATGATAGTTACTAATTGAATAATAAGGCACGCCTTGCAAAACAGTTTGATCCCAATGTAAATCAATTAACCATCCAAATAACGGTTGGAAAACAGCGCCGCCGCCCATAATCAAAATTGAAGCTAAACTGGTTGAGGTGCCTGTCAAATGTCTAGGATTACTTTCTGCAATTAAAGGGTAGCTAATAATTTGGGTGCTGGTAAAAAAGCCTAATAGTAAAAATAGAAGAAGCAAGCTATAGAAATTTAATACCGGAATAAACATAATAATCAGTAAAATTAGCAAAGAAAGCACAGCTCCTATAATCATCGGCAATCTGCGTCTTCCAATAAAATCTGAAAACCAACCAACTAAAGGTGAGCCTATAATAGTTCCTAAAAAGATCATCATTGCAACCAATGAAGCTTGGGTTCTCTCAAGACGATGCACTTGCGTTAAATACAAAGTCCCCCATAATGCGCCTAATAAAATAATCGGTAAATTTAAAAGGCAAGTATATATTCCTGCTAAAGTATTCTGTTTATTCTGTAAAGACAAACTGATGCTTTTCATTACCGAGATAGGGCTAATGGTTACGTCCATCATTTTTTGAGGGGATTGATGATTTGGATAATCATAAACAAAGAAATAAATCAATAAAATAATAAGTATACCCAATCCGGCATTTATCATGACTGCATTTCGCCATCCTAGTGCATGCACTACCCAAGCAAAAGGAGTCTGTGCCATTATGCCTCCAGCCATGGCTATGGTAATGATAATCCCAATGACTAGCGCCAAACGTTGTGAAGGAAACCAACGCGTCGCTAATTTTATACAGCTTAGAAAACAAAAGGCGTTACCAATACCGGCAATAAAATGACTAAAAGCCGCCACTTCAAAAGATCGACTCAAGGAGAACAGAAATGTGGAAAGGACTACCATGACCATCGCAGTGAGAATAATGACACGGATAGAAAAGCGATCGACTAGGATTCCAGCAAATAGTAAAAAAATAACATCTGCATAGAAATAGGTCGCAGACAAAAAACCTAATTGGCCAGCTTTTATTGAAAAATCATGCATTAACTCTTGGCTAATCGAGTTAAACATTCCCATTTGTATGAATTCATAAAAGAAAAAAAGCGCAGCTGAAAGGCAAACTAGCCAGCGTTGTAGCCTAGAAAAGCTCAGATCGTCACAAATCCGCTTAAAGATGGTTTTGGCCATTAATGCCTCAAATAGAAATAGACTTTCAAACTTCTGTCTTTTATTTTTAGGGACTATTTGGGAAGCGTAGTGTATAGCAAGCCAGGCCAATTTCCAAGTTAAATCATTTAAAAATAAATATGAAAGGGGGCTTTAGATAGTTCTGACTAAATAATTTTCAGTGGGTCCATTACTAGCCTCCGGGGTTTGAATCTGCGAATTAGTTGATTGGAAAAAGCTACCATATAATAAATTCAAAGATCCCTGAGTAGCCTTTGCTCTTGCCTGACTTAATTCACCATCATCCTCCTGGGTTCGATTACTTGCGTATGAATTCATGAAACAAGCAATACTCGCAATACGAGAAACACATGAATCAGTAAATACCAACGCCGCGTTACCCACAGCATTAATTATTAAGGCCAAAAATTCCACTATCTGCCCTAAATAATATCTAGTATCTTGGCCAGAATTAGAATTACTTTCATTAAATAAACTATTACACCAAGATAATGCAGTTTTTAATGTAAAGGGGAGATCGCCAATAATTGCTGCTAAAGTTATTGCATCTGCAGCAACCCAACCTAGTAAACCAGCTAAAGTGGTTGTCCCGGTGAAATCAAGATAAACCAAACCAAAAAAGGCAGCAGCCATAACTAATAGTTTAAATATATAAGCAAAAATCTGATTAGCAGTTATATTTTGCCATTTTTCTTGAATATTCTTCTTGAAGTCTTGCCATGAAAACTTCGACTGTAGTACACCCACAAAGGTTCTTAACATAACAATGGTTAAACCAATTAATAACGCTGCCGCTAACACACTTAACAGAGCAACAGTCAAATGTGGGCATGTTGCAGCCAATGCCGGGCAAATAAGCGCAATCATTTTTGTGCCTTCAAGATAGGTAATAGCAGCTGCTGCAATTCCCACCGATAAAGAAAGAATCCCAGCAGGTAAAAGCAAAAGCTTCTTACTTCTAGATAATTGTAGACGATTATTTTCTTTGCAAAGATTTTGAAAAAATTGCGGAATGTGTTGTGAGAAAAGTTGAAAATTAGCTCGGGTTCCCGCAAGAAAAATTAGCAAGCTTAGAGGAATCACAAATCCCAATGGCAAACTAAAACTAGCAAGTAATACAAAGATAGCGGCGCCTGTACTTAACCCGCAAGCTAAGGCGGCAATCAATCCGATACCAAAGCCAGTTCCATAAAGAAGCCTTTCAGGCCAAAAAGAAAACTCAGAAATAGCTTTCGCGGCTGATGAGAAACTTTCATCGATAATTCTTTTGCTTTCTTCACTAGTATTTTCAGAATCAAGAGTAAATCTTTTATATTCTAAAAATTGCTTAGTAACATTAATTAAAGTTTTTTTTCTTTCATCATATTGCACCAATTTATTAATTAATTGTTCAATTTCAATTTTTTCAGCCGTTTCAGCAAGTTTAAATTGTAATAAAATTTCATAAACTGCTTTAAATAAACCCGCATGGATTAATTTTCTTTTTAATTTATTGATATCCTTTTTAAATTTCATTTGCCGGCGCGCAGCATCGTCATCCCATGTTTCTTTAAAATCGGACCAAACTTGAATAAAACATAAAAGCTTAAACAAATCTAACAATGCCCCGTCAGAGTCAAATTTAATTTCATTAACAAGATTATTATTATTTTCAATCTCAGTAGCAATATGCTGATGCAATTGAATTTTCTCATCAGTTTTTTCTCTTTGGTTATTTGCGCCAAAAGTTAACTGAGCAGCTAAACCCGACAAATATAAATTTTTAACATATCCTTTAGAATAGATAGCTGAACCTTTATTTGGCATAAAATTCCCTTCTGAACATAAGCTAATTACTAGAAATATGAAGAACCAATGGTTTATTTTAAGTAGAGAAAATTAAGAAAATATTAAAAGAAACTAAAATTAAGCCGATTTATCCAATCATGAAGGAGATCTTAAGAAAATTGGCTAGAGCTTGGCCTCTGTTAACTCAAAATGCTTTCTACAAACTGCAACATAGCGTTCATTCCCGCCAATTTCTATTTGTTTACCCTCAGTAATTTTATGATTTTCAGCATCAAACCTAATATTCATAATCGCTTTGCGCCCACAATAGCAGACTGTTTTTATCTCGTTAATCTCATCAGCCCATATTAATAAGTACAAACTTCCTTCAAAAGGTTCAGCGCGAAAATCACTACGCAATCCATAACATAAAACTGGGATATTTAAACGATCAACAACTAAGGTCAACTGGAAAACTTGATTTTTGGTCAAAAATTGAGCTTCGTCGAATAAAATACATTTTAATTCTTGTTTTTGATTTAAATAGCCCTCCACTTGCTCAAGTAAATTGTCTTTTGGAGCAAATAAATTTGCCTGGGCTTTTAAACCAATCCTTGAAGTTATGCATCCTGATTGATGGCGATCATCAATGGCTGGTGCAAACAATAGAGTCTGTAAGCCTCGTTCTTGATAATTATAACTTGCTTGTAACAATGCGGTACTTTTGCCTGCATTCATTGCTGAATAATAAAAATAAAGTTTTGCCATAATTGAATTTAATAAATGAAGGTTTGGGTTATAATACCTGGAACAATTGCAAATAGGGAGAAACTTTATGGCCTTAACGTCTTCTAATATGCTAGCGTTGGGCACTCCAGCACCTGATTTTAAACTTTTGGATACAATTACCGGAAAATTTTATAGTTTAAAAGATAGCCAAGGTTCGAAGGCCACTGTTATTATGTTTATTTGCAATCATTGCCCCTACGTAAAACATGTCATACACGAGCTGGTTTGTTTAGCTAAGGATTATCAAGCGAAAGGTATCGCGTTTGTGGCTATCAGCGCTAATGATGCTATTGCTTACCCAGAAGATGCTCCTGAAAAAATGACTCAACTCGCTAAACAACTAGGTTTTAGCTTTCCTTACCTCTATGATGAAACCCAAAAGACAGCCAAAGCCTATCAAGCAACGTGCACGCCTGATTTTTTTGTTTTCGATGAAAACTTCCTCTGTGTATATCGAGGCCAATTAGACGGATCTAGGCCCGGCAATAAAATCTCAGTAACAGGTACAGACATCCGCTCAGCTTTAGATAATATTCTTCAAGACAAACCGGTTAATCCACAACAAATACCAAGCATGGGTTGTAATATAAAATGGAAATAATGATAATTTTAGATTTTGTGTATAATTCGACTTGAGAAAGGTACCTGATGAGTAGTTTGAGGTAACCTAAATAGATAATTGCCTCTGCTAATATGCTGCGAGAAGCAGTCGCTCATTTGGATTTCCCACGTATTGGCGATATTTTTCTGAGTGGTATTACATAATATAGAAAATTCTTCATTTAAAGCCTGAGTATTTTGAACTAATATGACCAGAGCTTTTAAATACTCCTTGAATGCTTCATTATCGTTTAGTAACTTAATTATTTGTTCGCCAACTTTTGGTAAATTAATATTATCTTTCTCATAAAAACAAATTAAATCATTTATGGTTCCAATTTTAGCATTCTCCAGGCTAAGTCGTATTAACAGCAAATCATTTGCTAATTTATGTCCATTAGAAAAAGACTCTATGGGAAAATTAAACCTTATGGTATGTAAAAATTTAAGATTAACTATATATAGAAAAAGTTTTTCAGAAAGATTTTTTTTAAATGATATAGAAGCTAAGAAAAAAGGATTGATTCCGTTTTTAAGAAATTCTAACCAGGTTAATTTTAAAGTAAATTCATTATAAATTCTATCAACTGATATACAATCTAAATGTAGATTAAATATATCCAATTTTTTCGCAAAAAAAACCAGATTACTAATGTTATTAATAAAAAAATTAATGTTAAACAAATTCAATATAAATTCATATAGTTTAATTAAAAATTTATATAATAAGGAATCGGTATGTGTTTGGGAATAATCTAAATTTATCTGCAGGTGTTTATCAAAATAGCATTGTATCGCTTCTTGCTGTTCTTTCAAAAACCGATTAATTGATAAATCAGATCTCAATTTATTAATTTTTATTTTTATATTTTCTATATTTTTTAACGTAGTATTTGAAACTTCACAATGAAAATCCAAACTAATTTTATCAAGTTTTAATTTATTTTCTTCAAGTAAAAAGATTACATTCTCTAAATAATACACAAAGGTATTGTTGTTAAACTTAGCATTGAAACTATCTTTTACTATATAAAATTCACTGAATTCATAATTAATATTCCATTCAGAATAAAGTTTAATAATATCATCAAGAATGGGCATTAACGTATTAATATTATCTGCAATTATGTCGGCTTTTTTAGCTAACTTTTCTAAAATCGAAAAATTAGTGAGTAATAAAAAATTATCTCGATATTCACTTTGGATATCAGAAAAATTGGGTAACAAGAAAAGTTTGATTTTATTATATTCGTAAAAAAAATTTTTGGAACTCTGGTCTTTTAAATCATAGATTTTCTTACAAATAACTGATTTAAATTCTTCTAATGCGAATGATTGGAAAATGCCTTTGATACTTTTTTCATAATTATAATTTATTTCATTTTTTCTTAAGATATTTATAAAAAAAAATGCTTCGCGTATATCTTTAGTAAATTGCGATTCATTTTTAAATAGATAATCTGAATTACAGTTTTGTATATTTTTATTCTCATATGAACTGAAATTTTTTTTTCTTACTCTTTTTATTTTATTAACCACATATCCTTTTCCATCTTCATCAAAATCAATTACTCTTGTTTTAACTTTGTTTTTAGCCTGGGGTTGATTATTGAAATCCTCAGTTGCTTCGTTAAAAGGCAATGGATTTGATAACCCTGCTTCTGTCATCAATTCAACTGCGGGTTGACTCTTAACTTCAGTTTTTATGGGGTTAGAAAACTTCGATAAAGATTTACCATAGGATGACACTAATTTTTTCGACAAATCTCCAAGAAAATTAAAATTTATAGATAAGCGGGGATTACCAATAAATTCTTTTAATGCTGTCTGGACATCCGTACCGTTAGAAGCTTGACGATGAGTTATTTTTTCAATAATGCCATTACATTGCTCTTCAATTATTTTAATTATAGAGCCTGATTCAGTTTCAAGAGTCATTTAAATTCTCTTTAGTATTTTTATTATTATAATTTACACGAAAAATTTTTAATGTTTTTTTTATTATACTAAATGGACAACCCAAAGTTATCACGCAGACAACGTTAGCGTTGAATCCGTCATTAAATTAACTTTTGACTGAGATGATATTTTACCAAATAATCCATTTATTGGAGAACTTAAGGGAGAAACATAATTACATTCATTTAGACTCTTCTCTATTTTTTGGTTTATTGATTCTAATATCCCATACGTGATGACTATAGAACTTTTAAAATCTTTTAGAATCTGAACAATTGCTTGGTTTTTATAAAGGAAAAAACCTTTTGATAATATTATTATTTTTTCAAGAAATTCTTCTTTGTCGCCTAAGTTCTTTAATTCTTTAGTTTCGTTAATGATTTCAGGTAAACATAGTTGTTCCGCCCAGCTATGGGCAAAAGCACTTTTATTCATCCAAGGCCAGCATACAATACCGAAGTCAAACAGTAATGTCCATAAACCCCGTTGCGAGATAAAATCAGTAATTTCACAGAAAGATGGGGCGTCGCCCAACTTAGCTTGAATTTTTTTTATTGAAAAATCAATATTAAAATATCCTCGCTGTAGTTTTTCAACAAAACTAGGTTTATTGATCGGTGATTTTTCTAGCCAATAACCTTTTCTTTTTATCGTAGCATTTGTATTTTCAAATTCATCAAGAATTTTTCGAGTTAATTCGTTAAATTTTTTATCAATAGTTGCGTGCAGATCTATCACTGTCGTCAACAGAAATTCAGGTTTTGGATCTAAATCTCTTGATGCTTTATTGTTGGTATGCCGTTCAATATGATAATTAAGCAGTAACGAATTCCATATATCTAATCTTTCTTTAATAGTGCATAGCTCAGTTTGTGCCTTTATTAATGAATCTTTAAGTTTTAGATTATTCTCAGCAATTTCTCCATTCTCTTCTAAACTACAATTTTCAGACTTTTTAGTGATGAGTTCTTTTAGTCGCTCAGTATTTGTTCCTGTAAATTCTTTTAAATTCCCTCCGATATCTACCGCTACTGCTTTTGCATTTATTTTAACTTGATTAGCAGTAGTGCTAATTTTTTCTAACCCATTGGTTAAATATTGCATAAAAGAATTATAGGGGTTTATACTTTTTTCTAAAATTTGAGATTTAGTTTCATAGAACTTAATCATTAATTTTTTGTTTTTAATTGAAGCTGGGAAATAAATTCCAATATCAGATTCTTGTGATTCGTCTGTTGTCAGTTTTGGCAAGGATTTTTCTAATTCTAACTTTATTTTCGGTAACCTTTCTTCAAATTCTTTTTCAAATTCTAGTAAATAATCAGTTAAACTTTTTAGACTCAGTATATTATTTCTAATATTTGAAAATCCATTTTTAGATACTAACTCATAACATTTAAGTGATTGAAAAACCAAAGTCAAAAGTTGTCTACAATCATCCGCATCGATTGTTTGATCTTGGATACAATTAGTAATAAATTTCAGATTAAACTGCATCAGAAATGATTTATCACTACTTCTTATAATCAATAATAGCTGATTCAACAAATCGTGGAAAACTAATTTCTTATTTAATTCATAAACTATCCCATAAAAATCCTTCTTTATCTCTTTTTCAGATAAATTATTTATATTCTGTAAATGTTCTGATTTAAAAGAATAAGGGTCATTAATGAACAATTTTAATAAATCTAAAACGGCTATAAAATCCTTATTGAACTTAAGAAATTCAGTAGTCCTTTCTAATAATTTTTTAGTTAAATCAAATACTTTTAATTTAAGATGAATGTTATGAAAATTTAAAATCTTATAAATAAAGGTTTTTATTTCATTGTAGTCATCTTCAGTTAATTCATATATTTTATTGGCATATAAAATAGATAAATTAAGCCTTAAAGCTTCCAGCTTTTCTGTCAAAAGTAAAGAATCTCCTGGCAAAATAAACTCATTAGGTAAATCCTCTTCAATTTTTTGACAAATTTTTATTTTATTTTTTAGATTCTTTGTAGCTTTTTCGATTAGAAATGAATGCCTACTTAAAGAATTGAGCTTGCTTTCATTTTCAAGACAGCTCAGTAAGTAGCGCTGCAATTTTTCACTTTTTATTGAATCTTTGATCAGATTCTCAATTTCTTTGGCATTCATGTTTCCGCCTTAAATTATTGATATTTTTTACAGTTTAATTTTATTCGAAAATTTTTTCGAATAGATTACATGCAACGGGTAGGCCTAGGCAATCCTGCCAACTTACTTGCTTGCTTAAGTATGCCTTTAGGAAATAGATTATTTAAATAGATACTACACGCTTTATCAGAACCTAATTGTACCGATAATTGATTAACCAACATTCTAATCGGGGGAGTTTTGTGGTATTGCTGATAAAAATTTCGCAGAAAATAGATAACATGCCAATGATCTTTAATAAGTATTATTGCTTCATCTTTTGCTATTATAGTGGCTACTTCTTCGTGCCAATCGGCAGAATGAACCAGATACCCGAATTGATCGGTTAAAATTTTCTCCCCATTAAATATTAAAACTGACATTTACTACCTGGTGTCAAGACAACTACATAGCTTATTAAAAGTTAAGATGAAGCAATTTAAGCAGAGTTTTATTTCTCTGCTTAAAAGATTCCTTTAAATGATAGTTGAGAAGCTTTTTCTGTTCCAGCCCAATAGAACAAAAATAAAGCTATTTTAAGGCCAGAAATTAGCCAAGACGCGTAGCTATCTTAAAAATTTACCTTGATTCTAGCTATCTCTTTAAATCAGATATTGAAGCAATCTTTAATCGCGATTGCCGCTAAATGCTCCAAGTAAGTTTAATAAACTCAAAAATATATTATAAAGAGATACATAAAGCGTTACGGTTGCCATAATATAATTAGTTTCACCGCCATGAATAATTTGGCTTGTTTGCAATAAAATAATGCCCGATGATAATAAAACAAACACCGCAGACAAGGTAAGCATTAAAACGGATATATGAAAGAAAAGTGTAGCTAAGCTCGCTAGAAAAGCGACTACCATCCCCACCAACAAAAAACTTGTCATGAAACTAAAGTCTTTTTTGGTGGTTAACGCATAGGCTGATAGGGTAAAAAAGATAAGTCCCGTAGCGCCCAACGACATCATGACTAATTCATGCCCATTGGTAAATCCATGAATATAATGATTTAAAATTGGACCTAGTGTATATCCCATGAATCCAGTTAAACCAAAGACCGATAATAGACCCCAAGAACTATTACGCGCATAATTGGTCAAAAACAATAATCCGAAATATCCTATAAGTGTAATAAAAGGATTTAAGGGCGGAGCATTGGTAAACATAGCAAGCCCAGCCGTTATTGCACTAAAAATCAGCGTTAATCCCAGAAGAATGTAAGTTTGACGTAATACTGTATTGGTGGCTAAGACAGATTCAAATCCTGGATTATAACGTATTTGACTAGAAGCCATATCACTTCCCTCGTAAGTCTAAAAATTTACCTATTCTACCATAAGCAATTTTACGCTAAAAGCCGATGAAGTCTACTTCATCGCCTTCTGTTTCACTCCCATAAAGGATATCTCTCCAAAATAACTGGCATTTTAAAGAAAAGACGCGCTAAAGCAGAGAATGCAGATGTGTAATCCGAAACATAAAATTTCTTTTTGGGAGTATTGGATGCCTGAGACAGTAGTTCATTGTCTTTAAGTATATTTTTTACCACCTCTGCAACAATATCCGTTGAATCAATAATAATGGTAGCATCGTTATAAAAGTGTTTAATTTGCTGTTTAATCAAAGGGTAATGCGTACACCCTAAAACCAAGGCATCAAGATTATGAAGGGACGATTCACTCAAATAAGATTTAATCGCGTCAGCCATAATGGATTGGTCAATAACACCTTCCTCAATCAATGGTACAAGTAGGGGGGTAGCCAGTGTATTTAATCGAATATTAATACCCAATTCATCTAATTTTTTTCGATAGATATTGGAATTTATAGTCTGCTTAGTGCCAATCAAACCTATTGTTTTATTGATATAATTTTTAGCTAAATAGGCAATCATAGGGTCAATCACATCAACCACCATCGCTTTACGGCCTACATATTCTTTAACTAACTCATAAGCAACAGCCGACGCTGAGTTACAAGCAATTAAAATTAGCTTGCAATTTTGCTTAAGCAACATATCACAAATTTTTATGGAATAAGCTTGAATGGCTGCAGCAGACTTATCCCCCCAAGGTGCATGGGCGGTATCCCCAAAATAAATAATAGATTCATTAGGTAATAGCTTAGTGACAGCATGGGCGACAGTTAAGCCACCAATACCACTATCAAATATGCCGATGGGTTGTAAAAGATTTGAAGACATATTGATACTTTAATGGATTATAAGAGTAATACCTAACACAAAAAGAAAAAAAGCGAAATATCTACGCAAAATATTCCCTGCAATGCGTTTTCCAAGTCCAGTACCTAAAGGAACAAAAAGCACACTCCCTATCGATATACCTAATACTGCGGGCCAATAAACAAATCCAAGACTTCCGGATGGGAGATTATTAGCATGCAAGCCGGTTAAAGTAAACGTTATAGCCCCTAAGATTGCAAGTAACAAAACACAAGCAGAAGAAGTCGCAATTGCATGATGCGTAGACAATCCCAAACGTAAAAAAACCGGAACTGAAATAGTCCCCCCACCAATACCTAACAATCCTGAAATAATTCCAATAAAAAACCCTATGGACCATTTTTTGAAAGTATTTAGGACTATAATTTCTTTTTTTATAGTCGGACTTCTATGAAAATATAGTTTAAATGCAACCGAAAAAAGAAATAAGCTAAATAATAGTTTTAAAGTTTGTGTAGATAATAATAAAGCTAATAAAGCTCCAGTTATTATGCCCACAACCATTCCTGGAACTATCTGCCGAAATAAAAACCAATTAATAGAAAAACTACGCTGTTGATGATAAACAGCAATAAGCGAAGTAAAAATAATAGACGTTAATGCGGTACTGGTTGCCATATGCATTTGCAAATAATTAGGAATATTTGCATGTGAAAAAATGGCAAGTAGTCCAGGAACTAAAATTGTTCCTACACCTATACCTAATAACCCCGCTAAAAATCCGGCTAATAAACCTATCGTTACATATAATAGAAAAAACATTAAATGGGCCAAAAATTTGTTGGAAATTACCTAAAGCTTAAGCCAATGAATTCTTAATAAATTAGCAAATTAAAGACTGCGCACAAGGATATTTTTTTTGTCCTTGCTCAACTTGCAAAGTTATATGTTGAATATGAAATTCCTTAGCCAAAAATTGATTAATTTTTAAATACTCCTCATCTGATAAACGACTTTCTGGCATGATTAAATGCGCAGTTAGTGCTGTTTCTTGAGTACTTAAACCCCAAATATGCAGATCGTGAACTTCTTGAACCCCAGGCAACTCTTTTAAATAAGTATATACCGCTTTCTGATTTACTCCATAAGGAACTGCACCTAAAATTAGCTCTACTGAACGTTGAAGTAAATTCCAACTACCCCAAATAATGATACTCACAATCAATAACCCAACTATCGGATCTATCCATAACCAACCAGTAAAATAAATAGCAGCGCCCGCTAATACAACCCCAAGGGCAATAAGTGCATCATAAGCTAAATGCAAAAAAGCCCCCTTTATATTAAGATCAGTGCTACTTTGCCGCATAAATAATAAAGCCGTTCCTCCGTTGATTAACATTCCTATAAAAGCAACGATCGTCACAATAACTTCATTAATTTCTCTTGGATTGTTAAGTCTATAAATAGATTCATAAACGATTAAAGCAGATGTTAAAACAAGTAATAACGCATTGGATAATGCAGCTAAAATAGTTAATTTTTTATAACCATAACTATAACGTTTTGACGCACGTCTTTTAACTAAAACGCTGGCCCCCCAAGACATCAACAAACCTAAAACATCACCAAAATTGTGTACCGCATCGGACAATAAACTCACCGAGTGAGCAATAAATCCGTAAATCACTTCTGTTAGTAAAAAACTTGAATTTAAAAAAATAGCAATAGCAAAACTTATATTTAAAGTAACCAATGTATTATGGTGATGATGAGTGTGTGCCATAAGTTTAGCCATTTACGATTTCGATATTTTTATCTTTTGGCATAAAAAAATGAAATGTGTTTGCTGGTAAATAAGGATTTATTTCAACTTGCGAAAAATTAATCGCCGTTTGTTGTTCTAGCTTATCGATCAAACGCATCTCACTTAAGCGATTTTTTTGAAAAATCAAAGTAATTGATTGAAATAATTCATTTTTATTTTTAGGTAATAAAGTAAAGCCTTGAACATCCATTAAAGGATGAATATTGAACAATTGGCTTAAATTTTTTGGAGACTCACTCAATAAAGCTGCGGGAGAATCTCTATGGGCAGTTTTTTGTTTTTGGATTGTTACTTGTTGTAAATCAATATCATAAAACCAAATATGCTGACCATCTGCGATTAATAACTGCCTATTAGGCTGTGTAACTTCCCATCGAAAATGCCCAGGACGTTGTATGGTCATTTTACCGCTTACTTGTTGCAAAATTTGACCTCTAGCACTCATGATCGTCTGAGTAAAATCGGCACGAGAAGTTTGTACATTAGATAATAATTGACTTAGCTTTTCCTCTGCTAGCACTTGAGCAGAAGTCAACAACAACAAAATCAAAAAAAATAGTCGATATTTATTGAAAAATTTCATAATAAAAATACTATAAGATGAAAAAAATTTCGTAAAAACTTACAATATTCGAGCATTATATATCTCACGTTTGAGATGCGATAGTTTTCCTTCCAGCATAATCTACCTTAAGAGCTTTTTAGGGGCTGATTTGGACTAAGCTAAACAAAAAATGACTCATTCTCCGCTTTAATTAAATTCAACCAGTCTATGCAAACTTCAAAATCTAAGGTGTTTAGATTCTGATAGTGCACAAAACTGAAAAAAGGCACATTCATAGCTTGCTTTAAATATAACGCGTTTTCTTCATGAAATAACATATCAGGATCAATCTGATTACAGATACAAGCCACAAGCGGAATATTTCTTTTTCTCAAGATTTCATAGGTTAAAAGGGTGTGATTCAAACATCCTAAACGCAAACCCACAATAAGTATGACGGGCAAAGCTAATTGCTGCATTAAATCAAGCATTGTTTCTTTTTCATTTAAAGGAACAGCAGCTCCACCAAGACCTTCGACAACATAATAATCCGGGTTTAAATTCAATGACAATTCGCAAAAATCCATTATTTTGTCAATACTAAGTTGGCTAGACTGTTGTGCCGCGGCAATATGCGGAGCGACGGGTGCCAAAAAACAAAATGGGTTAACCTGTTCATAAGGAATATGGATAGTTGCTGATTTTTGCAGACAAACTGCATCAGAATTTCTCAAACCATATTCTGTCAACTGAGCTCCAGTAGCAATAGGCTTTAACCCCAGAGTAGAATACCCGTTCTTTTTTAAAAAAGATAACAAATTTACCGCGATAGTTGTTTTGCCAACATTGGTATCTGTACCAAGAATGAAAAAGCCTTTTTTAGTTTGCATTGGCCTCATCTTCATTTAAAGCATTAAAAAATTTATCCGCGAATAATACTATTTAGAGGGATTTTTATTTCATCTATTCCACATTGTTTTTCTATAGACCATGCATGTCCATAAATAATTTCCCAAGTCGCTGGCAACTTCCCCTCTTCAGTACGAAAACTTTCATAAGCTCGTATTAATTTTTTTAAGGCTCCTTTAGAAGTTAAACCTCGTTGACGATTCTGAGCTATATTCTGCACGCCTAATTTTTTTAGTTCCTTCATCAAATCTAAAGCTTCTGAATACAATAAAGTAAAATATTCAATATCCATCACAGGATAAGCAAAAGAAGTTTGTAGTAAGTTATCACCTAAATCATGCATATCAACAAATTGATGAACATGGGGCTGTTCATCGATGGTTTTCCAACAATAACGCAATTCTTGTAAAGTATCAGGCCCCACCATTGAGAAAAGTAACAAACCTTCTGGTTTTAATATGCGATGGATTTCTTTAAGGCATTTAACAAAATTGTTACTCCAATGCAACATTAAATTGGAATAAACTAATTCGAAGCTGTGATCATTAAATGGTAAATCCTCAGCGCATCCATTTACCCAATGAATATCTTTAAGTTGATACTCGGTTTCTTTAAGCTGTGCTTGCGCCAGCATTCCATTCGATTTATCTAAGCCTATTATCTTAGCCGTCGGGTATAATTCTTTTAAAAAAGACTCAAAATAACCTGTACCACAACCTAGATCCAATATAGTCTGAGGTTGACAACGAATCCCCCTTAACCGCGCCAATAAAGATTTTCCTACCTGTTGTTGTAACACAGCAACTGGATCATAAGTCTTTGCCGCTTTATTAAAACGTTGAACAATTTGTGTTTGATCAAACTGAATTATCATTTATTCTTATCAATTTTAGACCTAAGGCTATATGCTCTAACAATCTGTCAATTTCATTTTCTGAATGTAACGCAGATAAGCTAATTCGTAGTCGCGAAGTATTTTCAGGAACCGTTGGGGGTCGAACAGCATTAACCAAAAACCCATTTTGCAGTAAATAAGCTGAAAGTGCTAGGGTTTGCCCAGTATTCTTTACTAAAATCGGCTGAATAGCTGTCTGAGAGGGCAGAATTGGTAACTCCAATTGTTGCGCCGCCCGCTTAAAATAAGCAATTAAACTCTGTAATCTCTCCCTGCGCCAGCTTTCTGTTTGTAATAATAATAAACTAGTATATGCCGCTTTAGCTAATGCCGGAGGCAAAGCGGTGGTATACATATAAGGGCGGGCAAATTGAATCAAATTTTCTATGATGATCTCATTCGATGCCACAAACCCTCCAAAACATCCAAAAGCTTTACCAAAGCCTCCAGATAAAATGTCTGGCTTACATTGAAAAAGCTCGCAAATACCTATCCCTTTTTTTCCCAATACCCCTATACCATGTGCATCATCCACTAATAATGTGGATGAAAATTTCTGAGCTATTCCAATTAAAGATGGCAATAATGCTATATCACCGTCCATACTAAATACACCATCCGTCACGATAAATTTTTGTCTAGAAGCAAACTGCGTTAAATGTTTTTCCAGCTGGGCAAGTTTATTATGTGGATAGCGTTTAAAAAAGTTCGTATTTAATTTTGCTCCATCAATTAAAGAAGCATGACTTAATTTATCAGCAAATACTGCCGCTTTTCTTTGCACTAAACTCCCTAAAATACCCAAATTAGCCATATACCCAGTAGAAAATACTAAAACCTTAGGAAAATTAAGAAATTCAGCTAAGGCAAACTCGAGCTCCTGATGAAAATGATTATAAGCTCCCAGAAAATGGGATGCGCCACTCCCCACGCCAAAGTCGTCGGCAGCCTGTTTAAAAGATTTTATAATAGACGGGTGTTTCGATAAGCCTAAATAATCATTGGAAGAAAAGGAACAAAAAATTTTATCCTCATAACGCCGCTGCATACCATCCAAACTTTGCAAAATTTTTCGTTCTCTATATAACCCTTTTTCTTTATGTAGATTTAATGCTGGTTCAAAAGTTAATGACATGCATGTAATTCAGTATCAAGTAATACAGGCTCCAAACCCAATTTTTTTAATAATGCATTATCTTGGTCAGGGGTAATATTTTCTGTTGTTAATAATTTTTCTCCATAATGTATAGAATTAGCGCCAGCAAAAAAACACAATGCTTGCGCCTCTTCGCTCAAACTATCACGTCCAGCCGACAAGCGAATCATACTCGTTGGTAAAACAATACGCGCTACCGCAACAACACGAGTAAATTCAAAAGAATCTACTGGAGGCTTATTGGCCAAAGGGGTGCCTGGGATAGGAATTAATTTATTTAATGTCACACTTCTAGGATGTTCAGGTAGGTTAGCAAGTTGTTGTAAGAGACCCACCCGATCCTCTTGCGTCTCCCCCATGCCAATTATCCCACCACAACAAACTTTTATCCCTGCTGCTCGAACACAAGCTAAGGTTTCCAAGCGTTCTTGATAAGTTCGTGTAGAAATAATCGTTTTGTAATATTCTGGCGAAGTATCTAGATTATGGTTGTAATAATCTAAACCTACATTGGATAATTGCAAAGCTTGTTCCTGGGTGAGCATACCTAATGTAGCACACGCCTCCAAATCCAATGCTTTGATTGCTGATACCATTTCTAATATATTATTAAATTCTTTTTTAGGGGGACTACGCCATGCTGCCGCAATACAAAATCGGCCTGCACCTTTTTCTTTTGCTTTTTTAGCTGCAGTTTTTACTTGTTCAACTGTCATTAGAGGTTCTTTTTTTAGCCCGGTGTTGTAATGCCCGCTCTGAGGACAATACGAACAATCCTCAGGACATAAGCCGGTTTTTACATTAAGTAAACTACTAATCTGAACTGAATTAGCTTGGAAAGATAGGCGATGAACCGAATGTGCGCGATAAATTAAATCATTAAAAGGGTATTGGAAAAGCACATAAATTTGCTCATGTGTCCAATCATGACGGATTTCAGGACTTAACATAATAATTTCTTAACATCACAAAATTGCCAAAATAAAATGAATACCGCATATTGTCAACTTCCTAAATAAAGTCTTATAGGATATAAAATGGAAGCTCAATCTCGGTAGCTAACACACTAAAAATTATTATTAACAATAAAAAAATCCAACTACTGCTATTCTTGACTGTAAATATTACTGGATCATCCTTGATTTTCCCTTCTCGAGCAAATTGCCACATATGATTAACCCAAATAAATAGACAAGGACAAATTAGCCATAATAGTAAAGGGGTTCTATAAAATAGTTGTGCTTTTTCAGAATAAATATAGAATATAAAGATCAAAACTGACAAATAACCACTTATATATCCTAACAAAGCAATTTTGGTTTTATCCTTTATTGTATAAGCCCGTCCAAAAATAGATAATCCATTTTTTGTTTGTGGAAGCTCAGCATAACGCTTAAGTAATGCTAAGCTAAAAAATAGTGATAAAACGAAAAAAATTAACCAAAATGAAAATCCATTGTCTATTAAAGTCATTCCGGCAAATACACGCATTGAATATAAAAAAGCCAGCAAAATAACATCTAACCATTTCATTTTTTTAATAAAAAAAGTATAAAACAAGGTTAAGCAATAATAAGTTATTGCAATTATCAAGAAATTTAAGGGTAATGGTATGGTAAGAATTAAAGCGGCTATTGCTAATAACGGGGCAAGTATATATCCTGTTCTACAGGATAATTCACCTGAAGCAAATGGTCTTTTTTGTTTTTTTCTATGTTTTTTATCATTTTCTAAATCATGTAAGTCATTAATTATATAGGCACTTGAAGCTAATAGACAAAAAACCAAAAAACCAAAAAAACAGTTTTTTAGCGCAATAATATTAAAATATTGGTGGCCAACAAAAATTGGTATAAATAGCAGGACATTTTTTATGGCATGATAAGGCCGTATCGCCTTGACACAGGCTTTTAACTTTTTTTTATTCTTTTTATTTAACACAATCTTTCTCGAAATATTTTATTACTTAGCTAGAGCCATTTTTCCGGTAATGAATATTCGCATTTTTAGTCATTTTTATGTTTAATTAGCTTCTTTTTTACTCTATTTTATGGATCTTATCAATCGCGACCACCAACATATTTGGCATCCTTGCTCACAAATGAAGGATTATGAAACCTTTCCTCCGTTAATAATCAAAAAAGCCTATGGTTCTTATATAGAACTGACAGATGGCAAGCGAATAATCGATGCTATTTCTAGCTGGTGGTGTAAGTCACTGGGACACAACCATCCTCGTTTAAAAAGCGCTCTTAAAACTCAATTAGAGCACTTTGAGCATGTGATATTTGCCAACTGTACCTATGAAATTATTGTCCAGCTCTCTGAAAAATTAGGTACTCTTTGCCCGGGGCTAAATAAGGTATTTTATGCCAGTGAAGGCTCTTCGGCGGTCGAAATTGCACTAAAAATGAGTTTACACGCCCAGCAATTACTTGGTCAAAGCCAGCGTACCCAATTTACTTCCCTACAAAATGCTTATCATGGTGAGACCTTTATGGCTTTAGGGCTTAGTGATCTAGGTCTTTATCGAAAAGCCTATGAAGCCCATTTAATAAAACCTAGTTTTATTAAAAATATCCCTTATGTGCATTCTAGCTCTGATCCTCTATGGACTGATTGTTCAGCTATTTGGCCAAATATCGAAAATCAGTTAGAAAAACAAGAAAAAAATTTAGCGACTATTATTGTTGAGCCGATAGTCCAAGGGGCAGGGGGCATGAAAATTTATAGCCAAGATTTTCTTCGACGTTTATGCGACTGGACTCAAACTCATGGTATTTATTTGATTGCCGATGAAATCATGACTGGTTTAGGTAGAACAGGGCGGGGCTTGGCGTGTGAACATGCACAAGTAAAACCTGATTTTATTTGTTTAAGTAAAGGTTTAACTTCGGGTTGGTTACCCATGAGCGCGGTATTAACCCATACTGACATTTATAATTTATTTTATGATGATTACTCTTCTGGAAAAAATTTTTTACACTCACATACATTTAGTGGTAATGCTTTAGCCGCAACAGTAGCATTAGAATGTCTAAATATTTTAGAAGATGAAAAAATATTCCAACAAGTACAAGAAAAAGAATTTTTTTTAAAAAAATTTATGCATGAAATAAATGCAAATACACAAAGATTAACTAACATCCGAGGAATTGGAGCAATTATTGCAGCAGATTTAGAATTAACAGAAAAAGAAAAAAAACAGCGTATTGGTTATCAAATTTTTCAGAAAGCATTGGAAATGGGTGCTTGGTTACGTCCTTTAGGAAATACAATTTATTGGCTACCTCCTTTAAATACCCCATTAGTTATTTTAGAAAAATTGCGCGACATTACCGAAATGTCAATAAAACAAATATTGAAATAATAAATGATTAAACAATAATATATATTAAGAAGTCCAACATCTAAAAATTTTAAATCATTATCTCTCATCTAACTAACCTCTAGACCGCTTTAATAGAAAATTGTGGCTAGGCCATAAAAAATATTAACTTAAACAGAAAAATTTTATCTACTAATTTTGATTAACTGTCACTATATCCAAAGCATTTGACATTGTGCGTTTTTCACGACTACGCCAACCATACCAAACAAACAATACACCGAAAATTTTGGCTAATGATAGAACCAAGACTGCTAGCCCATTTAATTGATGGATAATCCATAGAAAAACACTACTATCTATAGGTGCACTTAGACTGGCAGACCAAAGGATACGCTGAGATAGAGGTCGTTTAGTAAAAGTATATATTGACCAATCTACAAATTCTGCGATTAAAAAAGCACTCATGCTTGCAATCGCTAAATCCTTTCCTGCTAAAACATAACTTATTAAACTTCCGATAAACATAGGGAAAATAACTTTATGCTCTAATTCGCGTTGAGCAAAATCACGTAATACATAGACAACTCCCACCGTCCAATCCATAGGAGAAATTTCAGTACTCAATATTTGCATTAAGGGGATGTAAGCAAATAAGGTGTTAAGCAAAACTATTAAAATAATATAAGTAATACTATATTTATAATTAAATAACCATTTCATATTTTAAACTATTTTATTTTTATTTAAAAAATCAATCATAAAGCAAATTGGAAAAAAAGCCTTGTTTCTCCATAATTTTCCGTAAAGTCTTTAAACCTTCAACCTGAATTTGTCTAACTCTTTCACGAGTTAGGCCAATTACTTCCCCAACTTCTTCTAAGGTCATGCGATCACAACCCAATAGCCCATAGCGTCGTGCAATAACCTCACGTTGATTGGTTGATAGTTGTTTAAGCCAACCCTCTAAACGCTTACGTAAATTTTCACACTCTAAGATTTGCTCAGGGTCATTTTCACGATTATCGGATAGAGTTTCAAGTAAAGGTTTGTCTGCTTCGCTGCTTGCTGGGGCATCAACAGATGTAATATGCTCATTTAAACCAAGCATACGTTCAACTTCTTCAAAAGGCCTATCTAACCATTTAGCAATTTCATCTGAAGTAGGCTTGTGATCTAATTTCTGTGTCAGCTCTCTTGCCGCTTGTAAATATACATTTAATTCTTTAACCACATGAATAGGCAAACGAACCGTTCTCGCTTGATTCATAATAGCTCGTTCTATGGCTTGACGCACCCACCAGGTCGCATAAGTTGAAAATCGAAAACCTCGTTCTGGATCAAATTTTTCTACCGCATGCATTAATCCTAAATTACCTTCTTCTATAAGATCTAAAAATTGTAATCCGCGATTATTATAATGCCTGGCTATTTTTACCACTAAGCGTAAATTGCTTTCTATCATTCGTTTACGGGCATCTTGATTGCCTTTTGCAATAAGCCGCGCATAGTAAACTTCTTCTTCAGCCGTTAATAAAGGAGAAAATCCTATTTCATTTAAATATAATTGAGTTGCGCCAAGTGTTTCATCACGCCTTACGTATTTATGCGGTGTTGTTTCTGGTTCTCCAACTTCACGGCTTACTAAAAATTTTTCTGGTCTACTTTCAAATACTTGCTCAGACACATCGGAATTTTGTTGCTTTCCACCCCCTCTTTTTTTAAATACACTTCCTTTGTTACCCATATTAATTCTCCCTGAATAAATTAGCCTAGATAGAAAATTAGTAATTAATAACAATTTTGGTTATTAACATTAATTAACAAAGTTTAAGAATTCTTGATCTGAATAAAATCTTGATTTTTTTAGTGAAAATTTATAATACTTATATACATAAATATTTATACCAAATACTCATGTAGTTATAGTCATTGAAATCTAGTAAATTTATATCCTTATTTTGATTACTAAGCATTTGCCTTAACCCCAAATTTTAAAAGAGGCAAAAACAGCAGCTAGTAATAGCACAAACCAGGATAATCGATCGATGTAATGTCGTAATAATTTATCAATATGAACACCACCCCAACGCATTAAAAAAGCGACCAAAAGAAACCTTGCGCCTCGACCCACTAATGATCCCAAGATAAAGGGTAATAACGCAACATGCAAGGCCCCAGCCGCAATGGTAAACAACTTATAAGGGATGGGTGTAAATCCTGCCAAAAAAAGTATCCAAAAATTCCATAGATTAAATCCATACTCAATATATAGATAAGTATTCTCGTATCCGAACTGCCGAATATAAGGGTGTACCCAATCAAACGCTATACTCCCTATCCAATAGCCAAATAATCCACCTAGAACTGACGCCACCGTGGTCAAAAATGCATAACGCCATGCACATTCAGGCCTAGCGAGTGACATGGGAGCTAACATTACATCAGGGGGAATAGGAAAAAAAGAAGACTCAGCAAAACTTAAAACAAACAAATAGTACGGGGCATGCGCATGCTTCGCTAATATAAGCATTTTGTCATAAAGTTTTGAAAAATACTTCATTTATATATTGTACAATTAGTTAAAATAGATAGATTAAAATCGATAAACTCTTAACTTTAAAAATAATTTATAGCCTAGAATCCATTTTAATAATCCAATCTTCGATCTGGTCTCGCGCAGTATGATGAGTTAAATCAAGCTGTAAAGGTGTAATACTAACTCGTGATTGATTTAGCGCATAAAAATCAGTCCCTTTTCCTGCATCATTTTCCTTTCCAGAACTACCAATCCAGTAAATAGTATGTCCTCTAGGATCCTTGCTAGGCATCATTCTATCGGCATTATGACGGGTTCCTAAGCGAGTCACTTCGTATCCTTTTAAATCATCAAATGGAATGTCTGGGATATTTACGTTTAGTATGGTCTTGGATGGAATTGGTTTTTCATATAAGAGTGTTACCAACCTTTTGGCAACCTCTGCTGCCGTAGAATAATACATAGGTTCATTTCCGGCTATTGAAAAAGCAATTGCTGGGATCCCTAAAAATCGTCCTTCCATTGCGGCAGCCACAGTTCCAGAATAAAAAACATCCTCGCCTAAATTAGAACCTGCGTTAATACCCGATATAACCATATCTGGAAGCTTATCTTCGCTCAACAAGCCTGTTAGGGCTAAATGAACACAATCTGTTGGAGTACCTTGAACGCTAATAATATTATCATCAAAATATCTTAATCTTAAAGGCTGCTGTAAAGTTAAAGAATTACTCGCTCCACTACGATCCCTATCAGGGGCCACAATTGTTACTTCTGCAATTTGAGCAAGAGCTTTAGCTAAAATCGATAACCCAGGGGCATGTACACCATCATCATTGCTTATCAGAATTTTCATATTAAGAAACTCTAGAAACTAAAAGAGCGCTTTCAGAAAATTTAGTAAGTATAGGTAATACAACTAAAATCACACCGAAAACCAACAAAGTAATAGGTCGACTCAGAGGAACTTGGGAAGGGTTATTTCGATAGTTCTTATATTGGATGAGTGAACCAAACAGTAAAGCTATCCCAATAGCTAAGCTCATATTATACAATGCTCCAGTCAATAGAGACATCGGCAGTAAAAGCTTATCGGATAAATCACCTAATGAGCCCGGAACTAAGGCATAGATATTTATTGAAACTATTACTAATAGAATGAAAAGAGCGTTTTTTTTCATAACAAACTTTTTAATTGATTAGTGCTTAGAGCTACAGATTGCTAGTACATGAAGATACGAATTTTTTGAATTCATTGCAAGAACAATATATTCAGACGAAAAAAAACTGATACTCAAAGCCAATTAATGGATTTATCAAGCCATTACCTATCAGATTTTGTCATTATCCTACCTACCCTTATTCTTCCAGTTGGACTTATTTTAATAAAGCGAACCCTCATTTTGTTTGATAATGAATTAACACCGAGGATAAAACGACCACTTTGGATGGAACCATTTGGAAATAATTGCAAATAATTGTCTGAGTAAAAACCACGCCATTCTAAAAATTCCCAATGACTTAAAGCAGGAAAAACACGAAGTAGTTTTCCATTTGCAAGCGCAGAAGTTGAACTTTTACTTATTAAAATGATCCATCCATCCTTCCAATTTCCGGAACAGCTTTTTCCATCTTTGCTTTTGCATATAGTTATCACATTTTGACGTCTAATTGCCTCCGTTTGAGCATAATTTAAAGTAAAACGGACTCGATCAGTTAAAATAAATAAACGAAGATCAAGAATTAAATGATTATAAACTGGAAAGGCTAGAGCTAATAAAATTGTACTTAAAGTAAGGGTAAATAATAGCTCGACTAAGCTAAAACCCAATTCGAAAAAATTATTTGGCTTATTTATCCATTTGGTTCGATAACTTCTAGATCTAATTGTTTTTTTACACATAGCATATCCTGCCAAGCCTTCCTTTTTTCCCGCGGAGAGCGAAGTAAATATGCGGGATGATAAGTAACTAACAAAGGAATTTTATTTGCGCCGAAATGAAACAAATTTCCACGTAAACTCGCCATAGATGCATCAGTTCCTAATAAAAAATGTGCAGCTATTCGACCCACTGCTAAAATTAACTTTGGCTTAATTAAACTAATCTGTCTTAACAAATAAGGTGTACATGCCGTTACTTCCGCTAAAGAAGGATCACGATTATTGGGTGGGCGCGACTTTAAAATATTTGCAATATAGTAATCTCCACGCTTAAAACCAATCGCAGACAACATATTTGTCAATAATTGTCCACCTCGACCTACAAAAGGTTCTCCTTGTTTATCTTCATTCGCTCCTGGGGCTTCTCCAATAACTAATAAATCGGCATTTGGATTTCCCACACCAAATACGGGGTTAGTTCGTGTTTTATAAAGATCACAAGCTCTGCAATTGTTTACTGCTAATTTTAATTTTGGCCAATCTAATGTCGAAATTTTTTGCTCGCGAGTGATTACTTTTTTGGACATATCATCGTCCTTGATTTTTTCTTTAGATAATTTATTACCACTATCTTGTAAAATCCAAAGGGGAATTTCCATTTTTTTAAAATAATGTAAATGCTTTTCTTTATCTACCATCTATTCAAGCTTTACATAAATAAATAACTAAATTTTTATTCGGTAATTGCGTAAGGCAATATTTTATTCCCTTTTTCTTCTCAGGCAAATAAAAACGACTGGGTTTACAAACTCCTTTGATATAACTCCATTCTTCACAATAACTTTTGTCAGGAAATATACAAACGCCCGTTACACCCGACTCATTTATCATTTCTAAATGGCCGCCGTGATGCACACAATAAACGGAAGCTGGGTTAGGCATTGAAAAGACCTTACCACTCACTATGGCACTTACTGATAAGAAAAGAAATATTAACCTTTTTTTCATATAACTCATCCCCGATTCATGAGAACATATACTATTTTAACAGAAATTAAGTTACAAAATATGCTATTTAATTGGATTTAGTAAGTTAATTAACAATATTTTGTTACATTTAACGTTTCATCTATTCAACAAGGTATAGAGATCAAGTATACTTTCTGTGCTATGAAAAACCAGCAACTCATCATACGGCCCTTACAACAAGGTGATTATAATGAAATAGCTCAAGCCATGCGCTTATTTACTGATAAGCGAAATCCTGAAACTCCTGATGAAATTTGGTTCATAGAGCATAATCCCGTTTATACCTTAGGCCAAGCCGGAAAATTAGAACATATCCTTAGTCCAGGGGATATTCCCATCGAAAAATCAGATCGCGGCGGACAGGTAACCTATCATGGCCCTGGACAGCTGGTTATATACCCATTACTAAATCTTCGACGTCTCAATCTGGGGATACGTGAATTAGTTTCTCTTCTAGAAAACACAATTATAAATCTATTAGCTACTTACAACATTATTGCCGAAGCAAAAAGAGAAGCCCCTGGTATTTACGTCAATTCTGCTAAAATTGCTTCCATCGGCCTACGCATTCGACGTGGTTATTGTTATCATGGCCTAGCGTTCAATGTTGCCATGGATCTTAATCCTTTTACTGGGATCAATCCTTGTGGTATGAGCCGACTCGCTATTACTCAAGTTTCAGATTTAGGGGGGCCCTCTGATCTTAAAAAAGTAGCAAATGACTTTATTAAGCAATTTCAACAAGTAATTGAGATTTATAAATGTTAAGCTTCATTGAAAATATTAACTAGATTTTTCCTTATTTTTACTTAAAGAATTATTTCTACAAATATCGTGCTTGACAAACATATATCTCAGTATCTGTATGCTAAAATTACTTCTTTTTATATAAAATTTTAAAAATTATGGAATTTAAAACACCTGATCCTAGGCAAAAACAACGCGGAGCTGAAAAAATGGCTCGCATTCCAATCAAAATTGAACCCACTGCTCCAGTCCGTAAACCGGATTGGATTCGCATTAAATTACCGACAACAACGGCTGTCGATCAACTTAAAACTATGTTGCGGGAAAATCGCCTTCATACGGTATGTGAAGAAGCTTCTTGTCCAAATTTAAGTGAATGTTTTAGTCATGGTACAGCTACTTTTATGATTATGGGAGACAAATGTACTCGTCGGTGTACTTTTTGTGATGTTGGCCATGGACGACCTGATCCATTAGATCCAGATGAACCAAAAAATCTCGCAAAAACAGTTAAAAAAATGGGGCTTCGTTATGTTGTTATAACATCAGTTGATCGAGATGACTTACGTGACGGGGGAGCAGCTCATTTTACTGCATGTTTACAGGCGTTGCGAGAAAATTGCCCAAAGTTGACTATAGAAGTGCTAGTACCCGATTTTCGTGGCCGTATGGAAATCGCTCTGAATGCTATCGCACCTGAATTGCCCGATGTGTTTAATCATAATATTGAAACTGTACCGCGCTTATATAAACAAGCACGACCAGGCTCAGATTATAAATGGTCACTACAATTATTACTTGAATTTAAGAATCGTTTCTCAAGTATACCTACCAAATCAGGGCTAATGTTAGGATTAGGAGAAACTCTAGAAGAAGTTAGAGAAGTCATGCAAGATCTACGTAAACATCAAGTGGATATGATCACCCTAGGTCAATATCTCGCTCCTAGCCGGCATCATTTTCCTGTTGCGCGTTATGTGACTCCACAAGAGTTCAAAGATCTCGGTCATTTAGCAAAAGAAATGGGGTTTATCCGCGTAGCAAGTGGACCCCTCGTCCGTTCTTCCTATCACGCGGATAAACAAGCCGCTGGAGAGAATGTAGCCTAATGACGCTTCCCGATCTCAAACCTTTTTTTGATTGGCTACAAATTCACCCCTATTTAGCAGGCTTGATTACTTATTTTGTTTGTTTTCTTGAATGTTTGGTAATGATAGGCTTTCTAGTCCCAGGAACAGTTTTCATGACTGCTATCGGTACTTTAATAGGAATAGGGGTTTTACATTTTACGCCCATTGTCTTATGGGCAATCGCAGGAGCCATCACCGGTGACGTACTGAGTTTTTGGATAGGTAGATATTATCATCATTATACTAAAAATTTTTCGCTATTTCGTCGCTATCCAAAACTTTTACGAAAAGGGGAAGCATTTTTTGACAAACATGGTGGGAAAAGTATTTTCTTCGGTCGTTTTTTTGGACCCATTCGGGCAATTTTGCCTTTTATTGCAGGAATGGTACGTATGCCATGCCGCCAATTTTTGGTTGCTGACATTATTTCCGCTATTGCCTGGGCACCAGCTTATATGTTGCCTGGAATTCTTTTAGGTCAAGCTTCCCAACAATTACCTCCCGAAATAGCAACAAAATTAATTATCTTTGTTGTATTACTTTTATTGTTTATATGGTTAGTTTACGCTTTTATAAAATCATGTTACGCATGGTTTAGTCGTTTACTGGATAAACAAGTTGCTTATCTTTGGCATTTCACACGCAATCACCCAAAACTAAAAACTATCACCTCTATCCTGACAGATTATCGACACCCCCATTCGCATGCTCAATTGGCACTCGCTTTAACCAGTGTTTTTTGTGCATTCGGATTTCTATTAACTGCTTTTAGCGTGGCACATCATGGCCTTGCAACTTATCTAAATGAACCCATCTATCATTTAATGCGCAGCCTACGTCAAGAAAATTTAGATTTATTTTTTATTGCTATGGCTGAGTTAAGCCCAAGAGTTCTCTGTGTATTTTGGCTAGTGATGTTAGGATTTTTTCTAGTAAAAAGAAATTATTGGCTAAGTCTACATTGGGGATTAGCAGGTTTGTTAAGTTATGGATTTGGTAGTTTATTTAAACATATTTTGCATATTGCCCGCCCTATTGGTTTGGTGAAAATACCACTAGGCGCTTCTTTTCCTAGCGGACATACTGTAAGCAGTATTTCTATTTTAGGTTTTTTCGCTGTCTTAATTGCAATAGAAAAATCCAAAAATCAACGAATGATCATTTATGGATTAACGAGTTTAATTATTATCTCAGTTATGCTTTCTCGTATTTACTTAACTGCACATTGGTTTAGTGATGTTCTTGGAGGCACTCTATTAGCAATAAGTATTCTCGCTGGCTTGACACTTTCTTATCGTAGAAAATTAGATCATACAACTATTTCATCCGGTAAGATTGCGATACTCGGCGTTCTAATTTTATTGGTTTGTTGGGGAACTAATTTAGCTTATGGTTATAAAAAACTACTTTCAAATTCTCAGCTTATTTATTCTGAGCAAACTATAAATGTTAATAAATGGTGGAAAGATGCAAAATTTCAAACACCAATTTATCGGGTAGGACATTTTGGCCAAAAAATCGAAATATTAAATATTCAATGGGCGGGTAAACTTGCAGATATTCAAAATTATCTAGAAAAACAAGCCTGGCATACAATTCCTAAAGAAAAAATTTTTACAACGCTTTATAAATTAAGTTTACATGTCAAAGATCCAAACGTTCCTTTATTTATTTCTGCTAATGCCGGTCAAGCCCCTACACTAACAATGACTAAATATTTTCCAACAACACACAATTTATTAGTTTTAAATCTTTGGAATTCTCATAAGTTATTTTGTAATGGTATTCCTTTGTGGCTAGGTTTAGTTCACTATCATAAAACCTGGCATTTACAGTTTCAGCCTTTAAAAAAACAAACAGTCACACAACCATTTGTGCCTGCAGATCAGCAA
The DNA here is from genome assembly GCA_005877695.1 of Gammaproteobacteria bacterium. GTDB lineage: Bacteria > Pseudomonadota > Gammaproteobacteria > Diplorickettsiales > Diplorickettsiaceae > Aquirickettsiella. The sequence continues at coordinate 95,376 of VBOA01000007.1, read as the reverse complement.
TTCCTACATGATCTCAAATCATATACTGTAAAAAACGTTAATTATCCTGATTCTCAAGTAAGTGTACTTTTTATAAAGTAAATTAACGAAAGAATTTTATAGGCAAGTTTTTGCTACTAGAAAGTCACAGCTATGTAGCTGAGAAATAGGCGCAAGTTCATTAATATCTGCCCCTACGATGGTCCCAATTTGACTTATCGCTGTAATAATTTCTATAACATCCTCCCAAAACAACCCCCCCGGTTCCGGCGTTCCTGTTGCAGGCATGACACTGGAATCAAATCCATCGACATCGAATGTCAAATAAATTGGACGATTTTTAAGATGAGATACTATTTGCTTAATATCCCAATTTTTTTTATCTTTTCCCCAGTAAATATGGATTCTGTGGCTATTTTCTTCAATGAAAGGAATTTCTTCTCTTGAAACATTCCGAATCCCAATTGAAACTACTTTAAGTTTATCGTGATCTAAGCAACGTCTTATGGCTGAAGCGTATGAGTAGTGTTGGCCCTGATATCCATTTCGTCAATCAGCATGAGCATCGAAATGCAATAAAACTATATCGTCATATTTTTTTAGAAAAGGGCGAATAGCACCAATAGTAATAGAGTGTTCACCACCAAAAACAAACGGAAATTTTTTATCTTCTAATACTTGCTTGACAATATTTTCTAGTTGTTGCAAAGCAGCAGGAATCTCGGACTCAATCTTTGGTTCATCCAGTGTTACTATACCAATTTGACGGAAAGGTTCGCACCACAAGTGTTCATCAAATAATTCGACTTCCCGGGAAGCTTGAATAATAGCCGCAGGACCTTTCGCTGTTCCTCCACCATAAGTAACGGAACTTTCAAGGCCAAAAGGAATAATCACTGCTTTAGCATCAGAATAAGCAACAGCATCTTTAGGATCTAATCCTAAAAAACCTTTTTTTGGTATCATACATTTCATGTTAAAAACCTTTTTTATGATTTAAATAATTCAGCAAAACGTCGACGACTGCGAATTTTCCAATAACCACGATGGTAGACATCACTGGCTAAAAGTGGCAAAACAGAACTTGCTTCAGCAAAAACCATTTGTTCATAAGCCTTATCCACCTTACCCCATGAACAGGCTTCTTTTAAGGTTGAACTAGAACATGCTCCATCTCGAACATCTGCAACGGTGATTTGAATTGCATACTTATGCATATCTACAGGTTGACCGAGAATCTCAGCACATACTACTGTGTCTTGAACAAAATTTTTCGGTACACCACCACCAACCATCAGCAAGCCAGTAGTACCCGCTTTGATTTTAATGTTAGTTAGTTCTCTAAAATCTCGAATAGAATCAATCGTAATATGTTGATTAGGATTTTTTACCTGATGAAGTACTAAACCAAATCCTGCTGAAGAATCAGTAAAAGCGGGACAAAAAATTGGAACATCATACTCATACGCTAATTGGACTAAAGAATCTTGTTTTTTGGCATGTCCTTTAGCTAAATAAGCACCCATTGCATGAATAAATTCTCGAGAACTATAGGCTTGTGGCTTAAGATTATTAGCAATTTCTAAAATGACATGATCACAGCATTGAAGTTGTTCTTCATCAATATAAGTATCGTAGATCCGATCAATATGTAAATCACGAAGCTTTCCATCATCAAAGGACGAACTTCCTTGATAATGCCGAAAACCTAAAGCTTCAAAAAAATCCATATCGACTATGCTTGCTCCAGTCGCTACTATAGCATCCACCATATTGTATTTTATTAAATCTGCGTATAGCTTCATGCAACCACCTGCTGAAGTCGAACCAGCAATTGATAAAATTATGCTACAACGTTCATCTTGAAGCATAGTATTAAAAATCTGCGTCGCACGTGATAAATCACGCGACGTAAAGGACATTGCAGCCATTGAATCAATAATAGGGCGGGCATCAAAAAGTGTAATATCAATATGTTCAACAAACTTATTCAATAACTTTTCTTTTAATGGATTTTTACAAATTTGTGTAGTCATTCTTTTTCCTTATAGGTAATTTATAGACTTTTACAGTTTAATTTTTGGCTATATTGCAACTCAATTCGAAAACTTCATATGTTTCGGCATTTTTTGGCATACCATCAAAATTCAATTACTATGGATATATTATTTAGCCGACAATACTCGAGTATTCCGCAATTTAATCGCTGAAAACATACTCATTATAGGTTTATCTGAAACTTCAATTACTCCTTCTTCTTGTTTAAACCCATTAAATCCTGTAGAAAGAGTTCTACCATAAGCTCCTACCTGACCTATTTCAATATAATTTCCCTCTTTTACATCGCTAGGTAAATAAAAAGGGCCTTCCATGTAGTCTAAAGAATCACAGGTAGGACCATAAAAACTAAATGGAATAAGATCTTTATTCTTATTGTAAGATGTTTGAATTAAACGTACGGGAAAAATAAAATGTGGAATGCCCGCATCAAAAAGACTTCCGTAAGTTCCATCATTAATATATAACTGATTTTTTTTTCTAGATTCCACACGTACAATAACAGATGTACTTTCGGCAACTAAACATCGACCAGGTTCGCAAAGTAGTTCAATACAAGGGAATTTTTTGGAAATTTCCTGGAATTCTTCATGAATAGCATTAAAATAGATATCTAAAGCGGGTGGGGTCATACCAGGATAAATAGACGGAAACCCTCCGCCTACATCCAAATATTCTATCTCAATCTTTGACTGGCTAATCAATTTATTTGCTAAGCGAATAGCAATTCGATAAGCATCTGGATGCATACACTGCGAACCAACATGAAAAGTAATGCCAAGTTTAACAGCCACTTTTCGGATCTTCTTTAAAAGCTCTGGTGCTTCATCCAAATTAATCCCAAATTTGGATGATAAATTAAATTCAGCAAAGGTATTAGGAATTGCTAAACGTAAATGCAAACACAAATCTTTGGCATTTTCAGTAAATCGAATAATTTTCTTAAGCTCATCCAAGCTATCTAAGGCAAAATGCCTTATTCCATAATTGAAATATGCTTCCTGAAGCGCAAAAGTAGATTTCACAGGATGCATAAAATAAAGCTCGGCATCAGGTATAAGCGATTTAATCATACGAATTTCTTCAAATGAAGCAACATCGAAAGTATTAATACCTTGATGATTTAATAGATTTATGACTTGAGTTTCAGGGTTAGTTTTAACAGCATATAAAATGCGTCCATGAAATCGTGTGCGAAAGTAATTAACCGCACGTTCCATAACATTCGGTCTAAAAACAAAAACTGGCTGTGGAGGCTTGCTATCCACGACAGACGCAATCGTTCGTAGTTTCATTTTCATATACTCTCTTTTCAAAATATATTTTTAAAAGCAAGGATGGGCTTTTAAAATCTTCAAAGAGGTATTGTTTTTAGTATTGCTAGCCAGAAATAAAGAGGTAAGTGTTTCATCGGCATTTAGAATCACAAGGTAAAATTTCATATTGAAAAGCCAACCTTCTACAATGCTATTTTTTAACGATATCATCGTATGAACGACCCGATAACAACACCTTTTGCAGCTTGTGGTAAAAGATATTTATTAATTTTAAATTATATTTTAGTATTTTTTTCATTTTAAGATCTTTGCATTCCCTAATTAAGTTTTAAATCCATTTAAATTAAATTAACTCAAAATGATCTAACCTATTTATAAATATTGTAAAATTAATCCAGACAATTGATATTAATCCTTACCTTATCTTCTAGACGCATCGCAGTTAAGCATCTACCCCATACACAACCTGTATCTAAAGCATATACATTTGGCTCATCTGTTTGCCCTTGCAACGCTGCCCAGTGGCCAAATAAAATATTTAAATCTCTACTACGTCGATTAGGTAGTTTAAACCAAGGAAAATAATTGTCCGATATAGCATTAACTCCTTTAGCTGTAAACTCTAAATTTCCTTTGATATCACAAAACCTCAAACGGGTCAAACAATTTGTAATGCATCGTAATCGCTCCCAACCGGTAAGGCTATCACTCCACTGAGAAGGTTCATTACCATACAAATTTTTCAAAAATTCAATATAATGTTTCCCCCGCAAGATAGTTTCTACTTCTTCAGCACATAAAAGCGCTTTATTTAAATCCCATTGAGGGGGAAGACCTGCATGGACTAAGGTATAGTCTAAAAAAGCATCATAGTGTAATAAAGATCTATTTCTTAACCAAATACATAGTTCTTCTATATCGGGTGCACTTAAAATAGGTTGTAAATTATTTTTCGGATCCGAACGCACATCGGCATAAACAACGGATAAAAGATGTAAATCATGATTGCCTAATACGATGTGAGAATTTTTTAATTTTTTTATAAAACGAAGAACTTCTAATGATTTTGGTCCGCGATTTACTAAATCACCCGTAAACCACAATGTATCATTTTGAGAATCAAAGTTTATTTTATCTAATAATCGAAGTAATGAATCAAAACAACCTTGAATATCTCCAATCGCATAGGTTGCCATAAAATTAAGTAGTTAAATTGAGGGAATTAAAATTTTTGGTAACTATTTTATTGGAATCTACATTAATAATTTTCTGCAATAAAGTATTAGAAGTAATAAGAAAATAAATTAAATTCTTATCCCCTTCTAAAATTCTTTTTAATGAATTTTTTTTATTTTCTTGGCCAGAAGATAAACCACCTACTGCCATATATCTTTTATTTAAATCTCCCAATCCAGACAACCCACCAAAGGCTCTATAGCGTTGATCCAGCTCACTGATAGAAATTTGATATAGTTTTGCAACATCAATGAATTGTTTTTCAATAACTTCAGGATGTTTATAACTTGGATTTTTATCAGCAAATTCTTGAAAAATATCTGTAGAAATAAAGATTTTTTCATTAGTAATATTAATTTTGGCATCTTTCTCATTTATTAAAATTTTTCCATCGAGAAATTCTTTGCGTAACCATTGTAAAAAAGCTTCTCCAGCAGGATCAGTTATTTCTACTTGGGCATCTATTCGAGAATTTTCTATAATTTCGATTTCTGCCCGGGGAACCATGGACATAAAAGATGTCATAGGAATACGATCTTCTTTTCCAGATAATAAGTTGAGCCATGTTTCTAAAACTTTTAAATCACTTGCTATCCAATTAAATCCTTCTCCTTCTAAATTAATATTTGTTGCACTATTCAAAATCTGACGCGCCAATATAGGAGTGATTGCATGTTCTAAATTATCGTAATTTTCTTTAATATAATCGATTTGATACTTATAGACTTTATTTATTGCACCAACATGCGGACTCCATTTTTTTAAACTATCCTTTTCTTCATTTTCATAGAGCTTAATAGAATATTTAACTGCAAGTTTACCAATATCTAAAAATAATGCTGCAGTAAATATCGCATAAATCCATAATGTATTCTTGTCAGAAATATTACTGAAATTAACTTCTTCGGGGAAAAAATATTCCAAACATAAACTTAATGTTCTTGAGCTCCTTTCCAAACCTCTTTCCAAAAAATTAATTTGCTGATTAAAAAAACCGTGTTGTATTAAAGGGATATCCTGGACAAACTCTGCAAATTTCTTAATGATAGGTAAGTAAAAATAGTTAAACCGATTCGTCGGCTCAATAAGTGATTTTATCTTTTCAACTAATGCTATGTTATTTTCAGTATTTAATAGATCATCTGCTTTTTTAACAGAATATAGATTAGGCCGTGCTTTTTTAGTTTTTATTGCTTTTTTACAAGAGAATCTTAAATCTTTGAACAATCCCATTTTTTAATACCCATGAAGTTATTTGCATACGCTAAATTTAAAAAGAATGATGCATAATAGTTTAAATCAATTGATTTATTACAAATAATTAAAATAGTTAATTAAATAATAGATTAAAATTTGCCTTTTAGAAAATGGAGTAAATACATTTTCCTTAAGCTATGCCCTAAGCCTTATTTATTCGTTCCCAAAAAAGATAAATTTCTATACAGTTTAGCATGGAACTGGCAAAATAATAGTGCATTAATTTAGAGGTTTTTTATGTCATTACCATTAAAACGCAGTCAGACAAAGCACTTTTATGAAATTACCCCCCAGAATCTGCCCCTTTCATGCCCATTAAAAAATAGCAGCTTATGGGACTACCATCCCAGAGTTTATTTGCCTATCGCTAAAACTGGCCATGTCACTTGTCCTTACTGCGGAACTGAATATTTTCTAAAAAATGAACCTAATTAGCCCTTACTGGAATCTCTTCAATGGATAGCTCTAAAAAAATTCTTATTATCAGCCCAGCTTGGATAGGCGATATAATCATTGCTCAAGCTTTACTTAAATATATAAAGCAACACGACCCTGAGACAATAATCGATGTACTAGCTCCCGCTTGGAGCCATGAATTGTATTCCGTCATGCCGGAAATTAACAAAATATTCACCATGCCCTTAGGACACTCTCAATTTCAATTAAAAAAACGCTGGCGACTTGGGAAAGAATTAAGAAATAAAAAATACCATCAAGCAATTATTCTTCCAAACTCATGGAAATCTTCAATAATTCCTTTTGCTGCCCGCATCCCCCTAAGAACAGGGTGGCTTGGCGAAATGCGTTTTGGATTACTAAATGATTGGCGAATTTTGAATAAAAAAAAACTCCCTTTAATGATTCAACGCTTCCTCGCATTAGGGAAAATAAAAACTACAACTAATCAGAAATTGGATTGGAAGACTTTTCAACCTCATTTTGAAATTAGCAACAATCAAGAAACCATAAAAATTAAAAAATTGTTCTCAATTAAAGAAAAACCTTTACTAATTTTATGTCCTGGTGCAGCTTATGGCCCTGCAAAATGTTGGCCTGCAGAATATTTTGCAGAAATTGCAAATTACAAAAAATCGAAAAATTGGCAAATTGTATTACTTGGCTCTAATTCTGATGGATCTATCGGGCAGAAAATTCAGGAGTTAACTAACAAAGCTTGTATCAATCTTATTGGTAAAACTTCCTTATTAGAGGCTTTACATATTTTATCTTTTGCAAAATTAGTTATTAGTAATGACTCTGGACTGATGCATCTAACTGCTGCGCTAGATCGTCCCTTAATTGCGCTCTATGGTTCAAGTAGTCCAGAATTTACCCCTCCTTTATCAGTTAAAGCTAAGGTAATCCATCTAAAACTTAACTGTAGCCCTTGCTTTGAAAGAACATGTCCACTTGTTCATTTTAATTGCTTAAAACAATTAACCCCACATATTGTTCAAAATGCTATTCGGGACTTAATAAATAATGAAAATTTATTTACCGATACAAAAATTGGCGAAAATTTTTCCTAGTAAATCATTTGACGTAAACTTCCCAGTAATTTCCCCTAAATAATTTTGTCCTTCTAATAAATCTTGAGCAAGCAACTCAGGAAATTGATTATTTTCTAATTTATTTAATCCATTACATAGAGCAACTTCAGTATTAGTTAAAGCCTCTAAATGTCTCCTTCTGGCGCTAAAATTCCCTTCAGTTGCATTAGTATAGCTTACACATTTCTTTAAATAATTAAAAAGTAATGTTAAACCTTCACTGGTTTTTGCGGATAATTTAATAACGTCAAAACCGATTTCTTTATCTATACTCGGCTCTTCTTTTTTAAGATCAATTTTATTTCTTATAATAACTATTCTTTTATCGCTGAAAATATTATTTAAAAAACTCTGTTGTTCTTTCCAAAATTTTAAATCGCCAATTGCCGTTGTTGAGTGATCCACTACCCACAAAATTAAATCAGCTTTAAATATTTCAGCTAAAGTTCGTTTAATACCTTCTTTTTCAATTTCGTCCGTGGTTGCTCTTAATCCAGCTGTATCAACAATATTTAATAATAAACCTTCTATTTTGATCTTCTCTTTAATCACATCACGAGTAGTACCAGCAAAAGAAGTTACAATAGAAGACTCTTTTGCGGTTAACTTATTTAATAAACTCGATTTTCCCACATTCGGCGGACCAACAATAGCTAGGCTTAAACCTTCTTGTAATAAAGTACCTTGTTTTGCTAAATTTTTTATTTCTCGAATTTTATCAAGAATAGTATGTAATTTATTTACAATTTGAGTATCTTTCAAAAAATCTATATTTTCATCAACAAAATCTATTGCTGCCTCTAAGCCTGTTCTTAATTCAATTAAAGTTTCTCTCATTTGATTAATGCGACACGAAAAATCTCCTTGTAGCGAACGCATCGCCGCACGGGCTGCCTGTTCTGTTTCAGCAGCAATTAAATCAGCAATAGCCTCAGCTTGAACAAGATCGAGTTTTGAATTTAAAAAGGCCCGCTCAGTGAATTCACCAGGTTTAGCCAATCGAGCACCTAGTTGTATTACTCGCTTCAAGAGACTATCGACGATGACAGGGCCTCCATGACCTTGCAGCTCGAGAACATCTTCACCTGTAAAAGAATTCGGGGCAGGGAAATATAAAGCAAGACCTTCGTCGATCACACTTCCATCTTCAGATAAAAAAGGAAGATATTCTGCATATCTTTTTTTAGGGATGCGACCCAGTAATTGAAGAACGATAGATTGAATATTTGAACCTGAAACCCGAATAACGGCTATCCCCCCTCTACCAGAGGGGGTAGCTAAAGCTACAATGGTTTCCCTTATAGTTAAAGTTGCTTCAAAATTATTCACGCACTTCTAACCATAGCTCAACGTTTCTTTTTTGATAAATCAATGCTTACTCGACGCATAATAAACCATTGCTGTAAAATTGAGAGTGTATTATTCACAACCCAATATAATACTAACCCAGAAGGAAAATTCAAAAATAAGGCGGTAAAGAAAATAGGTAAAAACTGCATCACTTTAGCTTGTGTTGGGTCTGGAGGTGGCGGATTAAGGCGTTGTTGAACAAACATAGTGATGCCCATTAAAATGGGTAAAATATAATAAGGATCTTTGGTTGATAAATCATGAATCCAAAGTATGAATGGTGCTTGTCTTAATTCAACGCTCTCTAAAAGCATCCAATAAAGCGCAATAAATACTGGAATTTGTACCAATATAGGTAAGCACCCCCCCAAAGGATTTACCTTCTCGGTTTTGTAAAGTTCCATGGTGGCTTGAGTTAATTTTTGCTTATCATCGCCGTAACGCTCTCTTATAGCCTGTATACGCGGTTGTAAATTACGCATACTAGCCATAGAGCGATAACTTTTTGCTGATAAATGATAAAAAGCTAACTTGATTAATATCGTTACTATAACTATTGACCATCCCCAGTTCCCAACATATTGATGAATATGCTTAAGTAACCAAAAAAGAGCCATGGAAATAAACCATAAAATTCCATAATCGACAGTCAAATCTAAATGAGGAGCCACGGCTTTTAAACGATCCATAATTTCTGGACCTAGATAAAGCTGGCTCTTACTGACAAATTCCACACCTGTCTGAATCTGAAAAGGCAAACCTACCATGCCCAAAGTGTAAATACCGTCTTTTGCATAACTAAAGAAATGGAATTCCTGTCCAACAGGAGGTATCCAAGCACTTAAAAAATAATGCTGTAACATAGCTATCCAACCATTTTGAGTAGCTAATGAGATATTTCCTTGAGCCATTTTATCAAAACTAACCTTTTGATAGGGTTTATCTTGTGTAGAAATCGCCCCGCCTGTATAAGAGCTAATATTAAATAAACTATGCTCTTGAGCAATTTTCTTTTGTTGAAATTGAAGATAAAAACGTCCTTGCCAAATAGAAGATGAATGATTTGATATTTGATAGCTTACTGGAACTAAATAATCATTTTTTTTGAATGTAAATGTCTTTTGAACCTGAACTTTTCCACAAGTGACACAGATTAAATTAACTTTAAGCTCTGACTGCCCTGGCTCTAAATTATAATTATTTTTAAGGCTGTGATACTGAAATATCTGTTTCTTATCTAATAAAACTAACCCACTTTGAGCTACATAATAATTAGCTGCATTAGGGCTTAATAATTGAAATGGGGCGGAGTTAATCTGATTTGGATGCTGTGGGTATTCCAAAAGATTGGCTTTGACAATATTTCCTCCTAAAGTATCTATCCAAATATCAAGAACATCCGTCTTTACATGGATAAAACGTTGTTGTTGGACATCTTTAGCCGGAACAGCTGTTTCAGTCTGGATCGGTAATTTTATTTCTTTATTATTAATTAACTGCTTTTTTACAAAATTTGCAGATCCAATTTCTTGACTGGTGGTAGGATATTCATTTTGCCATGCATTCCATAACATAAATGCAATTAAAAATAAGGCACCTAATAAAAAAACGCGAGCCAGTTCCATATAGATTAACTCATTTTAGTGGGTAGTTTAGAAACAGGAAGAGGCGGAACAGGATCATAACCACCTGTATGCCATGGATGACAACGTAATAGGCGACATACTGTCATGTATGATCCTTTACAGGAGCCAAATCGTCTAATTGAAATTAGCGCATATTTCGAGCAGCTTGGATAAAAACGACAATATTGTCCTATTAAAGGGCTAATAAGGTAACGGTAAACCTGCAATAAAAAGATCAGGCTCTTTTGTAATAAACTTCTAACCTTGACCATTGTTTATCTAAATCACACAACAAAACTTGATTATTATAAGACCGACTCGTAACTACTATGACAATATCTACTTCTGGTAATCTACTCTGATTAAGTCGAAAACTTTCACGTATGAGACGTTTAAGCCGATTTCTAGCTGATGCACTTGGAATTTTTTTTTTAGCAATAGCTAAACCTAATCTAGCGTAACCTAAACCATTAAGCCTAGTATAAACAACCAAGCCACCTTGATTCTGTTTATTTCCTAACCGAAAAGCCTGTTGAAAATCTTCTGTTCGTTGTAGTCGTAATGACCTAACGAAACCTTGGTTAGTCTTTCTCAAATGAAGAAAAACCTAAAATTAGGCAGTTAAGCGCAAGCGACCCTTTGCACGACGTCGTTTTAGGATTAAACGCCCTTTTTTTGTGGCCATTCTAGCTCTAAATCCATGTGTTCTCTTACGTTTAAGATTACTGGGTTGATATGTTCTTTTCATAATTATAACTACCCCCTTAAAGGGCCTTTTATCTTGCCAAAGATGACGTATCTTAGGGGACCCTATCTAGATTGTCAATTCAGTTCTAAAATACTATTTTTATATAAGAGATAATTTTGCAACAAATTTCTATTTATATTGACCCATAATAGCCTAATTCTTGGCCTAATCATTCTATCCCAGCAAATTTAATCCATTAAAAAGATTAATATTTATCTTTTTTGATACAAATTAATATAGTACCTTATTTCCGAAATCACTCCATTATTGGATAACTCATTACCTATTTAACTTTTCCCATCTTTTTCATAACCCTATTATTATAATAAATTATTTTAAATAGATAGATGTGATAATAAGACAAGGATATTTCTGTTATTAACAACGTTTTTACCATATTTTTCATAATGTTAACTCCAAAATAAAATCAGGATAAGTTGGGAATAAATGTGAGCGACTTATTATAAATTTCATGTTAAGCCAATTATCATTTTTTTTAACACTTATGCACACAGGCTATTTCGAATTTATTCACAAATTTTCAATCTGTACAAAAAAAGAGTAGTAAGAAATAGATTTAAATGGTTTTAGAAATTGAATTATTGATAGTACTGATAGCTTTTATATTTTGAGGGATGTATTTTTCCTTACGAAAAGCTTATTTTTTTATGCATATAAAATAAGCGTAAGTTATTTATTCTTTTTTTTAATAAGCTTAGGCTAGATTAGCTATACGAATTATGATATGAACTTAGGTCGGTTAAACCTTTTATTTTATGTGATAGAGGAATTATTGTGGCAACCGCTTTAGCAACGTTTGTTTGGCAAAAATGTTTAGATCGATTACAAGATCATATATCGCTCCAAGATTTTAATACTTGGATACGGCCGTTGCAGGCAGAGCAAAAAGAAGACCAGCTTGTTCTATGGGCACCTAATCAATTTGTATTACATTGTGTAAATGAGAGGTTTTTGGTCCATATCAATCAGATTTTGACTCAATTAGATGAAGCGCCCCCAGAAGTTATATTGAGAGTCGGTAGCCGTAATAATCAGACCTCTCAAATATCTCCAATATTAAGAAACACACAAGATTCTAAAGGGAAATCTAAGGTTACTAAAATTTCAGCAACTCATATAAATTCAAATTTTACATTTATTAATTTTGTTGAAGGCAAATCTAATCAATTAGCACGTGCTGCATCTGTACAGGTTTCAGAAAATCCTGGAGGTGCATATAACCCTTTATTACTTTATGGAGGAGTGGGATTAGGTAAAACGCATTTAATGCATGCAATTGGTAACGCTATTTTAAATAAAAATCCACATGCCAAAGTGTTATATTTGCATTCAGAGCGTTTTGTTGCCGATATGATTCGAGCGTTGCAAACGAATACAATTAATGATTTTAAAACCTATTATCGTTCGTTGGATGCCTTGTTAATTGATGATATTCAATTTTTTGCAGGGAAAGATCGTTCGCAAGAGGAATTTTTTCATACATTTAATACTTTATTAGAAAGTCAGCAACAAATCGTATTAACCTGTGATCGATATCCTAAAGAAATGTCAGGAGTAGAGGAGCGGTTAAAATCACGCTTAGGTTGGGGGCTCACAGTCGCTATTGAGCCTCCTGACCTTGAAACTCGAGTTGCCATTTTAATTAGTAAAGCTGAGCAAACCAAAATAAGTTTACCTCAGGAGGTTGCCTTTTTTATAGCGAAGCGAATTCATTCTAATGTAAGAGAACTTGAAGGGGTATTAAAACGTGTTGTAGCTTATGCACAATTTACAGGGTTACAGATCACACTTGAGTTAGTACGCGAAGCTATAAAAGACGTACTTGCTTTGCAAGATAAATTAGTAACAGTAGATAATATTATTAAAACTGTCGCTGAGTACTATAAAATTAAAGTTTCTGATTTACTTTCTAAGCGTCGTACTTCATCTTTAGCGCGGGCACGACAAATTGCTATGGCACTTGCCAAAGAATTAACAAATCATAGTTTACCTGAACTTGGTCGAGCTTTTGGCGGACGTGATCATACAACTGTATTACATGCATTCCGAAAAATACAAGAATTAAAAAAATCGAATACTGGCGTCGCGGAAGATTTTATAAACTTATTACGTACTTTATCGAATTGAGGAAAAAATGCAATTTACAATTAATCGTGAAATTTTATTGAAACCTTTACAATTAGTAACAGCTGTGATCGAGCGTCGCCAAACTTTACCCATACTTTCCAATCTTTTAATACAATTGAATGATAAAAATTTATCTTTATTGGGTACAGATATGGAAGTAGAATTAACCGGCCGTATCATTTTAGATAAATCAGGAGAATCTGGGACCACTACTGCACCGGCTAGAAAACTAATGGATATTTGTCGAAGTTTACCTGAAGGTAGCGAACTAAAATTTCAACAAAAAGGGGATAAACTCTATCTTCAATGTGGTCGTAGTCGTTTTAATTTGTCTACTTTACCAGCAACAGATTTTCCAATTAGTAAAGCATTAGATAATAACAGTGAACAGCTAGAATTTGCCTTATCACAGAGAGGGTTACGTTCTTTGATAGAATCGACTAATTTCGCTATGGCTCAACAAGATGTACGTTCCTATTTAAATGGAATGTTATGGGAGTTAGGTCAGGGAAGCTTACGCGTTGTTGCAACCGATGGTCATCGTTTAGCACTTAATGTAAAAGAAGCAAATGTGACGATAGAAAATAATCAAATTATAGTTCCAAGAAAAGCTATTTATGAGCTTTCGCGTTTATTAAGCGAAGAAGAAAATGATAACTTAATTATTTTTTTAACTAAGAATCAGTTAAGAGTTCATATGCAAGATTATACATTTACGTCTAAATTAATCGATGGTACATTCCCTAATTATGCTAGGGTTATCCCAAAAAATGGAGATAAAACGCTAGAAATTGATCGAGATTTGTTCAAAGCTTCTCTATCACGAGTGGGTGTTTTATCAAATGATAAGCATAAAAGTGTTTGTTTAGAGTTAAAAAATAATCTATTGCGCATTTTTGCTAATAATCTTGAACATGAAGAAGCGGAGGATCACCTCGATGTGTCTTATCGAGGTGATGATATAAACATAGCTTTTAATATTAGCTATCTTATGGATGTATTAGATAGCTTACCGCCCGGATTAGTAAAAATTACATTAACATTGGCAGATGAGAGTGTAAGACTTGAGGCTAAAGAACAGGATGCTGGTGTGTACGTCATTATGCCTATGCGTTTGTAATGGTTTTATGCAATTGGTGCGTTTGAAAGCAAATTGTTTCCGAAATCTTGCTGAATTAGATCTTGAGTTTTCTCCCCATTTTAATTTTATTTTTGGGCCAAATGGTAGTGGTAAGTCTAGTTTACTTGAAGCCATTTATTTTTTAAGTTTAGGCCGCTCTTTTCGTAGTAATTTAGCCAGCCGAGCTATTAAATATGAAGCTGAGAGCTTTAATTTATTTTCAATTATTTTAGGGCAATGGTCTACAACTTTAGGCCTAGAAAAAATACGTCAAGGAAAAACAAAAATTAAAATCGGGAATAATATTAATTCCGTTAGCGAATTGGCTAAATTATTGCCATTACAACTTATTAATCCAAATAGTTATCAATTGTTGAGTGGTGGGCCTAAGGCACGTAGACAGTTTATTGATTGGGGTGTGTTTCACGTGGAACCACAATTTTTTCAGGTATGGCAACGATTTCAACAGGCTCTAAAGCAACGTAACGCAGCTTTGCAACAGCAGATTCCAACCAATCAAATTAAGATATGGGACTTAGAGCTAGTTGAGGCAGCTAACGTACTAACTGTAATGCGAGATAAATATATACAAAAATTAACGCCTTTAATCAACAAATTAATTAGTAAATTACTTACTTTGGAAAGCTTAAGTATTGATTTTTATCAAGGATGGGATAAAAAATTAAGTTTAAGTTCAATTTTAACTAGTTCAATAGTTCGGGATTACAAACTGGCTTATACGCAATTTGGCCCACATAGAGCAGATTTATTAATAAAGCTAAATGGAAATCCCGTCCATGAAGTATTGTCAAGAGGCGAGCAAAAATTATTAACATGTGCATTGCAGCTTGCACAAGGTATCTTATTAAAAAAAATAACAGCTAAATCATGCATTTATTTGTTTGACGATTTATTTGCAGAGCTTGATTCGGGCAAACAAAATATGCTTATGCATTTACTTCAAAGTCTGGAAGCGCAAGTATTTATCACCGCAATAGACGAAATTTTGATAAAGAGGCTGGAAACTCGCATGCTTGGGAAAATATTCCAAGTTGAACAAGGTAAAATTATGGAAAAAAATTAAATTTAAGAAGTAATATCTCTAATATTATGAGGAAGGAATACTATGAATCCCTGGTTTATTTTGATAGTGGCGGGTTTATTTGAAGTAGGTTTTACAACTTGTATGAAATTATCAGAAGGGTTTACTCAAATATACTACACATTAGGCTTTTTATTTTTTTCAAGCTTAAGCTTATTTCTTTTGAATAAAGCAATTGTAAAAATACCATTAGGAACTGCCTATGCAGTATGGACAGGAATAGGCGCATTAGGGACAGTTTTGGTAGGCATATTATTTTTTAAAGATCCTTTATCTTTGATAAGGATGATTTTTTTAACCTTATTAATAGGTTCTATCCTCGGATTAAAGCTAGTATCCAGCTAATAGTAATGTTTCACGTGGAACATCAATGGCTAGCTAAAGTTAATAAATCTAAGAGCCGTTTAATTGTCTAAATTAGGATATGGCAAAGGATCGGGAATTTTTGGAATATGCATATCCACCATTGGATTGTGAGCAGACCTAAAAAAATCGTCATCATCTAGATTCGAGTTAAATGGTTTTTGGGGCATGGCGGCGTTATTTTTGGATTTTAATGCATCTGCTATGGCATATATCGGTGCTACCTGTGCTTCGGTCTTACAACGTTGGTTATAGCCTTCCCTTCAATGACCTGGCTTCTTTGTTGTTGATTTAGCTGATTCCATTGCTCTTGTGATATGCTAAAAATCGTGGGTGGTCCACAAGCAGTTAGTAAGAAAGGAATCAGGGAGTAGAATGGGAAGGAGTAAATATTTCATACAAAAGGAGGAAATTAACAAGAATTGGGCTAAAAATACCTTATAAGTTTATTAAAGACAAGATAATTCACAAATTAAGTAAGAGGTTTTTAACTGAACTAGGTGAAACACATTAAAAAGCTCGTTTTTTTTATTAAGCTTAGAATATTGGAGATATGCTCTCTCTGGCATCAAACACAAAGCAGGCACCCCTGAAATGTTTTTTACCAGATTTTTCAAAGTAATTTAATATACCCCCTTTTAATTGATAGACTTCTTGATAACCATTTTCTAAAAGGTAAGCGGCTGCTTTTTCACAACGAATTCCTCCGGTACAAAAAGTTACAATTGGTAACTGTTTGAGTTTTTCAGGTAATTTTTTTACTGCATTAGGAAAATCTCTAAACCGTTTAAGGTCTAAATTTAAAGCGTTTTTAAAGCTTCCAAGTTCAAATTCAAAGGTATTCCGTGTGTCTAAAAGTATTAATTCAGGTTTACTTTTTAACCAACTCGTGAGTATTTCAGGAGTGATATAGGGCGCAGTATATTTTTCAGGGTTAAAGTTATTAATCCCAAAAGATACGATTTCTTTTTTTAGTTTAACCAACATTTTTTTAAAAGGGTAAAAATTAGAAAATGATTTTTTAAATTCTAAATTTTGAAAATATGAATAAGTATTTAGAAAATTTTGAAAGGCACAAATGGCATCATTTTCACCGGAGATAAATAAATTAATTCCCTCAACACTTAATAATATCGTACCTTTCAATCCTAGTTCGTTGGCTTTTGTTCTCAGTGAAATTTGTAATTTAGATAAAATCCCATCAGGGATTTGAATAAAGCGATAAGCAGCTATATTTATTAAAGATAACATATTGTCATTTCAGATAATTGGGTTGTAAGTTAAGATAGAATGTTCTGGTGCTGGAACCAGGATTCGAACCCGGGACCTACTGATTACAAATCAGTTGCTCTACCAACTGAGCTATTCCAGCTAAAGAAGAGCCAAATTGTAGTCAATTTAAAATAAATTAGCAATTTACTATTTGATCTTTTTTCAATGAGGGTAATTTTCTACCACCATTAGACTCAAAATCCTTTATGTGATCATCGCGCAACAGTCTCATTAACAGATTCAATATTATAGAAATAAAATTTTTATTGAATAGTATTTTTAAAATAATACTTGATTAATTTTTTCATGTTTTTTGCAGCAATTACAGTTTTTCTATGGAACTTTTGGATGTAATATTATAATAACTTAACTTTTTGGGTTTGATTGTTGCTTTGATGGTGTTTATCAGTTATTGATTTGCTGATCGTTCTGAACCTAAAAACATCTCTCATAGTTGGAGGGAGTAATATTTTTTTGCAATTAGCAAATATCCAATGTTGGGAGTGCTAGCTTTTTATCGTTAAGCATTTTCAGATTCAACCAATTAATTATAAAAATTTTAGCAAAGTTGCATCTGTTATGAATCAAACAGGACTGATTTTAACTTAACTCGAATTTCTCCGCTATTAAAACAATAAGTCTTATTATTTATTTGCACACAAAGTTGGCCTTGCATATTTATTCCCCTTCCAATACCTTCTAAAAAATTGTTTTGATTTTGAACTGTAATTAATTTACCAGATAAATTATCGAGTCGTTGTATATCTTCTATGAAAAAATTTAAGCCTTTAGCTTCAAAGTCAACGAGTGTAAGAAGTAAATTTTTTAAGATAAGTCCAGCGAGTTGATTTCGTTGAGGCGTTAGTTTTTGTAGAGAAAAAATACTTGTGATCTGATCATTTATGAAGGAAGGTGTTACCGGAACATAAAGATTTAAGCCAATACCAATGACCATTTTTTTGATTTTCTGTTCGATAGATCGAGATTCGATTAGTATGCCGGCTAATTTTTTACCCTGATGAATGATATCGTTAGGCCATTTGAGTTGTATTCCTTTTAATCCATATTCTTCAAGGGCCTTAATAACGGCAACACCCACTGTTAAAGTTAACCCTGTTAACTTATTCATTGGAATTGAAAATTGCCATAAAAGAGATAAAGCTATATTTTTTCCGAAGTTAGAATACCAGGTCCGTTTAAATTGACCTCGGCCGGCTGTTTGTTGTTCTGCAAAAACTGCATAATTACCAATGCATTTTGTTTGATTAAGCAGATAATTATTGGTTGAATCGACAAGCCTTAAAACTTCAAGTTTAGAAAGTAATAGCTTGGTTACACCTATTTTTTTAGCAATATAAGCAGCATTAAGTAATTCTAAGCCACCTAAGATACGATAATTTTTATTATTAATAACCTCTAAATTTATTGATGCATTTGGAATTTCCTCTAATATAGTTGGAATCATCATGCAAGGAATACCTAATAACTTGCTGATTTCTTTTTCTGAGTGAACTTTACCATCTGCCAATAAATTGAGGATAGATTCTAACATTTGAAGATCCCAGATGTTTGCTTTTTTTATAATTTAACTAAAATTCAAATTGATTTTATCAATTTTGCTATTAATTATTAAGTTAAGCAATAGCCTGATAATTTCTCTAAAATATGAAGTGGCGCGGAACTGGGATTTATCATAGCTGTTGTTGGCAAGTGAAAGGTTTGTTCAAGCAAATATTGTCCTGAAATGGCAGCATGCGATACTTGATCCGTAGAAACTATCCAACTAGTGTCAGGAGGAAAACTGACTTCTTTATATTTAACTTGTTTTTGATAATCTTGGTCGAGCTTCATACCATCATGGATTTTTAGCATGATATGATCATAATGAGTACGAATACTTTTAGTTATTCCTAACCAATGTAAAAGTTTTGCACTACCAGGAATAGGCCTATTGATTTTTGGAAAAAAACGTTGAGCTACTTCTTCAAAACTTTCTCCTATACGCCAAACCCGATGTTCACCATAAGGATTGATATTACAAAATAGGCGAACAATTCGATGTCCTTGATTAGGATTAGCAGCAAATGCATCTATATGTAATCGGCGATCATCTTTTCGTGCAGAAGATTTTCGGGTTCTTATTTGTACAGGCCGGTAACTAGTCCGACCTAGGATAAGTGAATTATTATATTGCGAAAATAATGAATTCATGAAACAGTCGGCTTGTTTAGAAAAACGAACTAACATGGATTTTAAACAAGTTTGGTGTTTTTGATCCGCTTTGATTCCTTTTAAATGATTTTTTTTTAGATTAAAACTAATATTTTTTGTTTTTTTATTTATTATATAAGGAATAAATAGCATCCGTTCAGAGGGCTCAATGTTAAATGAAAGTTGCGGGCAGAAGATAATTTTTCCAGATTCAAGATCAGAAAGTGCGCTTTCTTGTTCATGTTGTTTAAATTCAATATCCCAAGCAGCGGCCGTACAGATAGAGAAAATATCCATTTTAATTAAATCCATTTTGAAAGTTATATTCTATAGTTTTTTTATTTAAGTTTCCATATGATTTTATTGGAAATTATAATAAAAATTTAATATATAAAGGGATAAATTTTCTAAATGGATACAAATTAATTTTTAAAAAATCTATAACTTAACGCTTCCATTAAATGAGAATTTTTAATTTTTTCACTTTCTGATAAATCTGCTATAGTACGCGCAATACGCAAAATTTGATGGTAAGCACGCACTGATAGCTGGAATTTTTCTAAGAAATTTTGTAAAATTTTTTGATCTTTATTTAATAAGTTACTTGAAATTTCCAATAGCTCACCCGATAGATTATGGTTAAGTCTCCCAAAACGTTTAAGTTGTTTAATTTGGGCTTTTTTAACTCGATTTCGAACGTTTTCGCTACTTTCTTCTTTATTTTTTTGAAGTAAATAATTTTTTGGTAATGGGTTTACTTCAATACAGATATCTATACGATCTAAAAAAGGAGCAGATAATTTTTTTCGATAACGCTGAATTTGCTGTGTCGTACATATACATGGGTTTATCTGGCTA
This sequence comes from Gammaproteobacteria bacterium, assembly GCA_005877695.1. Lineage (GTDB taxonomy): Bacteria > Pseudomonadota > Gammaproteobacteria > Diplorickettsiales > Diplorickettsiaceae > Aquirickettsiella. Next base: position 75,222 of record VBOA01000007.1, on the reverse strand, counting down.
CCCAAATGTCCACATGGACAAGGATTCATTGCAGCGACTAATTGAAAATTTGCTGGAAATTCAATTTGTTTAGCCGCACGTGAGATAGTGACATTTCCGGACTCTAAAGGTTCGCGCAAAGCTTCTAATGCGCGACGATCGAATTCTGGTAATTCATCTAAAAATAAAACACCATGATGGGCTAATGATATTTCTCCAGGTTGAGGAGGATTACCTCCTCCGACCAGTGCAATGCTTGAAGCGGTATGATGTGGTCTACGAAAAGGAGGGAATTTCCAAGTGCTTAATTTTAGGGAATGCCCCCTGATGGAATGGATTGCAGCAAGTTCTAGAGCTTTTTCATCACTGAGCAAAGGTAATAAACTTATCAAACGAGAAGCAAGCATAGTTTTACCAATACCTGGCGGGCCTATCATTAACAAACTATGTTTCCCCGCAGCGCAAATTTCTAGTGCGCGCTTTGCATGTGCTTGACCAAACACTTCAGATAGATCAGGTAATACAGGGTATTTAAGTTTAGTAAACTCAGCATGATAATTTGTTAAGAGTTCTCGCCCATGTAAATGTGAGCAAATTTGTAAAATATTTTTAGCGGCTAAAATATTGGATGCTTTATTGAAGCTGGCTTCTTGAGCATTTTCTAAGGGAACTATTATAATGTGATTAGCTTTCTGAGCAGCTAAAGAAAAAGGTAAGATGCCCGAAACGGGTCGAAGTTCCCCAGACAATCCTAATTCACCGATAAACTCATACTGTTTAAGAGTGTTGTTAGGTATCTGATTAGAAGCGGCCAGAATACTTAGCGCAATTGGTAAATCAAATCTGCCTCCTTGTTTGGGAAGATCAGCAGGGGCAAGATTGATAGTTATTCGTCGAGCTGGAAATTC
>VBOA01000007.1:58643-74311 GCA_005877695.1 Gammaproteobacteria bacterium | reverse complement strand
TAATTATAGCACTACGCACTCGATCTCGGCTCCCTTTGACTGTCGCTTCAGGTAGTCCAACAATTGATAAACTAGGTAAACCATTTGATATATGAGTTTCAACAATAACAGGAAGCGCTTCAATACCAGCATTTGCGCGGGTTTGTACAATAGCTATCGACATAATCAGCTCCTTCTGTATTTTATTATTTTAATATATTCTTTATATTTAACTTTTGACTTTTTTGTTCTTCAATTTGGAATTTTCACCTATGGTTAATACATTAGGGTATTTTTACAGTCTTAAAAATTCTATTATTGTATATTAGTAAAAATCTAAACTATAAGTTTTTTATTTTACACCTTTTTTGGTTTACCGATCTGACTTTCTAAATAAGCAATTTGTTTTTCCAATGCATTTAATTTACTACGAGTTTTTGCTAAAACTTTTTTTTGTATATCAAATTCTTCTCTAGTAACTAAATCAAGTTTGGTAAGCATACTTTGCAAAACAGCTCTAAAATTTTTTTCCAAATCTTTTTTAAATTTATTTAATCCGGGTGGTAAACTTTCACTAAGTCGCTTAACGGTATCATCAATAAATTTCGTATCAAACATAAGCATTCCTCTTTATTTAAAAGTTTAGTTTAGTCTAGTATAAATTGAAAATTTAAATTAATTTTTATACGAACAAATACTATCTAAAACGTTTTTAAAAGTAGACATTTTACCATCAATAACCAAGGTATGTAGTTTTTCTGAACTTGATAAAGGCTCTATTAATCTTTTTTGGTATTCTAAAATGCTTGAATTTGCTTCAGAGATTGTATTTTTTTTAATATCTCTTTTTTTTATTCGTTGTATTAATTCAAGATCGGTGGTTTGGCAATTAAGTATATAGAAAGGTATTTTTAAAAGTTTCGCTAAATTATAAAACATAAATCGTTGACTATGAAGAAGAAATGTAGCATCTATTATTGTAATAAAGCCTGCTTTAATTATAATTTTTGCTAAATCTAGAAGTTTATTATAAGTTTTCTCTGTTGATTCAGGAGTGTAAATTCCTCCGTAGAGAGTAGAGTTAGATTTTTCATATAAAGGTAGGTTAAATAATTGCTTACGGATAATATCAGAACTTATTTGAATGGCACCGCATTCAATTGCAATTTTTTTTGCTAAAGTTGATTTCCCAGATGCTGCCAATCCATGCATAATGATTAAATTTGGTTTTTTAAAGTGAATATAAGATTCCGCTAAATTTATGAAATTGTAATAATCATTATGAATATCTATTTTTTGTTCATTATTTAAATCTTTTTGATTAAGGCGGAATAAAGCTATTTTGGCGCGAACGACTGCTCGATAAGAAAGATAATAGGGTAATAAATTTAATCCTTCATAGTCTCCAGTAAACTGTAGATAAGTATTGATTAATTGAGTGGCTAATTTGGGTTGTTTTTTTTCCGCTAAATCCATCGCTAGAAAAGCAAGATCAGCAATGACATCTGTCCATCGCAGATCTTCATTGAACTCCAGACGATCAAAAAAAATAAGTTTGTCATGATAGAAAATAATATTGGCTAAATGTAAATCTCCATGACAGTCACGAATAAAACCTTTTTCTTTGCGTTCTTCAAATAATTTTTTATGTTTAGAAAATTGTTTGTTAGCCCATCTTTCTAATCTTTTTATTTGGGCTATATCCTTAGAGCTGCTAAGTAAAGGGATTATTTGTGCAAAATTTTGCTGAGTAGGCGCATGCACTTCATGAGGAAGACCAAATCGCGAATTTTTAGGGGCAATGGATGTTTTTTTATGAAATTCTGCGATTAGCTGTCCTAATTGATCAATAAGTGTAGTGCTTAGCTTCCCTTGCTTAAGTAATGTGCTGAGTAAATTGTCTTGAGAAAACTCGCACATCTTAATCGCATACTCTAAAATAGGTCCAGTGTCGCCATTAATTTGAGGGTATTCAACAGTTCCTGTAATAGGTACAACAGCAAGATAAATTTCAGACGCAAATAATTGGCCTAAACGCAATTCCTCTTCGCAAAAATGTTTGCGTTTTTTTAAAGTTGAAAAATCTAAAAAGCCAAAATCTACTGGTTTCTTTATTTTATAAGCATATTTTCCAGTTAGTATAACCCAAGAAACGTGTGTTTCAATAAGTCCAAGTTGCAAAGTCGGATGATTATAGGCAGTGCTAGAAAGAAGATTCTTAATTAAAGAAGAATTCGGCATAGTGTGAAAATCTAAATCAATATTAATTAACTCATTAGGTCACTATATCGTAACTTGTTATGGGTTGTAAGGGGGATAAGGTTCAGATTTGATAATTTTATGAAGGATATTTCAATGAAACTACCGTACGCTAAAAAATTAATCCAGCAATTATTAAGAGAAGCACATATTGAGATTAATGGAAAAAAACCTAGAGATATTCAGGTGCATAATGAGCGCTTTTATTTACGATTGTTAAAAAATCCTATTTTAGCATTAGGTGAATCCTATATGGAAGGATGGTGGGATTGTGAAAGACTTGATGAATTCTTTTTTTGCTTATTACGTACAGAATTACCTGAAAATATAAAAAAAAATAAATATTTTCTTTATTATTTCATTAAGGAAAAGCTTCGTCGAATTTTTATGAGTTTTTTTAATTTACAAGCAAAATCTCGCGCATTTGAAGTAGGTGAACATCACTATGATAAAGGAAACTCATTATATCAAGCGATGTTGGATAAGGATTTGACCTATAGTTGTGCTTATTGGAAAAAAAGCAAAATTTTAGATGAAGCACAACAAGCCAAATTAGCTTTGGCGTGTGAAAAATTAAAACTCAAATCAGGTATGAAAATATTAGATATTGGTTGTGGCTGGGGAAGTTTTGCTCGTTATGCTGCGGAAAACTATGGAGTTTCAGTAGTAGGGTTGACGGTATCTAAGGAACAATATCATTATGCTAAAAAAAATTGTCAAGGTTGGCCTATAGAAATACTCTTTAAGGATTATAGAGATGTTACGGGAGTATTTGATCGTATTTGCTCGATAGGTATGTTTGAGCATGTGGGGCCAAAAAATCATAAAGCGTATATGAAAATTGCACACCATTGTTTAAAAGATTCTGGATTATTTTTATTACATACAATAGGAAGCAATACATCAAAATATCATCCCAATCCATGGATCCATAAATATATATTTCCCAATGGGAGTTTACCTTCTATTCGTCAAATTGGAAAAGCAAGTGAAGGTCTTTTTATTATGGAGGATTGGCATAATTTTGGAGTATATTATGATAAAACACTAATGGCCTGGTTCGAAAACTTTAATAAATCTTGGGCTTTTTTAAAAAAAGATTATGATTATGCGTTTTTTTATCGGATGTGGAAATACTATTTACTGGCATGCGCAGGCGCGTTTAGAGCACGCGATCTTCAGCTATGGCAAATTATTTTTTCTAAAAGAGGGCTCGTTAAAGGGTATGAGTCGATCCGTTAGTTATAAAAATCAATTTTCAGAGTTTTACTTTACTATTGTCAAAAAAATTTTTTCTACGAAAATTAATTTTGAAAAATGATCTCTAGATCGCATGCAACTCAAAGGTAAAAATATTTTAAATATCTTGGATCTGGATATTTTAATAAATGATTGGTATTTGCTAAAAATGCGTAACGATTCAGATAGATATTTCATTTTTCATTGAAAATTCCTATCCCAAGGATGAAGACATTACAAGCTACATGCCCAAATTTGGTATGCTTGAATGGAGCAGACTTTTTTCTATGCTAGTTTCTCCATTTATAGATAAAAAAAATTAATGATAGAAGTCCTAAGATAGTTTACCCCCCAGTACTTTTATGAAACAATGTAAGCCTAATTTATGTGGAGAGTATCGTGTGATTGACGAGGAAGGTTTTCGTATAGGAGTCGGAATTATAGTTGCTAATTCTGTTGGGCAAGTCCTTTGGGCTAGACGTATTGGCCAGCATGCTTGGCAATTTCCACAAGGTGGTCTTCAAATTAATGAAACTCCTGAGCAAGCCTTATTCAGGGAACTTTATGAAGAATTAGGACTAGAGGATTCAGATGTTGAGTTGCTAGGGGGGACAAAAAATTGGTTATATTATTGGTTACCTCTTCATTTACGACGCTCCCATATGCATCCATTATGCATTGGGCAAAAACAAAAATGGTTTTTGCTTTGCTTGAGGGGAAGCCCAGAAAAAATTCGTTTTGATGTGACTCGATCCCCTGAGTTTGATCGTTGGCGTTGGGCTCCTTATTGGTATCCTATTAGGCAAGTTATTACATTTAAGAGACATGTTTATCGGCGTGCGTTAGAAGAATTAGCGACATTATTTCCCTCTGAAATTATGCAACAAAGACGGGCTAGTAAATTATGTAGCAACTTAACGTTAGTAGAAAAAGTCGAATAACCAAATATAAGTTTATTTGAGCATGTTAGGGTTTAGATTGGCATAGATGTAAATATTTTAAACCGTAATTTAATTATATGCCCAAATATTAATAAGTTAGGTGTTTGCTATGTTGAAAATACTTCGTCGTATTGTTCAAGAAATCAGCGCAGCGCAAAGTTTTAAAGAAGCTTTACGAACTTTAGTAAGACGGATCCGTGAAGCTTTAAATACTCAATCCTGCACAGTATTTCTGCTTGATAGCGAAAAAAATTATGTTTTACTCGCAACAGAAGGTTTAAATCCTAGGTGTGTTGGAAAAGTACGTCTTGGCTTTGATCAAGGTTTAGTTGGCTTAGTTGGAGGCACGGGCGAATTAATTAATATTGACAATGCACCCGAACACCCTGATTTTTTATATATTGCCGATATTGGCGAAGAACGTTATAAAGCTTTTCTTGGCGTCCCTATTATTCATAATCGTGCTTTATTAGGTGTATTGGTAGTTCAACAAGAAGAACAACGTTGTTTTGACGAAGCGGAAGAAGCTTTTTTGGTCACCATGGCGGCCCAATTAGGTGGTGTACTGGCGCATGCAGAGGCAACAGGAGAAATATTTTCTTTATTTAAAGAAAATAAAAAACAATTACAACAAGATATTAGCTTTCAGGGCATTGCGAGTGCACCCGGTATTGCCATAGGGCAGGTGGTTGTCGCTTATCCTTTTGCCGATTTAGAAGCAGTCCCCTATAAAAGAGCAGATGATTTATTAGCAGAAATAACTCAGCTAAAAAAAGCTTTTAAAGCAGCACGTGATGATATTCATCGTTTAAAAAAACATATGGCGTCTGTGCTACTAGAAGAAGAACAAGCATTATTTGATGTATATTTAGCAATTTTAAATAAAGCTAGTTTGGAAAAAGAAGTAATAATAGCTATTAAAACTTCTCATCAATGGGCTCAGGCAGCTTTGCAATCGGTTATCAGTACTCATGTGCAACAATTTGAGAAAGTCGATGATGATTATTTGCGCGAAAGAGCGGCCGATTTAAGAGATTTAGGACGTCGAATCTTAATGCATTTACAAAACAATCAATTTACTCCCCCTCTCTATCCAGAAAATACTATTTTAATTGGTGAGGAAGTTAGTCCTTCCGCTTTAGCGGAAGTACCTGAGGGACGGTTAGCAGGGATAGTTTCAGTAAAAGATTCTAGCCATTCTCATCTTTCCATATTGGCGCGCTCTTTAGGAATTCCAGCTGTCACTGGCGTAGAAAATTTACCCGTAAACCAGCTCGAAGCGCAAACTTTAATCGTAGATGGCTCTCAAGGTCGTATTATAGTTGCTCCCTCAGGAAAGGTTAAACAAAATTTTACCACATTAATACAGCAACAAAGTGAATTTACGAATAGTCTTGAGGCGTTGCGAGAATTACCTGCAAAAACTTTAGATGGTTATAGCATAGCGCTTTGGGTAAATACAGGTTTGATGGCTGATGCAAGCCTTTCGTTAACAGCGGGTGCGGAAGGTATAGGGCTATATCGCACAGAAGTTCCTTTTCTAATTCGAGATTGTTTCCCGGCTGAAGATGAACAATATGGTTTATATCGGCAATTATTAGCGGCATTTTCACCACGACCGGTCGTAATGCGTACCTTAGATATCGGAGGAGATAAGTCATTACCTTATTTTCCTATCAAAGAGGATAACCCTTTTTTAGGTTGGCGTGGAATTCGTGTAACTCTGGATCATCCAGAAATATTTTTAATACAAATTCGTGCGATGTTACGAGCCAATTTAGGATTTAATAATTTACGGATTATGTTGCCAATGGTTAGTTGTGTTGCTGAGGCTGATCATGCTTTACGTTTGATTGATCAAGCTTATGAAAAGGTAGTGAGTGAGGATCGTCAAGCATGTAAACCGCCGATTGGGATAATGATCGAAGTGCCTTCTGCAATTTATCAAGCTCGCGCACTAGCAGAACGAGTTGAGTTTTTATCAGTTGGAAGCAATGATCTCACACAATACATGCTAGCCGTCGATCGTAATAACCCGCGCGTAGCTAACTTATATGATCCCTTTCAGCCCGCGGTTCTAAAAGCATTAGTTCAAATTGTAGAAGCAGCTCATCAGGTGCAAAAACCCATTAGCATTTGTGGAGAGATGGCTAGTGATCCTTTAGCTATCCCGTTGCTTTTAGCCATGGGGTTTGATGCATTGAGTATGAATTCTTTTTCTATTCCTAGAATAAAATCAGTCATACGGCAAATTAGTTTTCATCAAGCCAGAGATGCATTAATGCGGATTTTAGCAATGGATAATGCGACTGAGATAAGAAAATATTTGAATGAAGAATTGTCAAGATTTAATTTGGACCATTTAATCCCTATAACTGGGTAGTATTATGAGTTGGCGTAAGAAATGTGAAGTTAGTTTTAATGGTTATCCTATAGAGCCTCCAGCGTCGGTATCGCGCCCCGAAAATTATGCAGAGCTTAAAACGAATGAGAAAATCTCTATAGCACGTGGTTCTGGAGGAAGTTATGGTGATGCTGCTTTGAATACGCAAGGAGAAGTCATTTTAACAAACCGTTTAGATCGTTTTCTCGAATTTGATTTGCATAAAGGTATATTGTCAGTTGAATCAGGTATTAGTCTAGCAAAGATTTTAGAACTTATAGTTAAGCAAGGTTGGTTTTTGCCTGTCATTCCAGGAACAGCAGAAGTTTCTTTGGGTGGTTGCATTGCTACTGATATACATGGGAAAAATCATTGCTTTGCTGGTTCCTTAGGACAACATGTAATAAGTTTACAACTTATCACTGCTGATGGAAAAAAAATAAATTGTTCACCTGAAATTATACCAGACTTATTTTGGGCTACGATAGGTGGTATGGGCTTAACAGGTATTATTAGCGTTGTGACCTTGCAGTTAAAACGAATTGAAACGGCTTATATGAAGGTACAACATCTAGCAAAAAAAAACTTAAAACAAATAGTAGAGTCATTAATTAAAGAAAATAATGAGTTCGAATATAGTGTAGCATGGTTAGATGCTTTAAATATGCCATTATCCCACGGTGTTATTATGAAGGCAAAACATGCAGATTTATTGGAGCTTCCCACTTCTCAACAAAAACAACCTTTTTTTGTCCCAAAATATTTCTCTTTTAAATTTCCCAATTTATTTTCCTGTTGTTTTTTAAATTCTAAAATAGTGAAATTTTTCAATAAAATTTACTACTATTATTTAGCAAAAAAAAATCAAGTTTATTTACAACCTTATCAGAATTATTTTTTTCCGTTGGATCGAATAAGAAATTGGCCTCGTTTATATGGAAAAAAAGGATTTATTCAGTATCAATGTGCAATACCTACTAAATTTTCTTACTCTGCAATTAAAGAAATCTTAGAGACTTTACATAAATATAAGCATCCTAGTTTTTTAGCTGTGCTGAAACGTTTCGGCCAAGAAAATTTAGCTCCATTGTCATTTCCATTATCCGGAGTTACATTAGCGCTCGATATTCCTATTTCCAATGAGAAGTTATTTAAATGTTTAGATATTTTGGATGAAATAGTTATTCAGGCGGGCGGCAAAGTTTATTTAGCAAAAGATGCACGTTTAAAACCAAAAACATTTCGGGAAATGTATAAACGCTACCCAGAATGGTTGACCATTAAGCAACATTGGGATCCTAAAAATAGATTTAGTTCAAGTTTATCTAGGCGTTTAAAGCTGGGCTTATAAATCTCGCTAATAATTAAAGTCTAAGCTTTTTAAAAAAGCTTGTATTTTTGGTTCGCGGCCGCGGAATTTTTTAAATAACTCAATAGCATCGATTGCACCACCTTGTTCTAGTTTTATTGTAGATTCCATCTTCTTGAAATTTGGCAAACACATCACAGGCTAAAACTTCTGCCCAAAGATAACTATAATATCCAGCTGCATAGCCACCGGCAAAGATATGCGAAAACCCATGTTGAAATCGATTGAATGGAGCTAAGGGTATTATATCAATTTGCCTGCGAATTGAATTGAGTAGATTTTGAATCTGTTCATAGCCCTTTCCTGGATCAAATTCTATATGTATTCGAAAATCAAATAATGATAATTCTAATTGCCTTAATAGTTGTAGCCCAGCCTGAAAATTTTTAGCTTCGCGCATTTTAGTGATCAAAGTATCAGGTAAAGGTTTACCTGTTTTATAGTGGCTACTGATTTGGTCTAAGACTGATTTTTCCCAAACAAAATATTCTAAAAATTGACTTGGTAATTCTACGGCATCCCAGGCAACGCCATTAATACCTGAAATTGCAGAGTGATCAATTATGGTCAACATATGTTGTAAACCATGACCAAATTCATGGAATAAAGTTAAAACTTCTTCATGTGTTAATAGAGGAGTTTGTTCCAAGTTGATTGGTGGGGGGAAATTACAGGTTAAAAAAGCAATGGGAGTTTGAATATCACCATTACTTAAGATTCGTCTCGATTGATAATCATCCATCCAAGCACCCTCACGTTTTTCAGGTCTTGCATAAAGATCTAAATAAAACTGTCCTCGTAATTGTTGTTGTTGATCGGTAATTGCGAAAAAACGAACTTCTGGATCCCAGACCTCAACGCCTTTCATTTCTTTGATTTGCATACCAAATAAACGTTCTATTAAGCTAAAAAGACCGGAAAGTACTTTTGTCACGGGAAAGTAACAGCGTAAGGTATCATCACAAATACCAAATTTTTTTTCTTGAAATTTTTCTCGATAATACAAAACATCCCAAGCTTGGAGACTATCAATTTGATCTTCAGATTGAGCAAAATGCAAAAGTTCCTTCCATTCTTCTTTTGCTTTAGATTGTGTATAAACAAGTAATTCTTCTAAAAATTTAAGCACTTCTTCAGGGTTTTTTGCCATTTTATTTGAAGCTAAACTTTTTTGAGCGTAATTTTTAAAGCCTAGTATTTGGCTCAGTTCATGACGTAGATTAAGTATGTTAAACATAACTTTACTATTATCTAGGTTTAGGTTGCTAAGCTCTGAAGCTCGTGTAATGTGAGCTTTATAGATGGCTTCCCGCAGGCCGCGATTTTCTGCATAGGTTATTATGGGAAAATACGAAGGGTAATCTAGAGTGATTAAATAACCAGATAATTTTTTTTCTCGCGCTGCTTTTTCTGCATTTGCAATAATATAAGCAGGGACTCCCTTTAGCTCAGATTTATCACTAATGAATTTAGACCACTCAGCCGTCGCATCCAGTAAATTTTCCTCAAATTGATTTGATAATTGTGATAGCTGTGTTTGTATGTCCTGATATCTTTTTTGTTGAGTTTTGGGTAAATCCACACCCCCTAAATGAAAATCTCGTAATTCATTATGTAGATATTTTTCTTGGGCATAATTGAATTGATAATCACTATTTGCTAAATTTTTAATGGATTGGTAGAGAGTTTGATTTTGGCTTAATTCTGAGCTGTACGCACTTAGTTTAGGGAGGCATTCATTGTAAGCGTATCTTAGTCCTGAAGTTTGCTTGACAGCATAAAGATGATTGATTGGAGACCAAAAATGTTGAAGTCTATCATCTAAATCTTCTAACTTCTGAATAAAGCTCCAATCGAGAGGCGTGACTTCGGTTAATAATTTTTTTAACTCGAAACGATTATTAGTAAGTAGAGCATCTAATTCTCTGACTATATTGTCCGGGTTAATTTCTTTAAATTTTGGTAAGAGGGTCATCATCTATTCCTATGGTAATGGCTACCTATTTTTTAAAAACAGCTGGGTTTATTTTGTCTGATGAAAGTAAATTTTTTGAGATGTTTTTATTTGATCAATTTTGAAGCCTCGATATTGAAGGTAACGTATTTGACGTAATTGTTCTTTTGGTAGATGATTAGACCGGAATTTCTTTTCCAGTATTTTCTGAATAGCGGCTACCCAAAATTCTTCATCTCGGGGAAGGTGTAAAAAAATAATATCACTATGTATACCATATTGATGACATTCGGCAATGATTCGAACAGGCCCATATCCTTGTTTTATACGTTTTTGTATAAAAGCTTCACAAAAACGCTCCTCGTTTAAAAATCCTTGTTGAATTAAAATATCTAAAACAGTTTCCACGGATTGATGCAAAAACTCTTTTTGCATCAATTTTTCTCGAAGCGTTAAGCGAGTATGTTCTTTTCTCGCTAAATAATTCAGCGCAATTTGGTGGATATTTTTATCAATTTCTAAAGCCTTAACCTTATATATCATACAAGACGCTGAGACCTATTCAATAATTTCGGCTTCTAGTTCTGGTACCTCAGGTAAGTTATTTTCAGATGGATTGCTGAGTAAATTTTTCCGAATTTCCGTTTCCAGATTTTGACAAATTTTAATGTGATCTTTCAGAAATTGTTTCACATTATCTTTTCCTTGGCCAATACGTTCGCCCTGATAGCTATACCAGGCTCCCGCTTTATCGATTAACCCGAAGGTTACCCCTAGATCAACAATTTCTCCAATATGACAAATTCCTTGATTATAATGAATTTCAAATTCAGCTTGTCTAAATGGAGGAGCAACTTTGTTTTTTACTACTTTGACCCGAGTTTCATTACCAATGATTTCATCACCCTTTTTGATGGAACCGGTACGTCGAATATCGAGGCGTACTGACGCATAAAATTTTAGTGCATTGCCGCCCGTTGTTGTTTCGGGATTACCAAACATAACTCCAATTTTCATGCGGATTTGGTTAATGAAGATAACTAATGTATTTGAACGTTTAATATTCCCTGCGAGTTTACGTAAAGCTTGTGACATTAAACGAGCTTGTAAACCCATATGTGAATCGCCCATTTCTCCCTCAATTTCAGCGCGAGGGGTTAGCGCAGCAACAGAGTCGATCACAATAATATCAACTGCATTAGAGCGGACTAACATATCAACAATTTCTAATGCCTGCTCCCCCGTATCAGGCTGAGAAACTAAAAGATCGGCGGTTTTTACACCTAATTTAGTGGCATATATAGGATCCAGCGCATGTTCCGCATCAACAAATGCTGCTACTCCCCCTATTTTTTGGCATTCAGCAATAGTTTGTAAAGTGAGTGTCGTTTTACCTGAAGATTCTGGTCCATAGATTTCGATGATGCGCCCGCGCGGTAATCCACCTATTCCCAAGGCGATGTCTAAACCTAAAGATCCCGTAGAAACGACGTCTACTGGGACTCGACTGGATTCACCTAGACGCATTACAGCACCTTCTCCGTGTTGTTTTCTTATTTGGCTTATAGCCATTTTAAGGGCTTTTTCTCGAGCATTAACTGCATCACTCATAGGAGGGTACCTTTATAAAGGAAAAAAATGTGTAAAAATGGACTCTAGCTAGTATTATCGCATAAACTAAGCGCCCGTCTCTATATGCTTTTTAAGAGGGCTGCTTGAAAATAGGCATTTGCTTAAAATTTAAACAATTCCTAGAGGCTTAAATATCACCGCAGTATGCCTGCGGATGATTGTTTAAATTGAAAATGTAAGAAGAAGATTTGACAAGAGGTATAATGAAAATACAAGTTCCTTCATTTCAATCTATCCGCGTTTTGGTTGTAGGCGATGTGATGTTAGATCGTTATTGGTCTGGCGATACATCCAGAATTTCTCCCGAAGCACCTGTACCGATAGTGCATATAAAAAACCTGGATGAACGCCCAGGCGGTGCAGGAAATGTCGCATTAAATATAGCGGCTCTGGGCGCGCAGGTTGATTTGCTGAGTGTTTGTGGAAATGATGAAGCGGGAGATACGCTTGAGAAAAAATTAAGTCATGCGGGGGTCAATTGTTTTTTATACAGAACACCAAAATCACCTACCGTGACTAAGCTTCGTATACTTAGTTTACATCAGCAGTTAATACGTCTTGATTTTGAAGAAGCGCCTTATCAATTTGAGCATACCAAGCTAAAACGGTTATTTGAGCAAAAAGTTACACATTGCGATGTGGTAATCCTCTCTGATTATGGCAAAGGATGTTTGTTCGAAGTTCAAAAGATTATCCAATTGGCACGAAAAGCAGATAAACCGATATTTATTGATCCAAAGAGTAATGATTTTAATGTTTATGAAGGTGCTACCGCATTGACACCTAACCGTAGGGAATTTGAAGCGGTAGTAGGAAAATGTGATAACGAAGAAGTATTGGTGGATAAAGGTACGCAACTTTTAAAAAAGCATAATTTTCAAGCTGTACTTGTGACACGTGGTGAACAAGGGATGACATTAATTCGACAAGGTCAACCGGAAGTTTATTTTCCCGCTTATGCTAAACAAGTTTATGACGTTACGGGTGCGGGCGATACAGCGATCGCTTGTTTGGCGTTAACCTACGCAGCTCAAGCCGATTTAGTTCAGTCAGCTCAACTTGCCAATATTGCTGCAAGTATCGTTGTTGGAAAGCTAGGGACAGCTACCGTCAGCCTAGCAGAGTTGAGACGAGCGATACAAATTCAACAGCTTTCATTTCGTGGTGGTGTTCTAACAGAAGATGAACTCAAAATTGCAGTTGAGGATGCGAAAACACATAATGAGAAAATCATAATGACAGGAGGATGTTTCGATATTTTACATGCAGGTCATGTTGCCTACTTAGAACAGGCAAAACGACTAGGTGATCGATTAATCGTTGCTGTAAACGATGACGCTTCAGTATCAAAATTAAAAGGATTGGGAAGACCTATAAATAAATTAGCTAATCGAATGACAGTATTAGCAGGATTAAATGTTGTAGATTGGGTAGTGTCCTTTAGTGAGGCAACACCAGAACGTCTAATCAAGTTATTATTACCAGATGTTTGGGTCAAGGCATCTGATTATCAAATAGATGATCTTCCAGAAGCGAAAGTAATACAAGAATATGGTGGCCAGATTAAATTATTGGATTTTGTTGACGGTTATTCCACTAGTACTATTATTTCCAAGATTCAAGAACAAGAAAAGGAGTCTTTATGATAGTTGTTACAGGTGGGGCGGGCTTTATTGGTAGTAATTTAGTTAAACAGCTTAATATTGTCTACCCTGATATGCCGATTGTAGTGGTTGATGATTTAACCAATGGCACTAAATTCCGAAACATTGTGGATTGTACAATCACTGATTATGTAGATCAAAATGAATTTTTGGATCAAATTAATAAAAATAAAATTTTCTCAAAGTTAAAAGCAGTTTTTCATCAAGGTGCCTGTTCGGTAACTACGGAGTGGAATGGGCGGTATATGATGGAAAATAATTATGATTATTCAAAAAGCTTACTACATTATTGTTTAGCTTGGAAAGTTCCTTTTATTTATGCTTCAAGCGCTGCTGTTTATGGATTAGGTACTGTTTTTAAAGAGGAATTAGTATATGAGAAACCAGTGAATGTCTATGCTTATTCTAAATATTTATTTGATCAATATGTGAGAAGTATCTTTAATGAAATAAAAAGTCAGGTTGTAGGCTTACGTTATTTTAATGTTTATGGCCCTAATGAAAATCATAAAGGTTCTATGGCTAGCGTGGTATTGCATGCAGATAAACAGCTCAAGGATAAAGGCATTATAAATTTATTCGAGGGAACAGATGGTTATGCTAATGGTGAACAATTGAGAGATTTTATTTATGTTGATGATGCTGTGGCTGTTAATCTTTGGTTTTTAGAGTCTAAAAAAAGTGGAATTTATAATACCGGGACAGGAAACTGTGAGAGCTTTAATGCGTTAGTTCAGGCAGTTATTGATTTTTATGGTCATGGAGAGATTCGCTATATTCCTTTTCCTGGACATTTACGGGATTGTTATCAGAATTTTACTCAAGCAGATCTTTCAAAATTGCGAAATGCTGGTTATCAAGGAGCTTTTCGAAACGTTGCAAATGGAGTAAAAGACTATCTTTCTATTATGCATAAAAATATTACCATTTAATTCATTGTTTCATTCATTTTTTATCCATAAAATATAAATTCCGATAGAAAAATTTTAAAAAGGAGTTTTGTTTTATGAATATTTATTCTTCTCTGTTTGCGGCTTTATTAACATCAGTTATTGTGGCTCCAGTTTTAGCGACTACTAGCCCTTTTATTTCTCACAACAATACAGTGTTAACTTCTTCTCCTGCCAAAAATATACCAAATCCCATCTCTGCTCGTGTTAATATTAATACCGCAGATGGGGAAACCTTAGCAGCAGAGTTAAAAGGGATTGGATTAAAGCGTGCAAAAGCCATTCTTGCCTATCGTAATGAGCACGGTCCTTTTAACTCTATTGATGATTTGGTAAAAATTAAAGGGATAAGTAAAAGAATAGTTGACCTAAATCGTAACAAAATTACTGTTTAAAAGATGAATGCAGATATAAGATTTAATTATAAAAAACGGAGAAAATTAAAATTATATCTGGCAATAGAAATACTCAAGCATTTGGATTTTTGGCGATGCATGCTATGAGAATCAAGTATAGAGAAGCGGCGTTAATGGTAGCATAACTCCAAAAATTCATATGCAGAGTTTCTATTTATTATAAATATGAAAAAGTGAATTTTAATTACAATGAATCAAATTTAATTAGAAGGTAGCTGTTCTAACATATAGCGAATAGTTATTTCTAAATCTAAAATTGAGCATTCTAAACATGCTCCTTTTGGAGGCATTGCCTGGTAGCCCATAGTTACGTGTTTTAATAAGAGTGAAAATTTTTTTTTAATTCTGGGAGCCCAATCTGGCTTATTGCCTAAACGAGGAGCACCTGCCACACCATTTTTATGACATAATATGCATTTACTTTCAAATATGGTTTTGCCTAATAGGATAGAGGCATCCTTATTAATATTAATCTCGTTCAAAGAAGGCTGTGTTATATTTGAAGCAGCTACGTTGACTTTTCCAATCGGAGCAATACGATTTTCAAGGGCGATTGTTGAATTATCAAAAAAATCTGCGTAAGCACAAGTCTCAAACTCAAAAAGAAAACTAAAAAAAATTATTTTTATAAAGTTTGACACCTGTGCTCAAATGTGAAATTTATTATAACAATGGGTTAAGCAAGGTTTGTTTCCGCCTCTTTTTCTTCCGTTTCCATACTTGATTGATATTGTCCTTTACAGGCTGCTGCATTAAGCCTTGCACGTTTATAGAAGGCACGCTGAGCTGCTTTCACATTATGCGCTTTTCCATTCCATGTTTTTAACGCGGGTTCTTGTAATGCGCGCCCATAAGAAAAGCTTAGACGCCAAGGATGACGCG
>VBOA01000007.1:0-58591 GCA_005877695.1 Gammaproteobacteria bacterium | reverse complement strand
TGGGGTTTGACCTCCAGAAAGAAAATTAATACTAGGTACAGCTGCAGGAACAGTTTGACGTAATATTTTTAAAGTGGCTGCAGCCACCTCAGCAATATTAGGTTGTGGTACATATTGATTTCCAGCAATTACCATACTGGGCTTAAGAATCATACATTCGAGTAAAACACGATGTTTATGAAGTTCTTCAAAAACAGTATAAAGAACCGCCTCTGTTGCTTCAGCACAACGGGTTAAGCTATGGGCGCCGTCCATTAGTAATTCAGGCTCTACAATAGGTACAATTCCATTCTGTTGACAAATAGAGGCGTAACGAGCTAAAGCTTGAGAATTAGCTATGATGGCTAGAGAAGAAGGAAGGAGGCTCGATATGGAGAAAACAGCTCGCCACTTAGCAAAACAAGCTCCAAGATTTTTATAAGTTAAGAGACGTTCTGCTAGACCATCTAAACCCTGAGTCATTTTTTCATCGGCATTTAGAGAAATGAGGCCTTTATCAACCTTTATGCCAGGCACAATGCCTTCATTGTCTAAATAATCGGGGAATAATAACCCATCTTTAGTTTTTTGTGCTAAGGTTTCTTCGTGAAGAATAACGCCATTGATAAACGCTTCAATTCCAGGCGTAGTAAAAAGTAATTCACGATAATTGCGGCGATTTTCTACCGTGGATTCTAAATGTAAGGCAGCAAATCGCTTGGCAATCGTAGTTTGACTTTCATCAGCTGCTAAAATTCCTTTTCCTGGTATTGTTAATCGTTGAATAGTTCCTTCAAGCTCGTGAGTGGCCATGATATTGCTCCTTACATTTTTTTGACGTGTAAAGCTAAATGAATCATATAGATTTTGTAAAGCCTAATACTATATAGAACAATGTGAGTAATTTCTAGTAAAGTGACGATCTCGGTTTTTATAGTGATTTTAATTGGTTGCAGTTTATTTTAGCGAGATAGGAGGGCGCTGAAAAAAGATTAAATTAGATTTTTTATTCCAACTTACAATAAATTTTTAGTTTCCCTATAAATTATCAGAATATTCGATTAGTTTGAATGGAGCTAAATTGAACTGAAAAAAGCACTAAATTCTTTCTTTATTAGCATTGCATAAAAGGGTTGTGCTTATTATACTGTCCGACACTTTGTAAGTAAGGCTTAGAATGACTTTTAATAGGCTTGCCCAGTTACCTGGGAAGGTAATTCAAAGAATGTGTCAGTCAAGCCTCATGGTGTTTGCTATCCTTGGGATAATGGTCTTTCTACTGAATTTTTGTCAGGATGGCCGGGTTATGAGATCCCTTGCTTTAGGCGTTGCCTTATGGCTACTTCCTAACTGTTATTTTGTGATCAAAATAATGTGTCGTTTAGGACAGGTGTCGGGGAAAGACTTGCTCAATATTTTTTATCGAGCAGAATTAATAAAATTATTTTTTAGTGGGATTTTTTTCGTAGTGGCGATTAAGTTATTATCAGTAAAAATACCGATTTTATTGCTGGCTTATTTGACCTCCCAGCTCGTATTTTGGCTATTGCTAATAATTAAAAGTGTGGAAGGTTCATATGAATGGTGAACTAACCTCAGCAAATTACGTACAACACCATCTTGAGCATCTCAATTTTAACCTGAAAACCTTAAGTTTCTCGGGTGAAGGAAGCTTTTGGAATTTAAATCTCGATACTTTTTTCCTATCTGCTGTGTTGGGCATAGGATTTTTAATTTTATTTCGCTGGGTGGCCGCAACAGTAAGTAGTGGTGTTCCGGGTAAAATACAAAATTTTGTTGAGATTCTCGTTGAATTTGTAGATAAAACTGTAAAAGAGTCTTTTCATGGTGTTAGCCGATTGATTGCCCCTTTAGCGCTGACAATTTTTGTTTGGGTATTTTTAATGAATTTTATGGATTTACTGCCAGTCGATCTATTGCCGACAGTTTTATCGTTATTTGGTGTAAGTCATTTTCGATCCGTGCCGACCGCCGATCCTAACACAACATTCGGCATGTCAATTGCGGTCTTTATTTTAATCATTTACTATAATCTGAAAATTAAAGGTGTGAAGGGACTCAGTAAAGAAATGCTGGTTGCCCCATTTGGTCCTTATCTCTTCCCTATCAATATTATTTTTCGTTTATTAGAAGAGTTCGTGCGGCCAATATCATTGTCGTTACGGTTATTTGGAAACTTATTTGCCGGCGAATTAATTTTTATTTTAGTGGCATTATTACCTTGGTGGCTACAGTGGACGTTTGGCGGTGTTTGGGCGGTGTTTCATATATTAATTATTGCGATTCAAGCGTTTATCTTTATGATGCTAACTATAGTTTATTTAAGTATGGCACATGAAACGCACGGTGAAGAACGAACACATTAATTATTTATTAATAAAAGAGAGGGTATAAAAATGGTAGAAGTTGCGCAAGTAGTTGCTAATGTACAAGGCTTAACGGCCATTGCAGCGGCTTTATTAGTGGGGTTAGCCGCATTAGGTACCGCGATTGGTTTTGGTATTTTAGGCGGAAAATTTTTAGAGGGAGTAGCTCGCCAACCTGAATTAACACCTATGCTGATGTTGCGAATGTTTTTAATGGCCGGATTGGTCGATGCCTTTGCTGCTATTTCAATTGTAATGGGACTGTATTTAATTTTTGCTAAAAATCCATTTTTAAGCGAAGTTTTAAAACTAGTTTCTAAACCAGTAACGGGTTAAATGAGATAATAAACTTGAGAAATTTTCGTGGAAATTAATATAACCTTATTAGGCCAATTAATTACTTTTTCTGTTTTCGTGTGGTTTACCATGAAATTTGTATGGCCACCTATACTAAAAGTAATGAAAGAGCGCGAGCAACGTATTGCTGATGGTTTAGCCGCAGCTGAACGGGGCCAACAAGCCTTAGAATTAGCGCAGTTAAAAGCAGACGAGCATTTACAGGAAGCAAAACAACATGCGGCTGAGATTATTGAACAGGCTAATAAACGTGCTAATCAATTGGCTGAAGAATCCAAGCAGCAAATACGAATAGAAAATGAACGTTTACTAGCTATAGCTCGAGCCGACATCCAACAAGAATGGCAGGCTGCGCAGCAAAAACTCCGAGCAGAAGTAGCTAATCTAGTTATTACGACAACTGAAAAAATTTTGGCTCAATCATTGGATAGCGTAGCCCAACATGCTCTTGTTAAACAATCGTTGGAAGAAATTTGATGATACATTTTACATCCATCGCTAGACCTTATGCGCGAGCAGCATTTGCTAGTGCATTGGATAAAAAAAATGTGGATGCTTGGTCTGACTTATTAAAAGAGACTGCAAAAATTGTTAAAGAGAAATCGATGCAAAATTTACTAAAAAATCCCTGCATTGATAAAATGTTGGCGTATGAATGTTTGCTAGAATTTTGTAAACCGGTGATATTTCCATTTGGAAAGAATTTTTTAAAGCTAATGGCAGTTAATCAACGCTTATTAATGCTTCCTGAGACTGCACGCTTGTTTGAGCGTTATAAGGCCGCGCAAGCTAAGGAAATTACGGCATATGCTATATCTGCAGTGCCTTTAACTAAAATAGAAGAGCAATCTTTAGTGAAAATATTATCAGAGCGTTTCCAAAGTCATATAAAATTAGATCGCCATGTTAATAAGGATCTATTAGGTGGATTAACCGTTCGTGTTGGAGATTTAGTTATCGATGGTTCTGTGCGTGGAAAATTAGAACGTTTACGTGCGACATTAGTGAATTAAGAGGCAATATAATCAAATGCAACAATTAAGCACATCTGAAATAAATGAATTGATCAAAGAGCGTATCCAGAAATTTGATGTTTCTGCAGAAACGCGTACAGAAGGTAGTATCGTTAGTCTTCGCGATGGGATTGTGCGTATCTATGGTTTGAATGATGTCATGTTGGGAGAAATGATAGAGTTTTCACCCCAATGTTATGGCTTAGCTTTAAATCTGGAACGTGATTCAGTAGGTGCTGTTGTTTTAGGTGACTACGATGAGTTAAGTGAAGGTCAAACAGTTAAATGTACTGGACGAATTCTTGAAGTGCCAGTAGGTGAAGCTTTATTAGGTCGTGTTGTTAATGCTTTAGGACATCCCATCGATGGCCGGGGTTCTATAGAGACTGAAAAGAATGCGCCTATAGAGCAGGTTGCGCCGGGTGTTATTTGGCGTCAAAGCGTCTCTCAACCATTACAAACAGGTATATTAGCTATTGATAGTATGGTGCCTATAGGGCGTGGCCAGCGCGAATTGATAATTGGCGATAGACAAACTGGGAAAACAGCGCTTGCCATTGATGCGATTATTAACCAAAAAGACACCGGCGTAAAATGTGTTTATGTTGCAATAGGTCAAAAGGCTTCGTCTATTGCAGCGGTAGTGCGTAAGTTAGAAGAACAAGATGCTTTAAAACACACCATTATAGTATCAGCAAGTGCGGCTGATTCTGCAGCGCTACAATTTATTGCACCTTATGCGGGCTGTGCAATGGGTGAGTATTTTCGCGATCTAGGTGAAGATGCCCTTATTATCTATGATGATTTAACAAAACAAGCTTGGGCATATCGACAAATATCTTTGTTATTGCGACGCCCACCTGGCCGAGAAGCTTATCCAGGAGATATATTTTATTTACATTCGCGTTTGCTAGAACGTGCAGCAAGAGTTAATGAGGAGTTTGTTACAAAGGCTAGTAATGGACGTGTAAAAGGGAAAACGGGCTCATTAACAGCACTACCTATTATTGAAACTCAAGCGGGGGATGTATCCGCTTTTGTTCCAACGAATGTAATCTCAATTACAGATGGTCAAATTTTTTTAGAAACGGATTTGTTTAACGCAGGTATACGTCCAGCAATTAATGCAGGTTTGTCTGTTTCACGAGTAGGCTCTGCGGCTCAAACAAAAATTATAAAAAAATTAGGCGGAGGTGTTCGATTAAGTTTGGCACAATATCGCGAACTTGCTGCATTTTCCCAATTTATGTCAGATTTGGATGAGGCAACGCGCAAGCAGCTCGAGAGAGGGCAGCGTGTTACTGAAATTTTAAAACAAAAACAATATGCTCCTTTAAGTGTTGCAGAGATGGCGGTGTTATTGTTTGCTACCGATAAAGGTTATTTAGATGATATTGAACTAATAAAAATTGTTGGATTTGCAGAAGGGTTATTAGCTTATATGCATTCGGAACAGGAAGCATGCCTAGAAAAAATTAACCAAAAAGGTGATTATAACGAGGAAATAGCCAACGAGCTAAATGAAGCAATTACCACTTATAAAACCACACAAATTTGGTGATAGTCGATGAGTTTTGCGCAAGAGATACGTGGAAAAATTGCTAGTATTAAAGGTACTCAAAAAATAACTCGAGCAATGGAAATGGTTGCGGCTAGTAAAATGCGGAGAGCTCAGGAGCGCATGACGCTTTCGCGACCTTATGCACACAAAATGTTAGATTTAATCTATCATGTTGCAAGTAGTCATGCAGAATATCAGCATCCTTATTTACAGGTAAGAGAGATAAAACGAGCTGGTTTTCTTGTTATTACTACTGATAAAGGGTTATGTGGGGGATTGAATACTAACTTACTCAAGTTAGTTTTGCAGGAATTTCGAGTATGCCAATCTCAGGGAATCGATGTAGATTTGGCTATTATAGGTGGAAAAGGTGAAGCTTTTTTTAAGCGTGTTGGTGGCCATGTGGTTGCACATGCTAATCATTTAGGAGATGCTCCTCAATTACAAGATTTAATTGGTGTTACCAAAGTTTTATTAGATGCTTACAAACAAGGTGAGCTGGATAGTGTAACTATTTTCTATAATGAATTTATTAATACGATGACACAAAAAACGCAGACTTTACCATTGTTGCCAGTGATGCCTTCTGAAAAATCAGAACTTAATTATCGCTGGGATTATCTTTATGAGCCTGATGCAAAACCTTTGTTAGAATTAGTACTAACACGATATATTGAATCACAGGTATATCAAAGTGTTGTTGAAAATACTGCATGTGAACAAGCGGCTAGGATGGTAGCTATGAAAAATGCAACGGATAATGCGGGTGAATTAATAAGTGATTTACAATTAGCCTATAATAAAGCCCGTCAGGCAGCGATTACCAAAGAATTAGCTGAAATAGTTGCGGGTGCTGAAGCCGTTTAGATTTAACCTTATATGAATAAATAATGAAGAGTAACGTTATGAAGCCAATTAACCCCATCGGACATATAGTCGAAATTATCGGTGCAGTTGTCGACGTAGAATTTCCAAGAGAAGTGGTTCCGAAAATTTATGACGCTTTAACGGTTCACGGTCGTGATTTAGTGTTAGAGGTTCAGCAACAATTAGGTGATGGTATTGTGCGGACCATTGCGATGGGTACGAGTGATGGTTTGCAGCGTGGAACAAAAGTAACTAGTACCGAAGCCCCTATTAGTGTACCTGTAGGTAAGCAAACTTTAGGTAGAATAATGGATGTGTTAGGAAAACCCATTGATGAGGCGGGGCCTATCAATGAGAAAATTCGTTTACCTATTCATCGTAAACCCCCCAGTTTTGCAGAACAAGCCGCCAATGAGCAATTATTAGAAACAGGGATTAAAGTTATTGACTTACTATGCCCTTTTGCTAAAGGGGGGAAAGTAGGTTTATTTGGTGGTGCTGGAGTCGGTAAGACTGTTAATATGATGGAACTAATACGTAATATCGCTATTGAGCATAGTGGTTATTCTGTATTTGCAGGTGTTGGTGAACGGACAAGAGAAGGTAATGATTTTTATCATGAAATGAAAGAATCTAATGTATTAGATAAAGTCTCATTAGTTTATGGACAAATGAATGAGCCGCCGGGTAACCGTTTACGCGTAGCTTTAACAGGTTTGACAGTAGCAGAGTATTTTCGAGATGAAGGTCGAGATGTATTGTTATTTATCGATAACATCTATCGTTATACATTAGCAGGAGTTGAAGTATCTGCATTATTAGGGCGCATGCCTTCTGCTGTGGGATATCAACCTACTTTAGCTGCGGAAATGGGTGCGTTACAAGAACGTATTACTTCAACTAAAACTGGCTCTATTACTTCTATCCAAGCTGTTTATGTCCCAGCTGATGATCTTACCGATCCTTCGCCGGCAACTACTTTTGCGCATCTCGATGCAACGGTTGTATTATCTCGTCAAATTGCTGAGTTGGGTATTTACCCGGCAATTGATCCTTTAGATTCTAACAGTCGTCAACTGGATCCTTTAATTGTTGGCCAAGAACATTATGATGTAGCGCGTGCCGTACAAAAAACTTTACAGCGTTATAAAGAGCTGAAAGATATTATTGCTATATTAGGTATGGATGAGTTATCAGAACAAGATAAATTAACAGTTATGCGCGCCAGAAAAATACAACGGTTTTTATCACAGCCTTTCTTTGTTGCTGAGATATTTACAGGGTCTCCTGGTAAATATGTTAGCCTTAAGGAAACAATTCGTGGTTTTAAAGCTATTTTAAATGGTGAGTTTGATGATTTACCTGAACAAGCATTTTATATGGTTGGAAGTATAGATGAAGTCGCTACTAAAGCAAAAGCTTTGTAGGGTTAGAGAAGTATCATGACTAAGACTATGCAGGTTGAGATTGTCAGTGCAGAAAAAGCAATTTTTTCAGGTGAAGCTACGCATATAGTAGCTACAGGTTTATTAGGTGAACTTGGCATTTATCCGGGCCATACCCAATTATTAACAGCATTAAAGCCAGGACCCGTGCGAATTGTAAAGCCAAATGGTGAAGATGAAATACTATACATTTCGGGTGGTATTTTAGAAGCTCAACCACAACTCGTAAGTATACTTGCCGATACGGCTATTAGAGCTTCTGACTTAGATGAAATGGCTGCTTTAGAAGCCAAAGAGCATGCAGAAAGGATATTAAATGATAAACAAGCGGATATTGATTATGCAAAGGCAACTGCAGAATTAGCACAAGCAGTTGCTCAATTACAAGTGATATCTAAATTAAAGAAAAAGCTTACCGGTAGAATTTAATTTTAACAATTCTTTCAATTAAAGTGCGAGTAATATCTAGCAAAAACTGAAGTTTTGAAATGGGCTAGTTTTGAAAATATGAAGTTACTTGATGTTATCATTTTAGCTGCCGGTCATGGAAAGCGTATGCGTTCTACTTTACCTAAAGTATTGCATAAATTAGCAGGTAAACCTTTATTACAATATATCGTTGAAACAGTACAAGGCTTGCAACCACACGAAGTGTATGTGGTTTATGGAAATGGGGGAGGGCAAGTTCCGAAGTATTTAAGTCATTTAGCAGTTAATTGGGTAAAGCAAACGGAATTATTAGGCACGGGCCATGCTGTTGCTCAAGCTATTCCGGAAATTAAACAAGATGATAATCATATACTTATTTTATTGGGGGATACTCCCTTAGTAAATTTAGCAACATTACAAAAATTAATTAATGCAACTGAAGCGCATCAAATAGGTTTAATTACATTAACTACCCAACAACCTTTTGGTTTAGGACGGATTTTACGGAATCAAGAGGGAAAAGTTATTCAAATTGTTGAAGAAAAAGATGCAAATATTGAACAAAGAAAAATACAGGAAGTTAATAGTGGCATTTTTTATGTGCCGATAAAATTACTAAAACATTGGTTACCTAAAATTAAAAAAACGAATGCTCAAAGCGAATATTATTTAACGGATATTATTACAATGGCTGTGGATGAGAAGATAGAAATAGTAACGGTATCTTCAAATATTGATGGTGAAATGCAAGGCGTTAATGATCGTATACAGCTCGCTAAGCTTGAGCGTTATTTTCAGCATCAAGCTGCTGAAAAACTGATGTTAGCTGGAGTTACATTACGCGATCCAAACCGATTTGATTTACGTGGACAATTAACAGTCGAAAAAGACGTGATTATCGATGTGGATGTTATTTTAGAAGGGGAAAATACTATTGGAGCTAATAGTTTGGTGGGGCCGTATACGGTCTTAAAAGATGTCAAAATTGGTAGAAATGTTGAAATTAAACCTAATTGCATAATTGAAGGGGTAGTAATTGGGGATGATTGTATTATTGGTCCTTTTGCACATATTCGACCTGGATCGATTCTAAAAAAGAATGTTCACATAGGAAATTTTGTAGAAGTTAAAAAAAGCCAGATAGAGCAAAAAACGAAAATTAATCATTTAAGTTATATCGGTGATGCAAATATAGGTAAAAATGTTAATATTGGCGCGGGTACCATTACCTGTAATTACGACGGAGCGGTAAAATACCAAACGCAAATAGAGGATGATGTGTTTGTCGGTTCTAATACAGCTTTAATAGCTCCGATACGAATAAAAAAAGGAGCGACGATAGGCGCAGGTTCTACTTTAAGTAGAGATGTTCCTGCTGGAAAATTAACTTTAAATAGAGCTGAGACTAAAACGGTTTCAAACTGGAAACGTCCGCGGAAAAAAGAAATTTAATTTTTATTTCGTTAACATTCTATAAACGTTAAACTATTAATTTTAATATTGAGAAATTAAATTTTATTAGACCGAATGAT
This sequence comes from Gammaproteobacteria bacterium, assembly GCA_005877695.1. GTDB lineage: Bacteria > Pseudomonadota > Gammaproteobacteria > Diplorickettsiales > Diplorickettsiaceae > Aquirickettsiella. Next base: position 49,021 of record VBOA01000007.1, on the reverse strand, counting down.
GTCCCACCAATTTTCTTTTAGATAGTTGCTAAGAACCGATTCATCTTCTTCAACGAAGTTTTTTTTAATGTTAACTAATATGGTTTTTTCTACTTGTTTATCAAGATTGTTAAGTAAAATTCCGCCGACATGAGGTGCTGAGCATAAAATGAGTTGTTTATACTGATGAGTATCTAGCCCTTTTTTTATAAAGTCAGCCAGGATTTTAGTAAAATGATCAAGTTCAACATCATGAGGGCTAGTTGATGCTTCATAAGCGCCTTTAGCAGAGTGCATTGTTTGATAATGGCCCGGTCTATCTGAAACTAAATCACTTTCTTTTAATTTAGCACTAGGATTTTCTAGGCTTTTTAATAAAATTAATTCATGGTTTTTGAGTTTATAAGAATAAATATGACCTAAACTACTATTTAAGCTAATTACCCAAATCATTTAGTTCCCCTTTAAATATCTTTTCAAAGTATAGCAGGTTCAAGAACTAAACTCTTTGTTGGAAAAGGATTTAAGGAAATAGTGTGGGTTTTTGCCATCCACCTAGCAAATATTCTAATTTTTTTCCAATCATAAGTGCAATTTCATCATGCCATGGTTTAGCAACGATTTGTATTCCTATGGGTAAACCATGAGGAGAAGTACCACAGCGCATTGTTAAAACTGGCCATCCAGTTAAATTGTAAATGCTTAGATAACTAAAATCGTGGCCTTCAATAATTGAACGCCCTAATAATTTGGCCGGTGTGGCGGCTTTGCATCATAAGGAAAAAAGAATCTTTCTAAAGAGATACGTAATTCGTCAATTCGACGAAAGCGTTGATGTAATTCAGTAATTGAAAATTCACATTGACGAGCAATGGCTAAAAATTCTTTAACTAAATAGGAGGGTTTATTAATCCCTAAATGGTTCAGTAAATTTTTAAATCCAAGACCTTTATCACCCCCCAAAATAAATACTTCTGTAATTAAAAAATAAAGTTCTTTTAAATGGGGAATACATTGATATTCAATGTGGCGAATTTCATTTTTTAAAGCATATACGACTTGATTAATAGTTTGTAGGGTTGCTTGATCGGGAGAAGCAATGCCGTTGTCTGTATAAAAAGCAATTCGCAAGTCTTTACAGCTGGTAGCAGGTTTGCGAATAGGAATGGGTATAGCGTCTGGATCAGCATAATCTGGGCCTGTTAAAAATGGTAGGGTTAATGCGATATCATCGACAAATCGCGCCATAAGACCATAGGTAGCTAAGGGTCGTAATATACCTCTACCATCTGAGGGAACATTACCTGAATTAGGGATTAAACCCCGAGTCGGCTTTAAACCCACAATTCCTGTGTTATGAGCGGGTTGACGGATACTTCCTGCTCCGTCTGTACCTAAGCCGAGTACTGAGCCTCCTGTTGCGATAATAGCCGCTTCTCCGCCGCTACTTCCACCAGGAGTGCGGTCTAAATCATAAGGGTTTAAAGTTGTACCATAGCGATCATTGTCGGTTTCGTAGGCGATATTGAATTCAGGAACATTACTAATGCCTAAAATAATTCCACCCGCTGCTTTTAATCGAGCAACAACAGTCGCATCTTCTTTGGCAAGAAAGTTATAACCATTACTTCCTTTGCTAATAATAAAATTTTGAACCTTACAGCAATCTTTGATAGTAATGGGCAAACCATGTAAAGGTTTTAGAATTTGTTTCTTAGCTAATTCTTCATCTGCTTCAGATGCTTTCTTTAATGCGATTTCTGGGTCGGTTAATTGAACCAGAGCATTTAGTTTAGGGTTTATCTGTTGAATGCGGTCTAAATAAGTTTGAATAACCTCAACACAGGAAATTTTTTTTTCTTTAATTAATTGGACTAATTCCTTTGCGGATAAAAAGTAAAGATCTGAGCTCATAGAACGATTACTATCAATAATTTTCTTACCATTCGTAAATATCGTAAATAAAAATTTTAAAAATTAGGGAAACCCCTCAGTTTTTATAAGATCATTCGGCAAAAATCGTTTTCAAATAAAAAATGAAATTATTATTTTATAATACCACAAGCTATACGTGCCCCACCTCCGCCTAATTTTTGCGGGGTATCAGAATAATTATCGCTGCTCATATGAATTATTAAAGAGTGATTTTTAATTTCATTTAGGCGTAATCGAGGGGCTAAGATAGGTAATGTGGCATTGCCATTATTATCAACTTCTAAAACTGGAAGATCGCCTAAATGCCCTTTTTCATAAGGACCCAAATGTTGATTAGAATGATAAGGATCAAAATGATCTCCAGCAGCTATTTCATTTTCCAGGCATGAAGGAATTTGATGGATATGGAAACCATGTAAACCTGGAGGAAGGTTATGTAGATTGGGGGTCAATAAAACACCATAAGGCTTTTGGGTAGCTATTATATTGCCAATCGACTGCCCTAAGCCTTGATGAGATGTCAGATACATAGGTATGGTGATATCGGCCAAACTATATTACAGATCAGTAAACATAGGCAGCTAAGCGATAACCTAAGCAAGTTAAACATAAAATTGTTCTACACTAAATCTTACTAAGTATAGCATAGTCTTTATAAGAAAATTATTTAATCATTTTAAATACAGTTTAGTGCAAAACTTTCTATGACTACTTTTGTTTAACTTAAAAAAGTTTTATTTACTGACAATTAAGCGGAAGTTCATTTTTTTTAAATATAGAAAATAATTTGTATTTAAAATTTAGATAATATTTTTTTTGATTAGGATATTTTTCACAATGACAATAGTCATCTAGTTACTTATCCGGTATTATAGTTTTATATTTACATAATTATTATTATGCTAGATTAAATTACAATGAATTGGATTTAAGTAATATAAATTTAAAATTGCTATGCGTATTACTCTAAAACAACTTGAAGTTTTTGTTGCAATTGCTAAGACCGGAAATGTAAGTCACGCCGCAAAAAAAATGTATCTTTCGCAATCAGCTTGCAGTATGGCACTTGCTACATTAGAGGAGCAATTAGAAGGCTCTGTATTTGATAGACATGGAAAACAATTATTTTTAAATGAACGCGGGAGAGTTTTGTTACCGAAAGCAAGTAGTGTCATATCGCAAATATCAGAATTGAAAGATATGATGATTGAAAACAAAAAAGATAATTTATCAGGACAATTAATTATAGGAGCGAGCAAGACCATTGGTAATTATCTATTGCCAAAACTTATTTCTGAACTTACCTATACACATAAAAATATTCAGATTAATCTTAAAATTGCGCCGACTAAAGCGATATTATCTAGATTACTCACATTTAATATTGACGTAGCACTAATTGAGGCTAATTGTTTTTCTGACAAAGTGCATACCTACCCTTGGAAAAAAGATGAGTTAGTAATAATTGCTGCTCCGAAATACCCTTTAAGTAAAAAAAAGAAATTGACATTATCAGATATCGCTAACGCGCGTTGGTTGTTACGAAAACAAAGCTCTAGTATACGTGAGAAATTGGAGGAGAAAATCGGCGGAAAAATTCGCCCCTTTTTAGAATTAGATGATACCGACGCTCTTAAGCAAGCAACCCAAGCAGGTTTGGGGATAAGTTGTCTCTCAAGATTTGTAGTGGAAGATTCTCTAAAAAATAATACCTTAGTAGAGCTTAAAACTCCTTTTTTAACTTTGAGTAGAGAGTTCTATATTTTGATACATAAAGAAAAATATCAATCTACGGTAATATCCGAATTTTTAAAAAAAGCGAACACTTAATATCATTTGTTTAATTGTTTATTTAACATCAAGAAATTATCTCTGGTTAATTGCTTGGTTTGGTGTAATGTAGTATTACATTATGTTGGTTAATTATAAGTTTTTTTTCTATGCAATCCATATTGATCTTAGGGGCAACTTCTTCCATAGCTAGAGCTTGTTGCGAAGTTTTTGCTTCGCGGCAATGCAAGCTTTTTTTGGCAAGTCGAAATGTCGCAGAACTTGAGTGTTTAGCAAGCGATCTTAGGATCAGATTCAACATTGAGGTAGATTATGCTTTTTTTGATATTACTCAACTTGATTCACATGAGATTTTTTTCAAGAAACTGATCGATAAAATGGGTGTTATTGATGGCCTCGTAATGGCTGTAGGTTTGATTAATAAATTAAATTATCAAAAAGTGATTGCTACTAACTTTACAGGCCCTATTTCTTTTTTTGAACTCTTTGTTAAATATTTAGTTATTCAAAAAAAAGGTTTTATTATTGGATTAAGTTCTGTTGCAGGCGATAGAGGTCGGAAGCCCAATTATGTTTATGGTGCTAGCAAAGCCGCATTGACAACCTATTTACAAGGGTTACGTAATAATTTGTATCCTTCTAAAATACAAATATTAACGATCAAATTAGGATTGATTGATACTAAAATGGTTTTTGGAGGAAAGTATCCATTGTATCTAGCCGCGAATCCAAAAAAAACAGCTATAAAAATTATCCAGGCGCTAGATAAAGGAAAAGAAAGCGTTTACATTCCTGGAATTTGGCGGATTGTGATGTTAATCATTCGATTCATACCGGAAAAAATTTTTAAACGTCTAAGTCTTTAGCGGAGCAAAATTTAGTCGCTAACAATTACTTTCGCCTCCCAAAACATAATATGGCCTGGGTTAACGATTTGGTGTAAGTGCTTTAATGCTTTTTCTACCTTAGCTTTATCATAATCGAAAAATTCAACGCTAACGGGCAGATTTAATGAAAGATCGAGCAAAGAACTAGTCAAACTTCCAGATTGTCCTACCCCTTCAATAGCACGAAATACACTTAGCCCAGAAATCTCATCATTTTTCAAATAATCAATTATTTTATTAAGTAAATGTGAGGCTTCGGTTATATAGACTCTAACCATGACTATATCAAGTGTTTTCATAAATGTCTTGCTAAAATTACACCTATCCAAGCTGCGATAAGACACAGGATAGTACTGAGTAAAATATTTAAAATTGCAGGGAACCAATTAGCATTTTCTATTAAATTGATGGTTTCGATCGAAAAGGAAGAAAAAGTTGTATACCCACCTAAAAATCCAATGAGTAATAATGCTCGAAGCTGTGGAGCAAAAGTATGAAATCTCTCTAGCAAAAGAATAAATAAAAAACCCATCAAAAAAGATCCACTTATATTGACAACTAAGGTTCCATAGGGAAAAATTTTTATTAAATAAATGGTAAACTCCTGTGGAAATTCCGTAGCGGCAAACTCCACCAAGTCCAGCACCTATAAAAATTAAAGAAATAGTATTCAAATTAAATCCAATAGAAATTTTAAGTTTATTTTTTGTTAATGTTAAGCGCCTATTAATTGGTTAATTTGTTTTGAAACATTTTGATAATCTGGCATTTGATCAAAATTCAAATAACGATATAAATTTTCATTCATACTATCAATAAATTTCATTTTTTCTTTATATTCCTCTAAGCTAGGGATATAACCCAAAATTGCTGTTATCGCAGATAGCTCCGCCGATGCTAGAAATACGTTAGCATTTTTTCCCATACGGTTGGGAAAATTTCTAGTTGAGGTGGATACTACGGTAGCACCCTCACAGACCCGAGCTTGATTACCCATACATAAAGAACAACCGGGCATTTCAGTTCGCGCTCCTACGATGCCATAGATTGAATAATATCCTTCTTGCATTAATTGATGGGCATCCATTTTAGTGGGAGGCGCTACCCATAATACAGTAGGTAATCGGTTGCTAAAGTTTTTGAGTAAACTTCCAGCTGCACGATAATGTCCAATATTAGTCATGCAAGAACCTATGAATACTTCATCAACTTTAGTTTGTGATACAGTTGATAAAGGTTTGATGTCATCTGGATCATTGGGACAAGCTAACAAAGGTTCTTTGATTTGATTAAGATCAATCTCAATGATTTCTGCATATTCTGCATCAATGTCTGGTTCTAATAGAGTGGGTGTTGCTAACCAAGCTTCCATTGCTTCAATCCGACGTTGTAAGCCGCTAATATCCTGATAACCATTATTGATCATCCATCTTAAAAGAGAAATATTAGAATTTAAATATTCAATAATTGGTTCTTTATTTAAGCGAACGGTGCAACCGTTTGCAGAACGTTCCGCCGATGCATCAGCAAATTCAAAAGCTTGTTCAATTTTAAGATTGGGTAAACCTTCAATTTCTAATACTCGTCCTGAAAAGATATTTTTTTTATTTTTGCTATCAAGCGTGAGTAAACCGCGTTGTAAGGCTACGTAGGGGATTGCATTGACTAAATCACGTAATGTGATGGTAGGTTGTATTTCACCAGTAAATTTAACTAATACAGATTCCGGCATGGTTAAAGGCATCACGCCCATAGCCGCTGCAAAAGCAACAACACCTGAGCCACCAGGAAAACTAATGCCTATAGGGAAACGTGTATGAGAATCCCCCCCAGTTCCTACAGTATCCGGTAGTAGCATGCGATTAAGCCAAGAATGAATAATTCCATCGCCAGGTTTCAATACGACTCCACCACGCGAAGAGAAAAAATCTGGTAAGCTGTGTTGTGTTTCTATATCAACCGGTTTTGGATAGGCCGCGGTATGACAAAAGCTTTGCATGACAAGATCTGCTGAAAATCCAAGGCATGCAAGCTCTTTTAGCTCATCTCTGGTCATAGGCCCAGTTGTATCTTGTGAACCGACTGTTGTCATTTTTGGTTCGCAGTAGGTTCCAGGGCTGATACCTTTAACTCCACAGGCTTTTCCTACCATTTTTTGAGCTAAGGTAAATCCTTTTCCATTTTCGGGTATAATTTCTGGGCGATTAAATTCATTCGAAAAGGAATAAGACAATGAGGCCCTTACATTATCAGTTAAGGATCGACCAATAATTAAAGGAATTCTTCCTCCTGCACGTACGGCATCCATGAGCGTGAAATTCGGTGTGAAATGAGCAATTTCTTGACCTTGTTCATTCTCAATTCGCCCCTCATAAGGATATATTTGAATAATATCGCTCATTTGAAGTTGACTTACATCAACTTCGATAGGAAAAGCACCAGAGTCTTCAGCAGTTGTTCGAAATATTGGAGCAATTTTCCCCCCTAAAATAGTACCACCACGATTCTTGTTAGGAACAAAAGGAATCTTATCTCCGATATGCCACAATAATGAGTTGATAGCAGATTTTCGTGATGAGCCAGTCCCCACAACATCACCAACAAATGCGATGGGATGACCTTTAGCTTTTAGTTCCTTAATAATTTGTAATGCATTTGGCATGCAGTTACGCAATATAACTAAACTATGTAAAGGGATATCAGGACGGCTCCAAGCTTCAGTCGCAGGAGAAAGATCGTCCGTATTGATTTCCCCCGGAACTTTAAAAACCGATAAAGTAAGCCTATCAGGAAGTTTTGGCTTAGACAGGAACCATTCGGCATTTGCCCAAGCTTCGACAACTTGACGAGCATAAGGATTGCCTTTTTTGGCTTTGGCTATGACATCATGGTAAGCATAAAACAATAATAGTGTATGTGAGAGCTGTTTTGCGGCTGCCTCAGCCAAGTCATGTGATTCATCGAGTAATTCAATAAGGATAGGAACATTATATCCACCCAGCATACTACCTAAGAGCTCAATGGCGAGTTTTGGGGTTATAAAAGGGGTATTAACTTCGTTTTTAGCAATGGCGGCAAGAAAGCTGGCTTTTACATAGGCTGAAGGGTCAACTCCTGGGGCTATATTTTCAGTCAATAATTTGATGAGAAAAGCTGCTTCACAAGAAAAAGCGGGATTTTTAATTAAATCAATACATGCTTCAACCTGTTGAGGGTTCAGTGGAAGTGGCGGAATATCTAGAGCTAGCCGTTGTTGAATATGTTCTCGATAACTAGCTAAGAAATTGGATGATGATGCAGACACAACGACCCCGCTTATTGTTTAATAATAGGATTATTATACTCTTTTAAATTATCAGAAGTAAGCAATTTGTCTCTAACTTTCCTATAGAAAATATGAAAAATAGCATTTTTTGCAGAATTTTACAGCTTCGACAAAGGATAAGAAATGCTGAATATTATTATGGAAGAAAACCCGGATTAGTGCAGTTAATTGCTATTAGCAAGGTGCAGAATATAGAGTCTATAAAGTCAGCAATTGCTGCTGGGCAGGGTTTTTGGTGAAAGTTATGTCCAAGAAGCAGCAGAAAAAATTCGAGATCTTCAAGATTTTGCATTAGAGTGGCATTTTATAGGAAGGATTCAAACGAATAAAACAAAATTTATTGCTAATAGTTTTTCTTGGGTACACAGTCTTGCGGATATAAAATTAGCACAAAAATTGAATGAGTATCGAAAAAAGGCGACTTAACTCCACTTAACGTTTGTATCCAAGTTAATTTGCAAAAAGAACTAAGTAAGCAAGGAATTTATTTAGAACATCTTGTCAGTTTAGCAAAAACAATTAATAAACTTTCTCATCTTCATTTACGCGGTTTAATGTCAATCCCTAAGCTTGAAATTGAATTTTTTATCCAGCGTAAAAATTTTAAAGCATTACACCAAATTTTAATAAAATTACAGGAATTAGATTTGCCAATGGATATTTTATCAATGGGTATGTCTGAGGATTTTGAAGCTGCTATTGCCGAAGGCGCAACGTTAATTCGAGTTGGTACAGCAATTTTTGGGAAAAGGGAGTTATAAAAAATTTATGAAAAATAATTTTTTATATATTCCTCTAAGTGAGATAAATTGATTCGTTTTTGTTGCATCGTATCGCGATCCCGTAAGGTGGCTGTATCATGGTTTTCAGTATTTTCACTTTTTGCTATGGTATCAAAGTCAACCGTAATACAAAGAGGTGTGCCTATTTCATCATGACGCCGATAACTTTTTCCAATATTTCCGGTATCCTCATAGGCAATTCTACCTATTCCTAAAGCAAGTATTGCATTCTTCAGAGTTTTTGCTTTTTCAACCAGCAAGCTATCGTTACGTTTCAAAGGAATAATGGCCACTTTAACAGGTGCAAGATGAGGTTTTATTTTTAAAACAATACGTTGTTTACCGTCTTTTAGTGTTTCTTCTTCGTAAGCCTCTGTGAGTATAGCCAGCACCCCCCTATCTAAACCTGCTGAAGGTTCAATCACATAGGGAATAAAATGATCACCAGGAGGATCTTGAATGGTGAGTTTTGCGATGCTTTCCTTGTTAACAGCTACTTTGGCATTGATATTTAATTCATTTTGGCCTTGTGTATGCGAGCCTAAATCATAATCAGTACGATTAGAAATTCCTTCTAATTCTTCAAAGCCATGAGGAAAATTATACAGAATATCAACAGTTGCTTTAGCATAATGCGCCAGTTCAGATGGATTTTGCGTAAACAATTTTAATCTTTTGGTATTTAAACCTTGATTTTTCCACCAGGCCAAACGAGATTCAACCCAATATTGATGCCATTTTTCATCTTCACCGGGTTTAACAAAGAATTCAATTTCAAGTTGTTCAAATTCTCTGACTCTAAAAATAAAATTACGTGGAGTTATTTCATTTCTAAAAGCTTTCCCAATTTGTGCAACACCAAAAGGTAGTTTGGGAGACATAGAGTCCAAAATATTTTTAAAATTAGTAAATATTCCTTGTGCGGTTTCGGGACGTAGATAAGCAAACGCATCAGGATCTTCTACAGGTCCCAGAGTAGTTTTAAACATCATATTGAAACTTCTAGGCTTGGTAAGATCGGTTGAGCCACATGCTTCACATTTGCCATCAATCAGATGATCAAAACGCCAACGTTTTTTACAATGCCGGCAATCAACTAGTAAATCAGCAAAAGTACTTTCATGGCCCGAATAGTAAAAAATTTTTTTGTGCGTCAAAATGGCAGAGTCTAAACCATAGATATCATCACGCTCGTAAACATTAGATTTCCACCAAGCGGCTTTCAAGTTATTTTTTAACTCTACCCCTAAAGGACCATAATCATAAATACCTTGTAGACCCCCATAAATTTCAGCACTAGGAAAGATGAACCCTCTGCGCTTGCATAAAGATACAATTTCTTCTAGAGTTGTTGCCGCCATGTTAAATTCCAAAGGTTGATTTAGAATAAATTCTCATTTAATACTCAGAATTATACAATAGGTTTTCATAAAGATTTTACCAAATTTTTAGGATAAACAACATGTGCTAAAGAAAGCATAAAACTTAGTTTTAACCATCACGCCCGGAACGTTTACGTTCATGCTCTTTCAAAAACTTTTTACGCAAGCGTAAATAATGCGGGGTAACTTCTAATAATTCATCATCAGCAATAAATTCTAATGCTTGTTCTAAAGAGAATGTTATAGGTGGAGTCAAGGTAATATTTTCATCGGAACCTGAAGCTCGGATATTTGTAAGTTGTTTTCCTTTTACGACATTGACAACTAGGTCGTTATCACGTGAATGAATACCAACGATCATGCCTTCATAAACGTCAGTTTGTGGGCCAATTAAAAGTTTTCCACGTTCTTGTAAATTAAATAAGGAAAATCCAGTTGCTTTACCGACTTGATTGGAAATCATGACACCATTTGCCCGATTTGCAATTGTGCCTTTTTTAACTGGACCATAATGATCAAACACATGATGCATTAGCCCCAAGCCTGAAGTTGCAGTTAAAAACTCAGTCCGAAAACCAATTAAAGCACGTGTAGGGATTTTATAGTCTAGTCGAACTCGTCCTTTCCCATCCGATACCATATCTATTAGATCGCCACGCCGACTACCTAATTTTTCCATAATATTACCTTGGTGTTGCTCTTCTAGATCTACAGTTAAATTTTCGTAAGGTTCTTTCAATTCACCATCAATTTCCTTCAAAATAACTTCAGGACGAGAAACACCCAATTCATAACCTTCGCGACGCATGGTTTCTATTAATATAGATAAATGTAATTCTCCTCTTCCTGAAACCCGAAACCGATTAGGGTCTTCTGTATCTTCGACTTTAAGAGCAACATTATGTAGTAGCTCTCTATCAAGTCGTTCTCTAATTTGTCGACTGGTGACGAATTTTCCATCTTTGCCAGCAAAAGGAGAATTATTAACCTGAAAGGTCATGCTCATCGTAGGTTCATCTACAATTAAAGCGGGTAAGGCTTCTACTAAGTTAGAATCGCATAAAGTATCAGAGATATTCAGCTTATCTATGCCTGTTACTGCTATGATATCTCCTGCTTCAGCTTGATCGATTTCTATACGCTCTAATCCTCGATAACCTAAAATTTGTAATATGCGGGCGGGACGAGTTTTTCCTTCTCGGTCAATTAATACAATAGGCATATTAGGTTTAGCACACCCTCTCTGAACACGACCAATACCAATAGTGCCTACATAACTAGAATAATCTAACGTGGTAATTTGCATTTGAAAGGGACCTTGAGGATCCACTGCAGGAGGAGCAACTTTATTAATGATAGTTTCAAATAAAGGCGTTAGATTCGGACTTGGATTTTTAAGGTCTAAAGTTGCATAGCCTTGTAAAGCAGACGCATAGATTATAGGAAAATCTAATTGTTCTTCGGTTGCGCCTAAACGATCAAATAAATCAAAAACCTGATTAATAACCCAATCTGGCCTAGCACTGGGCCGGTCAATTTTATTAACGACCACTATGGGTTTTAAACCTTTTGCAAAGGCTTTTTGTGTGACAAATCGTGTTTGAGGCATTGGGCCATCTACAGCATCTACCAGCAACAAGACAGAATCAACCATAGACAAGATGCGTTCAACTTCTCCACCAAAATCCGCATGCCCGGGCGTGTCAACAATATTAATACGATATCCCTTCCATTCAATAGAAGTATTTTTTGCGAGGATAGTGATGCCACGTTCACGCTCCAAATCATTGCTATCCATAATGCGCTCTACTGGAGCAGCTCTGCTCGAGAGAGTACCTGATTGTTGTAATAATTTATCAACAAGGGTGGTTTTTCCATGGTCAACATGGGCAATTATGGCGATATTACGTATATTTTGGATCATGATAATTAAAGAATATTAGGTATTGGAATGTTCAAAAAGAAGGCATGATAACGCAAAGTAAGGCATTTCGGCTAGCATGTTCTACACTGATAGAAAGGCAATTAATAATTGAGGGTTTTATCATGGGAGTGCTTTTATTGCAACCAACTACTACCGCTCAATGGCAGTCTTTGGTGAAGGATGCGGAATCTAGCAGCAACCTTAGATTAAATAATGAATTAGAAAATTACTTAGTTTTTTTATTGGGTTATTATAATCATCGGCCTGATATAGCCAGTTCTGTTTTAGCAAAAGAATTTCTAACCGGCATGACTGAGAGATATTCAAGAAAACGAGAATGTTTACGTGAGGTAGGGGATAAATGTTTATTATTCGCTGGTTTTTTTCCTGGACAAGCTGAAAAAAAGCATGTCAAAATTCAATATTTTATTGAGCTTGGTCAATCAGCTTATATCCAAGTAGCAAGTTTGTCTAAAGCTGCTTCCGCTGCACTTTATAATGCCTTAAGTTATGATTTTATTAGCTTGATGGAAATCTTGCATACAATCCGAGGGTTTAGCGATCCAGCTAATGATTTAACCCCTTTACAAGCCTTGGAATTGTGGACTGATGTTAAAAGTCAACGTGCTTTAAAAGTGTTGCGTAGACATACTTCTTACGCCGTTTTTACAGGATCAAGACTTAAGCATTAGTAGATTTGATATATCTTATTTAACTCATACAATTCAATTAGCCAAGTTTTCCATTAAAATACGGGTTATTAAAAATAAAAATTTAAATTGTCTTTTATGGATAATTTAATCTTAAGGCAGATTCAAAAGTTTATGAATTATTAATAAAATAAGTCATTTTCTTGCTCAAAATCAGCTAGGTAGTTAAGATAGAACAATTAGAAAAATGATCTACATACCAGATTCTTCCTCGAGTATTAAAATGCATGAAACATTGACTACAGATTTTGGTTATAAAAATATTCCTGTAAATGAAAAAAATAACCGAGTGGCTGAAGTTTTTCAGTCGGTATCGGGAAAATATGATCTTATGAATGATCTCATGTCATTTGGCCTGCATCGCCTATGGAAAAAATTTACGGTGGAATTAGCTCAACTTCAAAATGGGGATAGCGTACTTGATGTGGCGGGCGGAACAGGTGATTTAATAAAAGCATTTACGAAGAAAATTGGACATGAAGGTAGGGCTATTTTGCTAGATATAAATGAGGCTATGTTAAATGTTGGGCGGGATCGCCTTTTAAATAATGGTTTAACAGAAGTGAAAGTTATCCAAGCCAACGCAGAGTATTTACCTTTTGCCGAGTCAAGTTTTGATTGTTTGAGCATTGCCTTTGGTTTACGTAATGTAACCCATAAGGAAATTGCACTTCAAGCGATGTACCGGGTTTTGAAACCGGGTGGTCGATTACTTGTGTTAGAGTTTTCTAAACCAATATTGGGCTTTTTAGAAACTTTATATGACCGTTACTCGTTCGATTTTTTACCTAAATTAGGAGCATGGATAGCCAATGATGAATTGAGTTATCGTTATTTAGTAGAATCTATACGATGTCATCCTGATCAAAATTCGCTTCAGACACTTATTTTAAATGCAGGTTTTGATGAATGTGAATACTATAATCTTAGTGGTGGAATAGTTGCATTACATAGAGCGTGGAAATTTTGATTGGCTCCAATATAATAATAGCCGCTCAAGAGGCGATACTTAATCGTTATCTTAGCTTAGATCCAGAATCTAAAGAACATTTGCGCCGATTATCTGGGAAAGTAACCAAGATAGAATTAGGCCCTTTCACCTTTTATTGGATTTTCAAATCTGATTTAGTTTATTTAAGTAAAGAATATAATGAACCAGTGGATTTGATATTACGCGGTTCAACTTTTGATTTTTTACAGATGATTTTTATCAAAGAAGATAGCGCGCATATAGATATTCCACTACAAGTTGTGGGTGATATGGAGTTTGGAAAACAGTTTAAAGAGTTTTTTTTAAATTTAGAAATTGATTACGAAGAGCAATTATCAAAAATAGTGGGTGATGCGATAGCTTATCCCATGGTTCAAGTATTTAAAACAATAAAGCTTTGGGCTAAACAAAATATAGAAAATTTTGGACAAAATATGACGAATTATGTCCAAACCGAAATGAACTGGTTAGTTACAGACGAAGAATTACAACTTTTTTTTTCCGATGTAGATGATTTACGTGACGATTATGCTCGATTAGAAGTTCGATTAAAAATTTTAGAAAAAGGATGGGATGAATGAAAGCTATATCTCATCTAATACGTTTAATGCAGATCAGTTTTATTCTGTTTCGGTATAATTTAGATGAATTAGTCTATTCTCTTGATCTATTCAGACCTTTACGTTTTTTTGTATGGCTAAATCCTTATCGAAAATTTAGTAGAAAATTGTCTAGAGGGGAGAGAATTCGTCTTGCCTTGGAAGATTTGGGGCCCATATTTGTTAAGTTTGGTCAAGCGTTATCAACTCGTCGTGATTTTATGCCTATTGATATTGCCGATGAATTAGCAAAACTTCAGGATCGCGTGCCACCTTTCTCAGGAGAAGAAGCAAAATCTATTGTTGAGATTTGTATTAAAAAACCCATTGTTGAAGGATTTTCTGAATTTGATATTAATCCTTTGGCATCGGCCTCAATTGCACAGGTCCATACCGCTAAGTTATTAACAACAGGCCAAGAAGTGGTCGTTAAAGTTTTGCGACCAGGAATTTATAAAAAAATAAATCGCGATATTGCTTTGTTATATGCTTTAGCGGATTTGGCTTTGCGTTATTGGGGGCCAGCTAAGCAACTTAGACCTCGTGAAATTGTTGCGGAATTCGAAGCATGTTTAAAAGATGAGTTAGATTTATTACGCGAAGGTGCTAATGCATCTCAGCTACGACGCAACTTCTCTAATTCTGATTTGCTTTATATTCCAGAGGTCTATTGGCCTTATACCTCTCATAAAGTGCTGGTCATGGAACGTATTTACGGCATTTCAATTTCTGATATTTCAGCTTTAAAAAAACAGGGAATTAATTTAAAAAAATTAGCTGAAAGAGGCGTTGAAATTTTTTTTACACAAGTTTTTCGTGATTGTTTTTTTCATGCTGATATGCATCCAGGAAACATTTTTGTTTCAACTAAAAACAAAGAAAATCCCCAGTACTTAGGCGTTGATTTCGGTATTATGGGGAGTTTAAGCCCAGAAGACCAACGCTATCTTGCCGAAAATTTAATGGCGTTTTTTAACAGAGACTACCGTCGTGTAGCTCAATTACATATTGAATCAGGTTGGGTTGCAGAAAATACTAGAATTAATGAATTTGAAGCAGCAATACGTACAGTGTGTGAACCGATTTTTGAGAGACCTTTAAAAGAAATTTCTTTTGGCCAGTTACTTTTAAGATTATTCCAAACAGCCAGACGATTTAATATGGAAGTACAGCCGCAATTAGTACTATTACAAAAAACTTTGTTTAACGTCGAGGGGTTAGGTCGCCAGTTATATCCAGATTTAGACTTATGGAGTACGGCCAAACCTTTCTTAGAGCATTGGTTACGAAAGCAAATTGGACCTCGAGCTTTTATACGAAAGATTCGTGAATATGCGCCTTACTGGGCAGAAAAAGTTCCTGAAATTCCAGATTTAATCTATCAAGTAATGCTTGAGCTGCGCCATTTAAAAAAGCAATCCAAATGTCTTTCTTGTTTAAGCAAAAAAGAAAAGGAACAAACAAGTAAAAAATCTTTTTGGTTAATAGGTTTGGGAATCGCCAGCGCATGTCTAGCTTGGGTTTTATTAAATCTAAGCGCTAAAAACGTTACACATTTAGCATCTCTCTATTTATGGATTTTAGGTTTAGGTGGTTTTGGATTGTTTTTTGGCGCGATTATTAATTTACGAAAATTAAATTAAGTTTACTTTAAACAAGGAGTGTTTATGGGATTTTATGGACTAAATCTAATATCCTTCTTTTTTATATTTCTAATTGCATTGTTATTATTTGGTCCCAGATATTTGCATATAATTTTAAAAGATTTGTCTAGTTCATGGTATAACTGTATTAAGATTATATTAAAATTTTATAATGAAAAATCAAACGGTAATAAACCCGAGTCCGAAACAGATATTACTAGTGGATGATGATGCATTATATTTGAAAGTATTAACCCGATACTTAGATGAAGCGCAATATTCTTATGTAACTTGTAAGGATGGCCAGCTTGCTTGGGACCAATTACAACAAAATTCCGATAAATTTTTTGTAGTTTTAAGCGATAGAATTATGCCTAATCTTCATGGTTTACAATTATTAACACTAATGCAGAAAAAAGCGATAACTATTCCTTTAGTATTATTTTCTGGTATTGCGACTAAGGAAGAAAGATGTGAAGCAATAGCTCAAGGGGTATATGATTTTTTTTTTAAACCAATTTCTAAAGAATTAATTTTAGTCTTATTGAATAAAATAAAGAAACAATTATTATAGTTTAAAGAGCTTTGCACAAAAGGAGCAAATAATGAATAAAGCAAATTTAGATTGGGAAAAAAAAATTTTATTTCATATAGCTAGCTTGGGTGATGTCGATTTATTTGATTACTGGTTGAATGAGAAAAATTTGAATTTTTTTATTCAGGATGAAAATGAATATACAACTTTAGATTATGCAATAAGATATGGACATACAGATTTAATAAATTATTTAGAAAAAAAGAAAAAAGAATATTACAGTTTATTTTTTTTAGCTGATATAGGGAATGTCACAGCATTTAATTCCTGGTTGATTCGTAAAAAACTAAATATCAATGTTCAAAATGAAGATGGAGATTCACTTTTACATTACGTAGCAAGGAGAGGAAATATTGGGCTGGTAATGGATTTATTAAAAAAAGGTATAATAATTAGTAAGAATAAGAAAAAAAGAACTGCTTTACTAGATGCTTATGCCTCTAATCAAACTAAAATCGCTACTGAAATTACTAAAATTGTTGTTCAAAGAAACTCAATAAAAAATATTCCGATTCATAAAACTGATCAAATAGACAATCAGGAGCAGCAAAAATTGGATAAGCTAGTGGTTGATTTTAAGCAATATTTGCGAAAAAAATACCTTGTTAGAAATACATTTAGTTTTCCAGCTAAACATACTCGAAGAGCCAATGCATTAATAATTGCAGTTCGATACTGTAAATCAATAAATGAGTTTATAAATTTACTAAATAACCAACTTAATTTATGTAAAGGTAATGTAGTAAATCCTATCCCTATACGGAAAGATTTAATTGATAAAAGATGGTCTGAAAGAATAAAAAATAAATTTAGTGACCCAAATAAATCACTTTTTTATAAAACTATATATACTTTTCGTAGAGACTGGTTTTCTGGAAATGCTATAAACCCACACAAAGTTGGAAGTGCTTTTTATCGTTAATTTAGTCAAGAAATTGAGAAATAGACTTTGTCTGTTTTTCTCCTTCTGCAATAAGGCTTGCAATTTTTTTGCGCACCTCTAAACTAGGTGCTTAAATCTAAGAGCAGTGTTATGAAAATTGTTTTAGCTAATCCCCGAGGTTTTTGCGCCGGTGTTGATCGAGCCATAGAGATTGTTAAAAGAGCATTAGAACTGTTTGGTATACCTATCTATGTGCGTCATGAAGTAGTCCATAATAGAATTATCGTTGCTGATTTAGAGCAAAAAGGAGTGATTTTTGTTGAGCATATCAGTGAGATACCACAAGGTGCCACCGCCATTTATAGTGCTCATGGGGTTTCTCCAGCCGTTCGTGAAGCCGCTAAACAACGTAATTTAAAAATTTTTGATGCGACTTGCCCTTTAGTAACTAAAGTCCATATGGAGGTGGCACGTTATAATCGTTTGTGCCACGAATGCATCTTAATTGGCCATGCCGATCATCCCGAGGTAGAGGGAAGCCTAGGCCATTACGATAATCCAGCTGGAGGGATCTATTTAGTAGAAAATGCCCAGGATGTTGCTTCGTTAAAGGTTAAAAATCCTCTTTTATTGAGTTATGTTACACAAACGACTTTATCCCTTGATGATACTAAAACCATTATTCAGGCATTGAAGCGGCGTTTTCCAAGAATTGCTACGCCTAAGAAAAAAGATATTTGTTATGCAACACAAAATCGCCAGATTGCTGTTAAAGAATTAGCAAAGCAATGTGATATGGTATTAGTTTTAGGCTCTGTGAATAGTTCCAATTCTAATAGATTGAAGGAGTTAGCAGAACGTTTAGGTAAACCGGCCTATTTGATTGATAGCGCTAAAGATATCCAAGCTGACTGGATAATCGGTAAAGAATCTATAGGTATTACTGCCGGGGCCTCTGCACCTGAATTTTTAGTTCAAGAAGTTATAAAATATCTAAAAACATTTCCTAATTGGCAGGAGTGTTTGGTTTCTGAATTAATGGGAGTAGAAGAAAATGTTGCTTTTGCGTTACCAAGCGAGTTACGGCTACATCCAGCAACCATTGACGGTGTAGCAAGGTGATTATTATTTAAAGAATTTGCTTCAGTTTTACTGTCACGGCTATTTTTTATTCCCCCATATATATCTAAATAAACTTCCACCCATAATTCCACCAACTAAAGGAGCGAGCCAAAATAACCAAAGCTGTTGTATCGCCCACCCACCTACGAACAATGCCGGGCCTGTGCTTCTGGCGGGATTAACAGAAGTATTTGTGACAGGAATGCTAATTAAATGAATTAAAGTTAAGGTTAAACCAATGACCAAAGGTGCAAAATGGCTTGGTAGTTGCGGATTGGTTACTCCTGCAATAACGATTAAAAATAAAAAACTCATGCTTACTTCACAGATAAAACATGCTGATAAAGAGTAATGTCCCGGGGAATGAATCCCATAGCCATTGCTGGCAAAACCATTTTGTAAATCAAACCCTGATTGTCCATTTGCAATGAGGTATAAAACTGTAGCGGCAAGTATCCTCCTATTACTTGAGCAATAATGTAGCTATGGACCTCTTTAATGCTAAATCTGCCCGCTGCCCAAAGACCTATAGAAACGGCGGGGTTCAAATGGCAACCAGAGATAGGGGCAAAAACACAGCACATAGTTAGCAAACTTAAGCCAAAAGCAAAAGCTACACCTAGACCTACACCTACTGAGGGAATTTAGCTGCTAATACAGCACTTCCGCATCCGCCTAACACTAACCAAAAAGTGCCTAAAAATTCCTGCTAATAGTTTCCTTGGCATATTGAATCTCCTTGAAATTAGAAGAATTATAGCAGTAGGAAGAGATTTTTTCATTAATATCATGGTTTGATTAGCAATAAAAATTTAATATCTTACCAACATTGCTTTGAACTACTACCCGCATTAGTTTTTTCTCCTAAATGATTTAACGTGAAAAGATAACATTCTGGATCGGAAAATTTAGCTTTGGCCGATAATTGATAACTGCTAGTAGTACTTTTTATAGCTAAGTGATAAAAGTTTTTTTCAGTAACGTCTTTTAGATGTAAATTGTTAAAACTTGCATAGGCGTAACTATTATTATTGGCTAGATAATAAATTTCCATTTGTTGGGCAAGATCAATTAAAGCAATTTTCGCTTCGGCTCGATGGATTTTTAGCAAAGTATGAGTGTAAATCGGATAGGTGATTGTCGCTAAAATACCGATTACAACTAAAGTGATAATCAGTTCAAATAAACTAAAACCATGTTCAATGCTTCTCATCGATAACTCCATATTATTTTTTATCTTTTTATGTAAAAATAAATCATAAATTGAAGTCTATGCAAATCTTATTTTATAAATGTTTTTTGTTAGCGAAATCCATGCGGTAAAATACCTAAGTTAGTACTTATTTGTTGTGCGAAAGCAGCACCCATGCGATCGGAAAGTTGTTGTAAAAGGCCAGGTTTGACTGTGTAATCGACGATATTTTTATTTTTAATTAATTCTTGAGATAAAGTATTTAAGTCTCCAAAACCATCAATAAGTCCTAAATTTAATGCTTCTTCGCCGGTCCATGCTAAACCAGAAAATAATTCCGGATCATTTTTTAGCCGATTTCCACGGCCTTGTTTAACAGCATTAATAAACTGTTGATGAACATTTGCAAGCATTCGTTCTGCAATAAGCTTTTCATCAATTTTTTCGGGTGAGAAAGGATCTAAAAAGCCTTTATGGTCTCCAGCAGTTAATAAGCGACGTTTAACACCGATTTTTTTCATGGTATCTACGAAACCAAATCCATCCATTAAAACACCAATTGAACCCACTAGGCTGGCAGGATTAGCGTAGATATCATCACTAGCAGAAGCAATATAGTAAGCTGCTGATGCGCAAAGATCATCACATACAGTATATAATTTAGTTTTGGGATATTGATGACGTAAATAACGAATTTCATTATAGATTTGTGCAGCTTGAACTGGACTACCACCAGGACTATTGATACGTAAAATGACTGCGCTTGTATGTTTATCTTCAAAAGCGTTTTCTAGGCCTTCAATTACATTATCGGCACTCGCAGTTGTATTGTCCGCAATGGCCCCTTTTATATCAACAAGACCGAGATGAGATTTGGTTTTCGAGGCAGTAGGTAGGTTTGTTGTTGTTGGCAACAAAGAAAACAAAAGAGCAAAAAGAATTATAAAAAATAAAAATTTAAAGAAAATATTCCAGCGTCTTTTACGACGTTGTTCTTTTAAAGTATCAAAAAGTAATTTTTCTAAAGTTTTTCGCTGCCATATTGGATCACTTAACAACTCTTCTGTCATGTAACACCTTATTAATTTTTTG
This sequence comes from Gammaproteobacteria bacterium, assembly GCA_005877695.1. Taxonomy (GTDB): domain Bacteria; phylum Pseudomonadota; class Gammaproteobacteria; order Diplorickettsiales; family Diplorickettsiaceae; genus Aquirickettsiella. Next base: position 28,189 of record VBOA01000007.1, on the reverse strand, counting down.
AAATAAGAAATTTGCTTAGTTTACCTCTTTTTTTCAGGTCGGAACATATTTGGGCTGAAATTACCAATTTAATTGTTATATTTCGATTGTTACATCCCCACTATATACTCATGATGTATAATTTTTAGAGAGCTAAATTTATGCTTAAATTGTCGAAAATATGAATTATTAAAGGTTTTTGACCAGAATTGACTTGATTTTTTCTAATTAGACTAAACTATTTGTAAAAATCGAGATAAATGCCAACTGGAGGGAAATATGAGCCTAAATAAATTAACTAGCCAATTTCAAAATGCTTTAGCTGAGTCTCAATCTCTTGCAATCGGGCGGGATAATGCTTTTATTGAGCCCATACATTTAATGCTTGCTTTATTGCAGCAAGAGAATGGCACTGTCAGACCTTTATTGAGTAAAACTAATGTTAATTTAAATCAATTAATGGAAGGTTTGGATGAAGCAATTGCGCGTTTGCCTAAAGTTCAAACTGCTTCTCCAGGAGAAATTTACCCTTCTAATGACCTTGTACGCTTATTGAATGTATGCGATAAGCTCGCCCAGCAACAAAAAGATGAATATTTATCAAGCGAATTATTTGTGCTTGCAGCTATAGATGATAAAAATATTTTGGGTGAATTGTTAAGAAAAGCCGGTGCTAACAAAGGATTACTTGAACAAGCAATAAAAGACATAAGAGGTGGAGAGGCAGTGAATGATCCCGAAGCAGAAGGTCGTCGCGGTGCTTTGGAAAAATATACTATTGATTTAACGGCTCAGGCATCCCAAGGAAAGCTCGATCCAGTTATTGGTCGTGATGATGTGATTCGTCGGACTATTCAAGTGCTACAAAGACGAACTAAAAATAATCCCGTGCTTATTGGTGAGCCGGGTGTGGGTAAAACTGCTGTAGTGGAAGGACTTGCGCTACGTATTGTTAATCATGAAGTTCCAGAAGGATTAAGAAACAAGCGTTTATTGGCTTTAGATATAGGTTCATTGATAGCTGGGGCTAAATACCGCGGAGAATTTGAAGAACGGCTAAAAGCGATTTTAAATGAGCTGTCAAAACAAGAAGGACAAATTATTTTATTTATAGACGAGTTGCATACCATGGTGGGCGCTGGAAAAGCAGAAGGGGCTATGGATGCTGGAAATATGTTAAAACCTGCTTTAGCAAGAGGCCAGTTACATTGTATTGGAGCGACTACTTTAAATGAATATAGGAATTACATTGAAAAAGATGCTGCATTAGAACGCCGATTTCAAAAAATTTTAGTAGACGAGCCGAGTGTTGACGATACTATAGCCATTTTACGTGGTTTAAAACAACGTTATGAGATTCACCATGGTGTAGAAATTATGGATTCTGCTATCGTTGCAGCGGCTACTTTGTCCCATCGTTATATTTCTGATAGAAATTTACCTGATAAAGCCATAGATCTTATTGATGAAGCTGCCAGTCGGATCAGAATTGAAATTGATTCTAAGCCTGAAAAATTGGATCGCTTAGATAGACGATTAATCCAATTGAAGATTGAACGAGAAGCCTTAAAAAAAGAAACGGATGAATCTTCTAAGATAAGATTGGAAAATTTAGAAAATGAAATTACCGAGTTATCCAAAAAATATGCTGATCTTAATGAGCTTTGGAAAGCTGAAAAAGCCACCCTGCAAGGGGAACAAAAAATTAAAAGTGAGCTTGAAAAGGCTCAATTTGAGTTAGAAAAAGCCCGTCGAGCTGGGGATCTAAATCGAATGTCCGAGTTACAATACGGTCATATTCCTGCATTAGAAAAAAGATTATTGGCTGCTCAGAAGACAGAAAAAAAAGAGGCTCATTTAGTACGTAATAAAGTGAGTGAGAAAGAAATTGCAGAAATTGTTTCGCAATGGACAGGTATACCCGTTGCTAAGATGTTGGAAGGTGAACGAGAAAAATTATTACATATGGAAGATGCATTGCATCGGCGTGTCATTGGACAAAATGAAGCGATTACGGTTGTGGCAAATGCTATTCGACGGTCCCGTGCGGGTTTGTCAGATCCTAAACGGCCAATAGGATCGTTTATTTTTTCAGGACCGACGGGTGTTGGCAAAACCGAAGTTTGCAAAGCCTTAGCAGGATTTTTATTTGATTCTGACGATGCGATGGTACGCTTAGATATGTCGGAGTTTATGGAAAAACATTCTGTTGCCCGTCTAGTCGGAGCACCTCCAGGATATGTCGGCTATGAAGAAGGAGGTTATCTTACAGAAGCAGTTCGTCGGAAACCTTATTCAGTTGTTCTTCTGGACGAAATTGAAAAAGCGCATGCGGACGTGTTTAATATTTTATTGCAAGTATTAGATGATGGACGCTTAACTGATGGACATGGGCGTACAGTGGATTTTCGTAATACTGTTATAGTGATGACCTCTAATTTAGGTTCGCAAATTATTCAAGAGTTAACATCAAAAAAGGATTATACCGCATTAAAAAGTACGTTAATGGATATTATTTCGCAACATTTTCGTCCAGAATTTATTAATCGAATTGATGAAGTTGTGGTATTTCATGCCTTAAATCAAAAGCAGATCCATGCTATTACAGAAATTCAATTGCAACAATTACAGCAACGCCTAAAGGATCGAGATTTACAATTAGAAGTGAGTGAAGCTGCAATAGATCATATTGCTAAAATGGGGTACGACCCTATTTATGGAGCTCGACCCCTGAAACGTACTATACAGCAAGAATTGGAAAATCCGATTGCCAAAGATATGCTTGAAGAAAAATTCTTACCTGGAGACAAGGTTTTTGTGGATTATACTGAAGGAAAAATGAAGTTAACTTCGAAGAAAACTAAAAAGAAATAATTATTATTAATTTAATTTTTCGCTGAATTTTCGATCATTAGTAAGAGTAGAGTACATAGGGTATTTGATGATATCAAAATAGGGAGAGTAATCAAAATCGCGCGGTGAATAGAGTCAGGGGTTACTTTTATAAACTTTAGTATTTTCACCAACATTTTTTATTATTGGGAGTATTGGAAAATTTACTGATTGGAAAGCTTCAGCAAGTAAAGAAGAACAACTTTCTTTGGTTCTCATTCCTGGTTTGTAGTTAAATATTGTAGAATGCCACCTACGTGGTAAAAGTGGCCAAGGCATTAAAAAACGTCCTAAGTCAAAAATTAATCTAAAATCATATTCTATGCCTAATTTTTTTATAGCGAAGTTAATGATTTTTTGTCCTTCTTGATAAGAAATATTGCGTGGGCGGCAAATGCGAACATGCTCTTTTTCATATTTTTTTAATGGAGAGATTAAAGACCCTTTTTCTAATAAACTTTCAAATACTAGCTGTTCGTTAGGATCACCTGAATAAAATTCAGTAATTCTTTTTTGCATATTTTTATCTTCAATGTCGTATAAACGACCAATATACAAAGCAGCATGTGACCAGGAACTACGCGTAATGACTTTAATCATTTGACTGATGCGATTGCGACCTTCTATTAATAAAACATCACAAGTGCGCAGTTCATAACGAAGTTTATTAAAATCACTTAAAGGAATAGTTTGTAGAGGCTCTACTTCTTTATTTAACCATTTAAAAAAAAAATTAAATAATTTGTTTGTTAAGTCCATTTTCATAAGGATTCCTAGTCAAATGTCCCTAGAATATTATTTAATTATTTCAAATGTTTGAATTAAGTGAGATTTAAATTTTAGATTGAATTAATAAAAAAATTATAATTTCCTTTTTAGTCAAATAGTTAAGCAACTCAAGTCATTTGAGTTGCTGTGCTAGCTCAGATGCATAGCCTAAATAATTTGTTGGTGATAATTCGAATAATTTTTGTTTAATATCATCAGATATTTTTAGATCGTTTATAAATTGATGCAGGATTTCTTGATTAAGTTTTTTGCCTTGGGTTAAAATTTTCAATTGTTCGTAAGGCATTTCGGTTGCATAACGTCTTAATAAGGTTTGTATGGCTTCTGCCAAAATTTCCCAGTGTTGATTAAGATCTTCAAGTAATTTTGTGTCATCAATAGAAATTTTTTCTAAACCACAATACAAACTTTTATAAGCCACTAAATTATATGCAAATGCTGTGCCAAGATTTCGCAATAGCGTAGAGTCGCGTAAATCTCGTTGCCATCGTGAGATGGGTAATGTACTTGAAAAATGTAGATAGAAGCTATTAGCTAAATTAAAATTTCCTTCCGCATTTTCGAAATCTATAGGATTAATTTTATGGGGCATAGTAGAAGAGCCAATTTCTCCCCTTTTAATTTTTTGTTTGAAATACCCTAAAGAAATATAACCCCAACAATCAGCGGCTAGATTAATTAATATATTGTTAATTCGTTTTAAACTATCGCAATATTCTGCAATATAGTCATGAGGTTCAATCTGAGTGGTATAAGCATTCCATTCTAAATTTAGGCTAGTAACAAATTTTTTACAAAACTCAGGCCAATTAATGTCAGGATAAGCAATTCGAAGAGCATTGTAATTACCAATCGCACCATTAAATTTTCCGACTATTTTTACTGCAGTGAAAATTTTTTTCTGTGCGATTAAACGTTGAGTAAAAATCGCAAATTCTTTTCCCATGGTGGTGGGTACAGCTGCTTGACCGTGTGTCCGGCCCAGCATTGCATGAGTCGCATAGTGAAGAGAAAATCTTTTTAAATAATCTATAAGTTGTTGTATTGCAGGAAGTAAATGTTGAGCTCGTACCTCTTTAAGCATTAAAGCATAGGCTAAATTATTAATATCATCAGACGTACAGCCAAAATGTATAAATTCTAGAATCGGTTCTAATTGTGGATTTTTAGCTAATTTCTCTTTTAAAAAATATTCAACGGCTTTGATATCATGTCGTGTTGTTTTTTCTAGTGTTTTAATTCTTTCAGCATCCTCCAAATTAAAATTTTCAATAATTTGATTCAATTGTTGCTGAGTTGTTGGAGAAAATGCAGGAATTTCCTTGATGGAAGAATTTTCAGCAAGTGCTTGCAGCCAACGTATTTCAATGAAGACTCTAAAATAAAATAAACCATATTCGCTACATAAAGGACGCAAATCAGTAGTTTTATCTGAATACCGACCATCAATAGGAGAAATTGCGGTTAAAGGATTGAGTTGCACAAGGAAAGACCCCTATAAGTTTATTTACAGTTCTTTAGATTCTTCTGGACCATATTTTTCGGATCTATCATGTCTTTTTTCTTTTATTTTTTGCTTATGTTTATTAATTTGAAGTTCAATTTTGTCAATTAAATCGTCAATTGCAGGATATAGACTTTCATTTTCAGAACTTGCATAAAATTCAGTACCATGGGTATGAACTAGGGCTTTAGCCACTTGGTCTAAGTTTTCTATGCTTAAGGTGATATGTATGGCTGTAGTTTTATGAGTTATACGCTCCAATCGTTTGAATTTATCAAGTATATAGTGTTTTAAAGCGTCCGTAACTTTAATACCATCATCTGTAATAGTAATTTGCATTAGACCCTCTATATTTTTAATGTATAGTCTTTGATATTATTCTTAAATAACATCGTGTGATTATACCTTAGATTGAGCTATAAAGTGGAGCGCCACCTACTTTATTGGAGCATTTTTTAAACCTGTAGGTTTTTTCAGGACAAAATAATGTTGAAATTGGTTTTATAAGAAAATATGAGCAAAATTTAAACAATTTATTTGCCTAGACTTGTGACTTATAAATCGAATTCATGACCTAAATAGACTTCTCTGACACGTTGATTATTCAGCACTTCTTTGGGAGTGCCTACATAAATAGTTTCCCCCTCACTTACTATGTATGCTCGTTTACAAATCGTAAGAGTTTCTCGAACATTATGATCGGTGATTAAAACCCCAATACCGCGCCGACTTAGGTGAATAATCATGCGCTTAATATCAATAACAGAAATAGGATCAATTCCAGCAAAAGGTTCATCTAATAACATGAACTTGGGTTCCATGGCCAGAGCGCGAGCAATTTCTACTCGTCGACGTTCTCCTCCGGATAAGCTAATTCCCAACGTATCGCGAATATGAGTAATATGGAATTCATGCAGAAGATTTTCGAGGTGCTGTTTACGCTGTTCTTTTGAAAGATCTTTACGTAATTGAAGTATAGCAAGAATATTATCTGAAACAGATAATTTACGGAATATTGAAGGTTCCTGGGGTAAATAACCGATACCTGCTTTGGCACGGGCATGCATTGGCAAATGAGTAATATTATGACTATCTAATAGAATTTTACCCTGGGTACTTTCAATGAGGCCTACTATCAAATAGAAGCTTGTGGTTTTTCCAGCGCCATTAGGACCTAATAATCCGACTACTTCGCCGGTTTCTAGTTCTAAAGAAACATTTTTGACAACAATGCGAGAATGATAGCGTTTGGCTAAATTGATGGCGTGTAATTTACTCATGAGTGAACGGTTTGCAATGGGGCGATTAGTATTTGAGTGTGCCCTACTTTTGAGATAGGGGAACCAACAGTTTTCTTTTTAAAATCATAGTTAATTTGCGGCCCTTTGAAATGATTTTTTCCTTGTATAATTTCAGCATTACCTACAGCTTCTAACCAATCTTTCTGAGGATAATAATAGATCGTATTTCCAGTAGCAATTAACTTAGGTTGATTTGGGAATATGAGTGCTCGATAACGAGCAGGATTACCAATAGCGACCACTTTGGTGATTTGACCCATTTGGTCAGAATAGCTGGTGGCATAGTCTGCTGTGAGAACACCAGTTCCTTGAGTTAACTTAATATGTCCCTGATAGATGCCCAATTTTTTTTCACTATTATATGACAAGCTATCTGATTCGAAATAAATAGTTTGTACCAAATTTTTTGGCTGAGCATATGCAAAGCTAGAAAGGATACTAATTATTAGGCATAATAAATAGCCTTTATTTATTTTAAAAGGTTTTTTTTTCAAGTGATTTTGAATCCGCATCTTAAACCCCATTTACTTTTTTACAGGTTTGAGTTGCCCTTTTACTTGAGATAAAAGTTGAATTGTTTTCGTATTAAAATTAGCATGGAGTCCTACGGCATCTATCTCTTGATTTATTTGTCTTATTACTACCGGTGAGGATGTTTCAGCAATTTTTTCTTTAAGATGAATGTTTAAACTGGATGTCGTTAGTGTTGAAATTGTTTTATTCGCAGATCCTTGTTTTTGTTCAAGTTTGACATTATCCCAAAGCTGTAAAAGATCTTTACCACCTTTCAGTTTGCCATAATGAGATGAAAGTTGCCAAGATTCTTTATTTTTTAAAAATAAAGTGAAAATGGGTGTAGCGAGTGAAATACTATCATCTAATGGATAATGCACTGATAGGGGAGTTTTTAATTGATCATAAAGATTGCCTGACTCGTCTATATGATTGATTATGACTTTAGTTGCATAGGCGTCAGGTTGGTTTCCAGTAATACCAGGGTTAATTGGTCTGGTTAGTTGTAACCAGGTATACCATGTCCCTAATAAAATTAGTGAAATAAGAATAAGATTAATGAATAGCGTTTTAGAAAACATACCTTGCGCTAGTTAAAAATGCTTTCGTTATGGACCTTATAATTTTTTTCTTGTCGAGAAACTATTAAGTGATTCTCTGGCTCAGAATATCATGAATATGCACAACGCCGAGAGGTTTTTTCTCTTCATCCATAATAATTAAAGTAGTTATCTTACTAATTTCCATCATTCGTAATGCTTCAGCTGCTAGCTTATCTTTATTGATGGTTTTACAGTTAGAGGTCATTACTTGGTCTACCAAGATGGTTTGGAGATTTAATCCTTGATCTATTGCTCGTCTAAGATCCCCATCAGTAAAGATCCCTAAAACATGTTGATTTTTGTCAGTAACTATAGTCATCCCTAACCTTTTCTGTGAAACTTCAAGTAGAGTTTGAGTTAAAGGAGTTCCAGATTTTACGTTTGGAATAGCTGCTCCAGTATGCATAATATCAGCTACTTTTAATAATAAACGTCGACCTAATTGTCCTTTTGGGTGTACTTTAGCAAAATCATCACTACTGAAATTACGCATATTAAGTAGAGATATTGCTAGGGCGTCGCCCAAAACTAAAGCAGCTGTACTGCTAGAGGTTGGAGCTAAGCCTAAAGGACAGGCTTCTTGCATTATAGCAATGGGGATGGTGACGGTTGCTTGTTGCGCTAAAGTAGAATGACGATTTCCAGTCATGAGTATAAAAGGAATATTGAGAAGTTTGAGTGTAGGCAAAATACTAATGAGTTCATCAGTTTCTCCAGAATGAGAGATAGCAATGACAACATCTTTGGAATTAATCATGCCGAGATCACCATGATTCGCTTCAGCTGCATGAATAAAAAAAGCGGGACTTCCTGTACTGGCTAGGGTAGCAGCAATTTTATTACCAATATGGCCTGATTTACCAATGCCGATGACAACGACATGGCCTTGACAATTTAAAAGTAATTCGCACGCCTGATCAAAATTCGAGTCAATTTGATTTAATAAACCCAAAATGGCTTTTCCTTCTATCTCAATTACTTTTCGGGCGGATTCGGAAAAATTTTTAGTATGCATAGGTTGTAATTTTAACTATAAAGAAAATTAGAATAGTTTACTTTTCAATAATCCTGAGTGCTAGATTTGATTTATGTGTTCAGTCAAATCTAGCACTTTAAACTCTGTTTTGGTGCCATTTTTATTAGTTTAATTCGGATTCTCTAAACTTAGCATTCCTGTATTATTTGCATAGGCGAAAAGTTCTGCATAACGACCCCAATCAATCACGGTACGTAGAACACGTTCAGCTTCTTTTTCACTCAAATAATCTTCTAATTCATTTAAGAAACGTTCTCTTGAAGCACGTTGACCGGTTGTGCGTCTTTCTTCTAGAACTTGTCGAATATGTTTTGCTAAGGGTACATAACGTAATAAATGAGCGGCAAAGATTTTCTTTCGCTCTAAGATATCGGCATTTGCAAATAATTTTCCAGCTGCGGTTAAAATTAATTCTCCATTGTTGACATGAGCAAAACCTAAAATATCCAATACTTCGGTTAATGGAAATAAATCGTCCACATCTAAATGTAGTGACTCAGTAAGCTCAGGTAAACTCACATGCCCTTGATATTCGACTTGATCTAAAGTTTCAAGTAAACCTGTCAATTCTGAAATATCAGCATCAGGAAGACGGTAACCTATATCAGTGATACGAGGTAATTGTTCTTTAAGTAACAATTTTTTGCGTTCATCCATTTGACGGGTAATTAAGGAATATATTTGATCGACATATTTTCGAAATTCAGGATTTTGCTCAGTACGAGGATAAGGTAAATCAATAGTCAATTCTGCTCGTATACTACCTGGGTCGCTATCAAAAACAATGACACGATTTGCGAGCAAAACAGCTTCTTCGATGTTGTGTGTTACAAATAAAATTCCGCGCGTACCTGTTTGTTTAGCTTCCCATAAATCAAGCAGATCGCTTTTAAGATTGTCAGCAGTGAGCACATCCAAGGCTGAAAAGGGCTCATCCATTAATAAAACATCTGGGTTAATGACGAGTGCACGTGCGAACCCCACACGTTGTCGCATACCACCCGATAATTCTTTTGGATAAGCAGACTCGAACCCATCGAGGCCAATAATATCGATAGCTTTTAAAGCTCTTGTTCTACGTTCATCACGAGGGACCCGAAGAGCTTCGAGACCTAATTCAACATTTTCTAAAACGGTTAACCAAGGTAAGAGGGCAAAATTTTGAAAAACCATTGCCATACCTTGTACAGGACCATTTACAATCTGTTCTCGATAAGTTACTGTGCCGCTGCTCGGATTAGAAAGACCCGAAATGATACGTAGTAAAGTGGATTTACCTGAACCTGATTTCCCTAATAGTGCGACAATCTCATCTTCATAAAGTTGAAAATTCACCTTATCCAGGACTAATAATTCTTGTTGCTCAGCTTTTTTAAAGGATTTGCTAATATCTTTTACGGTAAAAATGGGCTTTTTATTCATGTTATTTCCCTCCTTAATCCAATCGATATCGTGATTGAGCTAAATTGTATAGTGGACGCCAAACTAAATGATTCATAACTAAGACAAACAAACTCATCATGGCCATACCAAGTGCTACTCTAGGAAAGTCACCCGCATCGGTTGATTTTGCAATATAAGCACCTAGACCTGTTGCAGTAAGTGTAGTTGAACCCCAACTGATTACTTCAGTTAAGATAGTCATGTTCCAACCACCACCAATTGCGGTAATTGTACCTGTTATCCAATGAGGAAAAATTCCTGGTAAAATTAAACGACGCCACCATTGCCAGCCTTTAACACCAAAGTTGCTACTTGCTTCTTTTAAATCTTCTGGCAGGGCCGCTGTGCCAGCGATAATATTAAATAAAATGTACCATTGTGTGCCTAGTAACAATAAGGGCGTAGACCATATTTCAATATTTAGGTGGTATCTTAAAATTAAAATAACCACAACTGGGAATAATACATTTGCTGGAAATGCAGCTAAAAATTGTGCAATGGGTTGCACCCACTCTGCAATCCGACGATTTAATCCTATGAAAACACCAATAGGTATCCAGACGATACTAGCTATTAAAATTATGGTAATGATTCTTAATGCGGTTATAAATCCTAAAAAAAATACATGAACTATTTCATGTGATGAAAGATGTATTAAAATAAAATGTAATAATAGCCAAAGTGATATAGACACCATGAGGGTTATACTAGTGTACCAAATCATTCCCATCGATTTATTAAGACTGGTTTTTTTGGTTAATACTTTCTTTTTTATATCTTTTGAAAAAGAAATATTAACAATCGCATCGCCTAATTTTCCAAAAAAACGACCTAAATATTTTAATATATAGGTTTGTTCTAAAAGTATATTAATCCAGGAACGAGAAACATATTCTTGACTTACTTGTTCAAATGTAAATTTTTTTGACCAATTTAATAAAGGCCTAAAAAGGAGTTGGTCATAAAGCAAAATGACAATGAACATAGTAAGAATGGTGTAAATCACACCCGAAATACTTGCTTGACTGATAGCAAGTCCTAGATAAGAACCTACACCAGGTAATACTATTGTTTGATTATTGACAGAAATACTTTCGGATGCAATTAAGAAAATCCAGCTGCCCGACATAGACATCATCATATTCCATAAGAGTCCAGGCATACTAAAAGGAACGTCAAGACGCCAAAAACGTTGCCAAGCAGATAAATGAAACATATCGGCGGCTTCTTTCAATTCAGTAGGTATCGAGCGTAAGCTTTGGTAGAAGCTAAGTGTGATATTCCAAACCTGGGCGGTAAAAACGGCAAAAATAGCGGCCGCTTCAGGGCCTAGCCGACTCCCATGAAATAAAGCTATAAACCCAACTATGGTGATTGATAATAAACCGATAACAGGGACGGACTGTAAAATATCAATACAGGGGATGATAATGCTAGCTGCGCGTTTATTTTTAGCGGCTAGAGTTCCCACTGTAAAGGTAAATAATAAAGAAAATGCCATGGCCGTAAATAAACGTAATACGGTAAACAAAGCATACTTAGGTAACTGATGGGGATCTAGAGACAAAGCTAAGGTTTGCCCGATTTGATAGGGAGCGGACATTTGTTTGCCTGCCCAAACAAAGGCTGCAAGCATCCCTAACACAAAAATAAAGGCAATTAAATCCCAGCCATTGGGAAGAATTTTAAAAGAGTTTCTAAAAGAAAATCGATTATAGAAAGTTGACATGGACCTACCCCCACTAAGTTTGGGAGAGGTAGATATTTGACCCCACTAGTTTATAACTTGTTACTCGAATTTTTTGACAGTTAGCAGTTAAAAAAATCTATGAGCGAAAATGTCATACTAGGGGAGGCATATATTTACCCCCTAAAATTTAACGGGAGCCTAGATCCATTCTTTTATTTTGTCAATAGAAAAATAAAAAATTATTTTTTACAGACTGAGCGATAGATCCATCCCAAAATACCGAGGGTTGATAGCACACCAAGTAAGCTAGCAAATAAAGTGAAGTGTTCGGGCATTAGACGTAATACATCAGTGGATTGCGCTAAAGTAAAAGGGATTGCTAATACTACTCCCATTAAACAAGCCCCAGCTACCAATCCGCAGGCTAAAGTGAGCCCACGTTGTCTGGCAGCATTATCGACAGATTTTTCAGTCTGTATTGGATGGCGTTTAATCAAGGTTCTTTCTACGAAATAGGAAGCGAGCCCCCCTAAAATTAATCCCGATGAGGTATCCAAAGGAAGATAAATACCTATACCGACCGCTAATACAGGCAAACGCATACCGCGTTTTTGTAATGTGTGGTCGATTAAAATACAAAAAATAGCCACGACAAAGCCAATACAAATTAAACTCCAAGGTAAGTTATGTTTGAATGCGCCCGCCACCAAACTCGCCATAAGTGTAGCTTGAGGCGCAGATAACATTTGGGCAGGATCCATATATCTTCCGGGAGGCGAAATACCGCCAATTCCGTAAGCGTTAAATAATAGTTCTAAGGTGGGTGCCAAAATTAGAGCAGAAACCACCACACCTAAAATTAATATAACCTGTTGTTTCCAGGGAGTCGCCCCTACAATTTGGCCAGCTTTCAGATCTTGAATGGTATCGTTGGTAATAGCGCAACTACTGCTCACTAATGTTCCGATAATTATTGCTAAACCTTCCCCCTCAAGAAGATGCTTTGTGTCATGAGTGAAACCAGGAGCCCAACTAAAAATAGCCAATAGTGTAAGAGAAGCGAATAAAAGTACAGAAAGGGAAACGCCCGAAATAGGGCTTTGGCTACTTCCTATAAGTCCTGCAAAATAACCACAGAGCGAGGAAAAAAAGAAGCCAGTGATTAAAATGAAAACAACGCCGATAAGTAAAGTTATTATTTGGATACTACTGCTTAATCCTAGTGCCGGGTGATTTATAAAATTAAATAAAATATACCCTAATGGTAATATTAAAAAGCCTAACAAAGCTAATGTATAGTGAATGGGTATATCCCGTTCAGGCTTAGGTAAGGAAGAATAGCCACTTTCTTTAATGGTTCTTAATGAGACGAAAGAGGAACGTACTCCCTTAATAATAGGCTTAATCAGCAGAACCATCGTCCATAAACCGCCCACTAACATAGTGCCTACACCAATTGGACGTATATTGGATTGCCAAATGCTAATGGCTAGGCTGCTAGCAGATTGGGTCGTAGCCATTGATAACGGATGTAAATAACTAAAAATTGGAATCCCAATTATCCATCCAATTGCCACTCCGAGTAGTGTACTTAGTGCCACGCCAATACCCACTATATAACCAGCAGCTAATAATGCAGGTTCAAAACCAAACGTAAAACCAAAGATAAATTTACTATTTGCTTTAAACCATAATGGAAAATTATTTGCTATAATTTGGAAACCCGATTGGAAAAGCGCCACAAAAGCACCTAAGAGGCCCCCTTGAATTAATTCTTTAAGATTTCCTTTTGTCTCTTGGCTGATTTTTAAAACTTGGCCTATTGCTGTACCTTCTGGAAAACGTAACGTAGGATCCGCTAATAAAACTCGCCGTAAAGGAATGGAAAATAAGATCCCTAAGATTCCACCCGTCAATGAAATTATGACAGTTTGCCAATAATCAAAATGTTGCCAATAGTGGAGAATTATTAAGGCAGGGAGCATGAATGCAGTACCTGCGACCAATGCTTCACCAGCGGATGCACCTGTTTGAACAATATTACTTTCAAGTATCGAAGAGTTTTTAAAAAAGCGTAGGATCCCCATAGAAAGAATAGCAGCTGGTATAGATGCGGAAATAGTTAAGCCGACTTTTAGGCCTAAGTAGGCGTTTGCAGCAGCTAAAATGACAGCGAGTAGAATGACCAATAGGATGGCACGAAAACTTATTTCAGACGGTTGTGATGGCATGGAATCCGAATTTTTTATTAATAATCTTTTTATTTATCATATTGTGCTGTAGAGGTCAAAAAAAAAGATGTAAGAAAATAGGAAGGTTTTTGGGGCAATTATTTAGAAAATCCTTGTTTATTATGGGAATTTAGCCAAGTTAATATCCTACGTCGAGCATTTTCTATGCCTATCGATTTTGTTGCAGAAAAGATTTGTATCTCATAGGGGCAATGGAGAATAGCCAATTGCTGTATTGTTAATTTCAAGGCATTTGCAGCTTGATTACGTGTTAATTTATCGGCTTTAGTAAGAAGGATATAGACCGGTATATGATGATGAGAGGTCCAGATTAACATAGCTTGATCCTGACTTTTAAGTGGATGGCGGATGTCCATAGTAATAATGAGACCTTTTAAAGATTTTCTTATTTTTAAGTAAGTGGAGATAGTTTTCTCCCAATTAGTCTGAATATCATTTGGGACATTAGCAAAACCATAACCTGGGAGATCAACTAAACGTAGATGCTCGTCAATTTGAAAAAAATTTAATAATTGGGTGCGTCCTGGAGTTTTACTAGTTTTTGCTAACCCTTTTTTTCCAGTAATTGAATTAATCGCTGTAGATTTTCCCGAATTTGAACGACCAATAAATGCAACCTCTGCCCCTTGATCATTAGGCAATTGACTTAATTGAGCTGCGCTTTTTAAGAAGATGGGAAGAGGAAAGTGGGAATTCAAAGTTATTTTCCACTAATTAAAAAATAAAAATTCCCTGGCCTTAATATTGTTTTTATAGTTTGTAAAAGCCTAGGAAAACTATAAACTAAATAATAACGTTTAGCAATATCACCTATTTCCAAAGTATTGGAAAAATTCATGCTTTATTATAATAAATTTATATTTTTCATTATATTCTTTTTTTTATCAGGGGCTTCACCGAGCGAAGCCAAAATAGTTAAAAAAACATTCAATAAAATTATTGCGGCGTGTGAGGTATGTCATGGTAATAAAGGTAATGCCACGATCAATGATAATTGGCCAAAATTGGCTGGCCAGAACACAAATTATTTAATAAAGCAAATGCAAGATTTTCAACCTAATGCCAAACATAAACGCAATAATCCAATAATGAATTCATTAATCATTGCCTTGTCGGATGAAGAAAAAATCAAAGTTGCAAACTATTATGCCAATCTATTCACGACTATTGATACTGCAAAATCTGATTTACTTTCTTTAGGACAAAGAATTTACCGTGGCGGAGATTTAGATAAAGGCTTGCCGGCTTGTTTAGCCTGTCACGGGCCTGCGGGTTTAGGAAACCCATCTGCTGGGTTTCCTCGCTTGAGTGGACAGCATGCTCGGTATATTGCCACTCAATTAAAAGCTTTTCGAGTTGCCAAACGAGATAATGATAAATTTCAGATGATGCCGGTAATTAGTAGAAAAATGAATGACACCGAAATTACCGCGGTATCGAATTATATTTCGGGCTTATATGCTTAAAAATTTATTTATTTCGTGATATTGCCTCAGTATCAGGTGTGATTAGTTGGCACATTCCTTGCGAAGGCATAATTTGATTTTTCTTGGGATAAATATCAGGAGATATAAAAATAGATGTGCTTGCTCTTAAACCATCTTTGAAATCTAATTCAACATAGGAGGCATTCCAACCTTGTTTAGCACTTGGAATAATTATTTTGATTTCTTGTTCATCTATCATTAAATCTGTTGGATGATAATGTATTGCGCAGGAGTAACGGAAATCTCGAGTAATGGGATTCTCTGCAGACCATAAAATTATTTTTACAGGTTTTTCAGAATAACGAATTTTTAATTCACCTGTAATTTCTTTGTTCCATGTAACAATCGGTAAAGGTTGATGAGAAATAATTCTCTGATAAAAAGCCGATATAGAGGTGGCTAACTGCGAGATCGAAGGTGAATATTCTATATAATGAGGGGAATTCGGTAAATAAAATAATAATTTCTTTCCGGATAAATTACCATAATAGTTTCCAGAGCTATCGGGCGGGAAGAAGTCATCTCCACTTGCATTGACAATATATTTAGACATCTCGATTAATTTTTTTTGATAGCCGGCGGTACCAAAATAAGTAAAAGGATCCTCTATTTGTAATAATTTCAAATAATTTGAGTACAAAGGGTTTTTAGGATTAGTATATTCAGGAATATGTTGAAGGTAGTAATCTTTGAAGGCTATAGGCCAATGCTGCGCGTAAATTTTAAAAATATGTGGTATTTGTTTTTCAAGATTTAACACATCAACAACGATGGGAATCAAGGCAATGACTCTAGAATCAAGCAAAGCAATCATCCATGTTGCCCATCCGCGCTTTGAAGCGCCTATAATCACAAAATGATTTACGGATAAATGATGTTTCTGAAGTATATTTTGCGTTAGGGTCATTGCTTGTTGTGCAGCAATTGCCATAGGAATATGTAAAGGATAATAAGATAATGTTGGATTATGAATATAACGATTCCAAGTAAAGGCGATAATCTCATCTTCTTTCAATGGTTTGTTATTAATAGTTAAGTATTGATTGGGATCATCTTTAAGTACTACAACAATATTATGTTGAATTAATTGGCTAATAATTTTATCAGGAACGTTTTTTGTTATTTTAGAATTCAAGTATCCGCCAGTAATATAAAGCGCTGCGGTATCCGTATTAAAATTTTCCTTAGGAATGAATATATCTATCTCATGTTTCCAAATATTAGGTTTAATTATATCTGAAGTACCTGGCTTAAAAATTTTTGGCCAAGTGATCGATACAAAGCGATATCTAAATTGTGTGTATTGAGCTGTTTTTTCCGTACCTAGATATTTTAATTGAGAAAAGGGAATAGATAATATTTTTCCAGCGCAAGGTAATACGACGTGAGGAGATTGAAGTAGATAAGAAGTATTTTCACACGTTTTTAAACCCAAGGAAAATGAATAAGTAATTGCTGGCCAAATAAAAGATAAAAAAAAACAGGTTTTTTATAGATTTATACTTCATAGAATAGTTTATAATAATCAGTTAAATGATTTCGGTAATTTATTTTATTTTTTCTTAAAAATAAATAAACCTGTTTGAACCCCTTGGCTTTCTTGATGACGTCCCACTACATTTTTATATTTTAATAGAGTCAATTGATTTTTTTTAGCTAATTCTATTATATATAGTTTGGCATGTTGGTATCGGCCGTTAGTTTGCAAAGTATAAGTGGAACCATCTTGGCCAGAAACTTCAATTGATATGCCTAACAAACCATTTACAGATAAACAAAGTAAGATTTTATTGAAAAATTCATTTAGATCGCCAAAATAAACTAAGGTGTCGATACATAAAATCAGATCAAACTTGTCATCTAATTCCAAAATGCCATTCATGATATCTTTTTCTATTAAGACATCATAACAGGCTTTTTCTTTGGCTTTATTAAGCATATTCCGTGAAATATCTATACCGGTTGTTTTTTTTGTAATATCAACAAAATATTCGCTACTAAGACCAGTTCCACAACCTAAATCTAGAAGGTTATATTTTTTTTTCTCCAAAAAAGGATCTAATTGCTTACGAAGCAATTGAGGTGTTTTATAGAATAAAGTATTTTGCAAATGTTCATCAAATTGAAAAGCATAGTTGTCAAATAGATTTTTGATATATTCTAATGGCGCAGTTTCAGGAATAGTTTGTTGAGTAAGAGCACTGACCATATAATTGGCGATAGAATGTTTATGGTTTAAGTTTAAAATAGTTTGATAATGTGTTAACGCAGAAGTCCTATCTTTAAGTTTGAGATAAATAGCGGCTAGATTACAATGAGCATCTATTTGAGTATCATCGATAATCAGAATTTGTTTTAAATCATTTTTTGCTTCATGTAAATGACCGGTCAACATCAGGCTGTGCGCACGATTAAAGAGAGCCTCTAAATCTAGAGGTTCTAGATTTAGGTATAAAGAATAATGCCAAATAGCTTCTTCTAATTGATTATTTTGTAGTAAAATAGTGGCTAGATTATTTCTTGAGATTTTATGTTTTGGATCAATAGCAAGAGCACGTTTTAAATAATCGATAGCTGCATTATTTTCCCCTTTTTTTAACATCAGAGCAGCAAAATTATTTAATATTTCTACTGAGTTTGGGTTTAAATCAAATATTTTTTGATAATGAAAATGTACTTTTTCTAAATCTTGATCTTGCCAATAAAGATTGGCGAGCTGCCAATGTCCTTGAATATAATTTGGATGTAGATTAATTACATTTTTAAATTGCGTTAGGGCAGCAATTTTTTCTTGTTGAGCTAAAAATACTAGACCTAAATTAAAATGTGCTTCCAGATAATCCGTTTTTAGATTGATGGCATGTATATAATTTTGCTTCGCTGCATTGAATTTTTTTTGTTTGTAAAATAAACCGGCTAAATTATTATATGCTTCAGCATAATGAGGGTTTAAACGCAAAGCGGTTTGATAATGCGTTAATGCAAGCTCAAATTGATTAATTTTTTTAAAGATATTCGCTAAATTAAAGTGAAAACATGTAGAATGGGGATATATAGCTAAAGCACGTTGTATCCAAGCGATTGCACTCTCCCATTGCTCTAATTCAGAGGCAAGCATACCTAAAGCATGTAGTGTTTCTACATGTTCAGGCTGTATACTAAGTATATACTCGTAGGTATCTTTAGCATATTTTAGCTCGCCTGATTCATGGGCATCTAAAGCTTGTTGAAACAATACTTGAACACAAGGATTTTCAGTTTGGATTAGTCCAAATCGTTCAATATTATTATGATAATTATCATTCATGTCCAGGCTCGATGAAAAAAAGTAACCTTCCATGTTTAGTCAATAAATTATCCCAATTGGTAATATCAAAATACAATGAGATTACTCCTGCAGTAGGCAAGATGATGGACTGGGTCATTGGACATAGCTTCTGTGCCAAGCAACTTAATGTGGGGTTGTGCCCAATTATAAAGGTGTGTAGAGATAAATTTAGTGAAGAGATTAATTTTATAATATCTTCAGTATCTCCCGAGTAAAGTATTGGATTTAGATTAATGAGCTTTGGATTAATTTTTAATCTTTTGCAAATAAGTTGGGCTGTTTGTAGAGTTCGTTCGGCTGGGCTGCAAAGTAAATAATCTGGCAAACATTTTTTTTCTTTTAATTGGCTTGCTATAACTTCAATTTGATAAAGACCTCTTTGAGTAAGTCCGCGATCTCTATCACTCTCGAAAAATTGTTGTGGTTGTGCCTCGGCATGTCGGATTAGCGTCAAATTTTTCATAAATTCATTTTTTTGGCAATTATAATTTTATTATCTCAATTGCTATATCGACGACGATGGTAGACACCATTTTTAAAGTTATCAAAAAAGTAATCTAACTCAGGATGCTCTACTGGATCCAGTGTGTCGTCTTTAGTTAGATTTATTTCAGCCGCATAAGCATGATGAACCGAACCATGAACTAAAATATGATACCAGGGTTGATTTTTAGGAGGATTCCCTGGTGCATTTTTGCTGTACCAAGCATCATCCCCTTGAAAGCCAGCATCAGCATCAACAATAACACCACGATAGCCAAATAAACTGTGCTGAACAATTTCTCCGATTCCGAAACGTGCTTTTATAGGTTCCATCATATATGAATCCTAGCTGATATTTTGATAAGTTGCTATGACAGGGACATGATCCGAAGGTTTTTCCCACAATCGGATTTCCTTATCAATTTCGCAAACAATGCAGTGAGGAATTAAAGCGTTACTACTTAATATATGATCGATACGTAAACCATGATTTCGTCGAAATGCGCCTGCTCGGTAATCCCACCATGTGTAATGACCAGGCTCATTATGGAATTCTCGAAAACTATCCTTAAGTCCTAAGGCTAGTATCTCCTTTAATGCTAGACGTTCCGCTGGACTAACCAGAACTTTGCCTTGCCAAATTTGCGGATCATGAACGTCTTTATCTTCCGGAGCGATATTAAAATCTCCAAGTACGATTAAATTTGGATGTAAGTTTAATTCTTGCTGTAAATAAATTTTTAATTGTTTTAGCCATCGTAATTTATAATTAAATTTTTCAGAATCTAAAGTTGAGCCATTAGGCACGTAAATATTGACTATACGTAATGAACCTATATTAGCAACTAAGATACGTCGTTGTGTATCATCGAAGTTAGGCAAAAAGATTATTTCATTTTGCATGGGAAGTCGGCTAATAAACGCAACGCCGTTATAGGTTTTTTGACCGTTATATAAGACATGATAACCGGCTTTTTTGAATGCTTCTTCGGGAAAATGATGATTCTCAACTTTAGTTTCTTGCACCGCCAGTAGATGGGGTTGATGTGAATTCAGCCAGGTTAAAATATGTTCTAATCTTATGCGCAATGAATTAACATTCCAAGTTGCAATTTTAAATAATTTCGTCATTTATAATAAAAAATTTTAATGTCAGTGATAAAACTTTCTGTTGCAGTAATTTCTTTTAATTTAGTTTCTAGGTCAGTTTGATGGCTAAATTCCATAGGTAATTTTAGCTCAATAGTGATTTTACCATCTAAATAATGAAAGACGGCTGTTTCAATAGCCGTTTCCGGTAGTAAATTTTGCCAATGTTTCTTCAAAATTTTTTGTAACGTATTCCGGCCAGGTAGATTATAAGAAGGATTAATTAATTCATCATCTTCAGTGTCAATGTGAACAGTAACATCGGTAATATCTGGAAATGACGCAATCAAGCGTTTGTCGACTTCCTGACCGATGTAATGGCCCTCTGAAACACTAATAGAAGGATCGACTAAAACATGGACATCACAAAAAATGGATCCAGCAATTGAGCGAGTACGTAGTTGGTGAATGGCCTTCACACCGGGAATATCTTTTATAAATAATTTAATTTTTTCAGTTTCTTCTATATTGAGAGCAGTATCTACTAATTCACGAATACTATGCCAACCAAAATCCCAAGCCATTTTTAAAATCATTAAACCTACAATAATAGCGGCTATAGCATCCAATTTAGGAAAACCGAACCAAGTTCCAATTACGCCTAAAGCAACGGCTATAGAAGAAAAAGAATCGCTACGATGATGCCAGGCGTTGGTCATTAACAATCTAGATTTAATTTGATTAGCTACCTGTTTGGTCCAAAAATAAAGTAACTCATTGAGAGCAATTGAGCTTAGCGCAATCCATAAAACAATTTGAGTAGGCACTGTATTAATATGAACAGCTGCGATAGTAATAAAGGCATTTATAATAATAGCAAAAGCTGCAAACGCTAAAATTAGTGCTAAAAAAACGGTAGCTGCTGTTTCAATACGACCATGTCCATAAGGATGGTCTTCATCAGCTGCTTTATTGCTGAATTTTGAGGCAACAATTACAACGCTATCAACAATTAGATCAGATAGGGAATGAACCCCATCTGCTAATAAACCATGTGAATGGCCAATAATTCCAAAAATTATTTTTAAACCCGCTAGTAAGATGTTTTTTAATCCACCCCATAACACGATAAAACGTGTTTGTTGATAACGAGAAGTTTCCATTTAACAAATACCTATTTGGATTGTCATGAAAATTTCTTGATTTTGTTTGCTACTTGATAATAAATAATGACCATGAATTCGACACCAGGCTGTAATGTCAGAAAGACTTCCCTTATCAGTGCATACAATCTCTAAAATATCACCTGGATATAATGTTTTCACGTATTCTTGTATCTTGATAACAGGTAATGGGCAAAGTAAACGTCGAGCATCTAAATGATGGGTCATAATGATTAGCTTTTTATAAGCAATCTAGCATTAATTTATAAAAATTGATTTATTCAAATAAAAGCACTTAATTTAAAAAATATCGATTAGCTAGAAATATACCACTCTTTAGGGATTTGATCCGCAGTAAAAGGGAAAACTTTTATCGTTTGTATTGAGCCACTCACTGAGCTAATTTCCAAAGTTACCTTATCATTGGATTTAGCGTCGGTAAAGCGAGCTGCGATTTTTGCGGCAAAATGGATATATTCTGCGTTAATTTTACCCTCAATTAGACTTAAAGGGCCTAAATGACTAATGGGTTTTAGCGAGGTATATTGATGTTGATAGGATTCAAGGAAGTGATTTTCCCCTTCATCTCGGCAAATGATGAGCTTAAAATCGGAATGGGGTCGGATATGTCGACCTACCTTCAGCAGGATAATATCATCAAATTCATAATCTTTTCTTCCTCGGTGTTTCCAAAGATCCTTTAATTTTTTTGTATAATGGCCGTTAGTTAAAAAACAACAGCCCCCTGCCGGCTGAGCATATTCTTGAAAATCAAATTTTTTTGCTAAGTCAAATTGCGGCCCACGACTGCGGCCGGAAAATCCATGAAGTTTTTCACGATTTACCCATCCTTCACGTTCTACCAAAGTGGGCGCTAATAGCTTTGCACAAAGTGGCCGTAGCAAAATATCATCTGCTTTAGATTCATGTGCCACTATAGGCATGTACTTCTTAAGTTGCGACTTTGGGCGCTGACCAATGACTTCACCCGTGATGATAAAGTCAAATTGATTTTTTTCCATCCATTGTTTGGCGCGATTCACCATAAAAATTTTACAATCGAGACAAGGATTGAGATGAGAGCCATAGCCATACTTAGGATTCAAGACTATTTGTTTATAATCTTGAATAATATCTATGATATGTAATTTGATACCTAATTGTTCAGCAGCCCATAAGGCACTGTTGCGTTTAACTTTATTAGGTTGAGAATTACGAATAGCTTGCGTATGCCCTTCCACGCAAAATCCAGTATAAAAATTAATACCTTCAACATAAATCCCTTGTTCTTGAATAACACGGGTGGCAAGCATAGAATCTAAACCGCCAGAAATAAGAGCAACCGCTTTTTTCATAATCGAACCAGTTAAAAATTAAACACAAAATGTACTTGTTGATTTAATAAGTTTTTTCGACATCTAATTAAATCTTTACTAAACGAATTTTCTACGCCTGATGAAGAGATAGAAGGTCCTCTGATGGGGCCAAATCCAGTGGGCATTATGCTTGTAGGTGTTTTAGCTTTTCCTGGAGTAATTTTGAAGGTGAAAGAATCCGTACTTTTTGAGATTAAACTATCTGAAGTTAAATTAGAATGACAGGAAGCTAAAAATATCGAAAAAAAAATTAAAAATGATGCATTTTTTTTCATGGCTAATCCAATATTATTTTACTCAAATTTTAACAGACTTTAG
This sequence comes from Gammaproteobacteria bacterium, assembly GCA_005877695.1. Classification (GTDB taxonomy): domain Bacteria; phylum Pseudomonadota; class Gammaproteobacteria; order Diplorickettsiales; family Diplorickettsiaceae; genus Aquirickettsiella. Next base: position 4,944 of record VBOA01000007.1, on the reverse strand, counting down.
TTGTAGGTTAGTATTTTGCTTAATAAAAAAAATAATTAAATTAGGGCTTGTTTAAGATCATCAATCAGATCTTGGATTGCTTCGATTCCTACAGACAAACGGATTAGATTATCAGTAATACCAAGCTGCTCTCGAGTTTTTAAAGGTAAAGCAGCATGCGTCATAATGGCAGGGTGATCAACAAGACTTTCCACGCAACCAAGGCTTTCTGCTAACGTAAATAGACGGCAACGTTCTAGAAAACGACGGGTTTCTTCTAAATCTCCTTGCAAAACAAAGCTTACAATTCCTCCGAAACCGTTTCGCATTTGTTTTTTAGCTAAGTTATGTTGAGAATGACTTGTTAAGCCAGGGTAATAAACTTTTTCAATCTTGTTATGTTGCTCTAAAAACTGAGCTATTTTTAATGCGTTTTCACAGTGTCTTTGCATACGTAATGCTAAAGTATGTAAACCTCGTAAAGCAAGAAAACTGTCAAAGGGACTTTGTATGGCACCCATTGCGTTTTGTAAATAGGTTATTTTCTCAATTAATTCAGCATTGTTTCCTACAACTACGATACCTCCGATCATATCGGAGTGCCCATTCAAATACTTAGTGGCTGAGTGGACAACAAGATCACAACCTAAAGTTAAGGGTTGCTGAATCCAAGGAGTTGCAAACGTATTATCAAGTACAGTTATTAAATTATGCTGACGAGCAATTTTTACTGCTTGTTCGATGTCAATCAATTTTAATAAGGGATTAGTTGGGGACTCCATCCATAATAATTTAGTTTCAGGTTTGATCTGCTTGTTTAAATTATTTAAATCGGTCATATCTACATATGAAAAACTTAAATCTGATGATCGCTGCTTAATTTGATTAAATAAACGTACGGTGCCACCATATAAATCATCCATGCCAATGATATGATCACCAGGATTTAATAGTTCTAGTAATGTATTAATAGCCGCCATTCCAGAGGCAAAAGCAAATCCAGCATGACCATTTTCTAAATCAGCAATACACCGTTCGTAAGCAAATCGTGTAGGATTTTGAGTTCTAGAATACTCAAAGCCTTGATGTACACCTGGACTTTTTTGAGCGTAAGTGGATGTTGCATAAATTGGTGTAATTAATGCACCAGTGCTTGGATCAGGTGTTTGTCCAGCATGTATGCAACGAGTAGTAAACTCTAATTTTTTTTCACTATTTTTCATAAGGAGGAATAAAATTCGTCTATAGTTTTAACTAAACGTAAGCAAATTTTATCTGCTTCTGCTTCTTGTAAAATCAAAGCGGGTAGAAGGCGTATCGTATTATTAGAAACTACATTAAAAAGTAAACGATGTTTTAATCCGATTTTAGGAATATTACGACATTCAGTATCTAGCTCAATACCTAGCATAAGTCCTCGTCCTTTTATAGCGATAATATGCGGATGTTTGACAAAAGTATTTTGTAATTTAGTTAGCAAATAAGCTCCAATTTTCTTTACATGTACGGAAAAATTTTCTTTTTCTAAAGTATCAATAACAGTAATGGCAACAGCACAGGCTAAGGCACTTCCTGCAAAGGTTGAACCATGTTTTCCAATAGGAAAAATATTATTTGCTTTTCCACGCGAGCAATAGGCTCCTATAGGAAAGCCATTACCTAAGGTTTTTGCAATAGTAACGATATCAGGTAAAATATTGGTTGCTTGATAAGCAAACCATGGTCCGGTACGACAAAGACCCGTTTGTATTTCATCGAGTATCATCAACCAATCGTACTGATCGCAATAACTTCGAATGGTTTTTAAAAAATCAGACGTGGCTATTTTAATCCCACCATCGCCTTGGATAGGTTCTAACATGATTGCCACAATGTTTTTTTTATGCTTTTTTATAACATTTTCTAATGCGTCAACATCATTAAATGGGATATGAATAAAACGATCTAATAATGGTTCAAAACCAATTTGTAAACGTTCGCTACCAGATAAACTTAATGTTGCCATAGTTCTACCATGAAAAGCATTTTTCATGGCAATAATGATAGGTTGTTCGACAGCTTTTTTTCGGGCATAAAGTCGCGTCATTTTAATAGCCGCTTCGTTAGATTCTGCACCGGAATTAGAAAAAAAAACTTGATCCATTCCAGATAAACGCGCCAATTTAGAGGCTAATATTTCTTGTTCAGGAATATGATAAGTATTCGAGGTATGGATTAGTTTTGCAGCTTGTTTGTGAATAGTTTCTGTGATTGCTGGATGGGCATGGCCTAAACCGCACACCGCAATTCCAGCTAATGCATCTAAATATTTTTCTCCTTGGGTGTCTGTTAACCACATTCCTGAGCCTTTTTCAAAGGCTATAGGCAATCGATTTGAGTAAATTGGCATCAAAGCGGATGTCATAATTTTTTCTCTATAACTAGTTATTTTTCGAAATTTTTAGCGACAAAACCCCAATTTACTACATTCCAAAATTTTTCCAGATATTTTGGGCGAGCATTACGGTAGTCTATATAGTAGGCGTGTTCCCAGACATCGCAAGTAAAAAGACAAGGCTTATTATCCTGGATAGGAGTTTGTGCATTGCTAGTTGTTTTTATTGCTAACCCCTGTGTGTCTTTTACAAGCCAGGCCCATCCAGAACCAAATTGTCCAATGGCCGCCTTAACAAAATTTTCTTTAAAATTATCTACGGAACCAAAGGATTCGTTTATTGCGTCTAATAAAGGTCCTTGTAACTTGTTTTTTGTAGCTTCAGGCGTCATGCAATGCCAATAAAAGGTGTGATTCCATACTTGAGCAGCATTATTAAAAAGGGGGCCAGGAGGAGCTTTTTTGATAATTTCTTCCAGAGATAATGTTTCGAACTCTGTACCGGGAATTAATTCGTTCAATTTGTCAACATAGGCTTTATGGTGCTTCCCATAATGGTATTCCAAAGTTTCTTTTGAAATAATGGGGGCTAAGGCATCTAAAGCATAGGGTAATGGGGGTAACTCATGTTTCATGGAAGTATCCTATTTTTGTCGATTTGCTAAAATTGCTAGTATCAGTTTAAAATCCAGATAATGATAAGGCAAGCATTTAAATGCGACTGACCCCAATTTGTTATATAGGAATTTTTTCCTAGAAAGCCTGAAAATAATTTAGATTAAATGTATTAATCAACTATAAAAAATTAGTAAAATAATTTGATAGTTTAAGTGAGGCAACCAATGTCTATTATTAATTTTGAAATGAATACAAGAGATATCATTGAGCATCAAATTGCTAAATATCCAGTGATTCTCTATATGAAAGGAACTCCCGAACAGCCCTGTTGTGGGTTTTCAGCGAAAGTAGTACAAATTCTGTCCATTTGCGGTATAAAATTTGCACATGTTAATGTACTTGAAAATAGTGATATACGCCGGGAATTACCCAATTATTCTAATTGGCCCACTTTTCCGCAACTTTATTACCAAGGGGAATTAATAGGTGGATGCGATATCGTTGAGCAGTTTTACACATCGGGCGAGCTACAAAAAAAATTAACAGAAACTTGATTTAAATTGATTTAGCATCTATTTTCCTTTAATTGGAGGTTTTCTTTATAGTAGGATAGAGTATGGTGCATTTTATGACGAATGCCATTGACATAAGTCATGGTGTTAGGTATAAAATGCAATAGCTATCTGATCTTTAAGGAAAGCTATTTTCAGCACTAATAACAAAGTCTTGTACCTTCCAAATCGCTGAAAATTTAAAAAAATAAATAAAATGTCTATAAAACGGTTCTGGTAAACCGCTAAGCAAGTCTCCGTTTAGAGTTTGCGAAACTGTAAGTTGTAAATTTACAGCGGTGCCAAGACCAGGGTTGTTTAATTTTCGCCGATATCGCTTTTATAAAGCAGGAATGGAAATTAAACAGCCTTGGTAGGAAATAATAAGGGATAAATATAAGTAAATTGTTTTTTGAATTATTTTTATGCTCGTAACATATTCCAACTTTTATCGGTGTGTTTCGGGTATGAAATTAAAGAAGTAATAGATTTTTTTAAAACTAATTTTTTGATCTACAAATCAATTTGTCGATGAGAGAGCAAAAAATCTAACTTTTAAACAATCTAAAGTTGAGTTAACAACCTATTAAGGAGATGGATGAGTATGAAACTCAAAGCGATAGTTGCTTCACTCGTAGCACTTGGTCTTAGCGGGCCTGTATTGGCGATGCAGCCGTATATGATGGACACATCCTATCAAATGGATGTGATGCGCTATCAAGTCAATAAACTTGATATGATCCTGGACCGAAATCAACCGGGGGGATTTGATCAGCCTTGTGGTTGGACTTGCCGAATCAATATCAGTGGTTGGATAAATACCGATGCTTATTTAGCTAATAAACCGCCGGTTTTCTGGGAACCTAACCCAGCATTCAATCCAGCAGCACCCGTAAATCTTGCTACAGTACCACCTAATTCATTAACGATACCAACCTCAGGTCGTGCGAGTGATTTAGTGTTAAATAACGCCAATTTATTCGTAGACGCTCGTGTGAATAACTGGGTGACGGCGAATATGTCCGTGGTCTATACCTCACTAGCAGGTTTGCCAGGTTCTACGGGTCCTTACAATATAGCTAACTCGCTTTTTGTATATCATCCACTGAATCGAACAGCAATAGACACAGCTTATGCGACCATTGGTAATTTCCAAGCTTCGCCCATCTATTTTAGAGTGGGTAAAGAATATATCCCATTTGGTGCCTATGATCCTTATGGCTTTGTAACCCAAGAAAATCCAACTCAGTTATTTACTGAAATTACCGCAACCGCTGCCCAATTAGGATTTATCGTACCAAACGGCATCTATGGTTCGTTATATACCTTTGCAGGTAATCCTAAGATCTCCGATGGCGGTTCAACACGTCGTATTCAAAACGGTGGTGCGGATTTAGGTTGGGGATGGAGATGGTTTAATAG
>VBOA01000031.1:1505-6036 GCA_005877695.1 Gammaproteobacteria bacterium | reverse complement strand
CTCTATTACAACTTAACACCAATCTAGGGATCTTTACTTTAATTTAGCGCAGTTAGTATCCAGTGGTAAATATCTGGGTGTGTTCTCTATCTAGTGCCATGTTGCTGTGACAGTTAGTGTTGACAATCTCTCCCAGAGCGCGCGGCGTAACTGATTTCCTCATGTAGTACCAAGTGGTCCCGTTAGGTCGGGCGACCATGTTCCCCGAGGGCTATTACTGTTTGCTACAATTGCCGACAGGTAGCGCGCTCTTGTTTACTTCTAAACACTGTCAACTTTCCCTTGCAATTACGGATAATTGTACCATGCAATAAATAACAATACCGTTTCATGTTTAGTGTCGAGTGTCCTTCCGTGTTCGTGTGTCGTGTGTCATCTGTCTGCCCCTTTGTGTGTCTAGCTTGGTTTTGTGTTGAAGTCCCAATTAATTTTAGTATATTCCCCAGTCTGTCTGTCTGTTTACTAGTGTTGTGTAGTGTTTGTGTGCGTTTACGACGTCGATTTTAGTGTTACATGTGAATATTCGCGAGTGTTACCCCCCTCGGCATGTGTAATTGGGTCCCAACTTTCTCTTCAAGCTACACTCTCTTACTGACTACAACAGATTTTACCATCAAAACTTACTTCACTAAACGAGATATCTTACTCACTAACTTTCACACTGGACTATTTATTGACTTAGTATATTCGTATACAAACGACTTAGTATATTCGTATACAATCGACTTAGTATATTCAGCATACATCAACTTATTTTTATTACATTTCCACTGGTCTACTGCTAAAACAAACAAAACATTTTACTTTCTCCCTATAAATAACAACTTATAACTTAAAGTTTTATTTTTCCATTCAAAACAAACTAAATACAACTTGACATAAATTTTTAATTCATACAGGAACATAACTTCATCAAAGTACCCAATATTTCAGGCACTTACAATCTGTTTACTTCCATATCAATAGACAATTCTCAAAACATTTCATAAATATTTACTAAACTTCTATTGTATACATGAAGTCTTTTCTTCATGACTTTTCAAAACAAACAATTCTTACCATATTTAGCATTTTGCACTAGCCTACACAATGTAGTAAAGTAGGTCGATTTTAGAATCCTGCCATTCTATGGTTATACATCAATTCTCAAAACAAGACATATTTTAAATCTAACTCTTATACACTACAAATACATTTTATTTACAAATCGGGCCCGAGATTATGCACAATAATACAATGATACAATCCTACAAGACTACAAGAATTCTTGCTTCATATCAAATTTTTGCATCATACAATACACTTCATATCAAATACCAAATTTTTGTTTTATTTTAACACTTACACTAACTTATTCTACATTTATTTACATGGTGGGCAATATTCCTGCTACACAATACTAACAATGTTTTATTTTACCAATTATGACTGTCTTTTCTTGACATACACATTTCATTTTATTGAACTTGACATTAATTAATTTAAATTCTCTACAATTATTGTTTTACCATCAATTTATTTATTTACAAACAAACAATATTGTCAAAGTACACCTTTCTTCACTTTCAATAGACTCTCAGAATAACATGTTTATTTACAGTTCCTTTCCCTTCATTGACCAGATGCACATCCAGCTATCCTAGGCTCAATACACATGTATATAGCAAACAGTTTCATGCCTAACCTACCTTCATTTTACTTCAGGTGATCAAAATTTTACAAAACTTCTGTAGGCTACTAAATTATTTTATTCCATGACATTTACACATTTTTGGCACTAGCCTACTATATACAAATATTTATAACAACCTTTTCTAGCCTTTCTTGAGTTGTGAGACATGACACCTTCTACAGTCTAGCTCATTTTTTGTGTTCAAAATAATACATGATACCATATTTTCTATCATTAGCAACTTAAATGGGCCTACATATTTGTTTTCCATACCAGCCTGTACATTTTTAATTTTACTACTTTGGGGATGGTTTTCCAAATACACAATATCTCCTACTTTAAATGGGATTTTGCTAAACACTTCAGAATATTTGTACCTTCTCTTGTTCTTACAAATGGATTTTCTAATGTTTACAATAGCTTCATCCAATTTACATTTTATCTCATCCTTATTGTTACACTTAAGATCTAGTAACTCATTTACATGCCATTTGTTCAATAAGGGATCCATGTTGGGATAAGTATACATTAATGAATGCGCAGATGACATAGTGCTTTGATTAATTGAAGCATTTAAACTTAATTGCAGGAATGACAATTCCTTACTCCACTGATTTTGCTTCTCATTAAAATAAATCTTAAGTCTATGTTTCATGGTCTGTACATATCTTTCTGCAGGGTTTAAAAACTGGGCATGGGGCGGTATCCTATGGTGTTCTACACCTAACTTAAACATAAAGTTTTTAAACTCAACACTTCTGAAGCAACTCCCATTGTCTGTAGTTAGTGTTCTAAACACTCCATGTTGTTTAATAATAACATCCTGTATTTTATTAATTACAGTTTGACTAGTGGCATTGATCATAGGTACTAAGTGACAAAATTTACTCAGATCATCTACTAAAATTAAAACTTGAGTGTAATTGTTGCTTCTTACTAATGGTCCAATTAGGTCACAATGACATTTCTCCCAGACTTGAGTAGTGGGTTGGGATCTAAGATTTCCCCAGTACCGTTTATTGGTAGGCTTACCTAATTTACATTTTTCACATTTGTTCACTAACTTTCTAATGGTGTTGGCTAGGCCTGGCCTATAAAACAGGTTACAAATCCTTTGCATGGTCTTAAATTGACCATAATGCCATCCTGTACTCCCACTATTATGGTAGTACTCAAACAATACATTTACCATCTCTGCACTAACATATATTTTTGCTTTACATTGATCATTCTTCTTATACATTAGAACATTATTCTTTACATGATAATTATTTTTACAAGACTTATTATTTACACTCTGGACAATCTGCACAATCTCAGGATCAGACATTTGAAGTTTACTTATTTCTACAAAGGCTAAAGGACAATCATGGATTATATTTACACATTCCTTACTCACTTTGACAGGTGACTTGCTTACTACCTTAGGAGCTAATTCTACCTTTTCAACAATTTCATTGTTTACATTACTGTCAATGTTAGGGCTACCCCAACCTTTACTTAACTCTTCCAAGTCTGGTGACTGCTCACCATCAACTTCTACAAATTCTATTTTTGGCATTACAATTTCATCCTGACTGTACATTCTGCTCATAGCATCAGCTAATACATTTGATTGACCTTTAATATGAACTATAGTAAATGGTAAGGCTAGTATTCTGTGTATCCATCTGGCTAATTTCCCAAACTTATCTCCCCTTCTTAATATCCAAGCTAAGGCCATGTTGTCTGTCTCCAAAATATATGGCTTGACCTCGAGAAACTTGTGGAAACGTTCTGACGCGTAGATTATGCTCATACACTCTTTTTCATATACATTACACATATATTCTGCTGGAGTGAACTTCCTAGAGTAATAGGCAATTGGCAAGTAGGTCCCTTCTTCATCCTCTTGCAGAAGGCAAGCACCAACTGCCTTATTAGAAGCATCTGTTTGTAATTTAAACCTTTTTGAAAAGTCTGCCAATCTAAGAATGGGAGGGTTGGCTAAGTCCAACCTTAACTGATTAAATGAATCCTCACATTCTTTCGTCCAAATAAATTTTGATCTCTTTTTTCTCAATTCATTCAAACAGGCTGCTTTAGAAGCATACCCTTCTATGTGTTTAGAAAAATAACTTGCCATTCCTATGAAAGTGGCTAACTCTTTGACATTCCTAGGCTTAGGATAGTTAAGCACCTTTTCCACTCTAGAAGGATCAATCCTACAAGTATTGTGACTAACAATGTTACCCAGGAAACTTATTTCCTTACATGCTAATTTCACCTTCTTTGGATTCACGGTTAAGCCGTTTTGTTTTAATCTTTCAAACACCGTTTCCAAAAGCTTCATGTGCGAGGGTAAGTCCTCGGAATACAAAATTAAGTCATCAATAAAGTTAATACATTGCTTGAATTTTAAGTCGCTAAATATGTCATCCATGACCTTACTAAGTATGCCTGAGCCAACTTTTAAACCATAGGGGATTCTTTTAAAATTATACAGACTATACCCAGTTGAGAATGCAGTATATTTCCTTGACTCTGGTGTCAACTCAATTTGGTAAAAGCTATTGCTTAAGTCAATGGTGGAAAATACCTTGGCACCAGTAAGAAAATGAATACAATCATGCAGATCTCCTATAGGGTAGGCTGTACTTTCCAAACAATTATTTAATTTTGCATAATTCACAACTAGCCTATCCTTTGAATTTGAAGTTACTAAGAAACTGGGTGAGCTATAGTCACTGGTACTTCTTTCTATAATGTCTTCAGCTAATAATTGGTCAATAATAGCCTGCGTTCTCAATACCTTGGGTGGGCTAATTGGGTAAGGTTTCAAATTTATTACAGTATTATCCTTAATCTTAATATCATACT
>VBOA01000031.1:0-1421 GCA_005877695.1 Gammaproteobacteria bacterium | reverse complement strand
TCCCTACATTACCATTTAATTCCAGACTATTTACAGAGCGGCAATTTTTCATACATAATGGGATCTTTGCAGAAGGCTTAAACTTAAAATATATCTCTCCTTCACAAATATCTAAAATTAACTGGCTCTCTTTTACAAAACTTATGCCTAACAACAAATCCCATGATAAATTTTTGGTAACAAAGATTTCTAACTTCCAGGTGAATCCACCTATCTTAATTTTTACAAAACATCTTCCTATCAAACATACTGGACTATTGCCTACTCCATAACAATCAATGTTGCTGGTATGTACCTTTTTTACAATACCCTTGTGTATTAACTTGTTTAACATTTCTTGAGACATTAGATTAATGGTTGACCCACTGTCTATCAGTGCATTACAATGTACTGTCTTACCTAACATAACCTCTACAGTTGGCAACTTATATTCACTAGTAGGCTCTGATTTTAACCAGTTCTTACTTTCTATTGCCTTTAGGCGTTTTAAATGCCTCTTTATCTCTTTCCTGGCATAGATTTTGTCCTTATAGGCTACCTTCTGACTAACATGGTTTACAACTTGCCTAGCTACTGGCCTCACTGGATTTGGATTACATGATACTGGTTGGTACACTTTATTACTAGATTTATGACTACTGTACATAACCTTATTTTTATTTGTCTTGAAGGGAAAGGCTACATTAACCCTCTCACATGCTAGTTTTTTGATTCCCTATTAGGCTGGTTCCTCCTATAACAAAATTTTGCTATATGCCCTGGCTTCTGGCATATATAGCACAACTTAGGTCTAACTACATTTTCTGAACTATTTACATTGAAGTTGACATGCTTATATCTAGGTCTCACATTTTCTGACATTCTTATGCCGTCAGCATAAGCCATGTTTTGAGCCTGGATGCACATCATGTCTAGGTCATTGAAGGAGGTGGGGTTTGGCATGAATAGCAACCTATTCCTCTCTGAAGGAGCTATGCCAATTTTAATTAACTGTACCAGATCAAACTCAGTTAAATTGCACAGTAAAACTCTGGCATTTTCTTTTATGTCGGCTATATATAAGGCCAAGTCCTCCCCTACTTTCTGAGGTCTGTTCACAAAATTAACTCTAAGATTATCTAACATTCCGGTAGGTATAAAATATCTTACTAGCTCACTATGAACTAACATCACACTTAGCCCTTTACTTCTGCATTCTAACAGTTTGCTCATTAATGGCCCACTACTATGGCCTACACACAAGTCTAGAACTACACTATCAGGCACTTTAAGGTCCCCTGATAATTTCAACATGCATTTAATAAAATCTATAAGGTCTGAAGGATTTAGTCCATTTGTAACTTTCATGCATTTAAGATGCTTATTTACTGGATTATCCAGCTTACCATAACTGAACATGCTTGTTCCAAACTGGACATTTT
>VBOA01000187.1:1351-2700 GCA_005877695.1 Gammaproteobacteria bacterium | reverse complement strand
AATTAATGGATTTACATGTTGTGATGCAACCGTATATTTATCATCCGATAAATCATCCTGCAGCATGATATCTTCTTCAAACAAAATTAATGGCACACTTGATGAAATTTCATTTGTCATTAAATGAAATTCTTCCATGACTGCATTTGTATAGTTCGTATTGATATCATTCTTAGCAAGAACTGCTGTTGTTGAGCTAGTTGTAGTAGTTGTAGTAGTTGTAGTAGTTGTAGCTGCAGTAATCTCATAATTGAATTCACGGTTAAATCCACAAGCTTCAAATGGATAAAGATGTTCTTGTCTATCGCTAAGACTCATTGGTATATGAGGTGCTGATGGCATGGGCGGTATGAATGAGCCTGCATTATCATACATAATTGGCACAGGCGCTCCCATTATATGGAATGAGGTTTGTAGCTGCGGATCAGGTAATATAGTTGGCGGAACTTTTTCAAAAGATGGCGTTTTTTCTGGAACAGCAACATCTGATAACAGATTAGCACTCATTTGCTGAAAAGACTTAGATAGTTGCATTGGCATAACAAAAAGATCTTGTGTGAGAAGATTATTTTCAGGCTGTTTAAAATATTTTGTTGATCGATACACCTCAAACCACTTTTTATAAAAATCAGTAGTAGTCTCATGAGTGGTATTAGGAACTGATTTCGCAATACTCAATTCATTAAGAATCATTCTAAATACAGCATCTTCATGGTTAGTTTTATATGCACCACCTAACATATAAGAATATTCCACCAATTTTCTTCTTATCATTCTTTGAAGTTCTTCTATCTGACCAGGTTCACCGTCAACCCAAAAAGGTCCCATTTTCTTTTTCCAGGGCATAGATTTCATCGCATCCATGAAACTATTATTTAATACACGAAGCTGAGTCATGATTGAGTTAATATAAAGCGCTCTATCAATATATTGTAAAAGAATTGTCGCTTCAAATAATTGAATGCTCTCAAGTTCACACTTTAGTGATTTAAGTGCATCGATTTTATTAAAGGGAGGCTTTCTGCCGATAACTTTTTCATACAACTTAATCAATTTCTCTACTTCATCACCTGCCAAGATAGGTGGCATTTTAGTATCTGATTGAACTACTTGTTCCAATTTAAGCTGAGAGCAAACCAACTTTAGCATTAATATGCCATCACGAATTACTTGACCAGATAAACTATGATACTCATTAAAATCGCAGATAGAAATTAAATTTGTATTACTAGAAATTGATTTAGACAGTGATTTAATTTTATCAATTTCTAAAGCTGATAATAAGTCAGGATTAACCGGAAAGTTTTTCCGACGAGCATTTTCGATAAAAGATATCCCACCTTCTACTG
>VBOA01000187.1:0-1255 GCA_005877695.1 Gammaproteobacteria bacterium | reverse complement strand
TCTTTTCTTCACTTTTCGATTTGCTTTTCGACTCAGCATTAATGCGACTAATTCATCTTGATTATGTGAAACAGCCATATCAAATAAGAAGTTCTTATCAATTAAATTTTTATGTTTTTTATATATCCATGTTAGAAATTTAAAATTAGAGCAAGATATTGCAACTTGGCATGGCGTTAAGCCATCTTTATTTTTTAAGTTAAAATTAGCATGATGTTGATAATCTAAAAGATCAAACGATGTAAACCTGGAATCAGCAGCGACCAAATGCAGCAAGACATTTTTATTTTCATCTTGTTCATCCATGTAGATTAAGACATTTTTTCGCAAAATAATATCGGCTAATTCAAATTGTCCTACGCGAATTAAGAAACGTGTACATCTTGCCAAGTTATGTACGAAGTTACGTTCAAAACTTCTATCTTCAATCAAAACTTTAACAGCGTTCCACGATGAGCGCCGCGTAGCTATCTCAAATGGGTGGTAACCCTGGTCATTTTTAACATTTTGTTCGCCGCCGGCTGCTAATAATTTGCTAATCTTTGCGGCATCATTGATACCTGCAAGATAATGCAATGCAGAACCATCATTACCTATCTTAGCCGTTATTAGAACACGACTAACGGCTGGGCTTATACCGAGCAACAAATCAACTCGTTGATCATCTCCATCCACAATAGCAGTAACAAAAATCGACTCTAAATATTTTGCAATCGATTGAAATTCCTTGGAGTAATCGAACGGGTGACGACTATTACGCAAGAACCTTGCAAGGATTAAACTAAAATCAGTTCGTTTTAATCGATATGCAACATATAACGCTCCACGCAATACATCTAATAAGGCGTTTATTTTTGTCGGTGCGTTATTATCATTTGTTTGTGATCTGATATCTTTATCTGCTTCTTCAAGAAAAAACTCGAGAGTGTCAGCCTTGTTATAAAATATAGCTAAATCAAAAATATTATAATCAGGTTGTACTTTGGTAAAGTCAATATGCTTATGCGGGTCTGTGAAAAATCCTACAGGATCAGTAAACAACGTTAGATAGCTACCGCCTATATCACGAACTAAGGTTTCTACATAAGCACCCTCATCTTTAAAGTTAGATAATGAAATTTCTGCGCCTAATTCACGGAGTTTTCTTATAGTGGTTAACTCGGCGTGTTCAATCGCATAATATAATCCAGATTTAAGATTGCGTGCTTTATTTTGTGCAGGAACATTATTACAAATTGCTTCTATATATTCTAAT
>VBOA01000030.1 GCA_005877695.1 Gammaproteobacteria bacterium | reverse complement strand
CAAATCATGAGCCGACCAAATCTGGCCAAGCTTGGAAAATTGAAAATTCACAATTGGGCTATGGCCTTTATTATTATATTAGTATATTATTATATTATATATATAATATAATAATAGAGAGCTTCGCGTCAGCCCCTTCTCTAGAGCTTCCATAGCTCTTTACTCTTGGACAAGAAGCTCTAGACTACTCGCGCGCGAGGAGGACCCTACGTTCGTTGGGTGGAAATTGAGTTCGTCGAGACCGAAATGTGGAAAAAGGGAAAAGCCAT
>VBOA01000029.1 GCA_005877695.1 Gammaproteobacteria bacterium | reverse complement strand
AAACAACACAATACATATTTATCTCTTAGTTTTATTCGTCTATTTGATACATGGCATCGTTGAACAACTTTTTAGTAGTGACGCTTGCATCATCCTCTGTTGTGTCGAACAGCATACGAAAGAGTAATCCAACAGCCAATGGATAAATTGATGTAGCCGCTCCGCCCATATAAGCCTTGATATTCGGGTGTCGCATAGATGTCTTTGTGTTCACGAAATAACTGTAACGACAAATCGCATCAGTAGTTTTCAGTTCACAATCACTAAGCAGTATCACGAAAGGTATTCGCTTGACCTCGTGTATATCATTCCCTTGTTCTTCACTGATGAAAAAATCTCGTCCCTGAAGTATCTGCTGAAACACACGATTGTTCCTCTTCTTATGGAATCCTTCCCGATTCGTGTCCCAAACAGCTAGCCGCGAAGGCCTCTTAAAATGGCATAAAAATGAGTCGGGATTTTCATCATCAAATTCATTATCAACTACAAAGACGGTGGTCAACATGTATGAAGCCAATGCTTGAATTACCAAATCAATGTAAGGCTTTTTATCAACATCATAGTAAATTATCATATTATTCCTTTCTGTGTTTCTGTTCAAAACAGAGTACAAGACCCGCATGAATGTCCTTAGGCAATTTTGGTCATCATCACAGAGTGCGTATACACAGTCTGTGAAACATTTGACGCTCATCTGGAGGTCGGTGTAAACATTGTTTACATCCATCAAACTGTTGGTGTGATACAGCATTTGTACCGACGTGTTCCATGTATACATTTCTTGCATGTCTGAAAATTGAATAAGCAGCATAATGTTCTGTATTGGTGTGCACATATCGTGAATTGTTCTGTCACATTTTTCCATAAGGTATTTGAGTACGGGAGAAGAAATAGCAAATATTGCCTGAGTAGATATAAACTGGTGTGCAATGTTGATTGTCTCGGTTTCATTGTAGATGACATCATTCATGAAATGCATAATCAATACATGTTTGAAAGCATCAAAGGGTGTTTCGAAAATGTGCCCACTCAAACCTTTAAAAACAACAATTGTTACTTTTCTCTGGCTATCATACAAGTTCCAAAACTTCATCCATAACTGCTGTATGATTTGACACGAAAAGTTGTCAAAGTTTTGTACGGTCTGTGGCTTTCTAAACACATGTGATGTGGCGTTCCAATCATTTATTTTTACATACATTGGCATGTTGTTGCAAATATACATACGATAAATCAGTAGAATGCATTCATTGTGTGTCATCACCAATTGATCTGTTTTGTGTTTTCGTGTCTCACGATATATGTGCTCTTGATGAAAACTCGGCTCAAGATATATACATTGGCACTGTTGGTCACCTGCAGTGTTGCAATAATGGATGACATGTATACATACGTCCAGAATGTGACGGAGCATGATTACGGTCCCATGAATCGTGCGACCAAATGAGGCAAGTCTCTATTTTGGGCTGCTTCTCAATGTGGTGTATCAACCTATCGGTGATCAGTTGAACATTTCCAAAGTCTTTTGTCTCGAACTTAGATGAACGCCACGTTACAACTCGCCCCTGTACATCTGCCAATAGGTGTTTTCTGATATCAGTAATTTGTTTCAACTTGAAATAATGCACAGCACTAGCCTCGTTACGCCACATGTTTAAATACACCTGGTTAGGGTGTGACAATCCAAAACCAGAGCTGTCAAAAAAATACTGTACAGGCGAGATATACACAAGTCAGCACCAAGACCGCACTGCTATGCGCTGGACACAACTGAGTGAGTGATACGCGAATACGACATGGTAATATGCTTTCGACAGTGGCGCTAGAGTGTGCTGCCACCTCGCGGCAGTTGCAGCAACTAGCTCAACGGGCACTAAACAGAGCATCTTGCTCTGTCACAACCACAACACAAGTCTATGTAAATATATTTGTTGAAAGTAAGAAAAGTACAAATGCCATCAAATAGCACATGAAATAACTTTTTTCTTTCGCGAATCATCATATATTTGTGATTGTCCGGATCTCATCACGCCACCTGGAATTCTATCGTCTTTTTTCTTACCAATCGGTTTTGTGTTTTGATCATGTTTCTGCTTCTCGCGTCTAGCAGATTTTCGTGGCAATGATTTTTGGACTGCCAAAATAGGCACACTGTCTTCGTCGCTATCTGTGTCAAAATTTATGTTTCTGTACCGTCTTGATTGGTTGTTACATGTATCGTCGCTAATGTCGCTATCGGGCTTGTTGCCAATAACTTTGACTTGATTATCTTCGTTTTTGTGGTTGCTGTTTTCGTTATCATTACGGCGATTGCATGCAATGAAGCCAACATCGTAAGAGCTGTTATCGCTGTCATCATTGTTGGGTAAATCTTGAAAGCAATTTTTTATTTCGTCCATTGGTAAAGGTGTAAAATTATTTTTTGTATTGGAGCTGTTGCTTTCATCTACCACAAAACCTTCTTCCCTAGCGTAATTGTCTAAACTTGGGTATATTCTCGATTCGGTTTGTCGCGCCGTCGAAGGATTAACTTCTGCCATGTCTGCCATGGTTTTCAACTCAGTCATTTTTTCAGCGTTCTGACTTATGTTTTCCAAATGTCTGGTGCGGCTGACTGGGTAGTTCCGAAACTTGGGATCGTAATTTCACCATCTAGAGACGTTTTCAGACAAAGTAAGGAGTTTATCAAACACAGACACGAACATTGGGACACAATCGCTTCCGACTATCACCACCTTGCAAATTACCACACGACAACAAGTCAAGAAAATGTAAACAGGGATAACTTTTCCCTGACACGATCTTGTTTTCTGTCACTGCAAAAGGAGCCGGATTTGGTCAACGAAAACTTCAAGTGTTTGTGCGGTGAAACCGATAATGACACTTTGGTTCAACGCTTTTGTCCGTTACCACAAGAATTGGAAATTGAGAATATTCTCATACCGTATCACAACACGTTTGACTATAAACGAAAACATGACGTGGTTTTCCACTACTGGTCCAGACCCTACAAACGAGGTTGTATATCCAATATAGAAGGATATGTGCCCCGTTTCAAATCACGTGTATGTGTGCGTTCTGTGACACAGGATATGTTAACTGTTGAAAAAAACTGCCCATACCTTGATATGCGGATTTCCGCCAAATATGTGACCAAAGCCAGACAATTAGGTATGTTACACCATGTGATTGTCCAAGACTTTGTAAAGAGTTCATCGGTTCAGGACTGTGTACAGAGTTCATTGCGTAGATCGCGACGGTTAACTGTCTTGAGAAGAACACTCAGTAGAGTTATATCTACCCGCAAGGATCGAAGTCAGACTATATCCAAATTACGTAAAGTGGCACGAGAAAAAACAGATTCCGAACATCTGTCGGTGGAAGGAAAATTGGTTTCAGAAGCATGCAAACGTCGTTTAAAATTTGGCCGCATCTACAATCTCTACAAACGCGAGACCGACATGAATACAGGAAACGACAAATGGGATGACGGATATTGGAGAGTGGAAGCCAAGCGCTTAGGGGATTTGCCCCGTTGGAAATCACGGTACACAACTCATATACAAATGGACTTTCCTGGTCTACCGTTGTTGATGCAGTATGATTTGGGGAGGAATAAACAAGATACCGGACAATTGTCTTTGATATTTGAACATATCCACGCAACGCTAAAACCATTTCTGTTCTACAACAACAGTAGTGTTTTGCCACAATCGTATCGATTATGTTTCAACGAAATACCAGTGACGGATCAAAATCCCGCTGGCCCAAACGAAGGATCTAGCACGTTGTCGTCGAGCTCAAATTACTTTAGTTCTGCCCGTCTATGTACATTGCGTCTGCCATGTCTATTACCGCCTATATTAGAAGAATCCGGAAGTGAAACCTATCGAAGATCTGTGTTGTACGATCACGCTATGCACATGACAATTACGGAAGAGGACACAATCTGGGTAGGTGATGTACGTTTCAAACCAGCATTGTCCTCATATCTTGACATCAGTATGTGGAAGGAGACACCCTTGGCTCAAATACAACTCAAACCGGGTGTTTACAAATGGGCTGCCTTTCAACTTGGAATGAACACAGCATACAGCGATTGTTCTCAAGTTGACAAATTCACGAGAGAATGTAGTGACTGTTTGTCACTATTTACAGAATGTGAAAATCATTCTACAATAGTGAGTAATGACCAAACACCCCACTTTTATCTTATAAACACAATTCACACAGACCGCGACCACGAGTGCAGACATGATTTGTTTGAGTTTGCCCACACAGTCAGCGGCCTCAATGATTTCGATCGTTTAGTTCATATATGGGCTTGTGACAAAGAAGAGTTCTCAGACTGCGGCATTAATATGCCTTTCAACTGGTGGGACAAAGTTGATTCGCATCTAAAGCCACTGAAAATGTGGTGGCCAGTTACCAAGATGCGTTCGCCCTTCACGCTTAATATTCCAATCGTGAAAGACCTAAATCCCAATGACTCGCCATATTTGAAGAATGAAGTTGAATTACGTCATCATTTATTGAGCACAACCACCAAACTTGTTGTGAAGAATCCAACTGTGTTTTTCCAACGTTCACTAATCACAGTAGAAATGTGCTCAGGGGGGACAAAGGGTGGAGGTTACATTTTGATGGACGCAAATACATTGGAAGTAGTAGGTGCAATTTTATTGGACATACGGGGTAGCAATCGGTATATTTACGATTGCCATCGTCATTGGACACATAGAAATCAGCCTAGGTATGACATTCAGTACGGGTCATGTTTTCATCCATTGGCGGGCCAAAATTTGGATTTGGATGAACAGATTTTGAAACATGAAACGGCTGTAGGTATACACTTTGTGCCTCAGTCGTATCAAAATTTGTTACAAACATATGATAGTCTATCTTCCCACCTGACGTTGACCCACTCTATCAAAAGCAAGGCAAGAAACAGTAAACAGCAAAATATCAATACTGAAGATTGTTTTTCTCGCGGAGTATCTAAATACTTTACTCCTCACGACTTCAACATCAGACCAAGTGATGTGGTAAACGCAACACATCCGTTCGAGACATCAAGGAAAATAGTTGAGGTGACTGATTCAAGACTAGGAAGATTGGAGGTGTGCACCAATATGAAATGTGACCCGTACGATCAACACTGGTATGGGCGCTTTGAAGGGACACCAAGACACAAATTGTCAGATATAAATCACTAATAAATATTTCTTCATTTCAGTCTAAGTTTGTTTTACTACCGACCAGCCCCAATTATTCTACTAGTGGTAGCGATTGGCTATTCTAGAGTTTATTAAAAAAAACCCTATTCTCACATGGTAAACCTAATGATTCTCACATTTTCAACATATTATTACATTCAAGGTGTCATGATGAAGTTCATGTAAGGATCAATTTAAAATATGTTTTAATAAAAGCTTCAAATATGATAAACTTGCTATCAACCAGCCTTGTCGCTTTGGAAACTAAGTTTTTTCGTTTGCATACCTTTACCTTCTCTTCTTCTTCTTCTGACTCCGTCTCTCTTCTTCTGCTTCCGCCGTATTTTCAACATTACAATATATTGAAGGTGTAAATCTCAATTACACCTTGTTATACTGTTAGCTTTATCGCTCTTGCTGACCCTGTATCAATGTTACTTTACCATTATAATAATATTTTGATTTCAAAAAGGACAATAATTGTTAAACATATTGTGTACGTAAAAACACGTTTATTATACAAAAGTTTAAAATTTACATAATATTGAAAACAAATTAGATTTAATATTTCTAAAATTGGCTACCATCAAACAATAAAATATTTACACAAACACATTAATACATTATAAGAAAAAATAAAATATTTACACAAATACATCAATACATTATACAGACAAAATAAAATATTTACACAAACACATCAATACATTATACAGACAAAATAAAATATTTACATAAAAACATCAATAAAATTATACAAATGACTACATATTTACATACATACAACAACAAAATAATACAAATGATTTCATATTTACATACATCAACAATTATACAAATCAATAAAATTTTGCAATAATAATTTAAACAATTTTAAATAGCAAAAAAAAACGAAT
>VBOA01000028.1 GCA_005877695.1 Gammaproteobacteria bacterium | reverse complement strand
GGTGGTGAGATGATGGATCGTTTCGTTCACATGACTCGCCACGTAGTCTTGAATCGGCGGCAATATTCGATTTAATAATGTCCATCGTTTCCGTGTTAACTCCTCAGAAACCTGTGACTCAACAGATCGATTTATCGAGGCGCACGCGCGTTTCAATCATACAATAATCGCTTCTCTCTCTCTCTCTCTCGCGCGCGCGCGCGCGCAGAGAATTTATTCCGGACTCGATACAATTGCGACTTAATATTTGACAGACGGATCTGTAATTTTTCGGTTTCAATGACCCGACAAACGTGACCTCGCTCCACTGACGTGTGCCACGTAAAATCGTGATGAATAACGGAATGATAAGATTCTATGGGACGCGACGATAACGTTCGAGAATTCATACGAGCTTATTGAATTTTTCAGTGCAAGCTGTTTCACGATACAGTTCGTTTTATCGGTTGTTTTTTTATCTTACCTTGCTCATTAGTTGTCCAATCTTTCCGCCGCCCATGAAGTTCTCCAGATATATCTTGATGGCGCGTAACGAGAAGTCGAGATCAAATCTCTTCATGTGCATTCCTCTGGCGTAACCCAGCGCGGTGTTTACGTAAACGCGGAAACCGCGCACGGTCGTCTCGAAGGGACCTGCGTCGCGTAAGGGATACATATCGCAATATGCCGGATATGTTGTAATAGCCTGTATCACGAAGATCTCGGAAATGAAAATGTTGACGGAGATGGTAGGGCTGATCAGTGACAGCTTGGCTCGGTCGATCAGGAAAGTCGATAATTTCCTCAGTTCCAAGTTTTCTCGATCATACTCGATCACTAATTGCACTCTGGAACAGATTTACATTTTTGGTTTTACTTTTCATAATTTTTTTATATTTTTATATTTATTTAAAATACAGGTTATTACAGGTTATTACAGGTTATTACAGGTGATTCCACGCGCATTTCGGTGGATATCAAGACTTTCTTTACTTTTAGTTTGTTGATATGATTTATTATATTACTTCACATTATATTACTTCACTCACCGGAGTTATTGTCCTCAACCGACTTCCTCCTCACGCGCGATGAGCGATGAGGAGGATCAAAGAGATGAGATCCAGATTATAATCTTCGCATTGAAATTTTTTTCATTGAAACTTGTTTTCGCGTTATTTATCTCGCGTTACATGTCTAACATCGCGGCGAGCTTGCGGCATGTCGGATTATTCGGAATTATTCGTGCACTGTTTTCTCACGCGTCCGACATCGGGCGCCGTTTCAACGCGACTGCCTTCCTGAGACATGTCCGTCTCTCTATGTTGTTGGATCTTACGCATGTCCGATTTCCGACTCTCTCTTCCTCTCTTTTGCGCGCGACCCCGTCATTCGTGTTCGTTCCGTTCGAGGTTTTCCTCGTTGCACTCATCTACCCATTGCACCTTGTGCGCCTGTCGGTTCACGTGACTCCCCACCAACTGTTGCTTTCGAGGATATATAAGGTTACCGGAAGCCAGTTGCAAATGCAATTTTCTTTTTTCTTGGTTGAAGGGTTATATAGGATAAAATACAATTCATCAATTTCATTCTTAACAATTTTTCCATATTTATTTTGCTTCTTATTTGGAGTTGTATCTCCATCTCTTTGGAATTTTAACTTTCTTTAGTTGATATGAAGTTTTAAATTTTTTCTCGCATTCTCTTTTAGTCACCTAAACAAATTTGTTATTCGATTAATTAAATATTAAAAGTTACAGTTAAATATAACTTTTAATATTTAATTAAATTAATCGAATAACAAATTTGTTTAAATATTGAAAAAGAGTTAAAAGTGCATAAAGCACTTTTAATAGTTAGAATAATTTTTTTAATATTTGAAAAAGATTATTTTAAAAAAGATGTTTGTTCAAAAATAATATTTAGACAAATATTTTTCTTATCCGTATTTTTATAAAACTTTTCACATCAGTTATATCTAAAATTGTATCAGTTGGTGTTGCAGTTCTCATTTTTACTAATACTTTATATCGTCCAACGATATATATTCGTCCAACGATATATATTCGTCAACGATATATATTCATATGAATATTTGACGAATGTATGATATCGTTGAATGTTTGAGTAAAATACGAAATGTGAAAACGCCATCTAAGTTAAACAACAAAAAATATATCAACATTACTTTATTATTTTCAACAAATTAACTGTTTATATTACGTAAAACGAAAAATGAAAAGGCTGTCACGCGAATTCACAGAATCGTGATCGCGCAACCGTTTTTAACGAAACTGTTAATTAAACGAGATTCACATGGGATTAACGTCGATACGTGGCGATTGTTTCACATTTGTTTCAAGGGATCAAAAAAATTGAAAATGTTATATAATTTCCGAAAAACTTTTTTTACATTAACTCGTTATTTATCAATTTTGACGTAAATATTTTTGTACTTTATCTTTTTTTTTCTACGGACTATGCCCCTAAAAAATAAAAAGGAAAACATATTAAGAAATAACGGTTTTTCCGTCAATTATATAGCTTCTTGGTACAGATGCTCAATTACTTGCTTGGTTTTCTTGACATTTTCTGATTTTTCGCATCTCTCAATTTTCGCCCATTTCGTAAGTTTGTCCACGTGCGAGTGATTATCTTACTTATATCATACAAAAATTTATTTTTGTTAATTGATATAAGATATATGTAACTACTTATTTATTTTTCTATTATACATACACACGCTGCAATTAATAATAACATAATCATATAATATAATTCTAGCCGACATGGCGTATATTAACACAACTATGTATAACGATACTTGTAACGGGACGGATTGAATACATCTTAAAATTAGTTTTGTATTATACGTAATATACATATGTATAATGGTAACAGACATTTCTTTGATTATTTTGCCTTATCTATCAACATATATTCTGGGCAGTCGGACGCGTTATTATAAGCTCGTTCCTTGGCAAGACAAACGACTCATCGAAGATGAACGCGACTGCCCAGAATATATGTTGTACAAAAATAAAATTTTAAAACGAAAAAAAAAAGAAATAGAAATAGCGAGCAAATTTGATGTGATAGTTTTCGCCATTGCAAAAAAAGCCTTTCACTTTTTTCGCTTCATCGATCACCGACGTCGATTGAACGATGAATGGATGGCCGACATTGATTTCGTAACACAAAGATTTAACGCCATCACCATTCAAGGTCGTAACATTTTCTTTCGCTTTTATCAGTGGATTAGAGATGGCTCTGGGATGACTCGCGTCGAACGATTCGATGAATTAAACATAGTGTTACTTTCATCTCTGATGCACTTACGGCAAGTGATGAGAAATCTTATGATGCCTTCGTACGAAATCACGTTGAATTTCATGTTAACGAAATGAGTTACCGTTTTTTAAATCGCATCTTCTTTTTTATTTATTAAAAAAAATTTTTTTTTTAAATTTAAATTCTACAAGTGCCTTCTCCTCGCTGGAGGTTGGCAATTATCATTGCTATTTTGATTTTAGACTTTGCTCTTATAAAAAGTTCTCTCTCAGTGCATCCGAATCACTCTCTCAGATTGAGCAGCCATTATATTCTTCTTCCCACACTCTTTCCTTGGATTTTCTCAAGGAAAGAGTGGCGTTTATAAGTTTCACATTTTTCTTTCCCATTTTTTCAATACTTTTATGTTTATTATTTTCGTTCTCGCTTTTTCTATTTTTATTTTAATTTTATTTGCATAATCATTGGTAGCGTTGACCATTGTACTCAAATATGCATATTTTTCGACTTGTTGTATTTTATTCCCGTTATGAGTTTTTCTCCAGTTTTCTTTCTCTTTGTTAGCGATTCACTAAGTACATGCGAGTGTAAAGAAGTACACTCGCATGTACTTAGTTTTTTTGACATTTATAGTGTCGGTCCATATTCTTCACTACGTTTGGCCGCTTTGTTCATCAGTCTTTGGAGATCCTCCATAGATTCCGTCAAGATTAACTGTGTGTGTAATCTGCATATCTGATTGGTATTCCATTCACTTTTATTCCTGCCGTTTCCTTCTCTAGGCCTTTTTAAACATTTCCTCTGAATATGCATTAAAGAATAGTGGTGATAGAATACATCCTTGTCTAACTCTTTTTATATTTATTTCTTCTTGTTTGATGATATATATTTATATTGTCTTTTGATTATAATATAGATTTGAAATAATCTGCATATCTCTATAATCCAGGTGTTTAATTTTTAATTTTGTAGTTAATGAAATTAAATAGATTTTTAATAGACAAATTACTTAAAATTAAAAAAAAAGCTTTATAATCGATTTAAATGACATAGCACGTTAAAAAAAAGCTAAGGAAAATTAATAACTCCGATGAATAAAACGATATATAAGCTCGTATTATTGCGCTTGTATTTTGCGCGACTCGGTAGCTCGTCAGTGTATGTCTATCATGATCTTTTACGGATATTCTTATCAGGGTATCAAGAAGTGCGTGATGTCGCCGAATTCGTACTCGTCCAAGAGGATGCATAACAAATCCCTCATGGTGGTGAGATGATGGATCGTTTCGTTCACATGACTCGCCACGTAGTCTTGAA
>VBOA01000027.1 GCA_005877695.1 Gammaproteobacteria bacterium | reverse complement strand
GTAACAGTATTGAATGCGTTTTAATGTCCGCAACACACGCTTCCTTCACAATGAAATCATTCCTCCACCTTGTTAATTACTCCTCACTCCCTCCTCACTCCCTCCTCACTCACTCCTCACTTCCTCCTCACTCCCTCCTCATACCCTCCTCATTACTCCTCAATTCCTCCTCACACCCTCCTCACACCCTCCTCAATCCCTCCTCATTACTCCTCATTTGGTCGCGTTGATAGACGACCATATCAGCATCACCAATTTCATAATCCAAGGAATCCTTCTCGTTATCAGCTACCATCAATTGATCATTCATTATTCTTATGGCACGTCCCCACCGGGTCCTCGTTAACTCTCTCTAAACAGATACAAAAATAATGCTTTGGAGCCAACGGCAGGGTGGCCGAGTGGTCTAAAACCCTGCCAGGTAGCGTCGCCGTGGGTTCGAATCCCACCGCTACCGTTAAAATTTTGCTCCTTCAACAAATCTTTATTTATTTTTAATCCCCCCCCCCTTTTTTTTTATTCACACACCTTAGGTCAGCAACTTACAGCCAACCAACCAGAAAGCTTCTACAATGCTGAGTCATACCTTATTCTGCTGATGAATCACTTTTGCTATTGAATCATTTAGTCTTGAGTCGTGCTATTGCATCATTTAGTCTTGAGTCGACCACTGAACAGTGTACGTGCGCATCATGTCGAGTGAATTGGTTGACACCTTCCATGATATGACCGAAGCTGATGAAGCGGTTCGCAGAATCTTGGAAATCATGGAATCTGCACCGTTGCAGCATCAACCACCACCTCCACCGCCAGCAGCAGCACATCCTTCTACATCTGCTGATATGACCGAAGCTGATGAAGCAATTCGCAGAATTTTGGAAGTCATGGAATCCGCACCATTGCAGCATCAACCACCACCTCCACCGCCAGCAGCACATCCTTCTACATCTGCAGGGATGGATTTAGTGGGCCCCTACGACGTTCCTGTGACCAAGAGAGGAAAAGAGAAAGCAGCGCCAAAGGTAAAATCGGCTAATAGTAGAAAACGCTCAGTAACATCACACCCATCTGCTGATGATGAAAATGCACAGTCAGCAACAATTACTAATAAGGATAAAAACTGGATAATTAAATATCCATATGACACACCACATGTCTCTTGGATTGATGACTCATTTCAATACACCATTCAAAATCCTAAAAACGATGGTGACATCCTGTTAAAAATGCATCTGTACACAAATGGATGCAACACAACCAACTGTTGCGCAATCTACATAGACTCAGTGGCTAACAAACATATATTGTCCACTGTGAACAAGCTGATGGATCAATTAAAAACTCTGTGCTCAAACGGCTCAGCTGTAAATAGATCAAAAATGCCATTATGTGCATGGAGAACATCCCGACCTATGAAAACAGATGTGTCATCACTTTCATCATCAATAAGCCAACAACAAGAGAAGAAGAAGAAGAAGACCCGCTAGAGGAACTTAGTTTGCTGTAGAGCACTACACAGAAGACGTCTTGTCACATCTTGAGTATCATCATCATGTCAATGAAGAAATCAAGCTTTACATCATTCACCCAGACCATGGACAATAGTGAGTTAAAATCATCATTGAACAATTGCAAACCTAATAAACTGTACACAAGTGTTATCGATCTTCGAATGGACTGTGCTTATCGTGTATACAAATTCGATAGACTGATTGACTTATATGGTGTATATACTGTGGTAATCCTTGAAGGACTGTTTGGTGACGACTTCTATTTAACCGTACCGCTGGCAAGAAGGTTCAACACAGTGCTCACTGACAAAATAATTCAATACTACAACATGGGACTCTATGGAACTCTACACATGGTGAGGAGATCACCACCACTCGGCTCACTGATTACTCCACTGGAATTTGTTTAATGTTTTCAATTCACATTATTGTATTCAATAATAATTTTTG
The DNA here is from genome assembly GCA_005877695.1 of Gammaproteobacteria bacterium. Lineage (GTDB taxonomy): Bacteria > Pseudomonadota > Gammaproteobacteria > Diplorickettsiales > Diplorickettsiaceae > Aquirickettsiella. The sequence goes on along the minus strand of VBOA01000027.1, from coordinate 1,929 downwards.
TAGTCCATAATTATAGTTACAATTTATTAAATTTTGTGTCTTATTTTACCACCCTGTGTACCCCAAATTATTAGTCAGTTACAATTATGGATTTGAGGTGGAAACACCCTTTTTCATCCATTGTGCTAGATCCTTCAGGATCAGGTGAGTCAAGTTTCGTAACACGATTCATCACTTACTCACAGTCTATGTGTGACACAGACTTTAAAATCATGCAATGACATAATGGCTCTGATGTACATCCATTACCGCCAGTTAATGATGTGAGATTTCAATACATGAAAATTTTTATTTAGGCTAATGACCACATCCTCAATCCCTCCTCAGTCCCTCCTCCGTCCCTCCTCAATCCCTCCTCATTCCCTCCTAAAACCCCCTCATCCCCTCGGGTAAGAGCAGTACGTTGATCAGTTCGTTTCTATGATATTCAGGTTAACACCTGAACAAACCTAACTTTATCCTCTCTATTGAGAACTAACTTTTCATTTTATGAAGTGAGATGTCTGTTTAACCTGTGAAGGAGGAGGAAAAGGGGCATTGTAGGTATATACATCAATATTGATGGTTCTGAATAAATATTGATAGCCTCAAGCCCACACTAGGATTAGTTCTTCCTGAAACCTAGAAGAAGACGGACGTGTGCTGTCACTCTCATAATACGTATCATGTGTTCCACTGACAGTAGTAATCATGGTTGTCAAACACGATGTGATTATGACCCAACTGGTCGACATGAGTGTGATGAATGCGGGGCTTCTTTCACCCGTAAAGATAATTTGTCTCGACATAAATTAATTCATTCCAGTTCATCGCATGAAGAGTCTGGAAGTGGGTCTGATCACGATGACTCGACCGTGGTGAGCGAAAAGTCTGGCTACGATTCAGGAATTGGGCGAACTGGTCGATACGAGTGTGACGAATGCGGGGCTTCTTTCACCCGTAAAGATAATTTGTCTCGACATCAATTAATTCATTCCACTTCATCGCATGAAGAGTCTGGAAGTGGGTCTGATCACTCTACATGTGATGACTCGGACATGATGAGCGAAAAGTCTGGCTACGATTCAGGAACTGAGCGGAGCGGGTCAGATGAGAAGACAGATGAAGAGCAAGACAGGAAAGGATCAGAGTCAGAAGAAGCGGATGAAGTTGCAGAAGCAGGAATAGATGTTAAGGCAGATAAAGATAGCTCTGGGGACGAATATGATTGTGCCTACGATGGTGATAGCAAGTCAACAATGAGGAGGGTGTTGAAAGCAACGAGACGTGCTATAAGAATAATGAATGATCAATTGATGTTAGCTGATAACGAGAAGGATTCCATGGATTATGAAATTGGTGATGCTGATCTATCATATGGTCGTCTATCAACGCGACCATGGAATCGACAGATTTCTCGGAGGTATTGTCCGTACAATCATCCTGCTGTAGACAACGGTGGCAGTGTTTCTGAGCATAAGGAGGATGAAGATACTGCAGTTACACCACTACTAGTGCTTCAACTGCTAAAAAGAGAGATGCGTAAAGCCAGACGGGGTGATTAGCCTACCGCTACCATTTGTAATGCCTACCAATGTGTACTGGTTGTGAGATATATGTAAACAGTTGTAATACCAATCAATAAAATGTTGATTATAATGTATTCCGTGTTCTTATTTAACCCTGTAGTCTTATATCTGAGAAAACATTCAAATCAGCTCATAGTCCGTGTTCTTATTTAACCCTGTAGTCTTATATCTGAGAAAACATTCAAATCAGCTCATAGTCCGTGTTCTTATTTAACCCTGTAGTCTTATATCTGAGAAAACATTCAAATCAGCTCATAGGTGGGAGGTCGAGTGCAACGGTTTCTGCTCCTCATACTACTGGGTGGGAGTAGAGTGCTCCTTACCTGACACCTCCCCACCAGTGTTCTCTACCAAAATGAGG
>VBOA01000026.1:4653-5068 GCA_005877695.1 Gammaproteobacteria bacterium | reverse complement strand
GGTGTTGCGAAGGGATGTTCCTGTGGTTCTGTTCCTGGGTGGAAACGACCTCCTTCGTGACACGCCAGTCCGCAGTGTGCGATTGGCCTTTAGATCCCTGCTGCGACTGTTCCGAAAGAAGCTGCCTGGGGTAGTCCTGATCTTGATAAAATTGCCAGCTTTTCCTCGCTGCAGTGGTAGGCCAAGGCAGTTAGAGTCAATTGATCAATTTAACACCTTCTTAAGTACACTGAAGGACATGCGCACTTCCGTCGTCCACTTGTCGCAGGAGCTAAAATCAACTGCGTTTTTCCACCTGTATTATGGGCGATCCAAGCGACCGGATGGCGTGCATTTAAATGACGAGGGCTACAGGACCCTGGTGCGCATGCTAACGCAGGAATTGATTAAGCGACACGAAGCCGGGCAAGACAGT
>VBOA01000026.1:0-4583 GCA_005877695.1 Gammaproteobacteria bacterium | reverse complement strand
GCTGTGAACAAGGTGGCGGCCAAACTTTGTCACCGGTGGAGTGGTCCTCACCGCATTCTCCGTTTTGCTTCCCCAGTTACAGCTGTGCTGGGCGACCCGAGCACGGGCGAGGAACACCGGAGAGCACATGTGTCCCATTTGAAGCCGTACAGGGGTAAGTTGCCCGAGGGCGTTGCTGGAGCAACGGGTTAGTTTTAGGATCCTGCAGTCCGTTTCCTTTTCTCAGTGGTTTAACTTGGTGTGCTGCTCTTTCTTTTCTGGAGAGGTCGTCTTTCTTTCTTCTATCTTTGATTCGTAGGTTTTGGTCCTTGGGAGTCTTGGTGCCTTCGCTGCTGGAATGGTGACTTTCGCTGAGGGCCCAAATGCCGCGAGACCCAGGATACCTGCGGGCCGAGCTTCTGGATCCTTCTGTTCTTTCTTTCACACGAGCGCTCTCTTCTAATATTCTTTTCTTGTTCTTCTTTTCCTTTCATTTTTCCTTTTCAGACCTCATCGGGAAGGGCGGAGACAGGGTGCACCAACCATTTGAGGAGGAGAAATCTGGTAAGGAGATCGACGTAGTTTTGGTCCAGGGAAGTAGTCTTTCCTCCTTGGGGACCGGTGATCTGACTTTGGTGGGGGAGGTTGTGCCGTGGGCAAGGGCCCGGGCACAGTTGCTGGAGTTTGTCGACGTGCATGAAAGGGGGCGGGGCCGGTATTGGGTCGAGCTCCCTCGCCGCTGGCGTTGGCGTCATCGGCTGGCGTCAGTTCAGTAGTGGAGCCTGAGGCGACCGCAGCGTCTACCATCCTTCTTGCGCGCGAGTTCCTTTGCAGCATGGCGGGCTAGTGGATAATCATCAGCAGCAGGTAATTTATTCTCTATTTTGGCTAGGAAGCTGTTGTGTAGCTGTAGGTGATTTCAGCCGTTTTTGGAGAAATTAACGTTTCAATACGGTTTCGTTGTCTGAAAATGATCGTGGGTCAGTTGTACTAGGAGCCATTGAGGAGAATTGTTTCTCATGTAAGCACGAAGTTCGTAATAAAAGTTTAGGCGTTAGGATTAGCTTGTCTGTCCGTCTGTCAATTCCTGGAGCAGCTAGGCCAAATTGTTTCCCGAAAATCCGAGTGAGAAAGCCAAAGAAACAAAGGGGAGTCAGGCCTGTGCAGGAAATTGGCGAATTGCAGGAAATTCGCTGAACTTCCTGTACCACCTTGCAGCATCCTGTTGGTGGGACCGCGTGGCCGAAGAGAACACTGACGCCGTGAATGGTTAAATCAGGAATACTTTTCTTGAGGGTAAAACTGGGTTTCCAAAGTTTTCAAAAAATTAAACACCAAGAGGAAATGAAATTCACACCTTTTTAAAATTTTATAAATTACTGAAAGGCAGTAGCTTGCTCCTACGACAGCAGGTTTTTTAAGGGTAATAAGTTAGCTAATTAATCGTAATTGTAATCAAATGATAAACGTTTCTTGAAATTGTAATTAAAATATTTTGTTATTATTTAACAAGGTCCTTAATGTTAGAAGGTAGGATTTTGGAGACCGGATTGAACAGTTAGGTGTTAAAAGTTTAGCGGAGTGAATCGCGCCTTTTCCCTATCATGTTAGCGGGGTGCCCATATAGATAGTACAGGTGGGTGCATTTTGTGCAGGCCCGGGAGTGCCGGCGCACCATGGGACTGGACACCGTTGGCAGGGGCTAACACCGAGGCGGCCATGACATTGTGCTGAGGCGTCGCGGCGCGCAGACCACACCGTCCCCCAAGCCAGAGGGAGCACCGCTGATTCTGCGGGTGGTACAGCTGCATCCTTGCCCTGTTCTTCCGCCACACCGCGGGTCGACGGAGTGTCCCCTAGCTTCACCAGCACAACGTCACAGGTGTAAAACTTCCATTTTGTTAATTTAAAGTGCACCCCGTATAGACTTTTGATATCCGCGGAACATTAATAAACAAACAGTTTTTTTACCCCAATTAAGCTTCGTGATTCAATTTTAGACTCCAAAGTCTACATGGACCACAACAAAAAAAACAGAAGTTTTAGACTAGATTAAATTTACCATAGTTAATAATTTTGAAACAATCATTTCTGGCCTCATACATACAAGTTCCCCCCCCCCCAAAACCTGCTCTAAATTTAATTGCCTTGATTTTCCGATTTAATTTCATGAATATTTAAAACTTAAAATTCCATTGCCCCTTTTAGTTGGAGTTGCGTGGACCTTAGAGAAGGCGCCAACCCGTGTAAATTTAATTGATTTTATTTTCTAATTAATTATTTTTTAATTGGTTCCTAAATAGCTATGGCATAGACCATCTGTGTTGAATCATGTGTCACGTTGTAGTGACATCCAAACTACTGGGCTTCCCGCCTATCCTGTAATCTGAGATGCCAGGCCCCTGGTACCTTAGGGCTGGCATGGACATCAAACCTACAGACTTACAGAGGTCCAGTGTTTGAGGCCCTAGGCCATAGGTGAAATAAGATGTGTATAGTTAAATGTCTTTAATGTTTTATTTATTCTTTATTGTGCTCATATTTATTGTTTTGTAGTGTAAGTAAATGTTTTTGAGAGAGCATTTGGCTCAACATTTATATGTACAAATTTGCTGTTGAAGGGGCCAAGCTATTCAGTAAAATGAGCTCATTATTGAAAGACGCCTAACGTCAAAATGATTGAAGTTGATTTATTGGTACCAGTCACCTGGCACCCCCTTTGAAGTTTAATTGTAGCTACAGTCCAACCTGGTGACAAAATGAATTCGATTATCTCACGACTTCAATTTTCCTGTAACAATCTTGCTCCTACAAAATTTAATTTTTTTACGATTTAAAATATAATTTACAACAATTTAAAGAAAACCAATTTTTGAAACAATCATGTATCACCCTCCTTGTCTTGTTGTTGTTTTATTAAAGTAAATTGATTCCCTGCATTTTTTTTTGGAGCACAACTTGCAAGATGAAAAATGAATTAAATTAAAAATTTAACCTGTTCCTTTGAATTGCACACCTGTAGGTGTGGAGGTAGGGCATTGTGTACTCAGTTATTGGTTAGCAATAAAGTATTGTTCCTGGAAAACGGTGTTTTCTTTCGCTCCTGGCTCCTCCCCTGGCATCATGGTTATATGGCTGTCTGTCTATTTGTACGGTTAATTTTTGGGTGAAAATGCAATTTTTAAAATTTAGTAAAAACTACTGTTGGTGTCGCCTGGTCGTCTGACCGAGTCATAAACTGGTTAGAACCTCTGGGAAATAAATTGGTAGCAGCAGCATCTGGGCCCAGAAAATTCTCCACACTCCGAGCGCAGCGACTAGCTCGCTGCGCTCGCCTCAAACTTGCCCGAATTCCATCTTTGTGGTAAATGCACCGGGGTCACGCGCGGTGCATTTATGGTCGCATTGAGCGTGGTTGATCCAAAATTGGAATTTTGTTAAAATTTTGTATTTTGTTTCACAAGGAAAAATTTAAATCCATCAGTCAAAATCTTTTTAAAAGGTCAATTTGGAATTTTGTGACAACATTGAGTCCAAGACCGGAGACACCAATAGTTGTAGTCCATAGTTGAATTGAATTAACAGTTTTTTGAACGTAATTTTGCTCTAAAAGTAGAGAATTGTAAAAACGTGGAAAAATGCATTTTCGATAGACAGCGGCGGAACCGTGGTCTGGGGTCGGGGCTTGGACGCGCGGCGCGCGGACTCGCTTGCAGGATTGACAGAACTGGTTCCATTGTTTGGCCGGCTGACTATTGTTAGCTCGCTGATAAGGACTGGTCAGTGGCTTGTGTCTGCTCGCCTGGCCTCTGCCCTGACACCTGTGTTTGTCATAGGGCAGAGACCCCCATGCTCTGACAGCTCGTGTCTGTCACAGGGCTGGTACGACTGATCAACGAAGTTACAACAATGTTTTTTGAGTAAATCATTATTTTCCCTGTTCCCTATTTATGGTCATGTGTTTATGTACAGTGTGTATAAATGTTAATTTATTTCGTGATTATTTATTAGAATAGGCAGTAGGCGCCGACACCTTGTTGTGTGGGTCTGTAGGATGTCAGGAATTTTAGGCAGGCAGCGCGCGGCTTACGAGCAACGCTGATTAGATAATCGAATGCCGGTCGAATACTTAGCACGCTCTGCATCGGTGAATTAAAATACGGTCTTTTGAGCTGAATTATGAACGAATAAGGAAATAGTGTTTCTTCTTTTGCAATGGAGATTTTGATCAAAGGTTATACATCGACAGTTCATTAAATAAAATGTTAGTTTTTTTTAAATACGTCAATTATGTTGGTTTTATTCCGTTTTTGAGGTAAACAATTGCACAATCTGGGACTTGTAATTAATACAGGAAGCGATTCTTTTCACTTGGTTTAAAAAAATTTTTTTACTAAATAAACTCGCCTTTTAAATTAACGTTTTAAATTGCAGTAAATGAGTAAATATTTTCTTCCTTTCTCATAAGTGAAGTTCGGAGTCAAACTTGTGGTTTTATAAAGGGGTAAAAAAAAAAAAACTTGGTTTCGAGTAGGCTGATGGTCGTTGTTAGCCGTTGTATGGCGCTGGATGGTAGTTCCCGACCTGAATTCCATGGAATTTGT
>VBOA01000025.1:483-5259 GCA_005877695.1 Gammaproteobacteria bacterium | reverse complement strand
CTAATGAACCTGTTGCTGATCAATTATCGGCTTCTTCCGAAAATCGGATTCTTATTGTTGAAGATCAAGCAATTCCTGGGAGGGTTGCTCAAAGTATTTTGGAAAAGCTCCACTGCCAAGTTGATATTGCAATAGATGGAGAAGCCGCTTTGCAGAAGATTAATCAGCAAGATTATGATCTTATCTTTATGGATATTGGATTGCCTGGGAATGATGGGTGTGAGGTAACTCGACGGATTCGTCTAAAACAATGGCGGAGTAATCCATCTGTTCCTATTATTGGGCTTACAGCTCATGTTGAGACTGAAAATAAACGCCGTTGTCTTGAAGCGGGAATGGAAGCTGTATTTACTAAGCCATTGACCCCAGGAAAAGCAGTAGAAATATTGGATGCATTTATACCCAATTATCAGAAAACCTCATCGCGATATTCTGTTGTATCAGAATCTGAAAACATTATGGATAAGGAGTTAGCCATATTAGATGTGGATAAAGCTTTTCAATTAGTGGGTAGTAAAAAATTAGTTAAAGAAACATTTACTTTAATGATAAATAACCTGATAGAAGATTTGGATGAGTTTCCACAACTTTTTAAAAGAAAAGAATGGCAAGCCCTCAAAGATAGAGCTCATAAATTAAAAGGGGGCGCGAGTTATTGTGGGGCGCTTCGTTTAGAGCAAGCTTGCCAGAAACTTATATCGTGTTTGCAAAAGGATTCTATTGAAAATGCCAAAGTATTTTATGATGAAATGATTCAAGAAATGATTGCTGTAAAAGCGGAAGCAAGTGCTTATATTTCTTCTTTAGAAAATTAAACAAAAGGATAATAAAAAAATAAATTTTATTATAGAGCAGGGCGCTAATTTAAATAAATTAAAAAATAATTAAAAATCGGATGGAGTTTTATGATGCTAAAATCCAATTTTAACCTCAAAACCCACCTAACTAGATGCGATAATGTCTCTAATTGAATTGAAATGGATGATTATTTTTATAGCTCGGTATCTCCTTTACTTAGCATAAGGTATTGATTGCTGCTCTCTTTTTGCCCAATTTTGAGCATATTCCTTTGCAAGTTTAGTGTCTGAGATAAACACTACGTTTTCTGCATTTCGTTTTTGAGCGGCATCGGTAAAGTTAAATGAGCCGGTTATGACCTCTTTATCATCAATGATCATAACTTTATTATGAGCAATGGCCGGTTTCATATCGATCCAGACAGGGATACCTGCATCGACGATATAGTGTAACAAACTATATTTTTGTTTACGTTGGGTTTTATCTAATATGACTCTAACATTATTTTATACGAATTACCCTTATATTTTGCAACTAATATGCTCTTGCCCGCATTGCCGCAAATTACTCAGACCTTTGCTATCAAAGCGAGTATGGCTAAATTAACCGTGGCTATTTGGTTTTTAGGCGCTTCATGTTTTCAAGTTATTTTAGGACCATTAGCTGATCATCTTGGCCGTAGAAAAATTTTAATTATGGGGGGTGTATTTTTTATTGCAGCCACCTTGTTATGTGCAATCACCAACGCTATCGGAATATTTTTATTCGCGCGCTTTATCCAAGGCTGTGTTGTCAGTAGCATTTTAGTAGCAGGCTATGCCACGATTCATGAATTAATGAATAGCGAGCAAGCACTTAAAACTTTATCTTGGATGGGTAGTATAACTGTTTTATCTCCAGCCATAGGCCCTTTATTAGGGAGCTTTTTATTAACTTGGATGCATTGGAGAGGGTTATTTTTTCTTTTAGCGGCTATTGCCTGCGTTTCTGTTATTTTATTGTTTATTACTATGCCTGAAACGGTCATCATAGTTAAAGAAAAGAGCATTTCTTGGACAAGGGTAATAAAAGATTATAAATTGGTACTGAGTAACAAAAGGTTTTTAACTTATACACTGCCTTTTTGCATTTTGTTTGCCGCGATGATGCTATGGGATACCCTTAGTCCATTTTATCTCATTCATTGGCTTGGCTTGGGTATAATCCTGTTTGGGTGCATACAAGCTATCACCTATACGGGTTTTATTATCGGTACTAATCTTATTCGTTGCTTTCTTTCTAAACTCGATCAAGTTATTCGACAGGGCTTAAAGGCGAGTGTTGCCTTTGCCATCTTGACCACACTATGTTTTGCATTAATACCTCAGCATTTCAAAATAATTGTTTTCTTTTTATTGTTATTTATGCTGAGTACTGGACTGATTTTTTATACTTTACATCGTAAGGCGATAGAATCATCTCATGTTTCCACGGGTATTAAGGTCGCAGTCTTTTCTAGTGCCATGAATTTATTCGGATTTTTCGGAAGTCTTCTCGCTAATACCATACATTTTTCGAACTGAAAGAGATGAATATATCTATGACTCGATAGGTTCTTTACTTAGAGTAGGGTATTGATTGCTGTTCTCTATTTTCCCAATTTTTGGTGTATTCCTTTGCAAGCTTAGTGTCTGAGATAAATACTACGTTCTCGGCATTTCTTTTTTGAGCCGCATCGGTAAAGTTAAATGAGCCGGTGATGACCTCCTTACTATCGATAATCATGACTTTATTATGAGCAATGGCCGGTTTCATATCGATCCAGACAGGGATACCTGCACCGACGATATAGTGTAACAAACTATATTTTTGTTTACGTTGGGTTTTATCTAATATGACTCTAACATTAACGCCTCGGTTTTTAGCGGCTATTAATGCATCAGCGATGTCCTTTGAAGAGAAACCATAGGCTTGAACAAGAATAGAATGATCAGCTTTAACAATTTGATCGGTAATTTGGTGGGTGCAATCTTGACCTGGGGTAAAGCAGGAATGAATAGTAGGGCAAGTAACAGGCGTTGCTGATAAGCTAACTAAATTAGTAGGAGATGACCCAGAACAGCCTTGAATAAGTATCGATGAACTGAGTAAGCAAACTAAGATTAATCTTTTTATCAGCATAATGTTAATATCCAAATTGTTAATGTATTTTCTAAAAATAATCGAGGCGGAAATCCTTGTGCTATAGTCGATAATGCTGCTCATCTTAGCACAGATGAAATGCAATCGATGGCAACACATCTAAACCTTCCTGAAACTGTTTTTATCATTCCAGATAAAAATCAATACTTACTTCGGTTTTTTGCAACTAAAGGCGAACTTCCTCTTTGTTGCCATGGAACTTTAGGAGCAGCTTATTATCTTAATCAGATATTAAAAAACCTTTTATTATTAAAACCTACCAAACTCAAATTCAGCTAGATATAAGTTCTGATAATAGTTTAATTTCGATGTCTATTATTAATACTGGAGAGATAGTGGATGATAATGTCGATCTTGATATTGTCAGTCGATTGTTAGCTATCGATAAAGCTTCGATAGATACCTATTTACCTTGTGCTATAGCCTCTATAGGAAGTCCTAAATTATTAGTTCCTGTTATCAATAGAAGTATTTTATTTAATATGACACCTAATTTGGATCTAATCAGCCAATGGTGTAAAAAATACTCTCTCAATGGATTCTATGTATATTCAAAAGATACTGAAAGTCCTAATTCTGATTATATAGGACGTAATTTCAATCCATTGTTTAGTCATCAAGAAGATATTGCAACAGGAGTCGCAGCGGAAGCTTTAGGTTTTATATTAAATTTAAAAAAGAATAATAAAAAAAGAACTTTTATTATAGAACAGGGTGCTAATTTAAATCAACCAAGTCAAATTTATATAGCTATAAGCACACAAAAAATAACCATTAAAGGTGAAGTTTATTGTAATTAAAATAATTTTAAATTATTTTAAATTATATTAAATTTTTATATAAAAAATTTAATATAAATGATCTAGAAAATTATTAATCTATAATTTATACTCAAAAATGCAAGGTAAAAACAAGTCAAATAAAAAGGAGTTAATATGCCCGATATCAGTGTATTTAAGGCCGCATTTAATGAATTTTCAAAAAAAGGTCGGTTTGAACTTTCTAATTCAAAATTATCTTTAAAACAATTACAAAGTATAAAAGATCATATTAAAAAAAATGCAAGGGATATGTCCGATGTTCCTATCTATGAAATTCATTTAAATAATGTTGAATTTATTCCTTTTCATATAGAAGAGTTAATAGAGGAGCCAAAGAATTCTGAACATACCGTTTTATCGGGCGACCTTGCTGAAGAAGAATTACCCGCATCACTGAAGGGCCGGTTTGAGTTACATTCAGAGGACAAAGCACTGACTATTTTGAGTTACATGGAGAGATCTGAGTATTCCAAAAGAGTAGACTATGAATATGCAGTAGAAACAATAGAGAAGACACTATTAAATTTGTTTGACGTAGCAAAGTGGAAAATTATTAAGTTAGAAGATATTCGTATTTCAGGGAGAAAAGAGAGTAAGCCATTGAATTTTCAATTTATATATAGCTTATACGATACCCTTTCCCCTTATGTTGATCAAATTAAGGAGCTAAGTTTAAAAAAAGTTGATTTATTTAATAAAGACGCATTAGTCGATTTTTTAAAGAAAGCATCACAATTAGAGATTTTGCGAATAGAGGATATTCAGAAAGAACAGAATTTTTTGCCATCGTTCAATGCACCCAATGTTCTTTTAAACCGTCTATGTGAAGCATTAACGGATCATTGTATTTTAAGGAAACTCGATTTAGGTGATATTACACTTAATGAAGAGGATTATTTGAAGCTATTCGAGTTATTAAAAAATAACTATAGCTTAGATCAAATCCTTTTGGAATCAGAACCAGTCTTGGAAGATC
>VBOA01000025.1:0-399 GCA_005877695.1 Gammaproteobacteria bacterium | reverse complement strand
GTTTAGAGCGTTTTCATGAAAAACAATTGACTAATCATAATTTATGTCAGTTAGCTGAACTAAGTTTGGAGCTTAAATCTAATCATCTAAAGATTTTCTTGAATCCCAATAAAAAAATAGTAATCACTCGTCTCTCCAACGAAAAATTACCTGAAAACTTGGTAAAAAGATTACCTAAAGATCTTCAAAAACATCCAGACTACCTCCAGCAAAGTTGGCCTATCGAGTTAGATATGAGTCAACGTTTAGACAATCAAACGGTAGGGGCACATTTATTAGAAAAAGCGTTTCAATTAAAAAACCCAAAAAATGTCGAACTACTTTTATCGGCGGGAGCGGATTTATTAGAACGCTTACCTGGGAAGCCCAATTTGATCGAAAGAATTTTTTCTAATAAAG
>VBOA01000018.1:9557-10117 GCA_005877695.1 Gammaproteobacteria bacterium | reverse complement strand
TTTTTAATTTATTTAAATTAGCGCCCTGCTCTATAATAAAATTTCTTTTTTTATTATCCTTTTTTAAATTTAATATAAAACCTAATGCTACAGCTGTGCCCCCTATGGTAATATCCTATTGATGGCTAAACAATGAGTTAAAATTACGTCCTATATAATCAGAATGAGGACTTTCAGTATCCTTTGAATAAACATAGAGTCCATTAACGAGTATTTTATACACCATTGACTAATGAGATCCAAATTAGGCGTCAGCTTAAATAAAATGCTTCTCCAGTCTGGATCAATATGAAACCGGCTATTGCTCACAATAAAGTCATGATCATCGATGATAAAGAGGTCATCACCGGCTCATTTAATTTTACCAATGAAATAAATTTTAATTAAAAAAATAATTTTCTAGCCATTAAGCTACCTAGAAATCCAAATAAATTCATGGATATAGAAAATACCGCTATTGTTGTGCCCATAGGTGCTTTTGGAATCTCAATGGCTTTACGATGCAATGAGTAAAAAATAAGCCCTGTGCTCGTACAAAACAACAAAATCCCCCCCATCAC
>VBOA01000018.1:4653-9538 GCA_005877695.1 Gammaproteobacteria bacterium | reverse complement strand
GCAAGTATATCAATGTCCATAAACTTAAAATAAAGTAAATCAGGGTCAAAAATAACCCGCCTCTAATGATTTCTTCTATGGGATATATCAAAAGTCGTTTTAAATTTATACCTAGAATAAATGCCCCATAAACCAACAGTTGAATAAATCCAAATTGAATGAGATTAAGTTTTAAATAACTCATCAAATAAAAAGGACTTAAAGTATCCCAAGCCATTAAACTAGCAAATAAAAAACAAAAACATAAAGTATAAGCCCAAAATTTTACGTTAGTAAGAATAGTCTGGTAATCAACAAATATTTTTTTGAGCGTTAATTTTCCCGACTTAATCTGAACTTTCGGCATAAACATAGTCAATAAATATAGGCTTAAACCTGTAAAACAGCTCAAAACAGTAAATAATTCTCTCCAATTCATCCACTGAAGCAATAAACTCCCTAATAGCGGCCCTAAGGCGGGTGCCAAAACAGTAATACTACCCATCCATGATATTGTTTTGACAGCCTGGTCCCTCTCCATCAGTTCATGAATGGTAGCATGTCCGGCTACCAAGATTGTGCTTACGACGCACCCTTGAAAAAACCTACCCACAAGAAACCAAGTAATATAATGCGTAAAGCTACAAAGTAAGGTAACAAAAACAAAGAGAACACCTCCATTTAACAGTATTTTCCTTCGACCATAATGATCCGCGAGCGGCCCTAACAATACCTGAAAAGCTGACGCCCCTAGAAACCAGAAGGAGATACTCAATTGAGCTATCGCATTCGTTACTTGAAAGCTTTTGGTTATTTCTGGTAAAGCCGGCAAAAAGAGATTATTAGAAAGATAAAGTGCTAGCTCATAAAGAATAAGACCAATTGAAAATAACTCTATTATTTTATTATTTTTCTGTTGCATTAGTTTGCTTTAGTTAACTTGATCGGATAATCGCGCTAATTAAATTGGCTAAAAATCCTGAGTAAGCCAAAATTTTAACTGTGAGCACATATTAATTTAGCTATTATCCATAGAATGGTCATAGGAAAACCATTGTTTGTAACGGTTTAGCGTATTCATGGCTTTAGTTGTTTCTAGTTTGAATCTCGATATAAATTGGTCAATAGACTCTTTATTAGAAAGATTTAATGGATTTTTCTTGATTAGTTTTTTGCAAAGTTCCCATTCAACCTGGAATTGCGAAGCTAAATTAGATCCAATACAATTGTTAGATACGCATAAATCGATAGCCTTTTTTAAGGCTATCTGCGGAACTGGTTTAATAAATACCATATCGACGCCTAAATCTAAGTATTGTCGTTGTAATTTAGCACTTGAAGGATCCAATACGACAAATATTATACTTTTTTGATTTAAGTAATCTCGAGCTGCTCGAATAAGCAATTCGCAAGACTGATCAAATTCTTTAAAATCAAGCAAGATTAGTAAATATTCAACTGTCTTGATCTGATTTATAGCAATTTCTATTGTTTCAACAGTATCGACCTGATAATTTAAACTAGATAAGAAATTAATCATAATCTTTTTTTGAATTAATTCGTGTTCAATAAGAAGAACGGAATATATTTTTTTATTTGGGTCCATAATTTTCCTATTTTTATAATTAAAAAAAGACTTAGATTTATAAATTTATGAATAAATAGGAGTATATTGATATTTTAAAAAAATAATACCGTATAAAATACGTATAATTTATAATAAATAGTTAATTATTATTAGAATATTCAGTATATTTTTTTGCGCTTCCTTTTACTTTATTGATAGGATATTTTTTATTATTTATTTTAATTTTATTAAAAATCGCTTCACTAAGATTAATATTAAGCTGGGTGGCCATCTGGATGATATATAGAATAATATCCGCTAATTCATAGCTAATTTCTTCCCTAATAAGGGTGTTATCTTTTATGTCAATAGACTGTTGTTCGGTTAGCCATTGAAATATTTCTAATAACTCTCCTGCCTCGCCTGCAATAGCCATCGATAAATTTTTAGGGCTATGGAATTTCTCCCATTCTCGAATTTTAGCGAAAGAAGATAGAGTCGATTTCAGTTGGTCAATATCAAGTAGATCGCTCATAGTAAACACTAGGTTGATAAATTTGGCTTTCAAGAAAAGCAGTTAATAACTCAGTCTTTGTATCATATCCCGTTTTAGACTTAATAATTTCAAAACAAGATTCAACACTTCGCTGAGAAATATTCAATTCTTCTGCAATATTAAACATACTCTTTCCATCTAATAACATGACTAAATAAGTGACTTCTTTTTCAGTTAAATTTATAATTTTAGAGTAAACTGTTTTTATACAGGCCTTTTTTGGTAAAATTTCTTTCTGAATATTTTTAACAACAATTTTTTTTCTTTGACTGTCCTGAGAATATAATTCTAGTTTGTTATTCAATAGATATAAATTGTGCTTAGCATATTCAATTTCTTTTCTTCCATTAAGTCTAAAATAAATTATAAAATGCTTTAGAAGTTGTAAATGATTTACATAAAAATTGTTGATTTCCTTATTTCTTAAAGATGAAGCAAACGAAAAAATATCAATATAATTATTAAAAGGAAGTGCTACACTAATGCCATTCCAAACTCCTAATTTATAAATTTTTTCTAAGAAAGAATCGCCAACATAATTTGTCCATCTCATTACAGCAAGCTTACCGCATATAGAAGTTTGCGCTAATTCCTCAATCATAGTGCCAAGATTCCTATCCTCATATATCAGATAATTCATAATTTCACTATTATTACTTAAGATAAAAAACTGATTCTTGTTATTAACTCTTAAATGGAAAAAAGTACTTATAGATAAATCACCTAAAACAGAAGTAAGTTTTTGTATAGTTTTCAATGTCTTATTCATAAGATTAAATTATAGCCAATTAAGAATGCTATCTTTGTATATCTTTATAATATTTGCTTTATCATCACAAGCTATTTTATGTCTAATATTTTCTAAATGTTTTTCAATAGTACGTACAGAATGATTAAATTCTTTTGCCATTTGTTTGGCGCTTTTCCCTGACGCCAACAAATTAAGACATTCTAACTCCTTGTTTGCTAAAAATACTTCACCCTTTGGAGTAATAATTGGTCTTTTTTTTATTGGAGTTTTTCTTATAAATTCGTCAATTTTTTTTCTATCATACTCATCGATATGAATTTGAGGTATAAAATCCCTATATACAGCTAAATTTTTATTTGTGGGCAATATGAGATCAGCTGCATTTAAATTAAACGAAGCTGTAAAGTCCTTAAGTAGCTCTATATTTTCTATATAAAAATCTTGTAAATTGTTTGTCTGACGGTCTGTGGCAAAGCCCCACAGCTCAATAGAATCTTCTCTTTGCTTGAATATACTCAGTCCATTCCAAATATTAAAATCATACAATGCAGACATCAAATAGTCACTTTTCACGGTCGGCCATAAAAAACAATAATAATTATCTTCTGGCACATGACCAATTTGCTGACCTAGAGAGGTGCCTTCATTGCTATGAACATTTTCTAGACAAAAACGTAACCAATCTAATTGGTTACATAAATAAAGGTATTGGCCATTATTAAAAAAACGAAAATAAGCAAAAACTTTTATTTCTGATTTAAAGATAGGGTTACAAATGTCAATAAATTGTAGAACAGTTGATTCTGCATAGTTATAAGCACGTGAATTTATTTCCTCTGCCTTCATAAGATCCACTTTAGGTAGGACAAACTTAAAAATAAAATATTTAAAAATCCTTTTTATAAATCATGAAATATTACTATTCAGTATAATTTTTATATGCTTCTTTCGCTGTTTTCATTTCCTGAATCAATTGTTGATAAAGATCATTCGCATTGTTATCTGAATTCTTTGTATGATTAAAATAATCAATGATTTGTCTACAAGCCTGTTCTAAGCGTTTCGCTCCGCAATAAACTGATCTCCCCTGCCATTCATGGACAATTTCACGTATGGCTTGCCAATTGTTTGCTTGTTGTAATTCAGGAAGTTTCATAAGATCTTTTTCTAACTCAGTCTTCATTAAATCTATACAATCTTTAATCAGTTCCTCATTTTTTAATACATCTCTCATAACCTCAGCGTCAAATACTGGGCCAGTAATATGATTTATATCAGAAGAAAATGATTTTTGCTCATCGGGGGAAAAAGTTGTTAATAACTCTAAAGCGTTTTCTTTTTTTAAAGGCTTTAACATAACCGCATTCATACCCGCACCTAAACATTTTTGCCTCTTTTCAGCATCAATATGGGCTGTTAACCCAATGATCGGGGTAGTATCTTGCTGCCATTGTTGAAGACGGATACGATGTGTCAAAGCAATCCCGTCCATATCAGGCAAACCAATATCCATTAGAATGAGCTGATAATCTTTTTCTTGCACTAACCGTAAAGCGGTCTTGGCATCGGGTGCTACATCAATCACACAGTTTAATTCGGTCAAAATACTTGCTGCGATTTTAGCCGATAATTTATCATCTTCGACTAATAATATTTTTCTTTGACCACTATTAATGTTTTGATGGACTCGCTTAGCAAAAGTCAGAATGTCCGAGGTATTTTTATAGGATACTCTTTCATTAGACACAGGAAGGTCTTCTACCCCAACATTATCCATCACCAAGGGTTCTTGAAAAGGAATGAGACAGGTAAAGGTGGTTCCTTGCTTTAGCTGACTCTCTACATAGATCTCCCCTCCCAGGTCATCAATCAATTGCTTTACAATGGATAATCCTAATCCTAGGCCTTTGTAGATACCTTGATGAGCAGGAGTTAAACGCGTAAATCGGGTAAATATCTCGTCTTGTTTATCTTTTGATATACCCATCCCAGTATCACGAACTTTTATCTCGATCACATCTTGCTGTGCTTC
>VBOA01000018.1:3985-4623 GCA_005877695.1 Gammaproteobacteria bacterium | reverse complement strand
AACTCCAAGATGATTCGTTGCAGTCGTACCGGATCCCCTATCAAATAGGGTGGAATTTCTTCATCAACCTCTAGCGTTAATACCAGATTTTTTTTAGCGGCCAGTGATTTATTGAGATCGATAATAGCTTGAATACTTTTCTTAAAATCAAACTTCTTTTTTAAGAGTGGCATTTCTCCGGTAGCTACTTTAATTCCTTCTAAAATCCTATTAAGAAAGTTCAATAAAGACTCACTAGACTGAACAAGATCTTCTGCATATTCAGATACCGTTTCTGGATCGTTCGGTTGTGATTGAATAATCCGCGCACAACCTACAATTCCACTTAGCGGTGTACGAATATCATGTCGCATGTTCTCTAAAAATTCAGTCTTAGCATAACTGGCAGCTTTTGCTTTGTCTAACGCAATCTGCAAAGCAGATTGAGTTTCTTTAAGTTCAGTGATATCAATAGAAACTCCTGCTATACCTATAGTATGTCCTTCCTTATCCAATAAGGGTCGTTTAGTAGATAATTGGATAATTTTTTTACCTGAAGGCAAAATAGCAGATTCTTCTTTTGTTCTTGCAACCCCTTCATGGATTACAGCCCAGTCATTCCTGATAAAAATATCTGCTGTTTCCTTGTCAAATAAACT
>VBOA01000018.1:1919-3846 GCA_005877695.1 Gammaproteobacteria bacterium | reverse complement strand
ATAATATTTTTTAACTGAGAAATTTCATTTTTTTGATCTTCAACTATTTTTTGTAACTTAGCTATCTCATTATTTATGCCTTTTGTTTGATCATTCATTTTAAACCTACCCTGTTATAAAATTAATAGTTTTCAAATTAAACATTTACTTAAAATGTAATTTTGGATGCTCAGAACTTAATATAGTGTTTGCTGAACTTTCTATAATAGAGCAAGGTTCATAGATACCTCCCGAATTTTTTATTATCCAATCTGGGTTTTGAAAATTTCTAATAATGTCCTGAGAATAACGAACAACTGGCTGGTCTTTCAGCCACTCATTTGCCAAAAATTGTTGTGTTTTTGCATCAAGTGCATAAATACCCGCTTTATTTAATAGACTTTTTTTATTAAAAAATTGAATCGCTTGTATAATGCTTGTTAACACTAAAGCTCTCGTTAATTGAATATCTCTTGGGGGAACAGACTCACCAGAATGATCAAAATTAACCGGAAATCCACCTTTAAGAATACGAATAGTCGCACCTTTAGGAGTAATATATCGAATCTCAGCAAATGGATCCTGAACTAATTCATTATTTTTTCTTTGCATCGCTTTAAGCAAGGGTAAAAATTCTTTATCTTCAGAAGAACAACTTATTAAAGTTTTGTCTTTTTCAGCGTGTATGAAAGCCTCTATAGTTTTTATAGATTCCTGTCCTGTACAACCAAAAAGATAGTCTGAAAACCCAACGATTTTATCTAAATTATCAGTAAAAGTAATGCCTTTCGGTATTAAAGTGAGAAGTTTATTAACAATTGCTTCGGCAATTAAGGGTGATTCTAAGATTTTTTTTGCCGCACAATCTGCAACACTAATAAGTGGAAATGGAGGTAATCCTTGGTCTTTAAATTTTATTAGCCCAGCTGTTGTTTTTTCCACCGCTATTACTTTATATTGTTTTAATATAGGGACAGGAATAAAGCTAGTGGCATAACCACCATGATCAAGTATGAGTAGTTTCTGTATATCTTTTCCTAGATTATCACTTACTTTTTTCCATAACAAGTTAATATCGCGTATAAAACTAAGGTTATATTGTCCTAATCCTATTTGGGTTGAACATGGCTGATAATGCACTCCATATCGGGTTATTTGTTGCACGACTGTTTCACATTCTGAGTATTTTTTCCCTAAAACAAATATATTTTTCGGCATTGCGCCCAGACGAACCATACTATCTATTAAGTTTACTGATGTTTTCAATGGATGGTGAACATAAACGATAGCTATATCTCTTAATGAAAATTGCTTTTTCATTAAGGCGTGATCGATTAACTTTTCTAGAAGAGGAAGACAAGCAAGAGATGGTTTGATAAAAAATTTCTGAGATAAAGAGTGATTTAGATTCATTTTATTTAACTTACTAATTTAGTTTTTATTTTTAAAAAGGATGGCTTAACCCTATTACATAGGTATCAATATGAGTATAACACTAGGAAAAATAATTATGTTACATTGCGCATCCTATTTATTTATTAATAAAGTATATAAAAATCAATGCTTAACGAAGAATTCTTTAAAGTCATCAGACAATATATGGACTCAAAACAGCCCTACCCTTTTAATCTTTTAACGAATATCAATAAGCTGGAAGCAGCTCTTCAACAAATTAATCATTTTAAAATTGGGAACTATCTATACGAAAATTTTACCCATTGGCTAAGTCGCTACCTTCAAGAAATAAAAACTCAACAGTATTTACGATATTATTTTTCTTCAGAGAAAAACTTAAATTTTATTTGCAATAATTTTATTCATTACTGCTTTAGCAATAAAATTATATTGGACTCCAAAAAAACCTTACAGTCTTTTGAAAGGCATAATCAACTATCTGATAATGCAGTAAAAAATGAGCTATTAAAAATAACCTCTAAACTTCATATTA
>VBOA01000018.1:0-1906 GCA_005877695.1 Gammaproteobacteria bacterium | reverse complement strand
GAAAAAGAATTAGCAAATTTCCTAGTTTCACATGAGGTTTGTAATAAAGTAACTATTTATGGCATGCACCCATACGCTAAAAAAGAGAGTGGTATCCAATATATAACTCCCGAGCAACTTAACACGAGCCCCGTAAGGTTTGACGTTATCATTGCTCGTTGGTCATTGCATCATGTTAAAATAGACAATAGATGGGCTGATCTTTCAGATTGCATCAATCGATGTAACCCTGATGCTTCTATTATCTTCATTGAACACGGTTTTTTACAGAACACACACACTCCCGCCGAAAAAAAACTCTATGAATTGTTGAATGCTCTATTTGACATCATTGCTAATATTGGTCTAAGGCCTACCTACTTTACAGAAACTGCCCCCTTCTTCGGAGAACATTTTTTTATTCATTACCTTGAGCCAAACGATTTTATTTCGATTTGCAAAAATTCTTCAGGGCATATTATATCTCGAGATATTTATGATGTTGGACCTAATTTTCCTAACCAAACTATTTGTTGTTTTCGTACCACTCATTAATTTTCCTTCACTACCATATAGCCGATGCCCCGTATGGTTCGAATAAAGTGAGTATTGTCTAATTTCTTTCGTATATTGTGGACATGGACTTGGAGGGCATTACTATCGATTACTTCTCCCCAACCATAGAGATGTTGATTTAGTGCCTCATTAGAAACAACATAACCCACATTTTCTAATAATTTTTGCAATAAATTAAATTCACGACGAGAGAAACTGATAGCTTGTCCTTTAAGCGTAACGGTAAATGAACTGGGATCTAATTTAATATCATGGTATGTCAATAGAGAAGTGGCTCGATTGCTAGAGGAACGTCGTTGTAAAGCTCGGATTCTGGCAGATAGTTCACCTAAATCAACAGGCTTAGTGACACAATCGTCAGCACCATTATCTAAAGCTTTTATTTTATCTTTATCGAATTGATAGGCGGTTAAGACAAGTATAGGCGTTGTGATACCTGCAGCACGTATCTTACCTATAACACTTAATTCTGATACCTTCGATAAACTTAAATCAAGTAGAATAACCTCAAATATTTCTGTTTTTATAAAACTTGAAACGCAACGTTTTAGGGACTATAGCAAACCTTTGTTAATACCGAGTTAAGATCAGCACACTCTGTGGGTGCTGTCGTTTGAGATTGAGATGAAACGGGATCGGAAAATAACGTCATCCCTGATTTTGTTATATTTGCAGGAAACGACTTAACCTGTGCTTGTTTTGCTAATATAGCTTCTAAACGTGCTACTTTCTCCAATCCGGCTTCTCTTTCTCTGCTTCGTATTTCTTCTCTTTCTCTGCGTGTCTTTTTTTCACTTTTTCGGGCCCTGGTTATCTCAGTGTCTACCTCTTTGACTTTATTGACATAGTCACAGTTTTCCTGGGTATAGTCTCGTTGTAATTCCTCAGGTGATAAAGCAAGCGCATTGATAATCCATTGCATACTCCTTAGATGAGCATGCACGCAGTCAAATACGACCTGTTTTAGTTTCCATAATAAAGAATCGGCTGCTTTTTCCGCTTTCTCACTTTGTAATGCATCGGGGTCTAATACTCTGAATTTTTGTAAATCAGTTTTAACAGATTGAATCTGCGGAATATAGGACTTTGCCAAATGATTTAATAGTATGTTATCCCTACTCGCTTTAGATTTATGATCTAAATGAAATATCAATAATAATTTTTTAATAATCGTGGCAATCTCAGCATGGTGGTGATGAACAAATTCCGCAAGATTATCGGGATAGGCTGATAACACTTCTTGTAATGCAGACCAACGTTGCTGTAAGGGCGGAAAGAAATATAACCCAGCGCCTAAATACTCAATCGCACGATACAAAATATAGGAAAGATTAGGAATAGTATCCTCCCA
>VBOA01000186.1:1989-2429 GCA_005877695.1 Gammaproteobacteria bacterium | reverse complement strand
TGTTAAAGATTTTTCTATCCATTTTTAAAGTCTCAGTATCATACTTAAACTTTTTAATATTTCTGATTCCAAAATAAATCAACACTCCAAAAATTATCACTATTAAATAAACCCAAATTTCTACTTTCAGATTAAGTAAATTAACAAATGCATTTCCAAAGCTGATTCGTTGCTTAAATGCAATTATATAGCTTGAAAAAAATAAAGTCACTATTGTGGATAGTAAACTTGCGACAAAAGAGTCTTGCCAAATTCTATATAATACTCTTTTCATTTTTTCAGCTATTTTATTTACTAATATTATTAAGTTACCAAAGCTTGACAAGGAGGGCCTCCAAGCAAAACCTCCAGTTCCGCAAAATATATCTATTACTATTATGCGTTGTCCAATACACTTTATCAAATCTCATGCAAATAGAATAAAATTTAAAGATTTTCAA
>VBOA01000186.1:544-1961 GCA_005877695.1 Gammaproteobacteria bacterium | reverse complement strand
TTAAAGATTTTCAAAACACATTATTTCTATAGAGCTTTTATATATAGTTTTAAATAAAGAATAATTACAAATAAACTCTTTATGAATAATATTAGTACATTTCTAACAACAGTGATCGGCATTGGCTTTGGTTGGATTTTGAATGAATTCGGTCAATGGTTTAGAACCAGGCGAGAAGATAGAAAAGTTAAAAAGAAAATGCTTTATCTGCTTTTAGAAACATACTATACTTTCAATAAATTAGATACCGCTCCTATAATTAATGAAATATCTAAGATCATAACTGAAAAATTACCACCCGAAATTCAAACAGAAGAATTACAACTTGAAATAAATAAGATCTATCATAATGTCATTGATCAAACCATGGAAGATAATGTTTCAGATGAAATTCTTGATCTGGAAGAAAGCTATAAAAAAGGAATTGAAGATCTGGCCTTCGTTGATCCGATAACAGCATATCGGTTAAAGGGTAAAAATGATATTCTCGAAACATTTGATCAAATGGCGGAAGCCATAGAGTCGATCAAAAAACAACTATCGGAAGAAGAAAAAGAAAGAATTCCAGACTCTATCTTTAACATGATAAAACCGGAATTGCTAAAAACCACTTTCATGGATTTAGAAGAAGAGATCAAGAAGATCTCACGGAATATTGGTCCTCTAACACATTATCGCTCAAAAAAGGTCATAAGGGATCTAAAAAGTTCCGTGGATGAAAATAGAAGAAAAGAGATGCAAAGGTTCTTCGATAAGATTTTGCCGATGTAGGCAAAATTTATTTCAAATCGATTTTCATTTTACCATCATTATCTGTAAGAAATTCCTCATTAAATTGAATATCCGTTTAAAGACGAAAACATTAATTATATAGAATCTGTATAAGTGATTTCTTTACCTGCGTATCCTTTTGATTTCAACTTATCCCATACAAACACTCTCCAGAGTATGGTATCGGTTTGCGAGTATTTTATAACATTAATATTTTTAGTACCAGAGTCAAATAAAGCATAAACTTTGATATTGGTGGGTTCTGATGGATTTAGAATTACTAAAGGCATACCATATATTGGACTGCTTGCGTGAAAAACCATTATGTATCTATTTCTGCTTAATAACAAAAGGATCTCATTGACTACATATTCAATGTCCCTGGCCTCAAGTTTTTCATTCTTTGCAAGAGAAAGCCATGTATCTGTTTTTATAGTAAACTTCGAATGAAGAGATTCTGATAATTTTGTTGACCAACTTTTGCTAATGAAAGAATGTAAAATTCTTTTTAATCCACGCCAGAAAAGATGCCCATAGGTATCCATAGGAAAATTAAATCTATAATATTTTAAATCCTTTCCAGGATCACTTAACCTTTCTAATAGATCTGTAAATAAGAAATGTCTCAAAGAAAATACTTCGGGGG
>VBOA01000186.1:0-538 GCA_005877695.1 Gammaproteobacteria bacterium | reverse complement strand
CATTTCTATTTCCAATGGCTTTGAAGTAATAACAGCAATATAAGAAGCCGCAATAAGGTCGCTATAAAATTGTTCTGTTACTGAAGTCTTTACTTCGGCTCTTGTAATTTTTGAATTTTTATTTTTTAGATCTTCTATTATTAGGTTTACTATGCCTTCGCTATCATGCCCGGTACCTTTCAATTTTTTAGACAGAAGT
This sequence comes from Gammaproteobacteria bacterium, assembly GCA_005877695.1. Taxonomy (GTDB): domain Bacteria; phylum Pseudomonadota; class Gammaproteobacteria; order Diplorickettsiales; family Diplorickettsiaceae; genus Aquirickettsiella. The sequence continues at coordinate 339 of VBOA01000186.1, read as the reverse complement.
GCATTTAATCCTTTTTTAAAATCTTCAGTAATACTACGGGCAACTGATGTTGACAGGATTTGCGAGATATATGTTTTTAGCCGGGTTTGGGCTTTGGAATACTGATCTACATTTTGTTGATCAACAAAATAGGGCGTATTCTCATCCGTCAAAAGTTGGGTAACAAGGTCTAATTGATTTCTGAAAAGGGGTTGATTATCAAATATTTGCTCAAATAGGATTTTGTCTGCAGATGTCATATATCAAAAATATCAACAGAAGTTGAATAATTATCACTTAATTAATTTTTTTATGTCATTTTTTTAATTTTACCTTCGCATTTGGATAATTATGGTCAGA
>VBOA01000184.1:410-2012 GCA_005877695.1 Gammaproteobacteria bacterium | reverse complement strand
ATTATTAAGTTTAGCTACCTTAGCTTCAAATCTAATAAAATTAGGCTCATTCGACGCGTTTTTGTATAAAATAAAAGAATCCGGCGGAAAAAACCGTCGCTCTGCCCGCTGCGAAGCGAGATATTAATCGTCAAAGTTGACGACTTTACAGGTTACGAAACCTGTCAGACTGGCGCTGCGGTCACGTACGCATGTGCTGCCATGAGAAATGCGCACGAAATATAAAATTGTTATGTTTTATATTTTTAACTATATTCTTGTACATATGTGGGTTTGCCTCACACACACACACACACACACACACACACGGGGGGGGAGGGGTGCAAGGCGGATCTTTGTCCGAGGCCTTCGGCCTCGGACGAAGGACCGCCGTAGAGTTAGCAGAGAAATTTAATATTTTCTAATTATTTTATATTATATAATTTGGGAATCGTTTGGGGAAGTTTAGGAAATGTATTTAAACATTTGGGAAATAATATTTTATTAGTTATTAACAAATTTTATCATGCATCAAGTTAGCAGACAGCGACGTCTTATCCAATCAGCGTCGAGCTTTGGAACTGGAAATGGGCATGCGCTGGGGTGACGTACGCATGCGTTGTCATGAGAAATGCGCGCAAAATATAAAATTATGTTTTTAAGAAGTTATTAGATATAATTAGATATAAGCCTGATAATGAAATATATATATTTATTGTTTATATATAATAAATATTTTTAACTATATTCTTTTTTAAAAATAAATTGTTTCTTAATTAATTTTTTCAGTATTTGGGAAGAGGGACGGAATAAACCTCGCTTCGCGTGAAAAGCACAGTTATGGACTTTGTTTCGTACCGAAAGCAGGGGGTGATGGGGATAAATTTTTTGTGCTATTTATTCCCACCATCCATTTTTCACTGTTTTTTACTAATCAACGTTCGGTGTCTAAAGCCTTGTGTCCACGATGCTAGAAATGAGTGGAAGTACTTTCCGCGCGAAGCGAGGTCCACTCCTACCACCCCCTGCTTTTGGTACGAAAGAAGGTCCATAACTGTACTTTCCACGCGAAGCAAGGTCCACCCCCACCACCCCCTGCTTTCGGTACGAAACGAAATCCATAACTGTGCTTTTCACGCTAAGCGAGGTCTATCCCATCCTCCTTCCCAAATGACAAAATTAATTAAAAAATAATTTTTTTTTAAATATAGTTAAAAATATTTATTATATATAAACATCAAGAAATATATATATAGGCTATATATTAATATATACTATATATATATATATTAATATATAGTATATTAATATATATATATATATATACGACGGTCCTTCGTCCGCCTTGCACCCCCCTCCGTGTGTGCGTGTGGCAAACCCACATACAAGAATAGTTAAAAATATAAAACAACAATTTTATATTTCGTGCGCATTTCTCATGGCAGCGCATGCGTACGTGACCGCAGCGCATGCCCATGTCGTCGGTCTGACAGGTTTCGTAACCTGTAAAGTCGTCAACTTTGACGATTAATATCTCGCTTCGCAGCGGGCAGAGCGACGGTTTTTTCCGCCGGATTCTTTTATTTCATACAAAAACGCGTCGAATGAGCCTAATTTTATTAG
>VBOA01000184.1:0-396 GCA_005877695.1 Gammaproteobacteria bacterium | reverse complement strand
GAATGAGCCTAATTTTATTAGATTTGAAGCTAAGGTAGCTAAACTTAATAATTACCCTAGATAGATTACCGACAGCGCCTGACGGAACTTCCGGAACCATTGTGACGTTAAATCAACACTTCGGTCAATTACATGATTTCTTAAATATCTAATTATAATTGTCGGGACGACTCACAAACGTTTTTAATGACACTTCATAAGTCTTCATACGAAATACAAACGATTCTATATAACATTTTTGTTGCATTTACTTCCGGTTAATTATTTCGGCTAAATACATGGTATAAAAATAATTAATTAATTACAATTAATTGAATGACTCACAAATCTTTTCAATTGCACTTCAAAACTCTTCAAACGAAATACAAACGATTTGAAGTAATCATTTTTTCAACC
>VBOA01000185.1 GCA_005877695.1 Gammaproteobacteria bacterium | reverse complement strand
ATCATAAGCACCCTCCTTCAGTCGCAGAAAATCCTCGTCCAAGTACTTCTTCTTGTCATGAGCACCCTTCTTCAATCGCTGAAAATCCTTCTCCAAGTAATTCTTCTCCAAGTACCCTTCAAAAGTCCCCTCACTCAGTCACTTCTGAAAATTCTCCCCGCCATGAGCCCCCTCCCTCAGTGAGTTCTCCTCAGATTTCTTCTCCCCGCCACACGAACCCTTCCATTTTTGACCCCCCTATGTCAGACACTGGAGAACCCCAAGATTTCGAAGAGCCAATGCAGGATTCTATTATCATGGGCAATTTTTCTCCTCTCCAAGAGCCTGCATGGGATTTAGATTTATCTGAACCCACGCAGGAATCAGACGCACTTCCACATCCTTTAATTCCCGAGCCTGCATTGGCATTAGTCTGCCCCCAAGAACCAATTCCTGGCCCGTCTCAAAACATTGATATTTCCTCCATACCACTACCCTCTTGCAAAAGAATTAGTAAAATACAAAGGCTAGCCAAATCTGTCCCCTATCACCTCATCACTTCCTATGTCACTCACGTGGGAGTAGAAGTAATTCTTAAAGCCTTTGATCAATATTTTAAATTAGTTCTTCCAGGCAATTTACCGATCCCACCTAACCGGTCAAACTGCTACCTCCTACGAGATCCTGTCACCAATAAAACAAATTGGCATTCATCTTAAAACCTTTAAATAGTATGTTGTATCTTAAATATTCTAATTCTATTTTCAAATTCTAATTTCTTATCACATATCCATTCCTTCCTTGATTCATCTTAATTTGTAATTCTCTTGCTCTACTGTTGTCACATTTATTCTTCTTTCCTTTTCCAACCTATCCTGGGAAACGAATTTTGTTTTTTCGTTTCCTGGACAACATGAGATATAGTAGAAGGTTAATAAAGATGTATTTTGTGTGAGGGTCCTTCCCAAGTTTAAAAGTAACCTAAATGCGTTGTATTTTGTTTTTACAACACAATTGTTTATAGAAGAGACCGTCCACAAACATATCTCTTATTTTTACTCCTTCTATATGTCATGGCAGATGTGGCACGCTCTAAAGTTTGTAATTATAGTTTTTAACAAGTATATAAACGATTCAAAACCAAGTTTTAGTTTATTACAAAATGTACAGCATATACTTTAAATTTAAAAAACCCCGTACAATTTTTTCTTGTAAAGTAACATAATAAAGATTAAAAATAATTAAATTTAAATATGAGTTGAAAATAATTATCAACTATAACGTTTAATATAATAACAGACAAAATAAAAAATAATCTTAATTTATAATTCTTTTACTTTACTTTTGTCACATTTATTCTTCTTTCCTTTTCAATCCTCTCCTGGGAAACGAATTTTGTTTTTTCAACCATCTGTTATATAATATGTCTAATAGCAAACATGTTACATAGCAGATTGCTGATTAAGCAATATGCGGAGACCACAACGTTCACGCCGTGTTTCCTGGACAACATGAGATATAGTAAAGGTTAATGAAGATATAATTCGTGTGAGGATCTTTACCAAGTTTAAAAGTAACCTGACGTGTTGTATTTTTACCAACACAATTGTTTGTCAAAGATACCTTACACGAACATATATCTTACACTACTTCTACTGTATGTCATGGCTAATGTGGCACGCTTTAAATTTTGCAAATTAAAAAGTTGTTAGAAAAAGTTATAATTATGAAAGTTTCTAAACAAAGTTTTAGTTTATTAAACATGTACAACATATATATTTAAATGTATAACCATCGTACAATGTCGTGTATAATACCCTAAAGATGCTGTCTTTCTTATTTCCTTTTTTTTTCTTGTCAAAACGTCCTTGACCTATATTTGTACGTCCATGAAATCGTCAGGGATTGAGTTGGCATAGAATTAACTCTTCGCCCCCCACCCTGCAGATAATCCCCCACCCCTCAGTAACAACTATAAAAGGAGTGGTAATTCAGGAGCACATATCAGAGCTTGTCTGTCTCTCATGGCTCCACCTACGTCACTCACACCTTTTC
>VBOA01000038.1:10449-10856 GCA_005877695.1 Gammaproteobacteria bacterium | reverse complement strand
TTATGATTATAACTTTAAAAATCAATTTAAGCAGACTCAATGAATAGCACATCTTTAAAAATACATAATGATCAGAAAATAACGCTGTCACAGAACTTATATATATTATTAGAAATTCATAATGTTAACCTAAGCCAAATGGCACAAACATTAGATATTCCAGTTATGACTATCAGACGTTTACTCTCTGGGGAAACAGCTGATCCACGAGTATCCACTTTAAAATTAATAGCTGATTACTTTAATATATCGATAGACTCCTTGATTCAAAGTAATGAGAAATTTATAAAGCTTTCAAGAAAAAAATCGACTCCTCTTTTTCTTCCCATATTAGATTGGGAAACGGCACAAAAAATAACAACGATTCATGAACTTGATTTAACAAAATGGAAATCATGGCAACCTAT
>VBOA01000038.1:5321-10345 GCA_005877695.1 Gammaproteobacteria bacterium | reverse complement strand
TGATCCTAATATTTCTCCGATTGATGGCGATACCGTATTAGTAAAACTGACGTCAAATAATGAACTAACCCTCAGAGAATTAAGCATTGATCCTCCTGAATGGGTTTTACATTCACTACTTCCTAGCTCAAAACAATTACTATTCTCAAAAAAAGATCACCAAATTGTTGGTGTCAATTTAATGACCTTGTTATATAATTCTAGAATGAAATGATTAGATAAAAATACTAATAAAATAGGGAATTACGATGAAGATGCTTGCAAATATATTAATTAAGTTTCGTAGGGAAAATAAATCTAATTATAAGAAGGATAACCGAGCAAGCTATATTATTTACAAAATAGTAGATCAAATGCCAGATAAAAATATTTTCATACTTCAATGTATTAATACAAAAGCCATTTTTCATTTACCTCTATCAAACATCGTTTCAGATGGCGATATATTATATTCATTACATCCAATACAAGCCTGTTATGTGGGTATAGAATATGCAAAATCTATCAAAACTGCGTCTTTTATCTCAAATAAAGTTGCTAAAAAAAAAATAAACAACCAATCAGTCTGTCGATACGGAAAATATACTTTATTATTTCAAAATAGAGAGAAGCAAATTTGTTTTTTAGACAAATTAACTGATAAAGAATTTCTAATGGACCCCGCTGATATTGCAATTTCTCAAGAATTGATTCAAGAATTTGACGCTTCTCAAGCCTTTTATATTGGATTTTTAGCTGGAGTAAAAATAAATCGTACCAATAGAAAAATTAAATCCTTCGAGAAAGTCTATATGCCTCCAAAACTAAAACTTATAATGAATACTAACTTTAATGTCGGTTAAAGAATATAGAAAAACGACTTTACTATTGGATAATTTAATCAGTTACAAAGTATTAATTATTTTTAGTATGGTTTACATGAGCATTATGATCTGTAATGCGGTACTAACTAATAAATATACTGGCTCCGATGAGTTTTTTATATTAGGAGGCACATTAACATCACCTTTCATTTTTATATTGGATGATAATGTTGCCGAAATTTATGGCTATAAAATAACAAGATACATGATTTTATCTGGTTTTGCCGCACAAACTTTATTTACCCTCATTTGTCAAGTTGTAATACTTATACCCTCCCCTTCTTTTTTTACAGCGCAAACCGCATATGCACATATTTTAGGAATCTCTCTTTTACGTATTAACTTTAGTGGTTTTGTTGCCTATATCACCGCTAATTTAATAAATTCGTATATTCTAACTCAATGGAAAATATTGCTTAAAGGAAAAAAATTTTGGTTACGAAGTCTCGGTTCATCCGCATTTTCTGAAATAATATATTCAGGGATAGCCATTCTTTTTATGGAAATACATACAATCCCTTTTAAAACCATTTTAAAAATAATAGGTCTGAGCTATTTAATAAAAATTACTTACTCCATTGCCTTTGCAGGTCCCGCACAATTTTTAGTCACTTATATAAAAAAACGTACGGGTATTGACGTATATGACTTACCAAAAAAATTTACTCCCTTTGAATATTTAAAACAGGAAAAAAACATATGAAAATTATATCGGGTGGTCAGACTGGCGTGGATCGTGCTGCTTTGGATGCAGCTATTGCATTAGAAATTCCTCACGGGGGTTGGTGCCCTAAAGGTCGGCGCGCTGAATTAGAAACACGTATACCAGAAAAATATAACTTAAGAGAAACTGATTCTAGAGAATTTGAAGAAAGAACGAAACTCAATATTAGAGACTCTGATGGAACATTAATTCTCGTTCTAGAAACACCGATTAAGGTTACAGATGGGACCATCTTAACCATAGATACGGTTCAAAAATCAAACAAACCTTATTTGATCATTGATCTCTCGCAGAAAACAGATATCGTAAAATTACTAACATGGGTAAATAACAATAACATTAAAATCCTCAATGTCGCTGGTCCAAGAGAATCTCAAGCCCCAGGTATTTATTTATCAAGCTTTAATTTACTTAAAAAAATTTTTTCCTCTTTTTTAAATAAGCCTGATGAAGAAAATACGCAGAAATCATCCCCTTATAAGCCTAGAATATAAATGTTTTTAAAACACAATAACCTTTATATAATAGTAGCAATTTATTTTTATATTTATTCAAAAATGTTTTCATAAAGATATGCAGGAATAAATTTTAAATCTCTGGCTGATCGTTGTTGCAGTCTGCAACAACGATCTTCATAAAAAATTATTCACTCACTTTGCACTTTCTTTTTTCAAAACCTATCTCAATATTTTTTGCTGTTTCAAGAAACTAACAAACAATTTCAGCACTTTGATCATAAGCCATATGGATGTCCTTTTCTAAAAACCATGCCCCCTCCTCTGACTGAGTGATTAAAAAATGCTTCATAACACTAGTTATTAATTTTTCTAATCTTTGATCAGAACTGATTGAAAATAATACAGAACAAGCCCAAGCCACTTTATGACTAAAATTAGATGAAAAAATATCCTCGTGACAAGCTAACAAAAAATCAACATAACGATGAGCCGCTTCAAAAAATTCTAAGTTCTGAGTCGATTGAAATAAAAATCCAAGAAATGCTATTGGATAACCTAGCATGAAATACAATTGATCAGGCTCTTTGCGACTAATCCAATGTAGTGAAGCTTCACGCTCTGAAAAATTGGTAATTAAATTACCTTGTTTATCTAATCTTAAATAAAAACCATTTGTTAAATTACGCTGTAAATCAATCATGTTGATTAAATAATAACCGGATTTAATAGATGTCGTTATATTGCCTCGTTCTAAGTGTATATGGCCGTGTAATGCCGTTGTAAGCACATCAGTAATATAATCGCTTAAGTCTAGCCTATGAGTAAAAAAACCGCCGTTCTCAACGTTTTTAAAACGCTCCAAGAAAATTAAGGCTGGTTTATTTATATCTTCTCGAAACAATTGTTGTGAAGCTCTTACTAACCAACCATTCGTATAAGTCCAAAATTCCGTATAAGCTGAGTTAGTACTTTTTATGCCCATTGAACTTAGGAAATCCCCATCAGCCTGCATAAAATTTGTTTTTGCGTAATCCAATATCTGTAGTGCCTTATCTGGCCTCCCTGCCCTCAAAAACATCATCGGTGATTTGTAGTAGCCAGAAACATCAGTTAGCGCTTGCCCATATGAGCCATCAAATAACATTTGTGATTCAAAAAAATGTAAAGCTTTGTCTGCGCTTTCAATTAAAGTTTTGGCTAGTTGATACATAATTTAATTTCACCTATTTTCTATTTGTTCAAATTTTAATCTAAAATCAATAAACCTCAATTGTATAATTTTTAACCTTACTCTTATTCCCTTCTATCTTGGCATATTAGAAACATTGTACACATTCTTACCCACAGAAATTGTGGATAACTGGGCCATTGTTAAAATTTGTATATTAATTAGTCATATATCCTTATTGCTTTATTTATAAACTATAGCTTTATAACAAAGAGGTAACTTTTCAGATAACATAACAGGTAACACTAAAGGTAACGTAATAAATAACAAATAAGATAACGTTACGGGTAACGTATCAGATAACAAATAGGATAACGTATCGGATAACGATAATGTTTCATTATGGATAACATAACAGGTAACATTCGGGTAACAAATATGTAACAGTGAAATAAAAAGCCTGATTCAAAACACGAAAAGAAGATTTACTTGTTTAAGTATAAGACAAATACAGGTAACAATACAGGTAACGATTAAAAATATATTCTCTTATAAAATTTAAATTACCATAATAGTAGGGATATAAAATAAGGGAGGGCGCATATGTCAGATAAAATAACAGGTAACAAATCAGATAACAATCAGATGAGAAAAATACAAACTAACAGGTAACTATATAGATAACATATCAGATAACAATAAAGGTAACTTAATAGATAACATTTCAAGTAACAATATAGATAACAGTCTTTTAAAAAACTAATTAATTCAGGAGTAAGTCTTTATAGATAAAATCCATAAAACGAATATATTCAACGGTTATTCTTTTATCTACTCTATATTGATAATAGCTATCCGAGTTATAGTTGTCATTTTTCATGAAAGTATACTAAAATCTTAAACTAATGATTGGTTAGGAGATTTTACTATGTCTTTATCAGAAAAAGACGTTTTGTTGATGCAGCCCAAAATGTCTATTGCCCATGCTGCATCATTTCTGGACATATCTGGGCAATATGTGCACAAACAACTAAAATATAAAAAAATAATTTGTCCAAAATTTGGTAAGAAGCTTTATTTAACATTTACGCAAGCCAAACAACTTTTTAATATTTCATTTGAACATAAAGTTATTGTTGGGCAAATCGTTAAAGGGGGTACTGGAAAAACAACTACTATTGAAAACGTTGCTAGTTGCGCTAATAGCTATGGAGCACGTGTTCTAAAAATTGATATGGATCCACAAGGAAATTTAACTGATGCCTGCGGTATTGACCCAGAGAAGTATCCCGCCCTGATTGATGTGATTACACGTCAAGCCGAAATAGAAGATGCTGTAATCCCTCTTTCTGAAGGGGTCGATCTTATACCTAGCCGTATTGAAAACGTTGTGTTAGATAATGTCATAGTAAACGAAAGATTACCTTTACATACTCTCTATAATGACTTGCTTGAGCCTATAGCTAATAATTATGATTTTATTTTTATAGATTGTCCGCCTACTATGGGACAAGCTGTTACTGCTGCAAGCCTTTATGCAGACATAATCTTAGCGCCACTAAATCCAGATAAATTTAGTGCTAAAGGGCTAAAGATATTGAAGTGTGAGGTAGAAACATTAAATAAACGTTTTAAAACTAATATCTCCTACAGAGTATTTTTGAACAAATACAGTGGGAAAACGATCCTCTCGGATAAAGCCATTGTATCTCTTATTTCAGACCCGGATCTTGAGGGACGTATTTTAGAAACTACCGTCCAATTTTCTCAAGAGATTCCAAATATTACAGACACTAACCGTAATTTATTTA
>VBOA01000038.1:3326-5271 GCA_005877695.1 Gammaproteobacteria bacterium | reverse complement strand
GCCAGAAAAAACATAGATGAAACACAAAGTCTTGAAATGAATGCGGCAGCAGCTACTCAAATCATGTGAGGGAGATAAACCGCAATGCCTCAATTATCAGACCTTATTAATAAAAGAGCTGAGAAAAAATTTATCAAGAAAGAATATAGACCCTGGGATCTTTCGGGTACCGGTGCAGTCGATAATTCTCCGGAAATTACTGAAACTATCTCCATTTCTGCAGAAAAAGAAAATTTAGAAACAGCTTCAGAAGAAACAATAAGTCCCATTGAATCAGGTAACATAACAGATAACAACTCAGATAACAATTCAGATAACAACCAGGTAACGAATAAAACTATAGATAACAAAACAGATAACATTCAGGTAACACATACAAAGAATATAGATAACATTAAAGATAACAAATTAGATAACTATGCAGATAACGTTTTGGATAACATTGAAAATACTGTTTTCCTTACCGATAGCACTAGAAAGTTAAGCGGGATCCAGAAAAAAATATTTCTTTATGTTATCGAGTTATGCTCTTATCGAGGTCAGTTGCAATCTAATCCAATACTAACTAATGATTTAGCAGAAGTTGCAAATTGTTCTTTTGGTAGTGCAAAAACGTCTCTAATTCGTTTAATAAAAAAAAATTTATTAATAAGAAAAAAGGGGAAAGCATCTAAAGGTGGGCATATCATATTAGCAATTACAAAAGAAATTCAAACTGCTGCGTTACACGCTCAACGATTTAATTCAAAATATAAAGATCTTTATACAGGTAACGCAATAGGTAACATGTTGGGTAACATGTCAAATAACATCACAGATAACAATCTACCTAGTAGTAGTAATAATATATATATAAATACTACTACTAATACAGAGGCAGATTTACCTGAAGATTGGTTAGAAATAAATTTAGAACCATTAAGTGAAATTAAGTTTACTATTAAACAACTTAAACAACTTTTTAAAATAAAGAAAACTACTCCAGAAATTGTACAAGAATCAATTAATCATTTTGCTTTTGGCCTTAAAAATAATCAGAAATTTAAAAATTATGATGATCCGCTTAATGTGCTGATGGGCGTTTTAAGAAAAGGGGATGTTTGGATAGAAAAAAACTATGAATCACCCCAGGTTATTGCTCAACGTAAAATTCTTGAACAGAAAAAAATTGAACAGGAAACAAAAAAACAATTGGAAGAGGGGGCCTTTGAATTAGAGTTTGAAATATGGAAAAAATCTTTGGAAAAAAAAGAATTAGAATCAATCTTAGTCAAAGATAATTCATATGATATTACACCCGATGAATCTAAGTTAAAACTTTATTTTAAAAAAAATATATGGTCGGATGTAAAAAAGGATTATTTAACTGATGAAGTTGAGTAAAACTTATACTCATGAGTTAAGTTGTATAAAAAGTAAACAATAGTTACTAAAAATACTCTTCGATATAATATCTTGTGCATAAGCTTTGTAAATCCAGTGAATAAGGCCGTAAATTTCTTCATAGTGGCTCCTTAATATATCACCCATGGGCCTCTACATTAATATTTCATTAAAGGCCTCTATAACGCTCTATTCAATGATTTTGGATATTGTTTGATATGCTTAAAAAAAATCAAATAATTATACTTTCGATAAAGTAAGCGAGAAATATTCAGAAAAGATTAATTATTGACCATAATACTTTAGTCATGTTTCAACTATGAAAAAAGTGTGATTAATATCTTAATATTCATTAAAAATTTTTTACTCTGTCATATATTCCATAAAAGCAGCATTTCCAATGGACTTAAATACTGATTTTATATTCTTATCCTTTTGAATTTCTTTTCTAATGCTAATAAGCGCGCCTAAGATAATATCTTTTGAAAATTGATCCATTTCAGCTTTGATAACTAATCCGCCCAGTTCAATTTTTCGCCTGGTTTGTTTCTTTCGTTCTTTA
>VBOA01000038.1:0-3312 GCA_005877695.1 Gammaproteobacteria bacterium | reverse complement strand
TAATTTTTTTAATTATCAGTTGTCTTTCAAGTTTGGCGATGGTTTGAGTTTTCTTGTTAATCTTGTTTTGAGTTTCCATGATTGAGTTCTTTGGAAAGCTTTGAAAAATGATGGTCAAGTAGCGTATCTTCATAAGCATCAAGGCCGTGCTTACAAGCTAGTTTTCCTATCTCTAAAAGTCTTTTTTGTTGTAACGCTAATAATTCATTCTTAGCTCTTTCGATCTTTTTAATGAGTTTATCTGCTTTTTCTTTTAAAGTTATTTTTTGTTTTTCAGACATTTAGATAATCCAAAAGTTTATAGTTATTAATAGGCGATAAGATTATCTATTATTTCATAATAAAAAACAATTGGTTGCGAAGCTTACATTATTTTTCGTAGAAAAATTTAAAAATCCCTTAGAAATAAAATGATAAGGGCGCAATGTGCAAACTTTAGTTTGCATGTTATTATTTTGAAATGGCGATAGCATTTGCACGCATATCTTATCATTCACGATCACAAGGACATAGCGCAGTAGCAGGTGCCGCTTATCGTTCAGGTGAGATATTGAAAGATAATCGTACTGGAGAAGTTCATAATTTTAAAAAACGATCCGATGTTATTTATTCTGAAATTTTATTACCAGATGGAGCTTCTGCTTGTTTTAAAGATCGAGAGACATTATGGAATGCCGTAGAAGCTGCCGAGACAAGAAAGAATTCACAGATCGCTAAAGACATTGTTTTAGCCTTACCAAGGGATCTTGATTTATCGTTACAGATTGATTTAGCTAAAAATTTTTCACACACTTACTTCGTCCAACATGGAATTGTTGCCGATATCGCTATACATTCTCACAGTGATGGTAATCCGCATGCACATATTTATGTTTCTTTAGAACCAGATGTTGTCCGGGGGAGGGTAGTGGACCCCCAATTTTGGGGAGAGCAATGGCGTGATTTCCAGAATGATTATTTTATAAAAAAGGGCATTGATTTAGTTGTTGATGCTAATCATATATTTTCACAACGTCATGAAGGTAGGGTTCGAAGTCAATCACATTACTTAAAAGAAGAAAATCAACTCAAGCGAAAAGCGAGTATTGAAGTTGCCGTTAATGATCCGAGTAGCTTACTGAATATTTTAAGTACTCAGTATGCTGTGTTTAGTGAGCGAGATATATTTCGTTTGGTTCATAAGAACACAGAAACGATTGAGCAGTATGATGCGGCGCTTTTAGGAATAAAGTCACATCCAGATTTAATTTTATTAGGTCCAGGAGATGATGGACGTGATCGGTATACGACACGTGCTAATTATCAACGAGAAATAGCGTTAGCTGAACATGCTGATCTTTTAAACAGTCGTCATCAACATCCCGTTAATCATGATTTATTGAAGCAAGCTATTCATGATTTTGGGTTGAATACCGAGCAATCGGAAGCATTAAATTATATTGCTAACGGAGGAGATATTAGCGCCATCGTAGGACGCGCCGGTACGGGTAAGTCTTATATGATGAAAGCGGCTAAGCATTGTTGGGAAACTTCAGGTTATCGTGTTATAGGTATGGCGGTATCTGGCATTGCAGCAAAAGGACTAGAAGCCAGTTCAGGTATTTCCTCTCGTACGATTTATTCTATAAAGATGCAATTGGCATTAGGTAAATTAGAAATTGGGGCTAATGATGTCTTAGTGATGGATGAAGCAGGCATGACAGATCTTCATGATTTTGCTTTGGTCGTCGATAGCGTACGTAATGCAGGGGCTAAGTTAGTCATTATAGGTGACCCATCACAATTACAACCGATTGGAATAGGCGCTCCTTTTAGAGCGATTACCGAAAGAGTAGGGTTCACCGAACTTAATCAGATTCAACGTCAAGCGTCTCCTGGCGATTGCGTTGCGAGTCAATTACTTGCGCAAGGTTCTGTCAGTCAAGCCCTCGATTATTATAATTCTCAGCAACGAATCCATTTAATTGATTCGGATGAAGAAGATGATGAAGGTGAGAGTGGGGAAGGAGGAATAGCAACACAGCTCCGCTTAGTAGCGGATTGGAGTCAGGAATTAACCGCTGAAAATATCCAAGAACGTTTGATATTAGCGCATAGAAATAGTGATGTGAAAGCGCTTAATCAAGCGGCGCGACAAAAAATGCAAGCGTTAGGATTGTTAGGGGAGGGTTCTCAAAGAGTTACTACAGCTCATCATGGTGTGATCGATCTTTCATTAGGGGATCGAGTGTTATTTCTGCGTAATGAACGACAGTTAGGAATTAGTAATGGAGAGTTTGCAACCGTGAGTAAAATAAAAGGCGATTATATCACGGTAAAATTAAGGAACACACCAACAACGCAAGAAATTACCTTTTCAATGAAAGACTATCAAGATTTCAATTATGGTTATGCGGCTACGGTGCATAAGTCCCAAGGATCTACTTATTATCATGTATTTGTTTATATAGGAAGTCAGACTTGGGATCGTTTTTTAAGCTATGTAGCTATGACCCGACATCGAAAAACTCTAAATGTTTATGCGGATCAATCAAAATTTAAAAATTTAACAGAACTAAAAGCTTCCTTATCTCGTTCAAGGTTAAGAGATTCCGTTTTAGATTGGCCTTTATCTTTTGCTATTCGGCGCGGATTTGATCCTGAAAAAATGCTGGGTTGGTTTATTGATAAAGTATTAGGTGTTAAACAGACCGTTCACGATGCCTGGTTATTTGTTTCTAATTATGCTGCCTTTAAAGTTAGGAAAGAGCATGATCAGTCTAAACAAAATAAGACTAAACAACGTGTATTGGCCAAGAAAGTTGCTTCATTAGTGGATTTACGGAACAAACTAGGTGAACAGGTTCGCGGGATGCGCCAAGAATTAAAACCGCATGAGAAACTTTATGATCATCCAAATTATAAAGCTTGGTCTGAGGAGACACTGATAAGAAATCAATGGGCTTATGAGATTAAGAAAGACTATGAGTCTTTTAAAGAAGCACTTAAATTAAACCGAATGAGTGAAAAGGTGATAAACAAGCTGGCTAATCAACATGAGAGGGTATTTGAAACAATAAAAACAGCTTCTGGATTAGCAAAAACAGCTGAAGAAATCAAAATCAATTGGATTTCTGAAGAATTTAATGGTGAATTTGATGCATTGAGGAAGTCAAAAGACTTAGAACATCAGTATTTGGTGAAATTCCGTGATAAATTAAAAAATAGTTCTAATAAGTCTTACGAAAAAATACTAATGAAACAGCTCGACTCCTTAGCTATGAACATAGGTAAGTTGAGAGCAAAACAGGAAAGTCTTAAAAAATTTGCACC
>VBOA01000183.1:1379-1906 GCA_005877695.1 Gammaproteobacteria bacterium | reverse complement strand
AGAAATGCTTGGTGGAATTTTATTTAGAAGTAGGAAGGTTAGCGGAAGAACTGAGAATACCAAAAACTAAAAATAAGTGATTAGAATTATTGTGAGAGATAGAAAGGAGTGAAAAAGAGCGATTAGAAGCTACCGGACTTTTATTAAAAGTGATAAAGATGGCAAGAGAAGCAGGAGTAAGCCAAGAAGAAATAAAAGAAATATTAGGAGATTTGGGAGGAGTAGAAGGATCGGACGAGAGTTCTAATTTCTCTTTATCAGGATTAGTAGGAAATTTAAACGGATTAAACAAAAGAATACTAGAAAGCTTCGATTTAAAGGATATAGTTATCCAGGCTGATAAAGCGTGAAGTTCGGAAGTTCACCAAGGACTATGGCAAGGGATTTGGTTTAACCCGTTCACCAAACTTTTTATTATGATGGGTCTGATAGTAGCCGTGCTAAAAGCCGTATTTAAGAAAGATAAGAGATAAAAATAAAATGTTATGATAGCCTTAGCGACTTTGGCTCCCTTGGTGGTGCCGATA
>VBOA01000183.1:0-1322 GCA_005877695.1 Gammaproteobacteria bacterium | reverse complement strand
AATTTTAACGAGTTAGAAATGAATAAGTGAGTAATTGCCTACGCAGTGGTTTGCAATGCTATTTTTTACGGACTATTTGGTAAATTAGATAGTTGGTTCGCTTTCCCCGAAATTATCAAATTTGGCATTTCCGGTCTCTTTCAGTTATATAACTGTAATTGGGTAATTAGCAATTGGCAAGCAGTGCCCGATAAAATTTCCACCGAAGGAGTAAATTTAAATGTAGGGACTAGTAATTAGAAAATATGAAAGAGGTTTTTAGTTTAGTTTTTGAAATACTGGTGAAAGTTTTTTTATTTTGAGCGGGTATGGAAATAAACGGATTTTACCCCTTTTGGTATTTAGTCGGTTTAAGTTTACTCGGTCTGCTCGGTTCGGTTTTTAGTGGTAGTTCTAGTGGAGTAGGTAGTATTTTTGGTGGCTGAGCGAGTGGTGGTAATAAAACTATAAAAAATAAAATTATAATTAAAAATAAGTAAAAGGTATGGTTAGTATAAGAAATACGAATTTAGGTGAAAGTGTATCTTGATTAAACAATGAATCTACTTTCGGGCTAAAAAATAAATCTAATTTTAGCATGGCGGATTTATCCGATTTATGGGCAGATAGTCAGAGTTCGGGGAAGTTGTTTAACATAGTTGCTACTGATTTCGGAAAGGAAGTTAAAAAGGCAGTCGTTTCGGTTGGTAATGTTGGTCTGAATATTCACAAGCGAGGGCCAAGAAAAAAAAGAGAAAGAATTTGCCATGACCCGCAAGTAGAGAAAAAAATCGCTCAGTTGTTTGCGCAACTGAAAAACGGCGGTAATTTTTTGGCTTCGTTAAGAAATTTCAAAGAAAAGAATTTAATGAATATCACGGCGGCGGATTTTGCCCGTGGTTTGTATTTTCTGACCCTAACTTTCAATAGTAAAAATGTTCGGTTGGAGTTTACGCGGGCTCCGTGGAGTGATGGGAAATGCTTTTTTAGTGATTGTCAAGGTCAGCATTTTTACCGACCAGTAGATAAAGAAGTTAGTTCCTTTTTGGCCGAGAAAAAGATTGCGAAAAAATTTGGGCGAGAATTAGAGGGAGTGGGAGATTTATTTGCGGGTTTTATTCGCTCTATTTACAAAAAATTTCACCCCGAAAATTTTAAGTGAGTAGCGGTAGCCGAACCGCATAAGTGTCAGGTGAAATGTCATTGGCAAGGTCAAAAAAGCAAAAAGAAAGGTTGGAAAAATCATAATGAAAAAAATTGCCGTTGTGCTACTCGGCATGAGTGTGAACGCAATTGACATATTCATTTTCTTTGCACGGATTTCTTACCCGACTACTTAAAAC
>VBOA01000182.1:1667-1957 GCA_005877695.1 Gammaproteobacteria bacterium | reverse complement strand
TAAACAATGAGAATAGTGTCGAAGTTACTTATCAAGGATTAGGTTATTGCACCAAACTTCCTAAAAATAGATCTTTAGGTCAAGATCTCTATCGATCAGCCTCTGAGAATAAGCCAGGAAAATCCACGCAAAACCAAGCAAATATTAAGAAGAATAAATAATATCATCATGCGTGTCATGCTAACAAAACTCATCACTATTATTGCAACGATTAACCGAAGGTCTGTCAGCCCAGCTATCATCCGTCCCACCCATATTATTCATGCTGGCTGTGCGTGGATCCAAATGCA
>VBOA01000182.1:0-1446 GCA_005877695.1 Gammaproteobacteria bacterium | reverse complement strand
CCAACGCGCACGACCAAAGCCACTGGTATTGCCAGAAATAATAATATTATTTTTCGGATAACGTCCCAATACGGTTGCCGCACTTTCTAAAATTGCGCCTGCTTGCGGCAATAAATCTGCCGTATTGGCTTCAAATAAGTTATCAGTAGGAATGTAGATGCCAATCGTATCGCCGACTTTATAGACTTGGCCATCAGCTTTTAAAATAGCAGCCGCATCTGATCGCAAGGTAGTGACATAATAGCCAAGCATACCGCCGCCAAGTCCCATTACCGCAATGACAGGTTTTGAGCTAGTGAACAAAGCGATACCGCCACCCGCAGCAACTGCACCAATGGCGGCACCAGCAGGACTGCCGGTAGTTTCATTATTGGTGGTAAAAGGGTTATAGGTGCAGCCTGATAAGGTGGCTATGATTAACCATAAGATGCTAAGCGCCTGCAGTTCCCTTTTCATATTAACCCGACTTTCCAAAAAAATTTTATCGATTATAGCTTGAAAGTTATCAAGAATTATAGCGTGCCGTTTTGGGCGATAACATGATAGGGTATAATGACGACTAACAAGGAAAACCCATAGCAATGGATAATGCGTTAAACAAATTTTATAATGATGAGCAAATTCTTAGCCAGCGCCACTACAACATTTGGCAGCTCATTAAAATTTATTGGCAATCTAAGCAAAAATATAAAGCTTGGTTATTCATCGTCGTCATTTTTATTATGACCATTGCGATCGTCACAGTCGATTTAATCTTTAACTATTGGTACAACGATTTTTATAGCTCCTTACAAGCATACAACGTCCATCGCACCATGGTTTTAATGGGCTATTTTTGCTTAATCGCCATTGCCGCAATCGTGCTGACGGTTTATCGTTATTATATTACCCAATTATTTGCTTTGCGCTGGCGCCGCTGGTTAACCGAGCAATTTCTAGGCTATTGGTTACATAAACGCGGCTATTATTATCTTGAAAATTTTGATAGACAAACCGATAACCCCGATCAACGTATTCAAGAAGATGTGGGTGCTTTGGTGAGTAATTCACTAGATTTAGCTACGAATTTGATAAGTTCAATCACCACTTTTTTTGCATTTATTTTTGTATTATGGCAACTGTCAGGCGATTTGCATCTGCATATTTTTAGCTGGAAATTCCATATTCCCGGTTATCTGATGTGGGTCAGTTTACTTTATTGTGCTATCGGAAGTTTATTAACTTACAAGATTGGCCGACCGCTAGTCATGTTGAACTTCGAACAACAACGTCGCGAAGCAACCTTTCGTTTCGCAGCCATTGATTTACGCTCCCATTCTGAAAATGTCGCTTTATCCCGCGGCGAATTTCACCAACGCCGTATTTTAGACCGATTGTTAAGCAGCTTACTGGAAAATTGGTATTTTATTATTTTACGTCAAAAAATGCTTATTTGGTTTACCTCTG
>VBOA01000037.1 GCA_005877695.1 Gammaproteobacteria bacterium | reverse complement strand
AGATTTTCAAAAAGTACAACTTTTTACCTAAATCAAAATCTAAAACAATTCTTTTTATGGATAGAGGATGGAACGTAAACTATTGATCGTAGAGAAAAATTTATTGGAACTTTTTTGTTCAGCGCATCAAGTTCTATAAGATGACATCAAAAAATTTTCAAAAAGTACAACTTTTTACCTAAATCAAAATCTAAAACAATTCTTTTTATGGATAGAGGATGGAACGTAAACTATTGTTCGTAGAGAAAAGTTTATTGAAACTTTTTTGTTCACCG
>VBOA01000036.1 GCA_005877695.1 Gammaproteobacteria bacterium | reverse complement strand
TTATTGGAACTTTTTTGTTCAGTACATCGAGCACTATAAGATGACATAAAAAAATTTTCAAAAAGTACAACTTTTAAAATTTGCGTCGAAAAATTATATTAGTAGTAGATAAAAGGGTGGGTTTGGTGGCAAAATCATAAAAGTTTTTTTTGTGATTAAAATTAATTCGTAGTTCGTAAACTATTGTTCGCAGAGAAAAATTTATTGGAACTTTTTTGTGCAGTACATCGACCTCTATCAGATGGCATTTTAAAAAAATTTTTCGGTCCAGTCAATTTTTTGTAATCAATGTTTTAAGTAAAACCTAAGAACCGTTCGTAGTTCGTAAGGTATCGTTCGTAGAGAAAAATTTATTGGAAGTTTTTTGTTCGCCGTATCAAGTTATATAAGATGGCATCAAAACATTTCCAAAAAGACCACTTTTAGTGTCCCCCCCCCCTCATTCCCCCCATTTTCCCCTTGGCTGTGGGACGTAAACTATTGATCGTAGAGAAAAATTTATTGGAACTTTTTTGTTCAGTACATCGAGCACTATAAGATGACATAAAAAATTTTTCAAAAAGTACTACTTTTAACACCTCGAATTCCCAGAACCCCGACCACACACGAAGCGTCCCGTCACGACACCGGCACCGGCACCGGACCCGACCCCCCCCTCCCAACCCGAGATCTGCTGCGGCAGGTGCTGGAAGGTCCTATACCAATAACATCGCCATTGTCCTCCCTCAGTCGCTCTCTAGTTCTCTTGGCGAGTAGGCGTGTTACCAGTGTCGCTCGTGATTTCTTTGTGTTGGATTACCTTCTATTGAAATGTAAGTACATTTTCATACCTTTGTAGTGTTAAGTAGAGTATTTTGCTAGTCATTTTTTATATTTCCAAACATTACACAATCAATATCATCACTGTAAATGATCAAGTTTTGTATTCACATAATTCCATTTGTTTAGCTTAATATCATTAAGGATTTTTTATTCTATATTTTTAATATCAAAATTTTATTGTTAATGTATGATAGGTTTTCAAGTTTACATTTAAATAAGTATGCATAATATAGCTTTTGTGCGGGTAATTTTCTCATATCATCACTCTATATTTTTAATATCAAAATTTTAGTGTTAATGTATGAGTGATTATATCGTTAGCATTTAATTGAAATAAGCATGCATAATATAGGTTTTGTGAGGGCAACTTTCTATTGCTTTCAAACTTTTCATGCATGTTTTTCGAAATTCATTTTCAAAAGCATAAAATGGCTTAGGCCTAGGGGAACCCCTGCGCAAATTTTTTTTAGAAAATTTAAAAACTTAGTATTTTTATTGGGGTAGATTTTTCGAAATTCATTTTCAGAAGCATAAAATGGCTTAGGCCTAGGGGGACCCCTGCGCAAATTTTTTTCAGTAAATATACTTTGAAATGTTCTTTTTAATATGTAAAAAAATGCATATCTACATAATTTGTGTTTTTTTTCTGTGCAGATGGTCTATCAACCAGCCTCGGTAGCTCTGGCCCCTGGAGGACCGCAGCGGCGCTTGTGCCCACATTGCGGCAAACATTACGCCAGGGCCGATCATGCACAGCGGCACATCAGTCAAGATCATTATGACCTTCCCGATCCACCAAATTTCACTTTCCCTCTAATAATTCAAAATCTGCCTGAAAATGCATTCCCCCATTTTTTACCACGTCCCTTTGTTGTTCACCCTCCTCCTCCTCCTCCTCATCAAATAATTTATCAAGACGCCGCTGTGCAGACGGAGGAGGACCCTGGCGCTACGCCGCAGTCGCCGCCGCCTTCGCCGCCTCACCACACCACCTTCCATCGCGGCGAAGGCAACGATGTGGGCACCACAACATCGCCGCAGCAACACCGGGGTCCGGAGCCGAGGTCGGTTTCGCCGTCTCATCCGGCGGAGCAGCCTGCAGCTACGCAGCCAGCTACGCAGCCGCCGCCGCCTGAGACGGCACCACAGCCATCGCCGCAGCCATCGTCGTCGTCGGGAGAGGTGACGCCAGGGTCGCTGATGCCGCTGTCGCAGCTGCCGCTACATCTGCAGCTGCATCACATCCAGCGGCAGCAGCGGCCATCTCTGCCGCCTCCAAAGAAGCTGGTGCTGTGGACGACGCCGCAGCAGCAGCAACACTCTCCTTCATCATCGATTCAGGTTTGTTTACTAAATTATACTACCTATATTGTGCTGTTAGAAGTCATTATTTTTTTGTTATTTTAGATGAATTGTATTTAGATTTATTTTAGTTTCTCATCATTTACAAGATTATTGGAGGTAAAGCGGTAGAAAAAAAACATTTTGGCCTACCATTACCTCTTTAATTAAAGATGTTTTCATTATTTTTTTGTTATTTTAGATGAGTTGTATTTAGATTTATTTTAGTTTCTCATTAATTAAAGAGGTTAAGCGGTAGAAACAAACATTTTGGCCTACCATTACCTCTTTAATTAAAGATTTTTTCATTATTTTTTGTTATTTTAGATGAGTTGTATTTAGATTTATTTTAGTTCGTAATAAATAAATTATTTTCATTTCATTTCAGCTGCCCCTGACTGCGACGGTGATGGAGGTATTGGAGGCGGCAGTCGACCTGCAGCTGCCAGCGCATCCCTACGAAGGCCAGTCGCGGCAGACGACGGAGCCACCTCCTTCGCCGCCGAAGACGCCCGACTCCTTCAAGGATGTGCTGGCCCTCTTCGCCACATCACCTCTACCGTCGCTGCCATCGGTGTCGGGGTCGCCGCACCCATCACTGAGCAAGATGACGACTCCGACACCGATGACGTCACCAGTGCAGCCATCGACGCCGCCGAGGACTCCGCAGCTGCAGTCTTCGCCGACGCCGATGGCTACGTCACCAAAACCGACGTCGCTGCTGTCGAAGCGAAAAATAGAGGTAATTACATTGAGTGACGACGACGACGACGACGATGTGGAGGCGCCGCCGCCGAAGAAGGCGAAGCTAGACTCATCGTTCGGCGACGAGTCAAAGTCAGACTCGTTGTCGAACAATGAGTCGTTGTCGGACGAAGAGTATTGGCCGATGATGGAACCGATGCTTATTTGTCTCTTTTGTGATCGTCGTTTCACCACCCGTAGTATACTTGCACTCCACATAGAGCGTAAACATCGTGAGGAGTACAAGCAGATGATGGATGGTGAAATAGACGATGACGAGAGTGACGATGAAAGTGACGGTTCCAACATCGGACGACGCTCATCGCCGGGTGCTTCCCCTCCTTCGGCGTCGACGCCACCGCCGCCGTCGCCGCCGTCGTCACCACCACCGCCGCCACCGCCCCCTCCACAGTCGGCATCGCAGCAGCAGGATAATGTGAGGAAGAGGGTTGCCTCCACTGCGCAGCAACATCTCTGCGATGTCTGCGGTGCTTTAATCAGCACTCGAGGAGGGTACAGCAGACATCGCAGATTTCATTGTTCTGCATTGGAGGCAACATGTTCTCCACAACCTGCTGCTGCTGCGATGATTCAGATTGGTGGAGGAGGAGGTGGACCTCCCGACGGCGACAGCGACGACAGCAACGACAGCGACGATAGCGTATGTGATATTAGGTTTAATCGTAGGTTAAGGAATAGAGATAGGAATGTAGATATAGTAATACCAGTAGGATTAGCGCCTCCAGGCTTTAGGGAGACGGAGTCAGCCTTTAAGGGTCGTTTGAAGACCTACCAGTTAGATCAGCAGGCGCTAATGCATGGCGCCGTTAGGCTGACTCCACTGACTACCATACCCGAGTTCCTGGTAGGCATATTTGATGACTTAGTCACGCTTGTGCAACGTCTGTTGAGTCACACAACCGGCATTAAAATTAATCTGTGGCTCGACTGTGAATTCGTCAATGTCGAGGGTGAGCGATGTCGACGCGCCTTCAAGACCAAGAATGTGGTCATCTTTCGCAACACCGACATTGAAGAGGTTTGCAGCGACCTCTTCCAGAAGTTGGTGGACGAGAAGGAGTCATGCGAACTGAAAGGATCTGGGTGGTCATTTCTCCGTATCGTCGACATGGAGATCCGTGTCAATGTTTACCGCCCACTTGGTGGCAGTAAATATTTGAAACTGCCACAGCCGATCCTAAACAGAAAGGCCGTCGTCAATGTTCGGAACGTAAACGATGATAGATGTTTTGAATATGCTATCCTATCACGCTACGTACCGAACAACGGACGTGTTCTCGGTATTGAGGTGAATGCAATCACAGATCAAGTCCGTGCTGCCGCCAACCTCGACTTCACTGACCTGACAATGCCGATGAAAATCAACCAGATTCCGGTTTTCGAAAAGAAAAATGGCGTAAGTGTAAATGTTTACGGCTTGGAGTTGGTCAGGTCACAAAAGTGTAGGAGAAAGTCCTACTATATCGTTTATCCGCTCCGTGTTGCTGCGCACGAAGAAGCGCATCCTGACCACTTTGACTTGTTGTATTTGACAGACAGTACGACGTCTCACTATGCACTGATCTCAAACTTT
>VBOA01000181.1:787-1245 GCA_005877695.1 Gammaproteobacteria bacterium | reverse complement strand
CAGTAGATATATGAAGATAGAGAACTAATCTCTGACCTCCCATCTAAGAAGAGAATCCCTCCTCACTATATAAGCTATAGAATACTAGGTGCCGGTATTATTCAAAGCTGGCGCCCTACAGGCGTCGCCATGTGTAAGGCTCTTACCGGCTTCTCAGATGGATGTCATGTGAGGAACTCGAATAACTGGTGAGTTCTGGTGTTACATCAAAGCATTTTGAGACATGAAATACTTCAGGTTTTCATGATCAAACCAGACTTCAATTCCAGAGACTTCTTTAAGATAGTGTCATCACTATTTAAAGCTTTATATAATGGCCAAAAGCTCTTTATTATGAATCAGGTAATAGATCTCAATTCCAGAGAACTTCTTAGAGTAATATATAATTAAATATCAATCATCTTCTTATTTTAAAGATAATATGTCCGCATAGGCCGTACTAGATGCATCCATCTCTA
>VBOA01000181.1:0-751 GCA_005877695.1 Gammaproteobacteria bacterium | reverse complement strand
AATGGAGGCTTGTAATAATATAAAATAGATACAGAAATACAAGTATTAATTAAATGCTTAAAGACTTTCTGCTGGAGAATCTGCTATTCATGATTAGTAATTTGGCTGGGCTTTTTATCATTCTTAAACCCTCGAAGCAAGTCTTGCAGCAGCTTAATAATGCTAGAAAAATCATAGATAAAGCATTAATAAAAGTTGTAAAAGCCTAGAAAAACTTGAATATCTCAATAAAATCACAGCTGTGGCCATTCAAATATAGTCTTAATGCAGACTGGATCCATTCAAATGTTCTCTTTATCAATGATAAAGTCTAGATATTTGACTTCAAATTTGAAGAATTCACACTTTTTTAAATTGGCGTATAATTTGGCATGATGAAGGCATTTAATTATGTGTTTAAAATAATAGAGGTGCTTTGCTTTAGTTTTAAAGAAAATAAGGATATCATTAAGATAAATTATGCAAAAATCATTAACTAGTCCATGTAAAGCACAATTAATATAAGTCTAAAAAATGGCCGGAGCATTAGTTAAATTAAAGAGGACTATAAAGAATTCAAAATAGCTATATCAAATGTGGAAAGCAGTCTTTCACTTATCTTCTTTATAGATGCGGATTCAATAATAAGCGTTCCGCAAATCAATCTTCAAGAATACAACAGAGCCATCTAGTTAATTTAATAGCTCATTGATTAGTGGTAATAAATAGCAGTTCTTAACTGTTATGGTATTTAGGTCTTGATAGTCAATGC
>VBOA01000180.1:2789-3110 GCA_005877695.1 Gammaproteobacteria bacterium | reverse complement strand
ATTGTCGGAATTTTTTCAATGATGATTCTATCATCACTGGCATTTTGTTTAGATACATAAATCAGTAGTTCTCTTAAGGATTGTTTCCATGAAATTGAAGTTGGGTCATATTTTAAGGCTTTCCATATTGGATGAAAATCATCAATTAGTTCATCATATTGGGTAAGTCCTATTAAATAGGTTGGCGGTTTTATTTCTTTGTTCCTCATGATCTGATCGACAATATATTTCCCTCCCGTATTAATAGGTTGTTGGTCATTTCTCAGTGGTAAAAACAAGTCAAGTATCAACAAATCATATTTTTTTTTCATTAATAATATA
>VBOA01000180.1:1323-2782 GCA_005877695.1 Gammaproteobacteria bacterium | reverse complement strand
AAGCTTTCTGATGTATCTCTCACAACAGAAGTTATTTCCGCTAATTTTGAACTGGAGTCATCTATTATTAAGACTCTCATATTATTTCAAGAGATGACAATTTCTGTTCGAGAATTTGTTTCCAATTACTTTCTCTTGAGCTGTAGAATACATAACCCATATAGAAGCTTGAAAAGTTAATTTTTAACAATTGGTCGATTTCATTTAAAGTAAGCGATGAATCGCTTTCTCCGAAATCGTCGAACATTGTTATTAGTATTGTTTTAATGTTTATGTTTTTTCTCGTCATCTCTTTCAATATGTTGTAACCACCAAATTTTTCAAAACGTCCAACACCTTCAAATTCCTTAGTTTCCCAAGTAGGCAAACTCATATCCAATAATAATATATCATAGTTATTTAACATAAGCTCTCGTAACCCCGAATTATAGGATTCTTTAATAATAAAATCGACATCTTTGAACTTATCTTCTATGAAGGCTCGTATATCTTCAATTTTTTTTTCGTCGTCTTCTATTAATAGAATTTTTTTATTCATTTTCGTATCTAACTTTTAAAAATATACAAATAACAATTTCTGTTTCCCTTATTTCATAATCGAAATAATGTGATTTATTCAGCATATCAAAGGTTAATATCCTTCTTATTTTGTCAAAACCACTTCCTCCTTCTACATCAATTTTAGTAAAATCTTGCTGTGATTGTTGCCATTTAATTTTTGTTGCTTCAAGAGTTTCCGTCAATCGCGTAATATTTACATTGGAATTTATATTGTTCACAAATTTTAGCATTAGGTAATCATCGCTTGTAGATTTTGCTTCTATTTTAATGTTTAAGTCTGAAGGACCTAGATTTGAATGCTGGATTATATTATCAAGCAAAATTCGAACAATGTAAATTAGATTTAATGAACTTGTAACTCGAACATTATCGTCAATTGTAATGTCAGGCTCAATTTGTTGATAAGGATATATTCTATTTGTTATTTGTACACTAGTTTGAATAATGGTATTTAGATCAAGAAGTAACTCGGAAGTTGGATTTGCAATGCTAAACCACTCTGCTATATTGCTCACTTGTTTCCTTATGTTAGTACTGCATCTCATTATGGCCGAACTCATCTCAGGAATAACATAATATCCAAAAATGTTTTTTATTTCATCGTGAAACCTGTCAATTTTTTCAGCGTAAGTCTGGGCAACTTCATGTGTAAAATATTCTTTAATCTTTGTTAGAATTACTTCAGTTTTTTCAGTTAAGTAATTAAAAATTACATTAATAAATATTTTGTGGTCCGTAATGTTGCCTTGTCGAATAATGCTAAATATTGAAGCTAATTCGTATTGATCGAAACCGTAATTAAATAAGGCGTCTGGCTTTTTAGTATATTTTTCAGTTTGAACTTGAATTTTTTGTTTGATTAAATATTCAGTATACTCATCAATTTCTTTTGAAAATT
>VBOA01000180.1:0-1205 GCA_005877695.1 Gammaproteobacteria bacterium | reverse complement strand
CTCAAACACACTACGAATGTAGTTTTGTAATGCACCATGCCTTATTCGTGTGCTTAAATAGCCATCTAAGCCATACTCTTTACTTAAGATAAACTTGTCTCTAATCTCAAGCAACATTAGTTTGAAACTAATATATGCAGGATCGTTTGTGTAAACAATATTACTTTTTACTTCTTCATTAAATTCATTAAAGTATTGTGATAATTGTTTACTACTAATATCAATACCTTGAACGTTTTTGTTTTTAGAAAAATTTGCTAATTCAACGTACCTTGAAAACCCATCTTTAATATTAGCAGACTCAGCTTCCTTCAGTTGTTCAATATTAATTGTAATTCTGCTTTTATTTACTTCTTTTAGTGCTTTTTTGATAGCTGCATTCTGAGTCAAGCTTGTAATTTCTTTGATGTAAGAAATTTCATTTTTTTTATCAACCTTAAGGAGCTCGTCCAGTATCGCCAATCTTTCAGTCTCGACTTCTTCTTGACTTAAGAAATGATAAGAATTACTCAAAACTTCGAAATCGCAAACTTCCTTCAAGAAATATGTTAGTCTATAGGGAGCAAATGATTCTTTTTGAGTTAATAATGACGTTGGCTTAGTCATTTTTAATCTTGTCAAAAAATTATCATAAGCAGTATATCTTTCATAAGCATCGGATGAATAAATATTCCAAAAAATTGGATAGTCAATCGACAAACTAATTGTTTCCAAATTTTCATTAATTTTTGATGCAAGTTTTTTTTCATCCAATCGCTTAACATAATATGGATTAAAAAAGAAGGCTTCAATATAGAGCTTAAGAGCTTTTTCAGTTTGGCTCAAATGTATCAAAGAGCTATAAACAAGAATCAACGTCTCTTCCTGAATGTATGGTGAAAAACTTGAATCAAAAATGATTTCAGTGCCTTGCTGTATTACTTCACCATATTTTTGGAGCTGAAACTTTTGAATTAATAGGTAAAGTTTGAATTTATTTGGAGGAACAACATTTTCTAAAGTAGCTAAATATTCTTCGCTATTGTGATTATAAACGGAGCGAAGTATTTTTAAAGTTTGACTCTCAGTAGTTTCGTCAAGTTTTTTTAAATTAAAAAAATTTATTGGCAAATTTTCATGGGTCAAAGGTTTCGGATTGTTTATAGTTGACATCATATAATAAAATCGGACGTAAATTTCATTTCCTTCGTTCTTCTCGGAAATAG
>VBOA01000178.1 GCA_005877695.1 Gammaproteobacteria bacterium | reverse complement strand
TATTATTCAATTGATCAACTTACCATTTGGTATCACCTGCAGTAATTCATGCAGTTCTGGTTTAGTCTTTTCCACATAAGTCAAGATTTGTGTCTCAAAGTTTTCTTTAAATGTTACTTCAAAATTGTCATTTAGATGATATATATTTTTGAATTCTGCATCAATCTAAAACAACATTGAATGTAATAGCACCACTCAGCTGGATTGCTGAGTGAAAAAAGTGAATTTACATTGTTCATACCCAAATAAATTATAACCCACCTTATATTTAATCCCAAGTAAGAAGTTTAATGAATATTAATTTTAAGCCCATAAGAAGTCAAAAGTTAAATTGGCTACATACATAGGCTACATACATATATGGGTGAATTTGAATGAACACTCAAAATGTGTTCTGGGGGTCATGATCGGTGCACATTTCTTAGTCCTGGGTATTGGTCTTACCATGAGGACGATATGAATAGTGTATTTCAAATAAAAATTCACTAATAATAAAGAGTTTATTATACAGGCCAAGCACCCTCCAAGGAACTTGAAATGAAACCAATAAAGACTTCTATCATCTTCAATTTCCTATAGCTTTTTTTCATAATTTTGAATCAGTGTTAACACTTTGACCCCTACTTGGTAAGGACTGCTTTGGCAGGGTTGCCTGCACGTTTTTTAGTCAAATATAAAAAATAATATAGTATGATAATAAAACTTGTATACACACATATTATATATCATTGTAAAGGTAAAATAGTCTACTTTCAGAAGATATATTGACATAGGACCTTTTTATAATTGAGAACCAATATATACAGGGTTGAAACTAGGTCACAAATTACATACAAAAAACTGAAAATAGGTACATAAAAAAACTATAAATAATGTAAAAACTATAGTCACAATAATATTTACAGTAAAATAAATAACTAAAAGACCATTGTTTTTACGATCAACACAACACGCAAACTGATAGTCGTATTTATAAACACAAAAAAAGCGTCTTTCAGCTGTCACATCAGTTTTGCAGCACTGTCAGAATATAGTTTACATAGAAACATCACAGATTATATTGAAGTCAAAGACCACCAAATTACCGACCAACAATATTCCGAACCTGTCCGAAGTACCGAAACCCGAAAATACGCCGACAGTTATTTTGCATTGAATTAAATGGGACTGCCCGAGCTATACTCGGGCGTCGGTGAATGCCGCGATCGCGGGAGCCCGAGTTGGGCTCGGGCTTCGCCGTCAAAGTGTTAATAATTATGCATTGTGTATTGATGAGCAGGAAACGCCTGCATTAAAATTGAAATAAATGTGGTGTTAATCCTATAGTAGTAATAACATACTTGACAATACAATCATTAAAATAATGTGAACGGCACAATACATGTCACTGGGAATCGGTGAAAGATCTTGGGATCGATGAATGGAAGCAACTGTTCAGTACTAGTGTGCCACATATCTGCAAATAGCCAACATTCCCATTCAAGTCCCTAAGCCATGCTGCCTTGATCAGTGTTGTGTTACATTCTGCTGTGGGTCGCCAGTGCCCGGGCATCACTATTATGGAGCTGGTAACAGTCGACAGTTTGTGTCAACTACATACAACTGCTTAATTTACATATCTGTAATGTTACTTACCATTTCTCCTTTAAAATCTTTAAGACGAGGATATTTCGCCAAGATCTGTCCAGCAAATTTGTTCTCTTTTATTATTTCTTCCCTTCGGTTTGGCAGTGTTTCTTTCAATGCTTTCATTATTTCCTCTTTATTTTCCAGTGTTGGTACTTTTTGTTCCATCCATGTAACCTATAACAATACATCAATTTATTGTATTAACCTGTATGTTATTTTCCTTAATTATTTTACTAATGCTTTCTTCAATTTTTTGTAGCAGGACTAATTTCTGAAAATTAATTGTAGGTCGATTGTAACTGTTAAGTGCTAGTATCTAAAGAAGGAAGGTGCCTAAATGTTATTCCTTCAGAAAAAATATGTTAGAAGTTGCTAATTACATAATTGCAGACTACTGAACAATATGATTTTTTTATACTAGCAGTGAAAGAGTGAAAATAGGTATTAGACATTAGACTTGCCTAAAAAATTAAAGCCTTTTCATACAGAGAAATAAAAATTGTAAGGATTTAAATATATAAAGTTACTTATATATAAAGTTACTACTTGTATAAGTAAAAAACATTTGTTGTTGTTGAACTTTTTTTATTTAGGTCATTGACTTTGTATAAGAAATTATTTCAACATAATATCTGAAATAATTAAGAGCTTGAAGTAGTTCATTGAAGCAAGCTCATTTTGTCTTAGTGTTTAG
>VBOA01000035.1 GCA_005877695.1 Gammaproteobacteria bacterium | reverse complement strand
TTCTTCGCGTGCGTATTGAACATTGCACAATCGAGTGAAAGTGGAGGGCGCGCTGGTCATTTCAAGACCAGCTTTCACTTAGACCCCGATTAACCCTTTGAAGGCCAAACTGGCAGTCAAAGAGCTACGATTCTCGACCTTACGGTCAATGAATCATTGCCACACCAACGACAGAAGGCGGGCTGAAATTTTGCTCTTTATTTTTCATAAGAGTCTTGGGAAGAATGTTCTTTGCTCCGTTCTTGTCGCGATGCACTCTTATACGACATATTTTCCTTTACGATCGCTGATCATTTCATGGTTCCGGGTCGGGATTTTACCACGAAGGCTATCTGAATACTCTATTTCCCATAAGACAACCACAGTTTCCCCGTACCGTTTTGTGACTGTGTATGTAGATATAGAAATCGCGAGTACACCTAAACAATAGATACAAATATAATTTTTATCTTATTAAAAATGATTACAAATCCACCATCTTTTGTTAACGCCGAAGATTTCGCCCGAGCAGATTTCACCAATTTTGTTGATCTGCAAAATCCCGAATCATTAGACATTTTTACCCAATTAAACTTTGGCGACGGGGAAACGTCTCCATTACAACAACCAGAGGCGCTTCCAACAGCTCCGCTAATATCTCCTCAACCCATGCCCACATATGAGCAAGCACTACCACCGGTGGTACCAGAAGTGGACACCATATCTGTAACATCGAGTCTAAAGAAAGATATTATAAAATATTTATACACTTCTAATTCATGCGAATATTTAAAAAACGCATTTTCAAAAGTTGAGGACATAGATAATGCGAGTGATCAAATACTGTATAAAAAGTTTAAAATTGGTCTAGTAATGGATTCAATGGTGGGTAGGAATAGTTCGGATAAGAATCTGGCCAAATACGTATTTTCGTTCTTCGAAGTGCTCCTTTCGGAGGCTAAGAAATTTACCCCGGTTGATGTACATAAATACATAGACGTCTTTTCTGAGTCAATGATGAAGGACAAAATAACTATTCTTAATGACTCAGGGCTAGGCACATTGAGCAATATATTAACGTCCAACAACGTAGACGATATGTTGCGCTCTGTAATAAACAACGATTCCCCGTCACTCCGAGCACTTAAGTCTAGCCTGCAAAACATTAGTCTGCTTATAAGCCTGGCCCTGACGAAAAAGATGTTCACGCCATTCCTGGTGGGTTTGTTACAAGGCGGTGGGCCAGAACCGCCGCGCAAAAAGTTTAAAGCTGGGGAATAGCGGGTATTCATGTGTTTAGATTTAGTAAAACTATTTCAGTGTGTTGCAACATCTTGTGCGGCAATAAACCGGTCCAGCCAGTTCAACACGCGCAGGAAGAGAGTTGACCGCGCCATCCTTTCACTTTACAATCATAACACTTTTAGCATATTTCTCCAAAGTATTTAAAAATACTAAAACTTTGTTACTTTGAAAAGTGTACATATTTACAGTTTTATAATGAACCCTTGTGAGGTTTTTTCTTTTATTCAGATTTACAGTATGAGCACTTGACAAGCATACATATAGTTTGAATGAAGATAAACAGGTTTTTATGAGTCAGCGGTTTTAGTGTTTTATTTAGGCTAGTTGTGCGGTGACCAACGGTAAAATAGTCTGTATGAGATAATTAACGAACCTAGATATTCCGTCGTTAGTCTGCATAAAGTAAAACAATATCTCGTCATTGATTTTCATGTCAGTAATGTCAGCGGCCTGCATAAAGTCTACATAGATGTCAATAAAATCAAATATTGCGCCCATGTCTTGCCGTATGTTCTCTGAAAGTTTATTGCGCCACTGTCGTTTATGTTCTTCGTATGATTTATCATTGCGCCTCCGCTCCTTCAAGTCCTTACTGACAACGTTGCTGGGTTCAAATGTTGCTAAATTATACATTCCGGTGATGTTTTTAACTGGTTTTGCGAATCGCAAGGCGACTAAACAGATACCAAAAAACAATACGTAAATATACATCTCGGATTTGTTTAAAGCGTTTAATGAGTGTCGCAAATATGCAAAAACCTGGTCTTGTTCTCTGTCCTTGAAAATATTGAAATCAAAAGAATTATAAGTGATTAAATCGAAACAGTCTTCACGGTTGCATCGCTCTTGTATTCCTTTCATTTTTAAGTGAAATCTATACAAACCATGGTCGCGTTCGCGGTTAAACCTTGCCACGTCGTACATGGATTTTGCTCGCCGCGCCTCCATGGTACCCGCTGTAACGGGCCGAGTAGGACTGGTACTGTAAACGTAAAGCGCTTGCATTATTGGTAATAATGGCGTGTACGCGTTTGTCGATGAGTTCGTATCCTGTAGAAAGTAGATAAAGACAATATTGCTTGCTATAACGCGCTCCATGTCATAATTTGACGACTCCCAGACACATATCTGGCGCATCAACTTGTTAGCCTCCAGAAAAGCATCACAGGGATGAATCAATTCGTACACTGTCCGTTTATCGCGTATTATCGGCAATTTAGATCCATACTTTTTCAACCCCAGGGGAAACCAAGTAATTTTTATCAGATTGTGTTTAAAATCAAATATCTCCCGAGAATCGTTTAAACATTTCTTAAAATCGCCCCCACCCTCGGCCTCACCGTCTCCGCTGTCATTTAGTCCTATGCTTTTTAGTATATCAGATATTTGGAGTTTTTCAAAGGGTTGAAAAGTACACGCGTCTATGTTGTACAAATCATATACGTTCAGAGAAATTATTTCTAACCAGGCGGCTAGTTTTTTTAGTGATGTGAGACTATGAGGAACCTTGTTATGAACAAACCTGTCCCTATCGGGCAACAGTAAAATTGTAGGCACTATTTGATATCCGTCGGACAATAAAGCCACTCGTAAAATTAACATTGATAATTCGTTGTTATAGTTATCATTATTACATACTTGTAAAAGATGACTGTAATCTAAAAAGTAGACTATTTCGTCGTTATTGACATCTTTGAATATGTAAGAAGTTTCAGATTCAGTAACTTTTACGGGTTTAGAATCGTACGTTAAGCATTGGCGATGTTCATCGAAGCGAACGCGACAATGATCCATGGATATAAATAAGAGTCTACGTGTTATTCTTTACTATTTATACAAATAATGAGGCATTCGCCGCTTCCGAATTTCCAGTCAATCGTTCGAAAACGGATTTTGTATAAACTGTTTAGAAAATTTTTAATATACACATCCTTCACGTTGTTATTTATCTTTTGTGTGCTTGACTATAACGATTGTCAATACGAGGGAGTAACTATGCGATATATATTTTTATATTCAGCCACTATGGTAAATCTGGCCTGTGTTGCTATGCACATGTTTGGTGAATAGCAAACCGTAAAACTTCATTTTGTAGCAGATTATTATTACGCATGGTTTTTTGACATCAGAGCAGTAGTGTTACTCTTGATGGTATTTAAAAATATTTGGAACCTTACTTCGTGTAGGGCCCAAGTCTTATGTATCTTGTTTAGCCCCTTTATGATTGGAATTAGCAAGTTTGAAACATAAATCATAGTTTCCCAACCGTCCGTTCTAGATAAACACTGTGGATAAACAAATGTTGAATACGCCTGATTGATATCTTGTATGAAACGCTCTAGCGATCGCACGTAGGCAGATAATGTTTTGGAATATTCTTCATAAACAACAACCACGCGTCTGAGTTCGTCAACAATATTTCTGTGGGTAAGTTTTTTGTAGTTTTCGGCAATCAAACGCTCCAAATAATGTCGCTTCATTAAACTCGTTGTACTTTTCTTTGTTATTATAAAAATGTATAGTACTCGAATTAAGAAGTGTGTCGTTCCACATTACAAAAAGACTGGTGGTGATAGTGACGAACTTTTTAAAAACTGGAATATCAATTCTGTTTTTGAAAGCGAAGTTGAACTATACGATAGGTTTGGGCACCGAATGTCCTCGGCTATTTCCGGAATGTGTATTGCCGATCTATTCACGCAATTTGGTTTAACGCAACGCGACGAATACGTCAAGAGCCTGTTTAGTACTATATCTTGCTATCAAGGAAAAGATAGTATTGTGTCATTTCTTGTCGCCAATAGACCGTACCGGATAAGAAACACTGAGATCACAGATATTAAATGTCCCGACAACGTGGTGTTTGAAAAAGGAACGCTAATTCTACCAAGAGGAGAATTAATGTGCGCCCTGTTGGGTATACCGGGCGATCGAATTGCAAATTCCAACGACCCCAACCATTTTAAAATTTATATACACAAAGTAACAGGAACCGATAAAATAGAAGCAATCAAGAAAGAGGCAGATGAATTTGACAATCACTTTCACCATTTAAAAGTGAAAGACGTTACTAAGATAGAGCCGAACGCGACCGCGGCACAACGACCGGCGGCATATTACGTCACGCTCAACCCATTTATTTACACGAGGATGAAAGCGTACAGGTGTATTCCCCAAGACGGCCGTAATTTAGAAGAGCAATATTTCATGCTCCATAAAATGAACTTGCTATTTTCCCAAACTTTAGGCGCGATGTCCGTAATACCGGTTGAGGCCAGGAGGTTGTTGCAATATCCACCAGGAACTAGGGAAAGTATATGTTGCGAAAATGATATATTAAACGTGGGCATCCCTAACAATGTAGAGGGTGGTAATGACTTTGATAGTTGGGCAATTAAAGAGGAGGGTAATAATATCGGACGTAATAATGATGGGTTTACTTATGGGGATCCTATACCCAAGAACACTATAATATTTCCAGAGGTAAAAGACACAGATTTATGTAAAACAAATCGAGAAAACTTTCACAGCTTTATTCAACAATTCGAAAATACCAATATCAATAAGATTCGTGAGGAGTACAGTGACATTAAAATTGATGTTGCAGGCTTCCCCGAATATTATGACGACAATCAGCGTGCGTTTTGGTACAAGTTCATAAAAAACACATACCCGACGAGGTTAACTTTTCTCGGCGATGAAATCAGCAAATTCACACCAAATTGTCAACTAACTCCACTAGGAGTTGTGGCCATTAAAAAGATATGTGAGGGAGATCCTCTTATATTCAAAGAAAATGAAATGAAAATCGACCAAATTCATATTCCGAATAGAGTATCGCCGTTTGACTGTTTAATTGAACGAGTAGATATTCCAGATTATAAGAGACTGCATGATGGAGATCGGGCCGGCGAGGTTATAAGCAAACAACGCGTCCACGCCAATCCATTAACCTACACCCCAGCCTTTGTCACTTCGTTGGGGACAAATATAACCATCCTACCCAAACAACCATTGTAAAAATGGAGTTTAAGTGCGCAATGTCGATCGAGAAAGCCAACTTGTTTAAGAAATATCCGCAACTGATCCTATACCTTGTCGAAAATAAATGTAAACGGGGGAAAATTGTAATACAAAACTTGTACACGAGACGAACAGACAAAAATCTACGAATGAATACGGTTGTATTATTTGTCGAATTCAAATTTGCGAGTCCCTAAAAAAATTACGCTAAAACTGTAAACATCTATACGGTTAATAGTTTCCATTCCAAATCCTCTTGTATCCGGTAGGCCCAAAACCCTATTCACTGCACAAATAGGAGAGATTGTGAAAATCGGTGATGATTTGAATTCAATGTTGGATAAAACATAAAAATGCTAATTATTACTATAACACACGAAATTCTTTTTCTAATACATATTATTTTTGCAGCAAAATAACAATCGAAATTGTAAAGCCCAATTGTGAATGGCCCGTACCGTGGCGTATATTTTTGCTATTGCCCCAACCAAACGAACGAAATGGTTCAGATCCTGATATTCGTCGCGGGAGAAACTTCTAACGCCATGTTGTGCAATAACCGGCCCCCGTGGGCGGGTTTATAATACACATTCACCCGACCAGTTTCCACACTGCCTCGCAAGCTGAGCGCTTTTACTTTCACGAGTGAATGTCGCTCTCAAATATGAACAGTGTTTCTATTAACAGAGATGAAATCCTTCGTATTTTAAAATACGATTTGGTAATATTACCAGCCCTAATACCAAATGGTTACGTACTATTTAGTTATAATCGAGTTCTAAATTTAAGCGATAAAAATGTTGTTTTGGAATTGCAAGACCCATCGGTAACGCCCCAGTGGCTAATCCTAAAACGATATCGCTCGTTACTAGCAGAATTGGACAAAAGACATGTGAAATATCACATATCAACAGATGATGACTCGGCGGGTGATATTTGGGCTTTTGAAGGTTTTCCAGGAAATGGCAAACAGATATATCGGCTAATGAAATCGAGTATGCTGTGGGCGCTTACGGCTAATCATAACGTTCAACTTCCTTCCCGTTTGAGTAATATGATTCTAAATATTCCCGATTATAACGACATGGGCGCGCTAGTGGATAGAACTTTGGCGATAGGCGATTACCTAACGTCTAGAAAGTGGCGTAGTTAAATAGACTCTCGGCTCCTAGACGCTCATTCGCCATGAAGACCCTGGTCAAGACAGAACCTCCGACTTCACCGATGGGGGGAGGGGATGGTGTCAACATTCCCACGCCCAAAGATCTTTTGCAAGATGCTTCGCTTGATCGCAGCATCGAGCTAATGATGTCCCAAGATGACACCCTCATAGAATCACCAGCGTCGCGGGATTCGCCCCAATCACCCGACTTGACTGAGCTGACGCCGGTGCCACCAACATGGCCGACGAGACCTGCGGGGTTGCCAACGTCCACAGCCATTTGGCCGCCCAGATCCGTGGGAGTGCAAACATCAGCCACCCCCGGGGCACCCTATCTGGCGGGACTGTTAACAACCCCGGTCCCACCTCCAACATCGGGTATAGTGCCAAGACCACCCCAAAATAGCTACCGCGGGCCGACAAGGGGCGGGAGTCGAGAGGTGGAGCCACGAATCGACAGTTGCCATCACTGTGGGATGCGGAGGTTTGTGTGTCCCGTTTGCTTTAAGTATTTTGATTTAAAATATACTTATTATAACCATCTAAAAACACACCACAATCCGGAATTAATATGTTTGTTATGTAACAAAACTTTTCAAAACATATTTTTTTTTGCGAATCGAGAGGCTTTGGCCAGGCACTTAAAACACCACGTGTTACACTAGTGTGGACGACCTAAGCATTTGGTAAATGATTTTGCGGGTGAACATCTTTTAATTTCTTTTAACATCTCTTAAACGATTTCTGGTATATAGTTTGTGCAACTAACATGTTTGTTTCTTTTTATATGTATGGTAATATAAATTGATAAAATAAAAGTGTAATATTATTGTGATCAGTTTCTGCCATTATGTATGTATGCTGTTTTAAGTTTTTTAAATAAAAGTGTCATATTTACTTTTGAATTTAATGTGTTATTTCTTACCCGAGCGATTTTCAAATATAGTGTAAAGATTTCTTGCTGTATCATATAATTACAATTGAATGGAAAATCAAAGCTCAAACTTGAAATGTGTAGATGAAACTATAATAGATAAATAAAAAAGGTGCTGCCGAATTTTGTAGGCCACTAAATCTCCCGATTGCAGGGGACATCCTATGACAACGTGTGTCATGGCCTGCCACAGGGCGCCGGTAGATGAAAAACCTCAAAATGACTGGCACAGTGATAATTTTATAGTGTTGGGTTTTATCTAGAGTTACATTGGCACGCGTCTCCCCATTTCGATTCGTTTAACTGACTGGAATGAAATTTTTATAAATAAAAATGCAAAAAAGAAGTTCGAAAGTTAAAAGAAAACTAAAAGATGCCGTTTGCACTTGTTTAACGGTTAAACCAAGGCGAGTACGTAGGAAGCCAACTGTGCGAGTCCTAAAAATATCCAATGGGGCAATGGACTGCAAAAAGAAATCGAGAAGACGGTCAAGGTCGCGAAGCAGGAGTCGCCGTCGCAGTAGAAGCCGGAGCCGGAGTTAGATTATCAAGTAATAAATATATAAATAAAAATATATTAAAATATTAAAATGAAAGATAGTATTAACGAAAGCGTTTTTTACAAAAGAAGAGATCAGATAAAATTCGAAAACTTTGAGGATAACGACCCGGCCGTCTATCTTGGCTTTGTAGGCGTCCACCTATTGGCGGTGTCTATAATGCCAACCGTGTACAAGGAGGAGTCGAGCCAAGTAGAGCACAGTCGAATAAAGCTATTGCAAGAATTAAAGTATACCCTTAGAATCTTGCGCACTCTGATTCGAACCATCTTAAATGTCGACGTGTCACTGGATTATGATATTTATGAAAACAGTTTGGTCGCAATGAAATCCGCAACTACAATAACCAAAGAGTTAGTGTACGAGCATGTAATGCCGGAAAAGTATATGTCAACTGAGGATGCTGAAATTTATATTGGAGCGTTAAAATCATTTTTCCCACCAAACTGTGTAACGAACACGAGCGACGTGATTCCATGCGAAAAATACTATAGCCTAATAAGTGGAGAAATAAATGGCACCTCTTTGTGGGGTCCACCATTCTGGGTAATAACTCACTATGCGTCATATGTTGTTGATATAAATAACAATATAGCCGACCAAGATGCGTTGATTAGTTTGGCTGGGCTGTACGACATGTTTATTCCATGCATTGTTTGTAGGTTTCACTATCGCGCCGCAGAATCAAAAGAGGAGAGCGAAGGAGATGGGCTTCCCAGGCCCTTTCCAGTTACTCTACCACTAGTGGCATTGTCTTACGCGAGAGAAAAAAAACTGTTCGATTTCTTTGTTAAACTCCACGATCACTGTAAACCGAACTATTACGATGGCTACCAGCCCGATAGAGAACCTCTGGGTGTTGATTATTATAGGCGCATTTATTCCAACAAATTTACCAATCGGAAATTTCTATAAGTAATACCCACAATGAAGAAAAGATTTTTTATTTATATAAAAATGATTGATTTTCTATCGTTGGGTCTTGGTGGAGCAATAGGAGTAATCGTTGGAATACTGTTATACTTCCTTTATAACAAGTTCTTTAAATCAACAACTGGCAGCAAGGGTTAATAAACTCGCCAATAAATAATAACAGCATATAGAGCCAATAGCATTGCAGCAATGTCAATGCTGCCTAAGCCGTTTTGAATCGATCTAACTGGAAGATTTTTATATTCGGAATAAAACACTAAATCAGATATGAATTTTGAAAATAGCGTGTGTTTCGTCACTACTCCGAGATGACTATTATATCCGAAAACCGCGTTCTCTGGGTTTTCAAATTCGACAGATGCCACATGGTATGCGGTGGGTAGCCAATTAATGACATGGGGATTTTCTTTTATCAAATGGAGTCCGTAGCGTTCGCCCTCTACTACCGCATCGGATTTATAATACACTCTCGATACCATTTTTTGTATTTAAATAAAATGAACAACAAATACTTTGGAGAAGTGTTAGTGGCATACATAAACAGCGACGGTATCAATATTGATATCGTTAAAAATAAATTGTGCGCATTGCGCGATGGCGAGGTTTCGCCAAGAAAACTGGAAACCATATTGAAAAATCCACAATTTATCAGTTTAAACCGCATTGACAAACATTTGAGACTCCACGAAATTGTTGACAATATAAAAGATAAAGATCAGGAGGATGTTGCTTTCCAGACCGGTTATGATGAGGCTATTGAGATTATTCGATCTCTCTCGCCGTCTCAGTGTGGAAAGCTCTAGACTCTTCGATCATATGTTTAATTCGGCCCGGTAAAATGTGTCTGATCATAGTACGCCAACAACTATCCGCAATAAGACTCGAATATTTTGGGGGTTTTCCCGTCGTATAGTAAAGTATACTCTGGTGGGTAGACATAAGTTTTAAATGGGCGATGGTTCTTAAAATGGGTAAAGATAAATTTACCACGTTCACCATTTT
Source organism: Gammaproteobacteria bacterium (assembly GCA_005877695.1). GTDB lineage: Bacteria > Pseudomonadota > Gammaproteobacteria > Diplorickettsiales > Diplorickettsiaceae > Aquirickettsiella. Next base: position 8,728 of record VBOA01000035.1, on the reverse strand, counting down.
TGACGGCCTAACGTTTAGGCGAGACCAACATACAAGCAAATTGTCAACGGCAACGTTAAAATTTACTTTTTTTGCGAATTCAAATATAAACTCAATTTGTTTTTTCGTTCCGGATATCAGCGGTGTTTCATAGTCACACCCACAGAAAAACAATAAATATATTAAAAGGTTTTTGTACACAAGTGAGTTAGTATCCAGCCAAATATTTAGCGCGTCGGTAAACAAAAAGTGTTCACCAGAATATGGTAGGGATATTAATACCAATATACTATACACCCTCAAAGATTCTAACGAAATAAATATATCTGTATCGCAGGTGACGATTGCGTCGGTTTCTCCAGTGGGCGGGGGTGTGGTTAATAATTTTTTTACAATTTTAATGTCAGCCTCCCCCTCGTCTGACGGCGTGTTGACAACTAACGGCCCTCCGAATAGGTGCGAACGTTGTTCAAAGGAGCGGGAAACGCTCCTTATAATATTTGTCCTGGTTTCTTTATCGAGAATACTGTTTAATCCTGTTAATGGTTTACTATTGACTATACAATTTTCCACATTTAATCGGTTTCTTTTTTCACGGGCATCTTGAACTATCGCCTTTTCGATCGGAGACCTCCCATCGAACACTAAATGTATGGCGGGGGTTGCGTTTTCACTTGTTTCAAAGTTGTTATTTGGTAACATGCCTAATATGCGAATATAATAATAAATGAGGTTTTCTAATTTATCAGTTAATATTGAAGACTGGTCTGTTAGATTATCTGTTTCAACGGTCTGACTAAGCCTGTATAGTAATCCCGTACAGTCAAAATAAACATTTCCCACGCGTCCAATATGTTTCAAGTGAAGAAACACCGTTTGTGGGTTGGTCCGGGAAAACACGTCGTCCGGAAATACATATCTGTGCAAGAAAGGAAATCCCATAGTTTAAAAAACAAAAAGGTAGTAATGGGAATTGGAAGCAAACAAAACAATAGTTTTTTCGGAATAGATTTTGCCACTCCACTACAGAGCCGGTCACCACTCACAAATGTTATATTGCTGATACTATGGTTAGTTTTCTCTTATATAGCTACGATATTGGCAAATTACTTTGACCAGTCAATGCAATAATGTACGCGTACATTTTACCTCCTTGGCGGCCGAGGGGACAATCAGAGGACTACGATTCTTGACATTGTGGTGTCATTAAATCATTGCCACACCCAGTGGGCTGAAATGTTTCGCTTTGATTTTCAGCGGGGCCTTTACTAAAATGCCAGACCCTTGGCCGTAAACGGGTTAAATTTTACTTGTCATTTTTATGTGCTTGCTTATGGAATTTTTATTGTTAAAATCAATAAAGAATGTTGAATTGTAAGAGTTGGCCCGATCTTTTCGGAATGTAGAAGGGGGGACTATATCGGCAGCTGGCCGTAAAAGGGTTAAAAGGTTAACGTGTGGCAATTGTGCGACATTATGAGGTCGATAGAGATCGAACTGCGGCGTCAATGTAGATTAACACGCGAAACAAAAATGAAACTGAATAAGATGTATGATAAACCCATTGAGGTCATATATCTAATATACTATAACCAATATCGTACCATAATAAATGGTAACCATCCACGAATAGAGTCAAAAACCCTAGATAACTCTCGGCCATACTTTCTAAAATACTCCTTAGAAACGTGCTACACCTCAAACGAATTGTTGGCGAATATTGGAGACGTAGAGGGTCTCAGCGAGACTATCAAACATGGATTGTTGGCGCAAAAATCCATTTACGTTCGCGATGGTTTGTTAACTCTCTACACATTAGAATACATCGAGGTTACTGAACTGTATGACAAGTGCATTTTAGAGTTAGAACAACCCGACGATGCCGACGAATCGAGTATAACCACGTATATTGATATTTCTTTTCAGCTAAAATTGCTAAACAATTTGGACGATTTTACAATTTCGATTGAAAACGTAATACACAATCCCCAAGTCGCGTGTGTAAATGATCAGACAATCCCTAAGGTTGATGGTGAGCGTGGAATTTTAGTCTTCCACAGTGGCTATGAAGTATACACCAGTAATACGGAGAGTGTGGTAATCAAACCTTCCATACAAAAGACGTGGAATTCCAAATTGTGTTTCTTCTTGCGTGGCATTCCTTTTGTGGTTGAGCGCGTCAATAGAGTAATAGTTTTCATTGATTTAGCGCTGTCTAGGTATTTTAACGGAGATTTGCGATTGGCGTTTATAAACATGGTTGGTGCAAAATTTCGCGAAACTACACCGATCGGCCACGGAAACCAATCCTCCAAAGCCAACCGTATACTATTCCAAGGTTATGATCGGGAGTATATTACGGAACACTTACAGACAGACGGAAAAATATTTATACGCGATGGGCGGTTGTATAAAGTTAAACCAGAGTTGACTGTTGACCTGCAATATAACAAATCAATCGGTTTAATGTCTGACCGAGACGGGGGTGTTTACGAGATTAGTAAAGACAATGAACAAATAATTCTCGAAAATGGGGCCATATATGAGTGTATTTTGCTAAAAGACGGATTAATAGGTACCATATTAAGACCGAGAGGTGACAAGTTCTACCCAAATACAAGGTCGACCGTGTCCAGTATATATAGTTTAATGTCGCGGTAGGCTGGCCACTTTGCAATGTTTCACGTAGTGGTGGAGGGTAATATAGGAGCTGGTAAGACATCTCTGATTCTAGCTCTTGCCGAGTTATTCAAGGAGGAAAACATTTTTGTCACTACTCAATTAGAACAAATTGAAAAATGGAGAAATTATAATGGTGTCAACATGTTAAAATCAGTTTACGACAATAAGGACGTGTTTCAATTCCAAATCTTGGCTCTTGTCGATGCATTGAAATATGAGATATGTCCAGATAGTGATCGGAGTAATGGTGTATTGCTAATTGAAAGATCAAGTTTCAGCGTAGTTGAAATATTCAGCACCCTTTTGTGTACAGAATTAGAGAACAAAATTTTAAAGGATTTGCGAAATAAGTTGCTACCCGCATTGAAAAAACCAGACGTTATCCTTTATGTGCGCACAGACTCCCGCGTTTGTAAAAAGCGTGTTTGGAACCGCGGACGGAAGGAGGAAATAACAATCAAGAAAAAGTATCTCGACAATTTACACGTTGCCCATGATACGGCGCTTGCTGGTAATAGCGATTTATTAGTAGTGGATGGATCAAAACCCATTAATGATTTAGCTCAAGATATTTTTCAGGTACTAAAAAAGAGGTTAGACAACAAAGTGATTGCATAGGTAATTTATTATAATGGAGGAGAACATGGATATTGTTCTCGACAGTGATTGTTATGAGTCGTCCACATACGACGTCCATTTACACCTAGAGGGCTACACAAATGATAGGGTAGTGAAATGTATGTATTTAGACAAATCCCCACTTGATTTTTACGCCCGTATTAAGGACGACAGTGTATTGTCAACTCAAATAGAAGTGTTGAAAATGGCTTGGCCCGAAATGACCAAAGAAAAGTTCCTCCAACACGTTTGTTCATCTAGTCTAGAACGAGGGGTTTGGATTAACAGGCTAAATTTAAAAAAAGACCATACGCTGGGGTTGAAATTGTCGTCCATTAAAAAAGGTGACATCGAACAAGTACTACGCCGCAGCACGCTGCGTAAGTTCGACGGCGTTGAACAAATTAAGTCCTATTTAGATGGACTAAAGTATCCCAATTTTTTTATCGATTGGATGTATTTGATTTTACAAAAGTGTAATCCGAATAAAATAGGTTTAAAGAAAAACGTTCTATATTGTCTGGGGCGGGCTCCAAAGATAGTGAAAATAAAATGAACCAATCTCCGACTGTAAAGAACGATTTAATAGACACATATTTCGCTGATGTTAGAAAACGATTTCCAAGAAGGCAATATGTGCTAAAGGGCATTAATGATCTTATGCAGTGTGATCTGTTAGATGTCGGCAAGTATGCGGAGTTTAACGATGGTCATAACATGATTCTGACGGCCATAAACTGTTTTACGAAATTTGCATACGCAAGGCCGTTGAAGGGAAAGACCGCACAAGAGGTGACCGCGGCGATGGCCAGCATTCTTGAGGGCGTGTATCCTATGGTTCGCAACGTTCAAGTAGACAAAGGCACCGAGTTTTATAATAAACATTTTAAAGCGCTCATGTCCAAGTATAATATAAACATGTATAGCGTGCACACCGAAATTAAGGCTAGCATGATTGAGCGCTTTCATCGAACCTTTCGTCGCATTTTAGTGAAAGAAACGTACAAGCGCAACTCACCCAAGTGGGTCGATTTTCTGCAAGATTTGGTTTGGATTTATAATAATACTAAACACTCCACGACTAAATTAAAACCGGTTGACGTATCATTTTCTAATGAAAATTTAATCCGTGTGAGATTAAACAGCGTAAACAGAAACTATAAACGAGAGAAGATCAGAAGCAAAAGGAATAGGAGGGGGCGATCCGGAAGGAAAAAACATAAAACTAAATTTAAAGTCGGCGATTTTGTACATATATCTAAACAAAAACACGTCTTTGAAAAGGGCACGTTTAATTACACGCCCCTGGTTTTTCAAGTCAGAAAGGTAGAGGAAAATGACATTCCCACTACGTATCGTCTAAGAGATACGGAGGGGCGAAAGCAGGATATTATCGGCACATTTTACGCGGAAGAACTAAAACTGGCAAAACATGGTGATGCTTATGTTGTTCAGGAAGTGTTAAAAGAGAAAAAGATTCGGGGCAGGCCACACATTTTGGTAAAGTTTTTGGGGTTTGACGATCCCAAATATAACATGTGGATACCCAAAACGAACGTGGTTTAGCGTAGTTCAAAATTATCTTGGTGCATAAACAGTTTAGAGTGGATATTTGGAACACATATATCGTATGCACCACCCCCGATATACCACAAAAAGTTAACGCTTCCCTTCTTACATAAACACCGAAGGTCGTCTTTCTTAATTGCGTCACAGTGGGGGACAATCTTAGAGCAATTGTCCCCGTAGTAAAGGGGGCTTTTACACCTACATATAGTTTTGGTCAATTTAGTTTTAAAATCGTATACGGTTTTAATGTCACCGTTGACACAAGAGGCGGTGGGCTTTGTTGAGTCGCGCAATTTGCACACGTGGTTTTCACAGTACCACGGTAACTTTTCCGTACAAACCGCACGGCATTCATCGTCACACCTACAGCGAACATCGACGACGAAACAGTCTTTTAGTTCATATGAATGTGTACTGTGGAATAATTTGTCTACCACAGAAAGATTTCCTACGCGCACATATTGATTGTTAAGATTTGCGTCAAATTCATAATTCAAAAAAGGTGCTAATTTGTACGCAATTAGGAAAACCACTAAACCCAGAAAACTGAAAAACACTGTCCCATTTGAAATCATTATTTTTATCATATAATAAAAATGGTTTCCATTTTTACCGCATACACAGTAATTTTTATAATAATTATTGTTAGTGTTGGTGTCTATATATTTTACTTTAAATATAAAGGGAAAACAGAAGACACTAGCGCAACAAAAGTTGATGGGGATAAAAATAATATAAACAATAAAGGTACTGTTCTTGGGGTAAGTAAACCGAAAGAAATCACACCGGGAAGTGTAAACCAAGTGGGTAGTGGATCACAGAGCGAACAAAATAAGAACAGTACACCGGGAGGCGGAAACCAAGGGGGTGGTGGATCACAGGGTGGACCAAATAAGGATACTACACCGGGAGGTGGAAACCAAGGGGGCTCTGGAGGAGGTGGTGCGCCGCAAGATGGAGGACCCGAAGCCAACCCCGGTAGTGAACCTGGGGGAGATAAAGACAAAAATCCCACCACCTCGGGCCAATCTGGTCAATACAAAATGACTTCCACCTATACAACGGCCAACTCTCAAAAATATAAAGACAGAACAAAGAAGTGAACTATTAAAAATAACTCATGACACTCGTTACTGGGTTTGAGTTGCTAGAAAACAGAGACTATGCACATACCCATTCTATATTAGATAGGTTTAAAATCTTTCAAATAAATCCATACGAATTAGAAGATTTGAAATATTTATTATTCTGCTTAGACAGTGGCCGTGTTCTATACTGGTAGCAATGATACTCCCCAGACACAATTGTGAAATTATTAACGCGAATTCAGACCAAGCGAGACAGAAATGACCAGCGCGCGGTTCACTTTCACTCGATTGTGCAATGTCTCGTGTTTTGGAACACTAACACATTTAGCGAATGTTAGAATACTGAATAAAGCCGCTTGTTGAAAAGGTACTTACAGAGAAGTAACAACACAATTCATTTTACCTTGTTTTATTTTCATATCTACATTGCATTAGTTACACAAATCGTTCCTAGTGGTGGTGTAAATATGTTTGTATTTGACACTGGGAGTTGAGCTGGAGAAAGTAGTAGTAGTCTTCGTGCGCGGAGAAAGTAGTGACGTCCGACATCTCCACGCGGGTTGGCCCCGGTGTGCTAATATACACTATCAAACAGGAGAGTGTTTTCCTTTCTCGTTTTGTGTTTTATGAAGAATCGTAAATACTTCACATATGGTGGTGTGATGACACAAATCGACCAAATAAGAATTCCCATTAGTATTCCAAAAAATATTAGCTTTATTATTTCCATAATAAATATCATATTTGTAAACGAAATGGAAAACCCATTTTGTGACTCCCTCGGTTGTTCAATGTTTGAAAGGTTATAGTATTTTATAAGGGCATCCGATTTCTTTTGATAATTTGGCATCAAACATTGTAATATTTTTGCATCATTATAAACAAAATGGTAGTCTTTGATGGAATTGTTGGTGTCCTTTTCCGTACAATTTAGAGTATATTTCCATTCAATTTGGTGTGATGATGTTTGTGACGTATTACGTCGTATCATCAGTATGTGTCCTAGCGGATAGTATATGGCTAAAATAGTGGTGACTATTACAATTGTAACGCTCTCGGGATATATTGTAATGCTGTGACACACTCGATCCTCACAGTTCATTGAGGTTATAGCGTCAAATGTTTGCTTCGCTATCTCGCACATTTTAAAATGTGGATAAATAGTGTACTCGATCTTATATAACAGTCTGAAAGGACTATTTATGTAACTTGGTAATTATATCGTTTACTATCTGTACAGCGTCTATATTTTGCGATTCAGCCCGACTACGTTTCCTAGTAGGAGATTTCACACGAGATCTCAAGTTCTGAACTAACATTTCGTGCAAATTTGTGCTTAACACGCTCAAACCATTGACGGAGTCGGCTATTAATTCGTCATTGGTCGACAGTAAAATCACAATCTGAGCACTGGGAAACTTTTTCAACAAAAGCATTACATGTGCGCTCGTAACTGTTTTAGCGTTTGGCAGGAATATATACTCTAGTGAATCGTCGCGACAATCGCTCACATAAATAAACCCGTCTAATTTTGAGTTAAAACTAAACGTTGCATTACGTTCTAGTAAAGCAGTTACGACATCTAAGTCATATGGGTCATAAAGATTTTGTGTGTCACAGAAGCGTTTTAATTCACTCGGAATTTCATCAACGTAAAAAAGACAGACCCTATTAGGGCTTTGAACAGTTTTAAATCTGTCTATGCCTTCAAACATTTTCGCAGTGATGTAGTTACAGCGGATTTCAGTATATATAGAATAAGTAAAAACAAAAATCCTATTTGATCAATGTATTTCATTAAATTATCTTCTCGAGCATTTAGTCCCATCAAGGGTACACAAAACAGCGTTGGCTACGACATTGCAAGCCCAAAGGAATACCACGTCCCCCCAGGGGGGGGTTTAGTTAAAATCAACACAGATTTAGCTTTTGTATTTCCAAATGGTTGCTATGGGCGTTTGGCCGTCCGATCAAGCCTCGCCAGACTAGGCATGGAGGTATTGGGGGGCGTTATCGACCCCGACTATAGGGGCAATGTCGCCGTATTACTCATTAATCACGGCAATAAAGAGTTCGTTCTAAAAAGGGGAGATAGGTTTGCGCAGATGATATTTGAGAAAGCTGATTTGGGAGAAGTAGTAGAAATACCAGTTTCTGACTTGGAGACTACTCACAGGGGGGGTTTTGGTTCTACCGGACGATAACTGCACACCTGGCATAAAAGAGAGGGCGCGACGCATCTGTTTTCTTTGTCCGTGGTTCGTTGTCAATAATCAGTTTAGTTTCTGGATTGTTACAATCAATACACAACAAACCCGTCAATAAATTTGCAAGAACCTCTCGAGGCTTTATTACGTCAAAAGCGCCGACCAAAATGTATTTACTAAAACCACTCAGTTTAGATAATTGTGAAGAAATGCCAAGTTCGTAGGCGAAATATGTTAGGACGTGACACACGAAGAAAACAATAGTATTCTAAGAAAAATGTTAATTTGAAAGGAAATTTATTGAACCCGACCGTAGGCGCAGAGATGGTTAAATTAGTAAAAGAGCAAACACCTATTTATTTTCTAAACTTTCAAGCTCATTTGAAACTCTTAGCTGACCATATGCTGGAATGGATTTAAATCGCGCTTTTGTAAATCTGCAGATTTCTATATGTATCTCTACTGAAGTGGTTTGGCTCCGAGCGAGCGGTCGGACGCCTAAAAAACTGGTTTAGAAAGCGGCCAGATGTTCGAGGCCAGATCCCAGGTCGCCAGACTAGAAAACTGGTTTTGAAAGCGCACGCG
>VBOA01000001.1:5151-5624 GCA_005877695.1 Gammaproteobacteria bacterium | reverse complement strand
TAATTGAAAAAGACACGAGGATTCACGTACCTTTCAGGTCTTGGGAGTTGCATGAATACCCTAGTCTGCCTACTACGACTCTTCAGTCATGGACCATTAAAACATCCTCCCAACTTGAGAAACCGCGATACGTAATTCTAGCCTTCCAGACAGATAGAAAGGGGAAAATTGCTAAGGATATGTCACAATTTGACGGTTGTAAACTGAAAAACCTAAAGGTTTACCTCAATTCCCAATATTACCCTTACGATAATATCCATGGCGATCTATCCATATTTTACGAAATGTTTTCTCGTTTCCAAAGCTCCTACTACGGCAGGAGTACGGTAAGCCCTGTTGTATCCTTGAATAATTACAAAGAAAAAACACCTCTTTACGTCATCGACTGTTCTAAGCAGAATGATTCGATCAAGTCTGGACCTGTCGATGTTAGATTGGAATTTGAAACTGAGGAAGCTTTTAAGGCAAACACT
>VBOA01000001.1:0-5063 GCA_005877695.1 Gammaproteobacteria bacterium | reverse complement strand
AAGAGAGGTATAAACCTACAGAAACTTAATATATTTCTTTAGTCTCAAAGATGTGGCAGTCTGTGCATGACGGCGAGTATTTACCCTCGACGAAGAAGGCAAGGTATAATAGTAGCAGTAGCAGTGAGGACGAAGGCAATTCTACGCTGATTACCGAAATTGGTGAATGTAAGACTGATGCAGGATTACACGAATGCCAGTATTATTATATTCAGACCGTCTTCTACAAAGATGGCGAAGTAGCTCAGAGACTGGAATTTCGCAAATACTTAAATGAGGATGTTAGTATGTATGACAGCGTAGACGTTTTTTTACCAGGATATTTACCAGTTGTAAGGGAACTGAGAGAAAATGATTACAAATTCGATCAGCGTAGGCAGTTGTATAAACACACAATAGATCTTAGGGGGGTTGTGCCGTGTCAAAGATCGGCACAGATTTTGAACGTTTTATTTTCGAATGCCGTGGTTCCAACAATTGGTTTATTTCCGAGCGAGCTAGGAAACAGCTGATCTGCGACGTCACTGGCGCGCTCGAGCGGCAAGACACTGAAGCTTGTCCCCCCCTCCACCTCCTCAGCGCTCGAGCCGAGGGATCGTCCTCTCTCCGTCGGCAGCCACACACCAGTACAGACCTATAGGGTAGTTTTCTCTACTAGTGTTAGTTTTTTCTTTGGATGGCTGGTCCGCTTTACATCATGGGAGAGTAGGCCTTCGCTTCTCAGTGACAGAGGTAACCACATAGATTTGTCAATTAGCGCAGTAATTTCATTTTAGGGAAATTTTGAAGAAATTCATTTTTCTGCCGCGGAGGGCAAGTTTGCGGCAGAGTCCTTTTAGTAGGCAGGCATGATTTTCAGAGAAAGGCTGTTTATTTAATTCAAATGTTGGAAGGAAGTGTTTTTCTTGAGAATTGCCATAAAGTTCCCTTTTTCGCTGAAACGGCGTGCAGACCGAGAGACCCGGAAGTTCGTGAATTTCCTGTTGGTGTTGGTCCAGACCTGTCGTGGAGCCACGAGATCCCGGTGCCTTCAGGATGCTTAAATTCTGGAAGCCTGAGATTTCCTATGTTTCAACAATTTCAAGGAATAAAATTAATCACAGGAAAGAACAAAAATCTTGTTTTGGCGTAATTCCTAATTTTGGGTAATTACCCTTTGGGTCAAATTGACGCATGGCTTGGGAGCAGAGGAACCCAAGGGTTCAAGAATAAAAATTCTAGGCAAGGGTCTTTCATAAATTTTATGTCTTTCAAAACTTTATGTCTTTCATAACTTTTGTACCTGTCATACATTTCATATTTATTGTAAATTTGTGTAAGAGCGATGTGCTCTGTTTTCGGCCAAGGTTTTGGGCCATTATATTTTCTAACATCACCTTAAGTGCTTTTTGCCACGTGCCTGTAAGTTAAATTAATGAACGTAATACGGTCAGGGTAATCGACAGCTTGAATAGCCACTGAATGATTAGTGCTTAAATTAAGAAGTTTTTCCAATGTTGAATTATATACCAGGGACGGTGTTAAGGGTAGTAAGAACCGCCCGTGGGGCGTAAAACTTAATTGTACGGACCTACAGTGAGTCTAATTGACAGGGTCCGAGGTCGGGGACGAGGGATGGAGCGAGAGAGATCGGCGCGGCTACCTTCCGCCACCGCCGCAGCCTCGTGATGGGTGTGGAGCACAGGGGCTGGATCAGTCTCCTCTGGGGAGGACTGTTCTTCGTCCAGACTCCTGGTGTCTCAGAGACAACCTCCGAGGGAAAGCCAGCCTCGCCTTAGAAGGTCATGTCAACTATAAAATTCTAATTACCTTTTCCACCGTGCCAAATTAAATAATTTTCAAGTGCCAAAACAATAGTTAACCGGTATGCGCATTATAATCTGCAGAGAGACTTTTACTCACCAAGAACAGTATTAGAAGTAAATTTAAGTACATATTAATTGAAATGTTTATTAACCATAGTAAAAATAAGTTAGCAGATAATTGGTCCATAAGACACATTGTTTCCCCCCCCCCCTTCTGGGACAGTTTAGCATGTTTCATATTTTGCCTCTACATCCATACATACAGCTAGATTTTCAAACAACCTTTTAATACCCCGTTTCATTTATCACCTTGAGAGTAATAGTAGTTTGGAGTTTTCTTTTCATGTATGTAGTTAGTTAGCTTGGTCGGTTCATAGAAACCCCCATATAAAAATTTGTAATTTAAAATGTTTAGGCCTAGGGCCGAAACATTTATTTCTTTTTTTCCTAATTAAAACGTTAAGAAATGGCTGAGGCCTAGTTACGGCTGATTTAAGTATTGTAGAACCTATGTTCCACTAGGAACCACCCTTTTCTCCCTGAGGGCCACATACAGACCGAGAGGCGTATAAAGTGATTTTACCTATTTCAAGATTATAAGGCTCGTTTCTTGTCCCTGCACTTAAGAAAACCTAGATCATATTATTGTTGCCTAGATGTGTATCAATGTCCATTGAGTGTGTATTGTTTGTTATGTATGTCAACCATTATTTATTTTTATGTAAATGAAGGCCCCTTGCCAGAAGACCTTTAGTAGAATCAGAGTTCATAAGTGATGTTTTGTGCCAGTAAGAGTAAATATTATGAACAAGTAATTTAAAACCATTGCATTTTTAAGTTTCAGTAAAACGTATTTTTCTGGCAGTTTCAAAAGTACAGATTTTAGTTTTGTTCAAGCCATGTTAAATAAACCTGGTTAATCTTCTGAAAAGGTGTGTACCAATCGCATTAGTAGTTAAAGATCATTAAAAACTTAAAGCCAACACCTGACTCCCTTTTGGAGTATTAACATTCTTGAAACTATAAAATTTGCTGTTAATGTTCTTCCTTAAATATAAATACAGTTTTTTTTAAGAAGTAATAAGATTCCAATTAATATCATGGAGTGTAAACAATCACCAATTTTCTTGTTTTTTTTAATTTGTAAGTGGTTGTTGAAAAGTACATTTTTTCATTTTCTCTAAATTTTGGACAGACACACATCCGACAGTCATTAATTAAAAACCCTTGTTCTAACTGTTTAGGAATGTGAAATTTAGAGTTATTGTTTGCCAAGAGAAGTAGTATAGTGCATTAAATCGAAAACCTGCAATTTTCAGATTTCTTAAATAAATATGTCAGTTTGAAAAGTGTATAAAATAAACATGTTCTCTTCTCAATGGACTTTTATTGTGTCTTGCACCTTCATTCTCCAGGTACTTATATTTCAAGCCACCCATAGTGTGTAAGTTTTGGTAATTTTATTTCAGTTTAATTAAGTGGTTTCCGGTTTATGGCCCACCGTCAACCTAAAGATCCCTGGACCTCTGACAAATCTTGGTAGCAGATTTAATTAACAACTTAAAGTAATGGTCTATAGCTGACCGCACAAATGGGACAGTACACATGGTACCGATCGCGTGGTTGATGGTTTGGGTTATGCTGGAGCTACTTAAAAAACATACATACAGATGAACCTTTCATTAAAATAAAGTTTTGATTTTCTTAAACAAATTTAAACACTGGAGAACAATTTTGAAACATTCCTGAAACTTTAGTAGAACAACACTGTCAGTTTTTTGGGTCCGATCAGAAAAGCAAAATTTTGAATTTTATTTAAATACTGGATGGCTTGAAGTGACTTGGAGGGAAGGGCTAGACACAAGCGGGTCGTGGCGCCGGACAGGTTTGGGTCAGCCGGCCTTGAGCAGACAATGGATGCGAGTTTTCCTTGTGCGCTTATCTCTTACTGATAAGAGCTGAGCATTGGTGTAGTGGACACACCTGTGGTCTACGGCTTCACGTCCGAGACGCGGAAATAAAATAAACTTGGTGTCTAATTTAATTATTCCCCCACTTGTTCCCTAGACTTATAGTAAATAGTACGTGCACATTAAATTGTTATAAATTTAGGTTTAAGATGTTGATTGTTGAATTGTTGTTGCGCCATGTTGTTTGGTGATCAACAACAGTTGTTTATAGTTGTTGTTTATAATTGTTGTTTATTGTTGTTTATTTATAGTTGTTGTTGCGGACATCCGAGTTGTCTTTAGATTTTGTTGTTACAAACATTTCGGAAATAGGTGAACTAGGTAGTAAGCGCCATTGTTGATAGGCTGATAGGATTTCACACGTCGGCGGAATGTTCGCGCCTCACTCTGGAATTCGAGGGAGATAGGTAGACCGACATTTGCATTGCCGAGGCCGTCTTGATTAAATGTTTTTCTTTTAAATTCCGATGATGTTTCTGTTTGGATATCGTGAACATTGACACCGTGAATTAATGGTTGGCTAATAAAACATAGATTTATTTTAACGTCGCGTCCCTTGGAGTTTAAAACTTTAAATGTAAATAAAATGTATCTTGACCTTAGGACTTAAACTCTGCTTTATTTTTAACCAACCATTTAAAAGGTATTTTGTAAACGTGTCATTTACTTCCGAATAAATTGTTTTTATTTTAGACTACGGTAAATAAGGATAGTAAATTCAGGTTTTGCACACGGATTAAATTAATTCTTGAGAGCTTTGAAAACATTGTAAATAGTAAGCTTCACACTTAAAAAATTATTTTAAAATAAAAGGTAATAGTTAAACACTCAGAATTAAAATCTTTTACCGTTTTCTCTGGACGTTGACCATGCAATAACGATTGAAGTCGGACTTTGGACTTGTTGTTAATTCTCGATGCGCACTCGGAGTTTGAATAAAAAATTTTTTTTCCCACTGAAAGAAGAGATTTAAAACTTGACTTAAACTTAAAAACATGAATAAACTGAGCTTTTTATATTTGTTTTTCTCAAACATAATGATACAGTAACTTGCTTGAAGTTTGATTTTTTAAAATAAATAAATAAAATTGAGTTGCGTATCAGACACAGGATTTTGCCCGGCATCGCATGAAATTGTTTGGCATAGGTATTTAGGCGAGGCGTGATGTCAATAGGAAGGCTTACGTCAACCTTGTTTCTCTCCCCCCCCCCCCCTTTCGTCGATCGCCCTTTGTCACTGGGATTGTTTTCATGAATTGAGATATTGTTTGTTAAAGAGAATTGTTAC
>VBOA01000179.1 GCA_005877695.1 Gammaproteobacteria bacterium | reverse complement strand
GTAATGGAATTGTAAATATTATTGACAATACTTCACTAACGAAATTAACTTCACCTCTAAACATGCTATGGTTCTTTTATGTGTACGAAATTTAAACCTATTTCGAATCGTCCAAGGCTTTTGTATAAAACCCTGAGTTATCAAGGACACTTGTAACGATGAACGGACTTGTAAAGATTGTTGAAAATACCTTACTATCGAATTTAATTTCACCTCTAACCATGTTAAAGTTGTTTTCTGTCTTTATATTATAGTCAGTGGGCCGCCAAGTCTTGTAGCGCATCGAATAAGTATACTTACAGTTTCGCGGACAAGATATGTGGTCAGATTGATATGTTAACTCTTTCAGTATAGTTTTGAGTAAAAACAGTCGGTCTTCACTCCTGTGACTGGTTTCCTCTTTAGATAGGATTTTGATTACAGATTCCGTCTCCTGACTTAATGCTAAGATTTTTAATAGGTCCCTCGCCCATCCTGCGACAACTTATACTGTATTTGACACTTGTTGTCTTTCGCACACTTTTAATACTGATTCCTGGCAATGATAAATAACATGGGGCTTGAGCTTAGCATGTTCACACTTGGTTTCCGCATAGATTAGCGGTTTCCTCTTTAGGCACGGTTTTGACTGCAGATCCCGATTCTTGACTTTACGTAGAGTACTTGATAGTTCGCGCACTATTGTACGGTTGACTTTTAGTCACTCTTAGTACAATTTCCGCTTACGGGAGATAACATGGGCTTCGGACTTAGCACATTCACAATCAACCTTCGCTATCAACCTGTTCATCTCAGGTCTTGTTAGACCGACCTTAATCCAAATTGGTATAGTGGTACATCTCGGCCAGGGCTACTACTCGAACATAGTAAGAGGGTGAAAACTACCCCTTCAGG
>VBOA01000176.1 GCA_005877695.1 Gammaproteobacteria bacterium | reverse complement strand
TTGTCAACAATAAATAAATAAATAAATAACCATCAAAATTAGCAGTTTGAATGAAAACATTGTATGTCCATAAGAGGCTATGTTAATTTTTGCCCAAAAGAAATGCATGTAAATAGTGATACTGCGTATAGTAAATGTTACATGGATGTATTAAAAAGACAAGTTTGTGCCAGCTGCCGGGTTCTGTGTATCAATCAATGTTACCCGCACACTGGCGACAGAATAAAACATCATGTTCGATGTCATACCAGCAGATGTCAGGGGAAAGTGTGACATGTCCCACTAACGTCCAACTGAACTCCAGCATGCAGACAGGGAATTCGTTTCCCTCGCGTGTTTGTATATTCCAATAATAACAACAGCAATCTTGGGCTAGGGTTTTGTATTGTATATAGGTAAGATAATGTTAATAATATAAGTCAAGTATGGAAATTGAATTTAATTTTAGCAACACTTGAAGAACTCATACGAAGGACTTTATTTTGGTGTTACCATTGTCTGATGATATGATATGTTTTGTTTTATTTGTAATACTTTGTTGTTATTTTGGAATAAATATTTTCATTTCATTTCATTTCTTGGGACATAGAGTAGTACTAACAAGGAGGTTTTTCTTAAATGTAATGTTTTGAGGTCTCAGGAAGCAAAAAATATTTAATCCCCATAACTATCCTAACTTTTTATCTAAAAGAGCTAGGAAGATGAAATTTGGTATGCAGATGCAGCTCGGGTCCAAGAGTAGGACAATGAAGGGATTTCGCCTAAATGTAGTTTTTGAGGTCCCAGGAAGCCAAAGTTATTTATTCCCTATAACTATGCTAACTTCGTATCTAAAAGAGCTAGGAAGATGAAATTTGGTACGCTTATGTGTCTTGGGACATAGAGTAGTATTAACAAGGGGGTTTTCTTAAATGTAATTTTTTGAGGTCCCAGAAAGGAAAAATTATTTAATCCCCATAACTATCCTAACTCTGTATCTAAAATAACTAACTAGGACGGTGAGGGGATTTTGCTTAAATGTAGTTTTTGAGGTCCCAGGAAGCAAAAATTATTTATCCCCATAACTATCTAAACTTCAAATTAAAAAAACTAACTAGATGCAAGCACGGATCCAGCGTCTATTTTTAGGGGGGGGGGGCGGACTTGTGCACACTTACCGGGGGGTCTGGGGGGTATGGAATACCTCCCAGGAGGGGGGGGGGACCGGGGGGCACTCCCCCCGGAAGAATTTTGAAAAATATTGGTGGAAATGAGCAGTTTTCATGCAATATTAGAGTCGTTTTCTCATAAAATAACTCTCTCAACTTCACGTTATACATGCATGTTTTTTTTGTTTATTTTCAGATTATAACCTATGAGACTATACTGAATGTAAGCAAAGTAATAGAGGATCACAATTCAACGTCAAATTTCTGATTTAATAATGTTTTATTAAATACCTACGAAAATATAATATCCCATAAACGCTGTTATAGTAAATATAGATATAAGTTATACACCTTAAATATGTAAACATAAAGCTTATGTATAAAAACGTCAACTTATTATACAAATATATTACATTATGAACTTGTTAATTTATTTAATATCAATAGAGTAGGGATAGTTCTTCTGTAGAACAATATTAGTAGGCTAATTGTTTGCCTAAAAACCTCGCTTTTTATCGTGTCAAACACTGCTCTCAAAGGTTGGGACATTAACAGCAAATCATAATGTTTTAACTTAAGACCACTAAAGCTGTATGCTATGTCTTCCATTTTATTCAGAAAATCCTAATGTAAATGCTTTTCCATTCTATTCAGAAAATCCTAATGTAAATGCTTACTTATGGCCTTAGAGAGAGTTTACACGTTTTAATGACATAAATGACACGTTGTATTTATATTATCTGTATGAAAACATATTAGTTTAATACACATAATATGATGTACATACACAATTATACTAGGCCTACACTGCACAACATCGGGCGGGTGGCGGAAATAGTATATTTCATATCTAGGGGCAAAAGTGAAGCTTTTTGATATGAGCTCAAGTTTAATGGCTGAGGCAGAGCCGAGGCCATTAAATGAGCGAGGATCAAAAAGCTTCATTTGCCCCGTGATGTGAACAATACTTTTTGTCATTCTGCTATAAATATATTAAGGAGCTAACTAATTAATTTCAGTTTTTAATCTAAAGAATAGAAAATGTAAACAGTGGGAGCAAACGAAAATATCTTGATTTATATAGTTTCAAGAAACAGCTGTTTCGCTTGTGATATCATTTCACAGGTGATGGCTTAACCACGGCTTTAATGGAATAAGGATTTTATTTGCCCTAGAGCGCATAAGAGTAAACAAACAAATAAGA
>VBOA01000177.1 GCA_005877695.1 Gammaproteobacteria bacterium | reverse complement strand
TTTAAAAATTAAAGATCCCATGAATAATGAGCCTTTTAAACGTTGACGTCACTGGTATTTAAAAATTAAAGATCCTATGAATAATGAGGTTTTGTAAATGTTGACGGTTAAACAGCCTCTTTAAACCGATGACGTGCCAGATTCATTTTAAATGTTGACGTCACTAGAGATTTAAATGTTTACGTCACTAGGTATTTAAATTCTCAAGGCCAAATGGAAGATTTTTAAAAAAAGCCTCCGTCCTACCTCTTGTTGAGGTAGGAGGGAGGCTTTTTTTTGTTATTAATTTTATCGTTACGAAAATTGTCGAGCGTCGAGTGTCACACCTCGGGTCGCTCTGAATTTAAACAAAAAAAAGCAAACTCTCTTAATGGTGTTGAGGCAAAGTGACCAAATCCTCAGCACAGTTTGCGTCAAAATTAAAGTGAATTTAAATTTTGAAACCAAGTGTTAGTAACTAGTATGTAGCATGACAAAAATTAAGAAAACAAAAAAAAGTGTTAGTGTTAGTACACATATATATATACAATACAAGGGGTTAGTTAGTCTACAATACAATGTCCTATCACAGTCTGTTTACTTAGAGGAGTAGCTCATTGCAAAATAATATTGTTCAGAGCTCTTGCCCCCAGCACTAGTTTCACTTCCGAGGTTTAAACACAAATCTTAACCTATAGTCTTCTAAACCTGTTTTAAAATCTAAATGTTTATATCTCAAAATAAACTTTTGGTATCCCTTCCTGTTAGGTACCATGGGTAGAGATTTTGGCAGAGTAATCTTAAAAAAACTGTTTCCTGTCAGTGTAGTCACACCGTAATCTTTGACAGCGTGATGTTCTAAAACCACCAGATATTTCTTTGATTCCCACATTGCACGGAAAGGTATTGTCTTAACACCGAGGCCTAGTTTTCTTTTTAGTAACCATCTTCATCTCTGGCACAGGGGGCTGAGATTCGCCAACTACTGCTGGGGGTTTGATAGACAGGGGACCCGATAGTGTTGACGGAAGATGTCTTGTTTTCTTTTCAGTAACTTTCTTCATCTCTGGCACAGGGGGCTGAGATTCGCCAACTACTGCTGAGGGTTCTATAGTCAGGGGAACCGATAGTGTGTGTGGTTGGTCAACGTAAGTTGTCCGTACCCGTTTGGATTTAAGGCCATATTGCATGGCTTTGAATTGAGATTGAGCTAAAGATTTTAACATGATAGGTCCAATACTTTTTTTCACATAACTAATACCGTGCAAAGAGTAATAGTGCCTTGCTTGAACGGTGTCCTTATGGCGAGCACAGAAAGGCACTTTTAAGCAATTTTGATTACAAACATTACCGGTTAGCTTTACGATTTGCAAGCACTGCAAGGTAGGACCACGTTTTGTTTTAGTTTTAGTTTTTAACGGAGCCTCGTCCATGACCACCGTTTCACATAATTGTGTAGGGTCCATAAAGTGCCCGACGCCACTCAACGCATCTTTCAATAAAGGCGATTCAATAGGATCGACACTCAACGCATTCTTTAATAAGGGCGAATCAATAGGTCCATCAATAGCAATTGAGTTTATAGCTTGTTGTTGTTCGAAATCACTAATACCAGTAGGGCTTACTAATGGAGACAGGTTCGGTAAAGCCATGTTTCTAAAAATTATCTGTAAGTCTGGATCTGTACTATTCATATTAATAATTCAACACGGAAAACTAATCAACAGTGATCATTACCCAACGCACGGTGAGTAAATGATGGTTTGTCTAAGTTCTCTCCTGTATATATAGTAATTTTAAAATAAGAAAAACTTGATTAATTTGAAAGTATCAATACTGTGTACAGATACTTAAAGGCCGTCCATGAGTACACCTTGGTTAGAGGCCATCATTTTCTGGCACGTTCCTGGGCGATGTAATTATTGACCGGTTCCTTGAATGCGTCACAAAAAACTAACCGCCGCCGATAAGCAGTGGTAATCGTCGAGGCCAACGGTGATCGAGGCTGTCGCTGGTAAACGACTAATAT
>VBOA01000175.1:468-1882 GCA_005877695.1 Gammaproteobacteria bacterium | reverse complement strand
ATGAATTGAGTATTAATAGATTTGATTCAGTAATCAATAATTTAATTCTTAATAAATATGGATTCAAAAAATATATTTGATTTGTTTGGAAGACAAAAAGAAGAAATTAATATTGATGTTAAAACACTTGAATTGATGAAATTACTTATTGAGACAAGATTTAAGTTATTACAAAGTTTTTATTTATTTATTTATTTATTCCACACAGATATAACAATGATTACAAACATATGTACAGTGGAAGAAGCCCGCATAGACTATACGTCTGTGCGCGGGCCCCGAGTCCTGTATAGGCTATACATACATACAACAATATACTAGAATAGGGCTATTAAACTAGGCTGCTTACATAAAACTAAATGCTTAACAATTTAATGCTTATCAGCTTAACGAGCCGGTTTTCAGAATATTGACCGTTCACCAGAATAATAGAGCTTTTTATGTGTATATATATAAAAAGGAAAGATTATTGTGCAAGTTACGAATATGGAGACTGTGTCATTACCTCAGCTGCCTCGGGACCAATCTGCATCAGCCACTGATTGACCCTTCTTTTATACATGGCGATACTGTCACCTTCCGCTTGCAAGATTTCTTGTGGCAGGTTGCGATGTAGGATATGAGCAACATAAAAAGCATGGACACCTTCTAATCTATGGTTTATTTTCGGCATGCCATATCCATATTCCATCCTTGCCCTCGTAGGATAGTTATGATTAATCACTGTAAATATGTTGTTATTCCGAATATACATTAAAACAGTACGTATGAATAATTGCTTTATAGTTAGCACCGGAAATTCAAGGAACAAATTTTGAGAAGAATTATCTTCATGATTGCTCTTTGTGTGACTCCTAGCGGTTCCAGAAGATTAGTTGATGCACCACCCCAAGCGAGTACTCCGTACATTAACAACGACTGGGCATAGGCGTAATACACCCCCCGGCACTGATCCACAGTGAGCACCTGAGATAGCTGTGTAAAGGCATGCATTAAACTTCGTAGGCGTTTATTGACATGTTGAATGTGTGGTACCCAAGACAACTTGCGATCTATAATTATCCCTAAATATTTATATTGTTCCACACGCTCAACTATGCCACAACCACAGGAAACCGACCACGGGTCACCACAGGAGTGCATCCGCAATACCCTTGGACCAGGGTCTGAATCGATTTTTAGAAACATGGGCATATATTTTGTCTTGCTAACGTTCACAGTTAAAATGTTACCACTAAACCACTTTAATAACTTAGCAAGATCCGAGGATGCTTTACTGAATGCTTCGTCCCAAGTACGTCCAGAGGACACAACAACTGTATCGTCAGCAAAAAGAATCAATTTCCCTTCAATAAGTACTTTAGTAATGCTGTTTATGTAAATTAGAAATAATAAAGGGCCCAAAGTGCTACCT
>VBOA01000175.1:0-381 GCA_005877695.1 Gammaproteobacteria bacterium | reverse complement strand
CATAAGAGTTGTTTTGTACACCAATTGAATGTAACTTTTGCAACAGCAGTTGCCTACTCACGCAGTCAAATGCCTTAGCTATATCTAGAAATGTTATTAACACTTTGTTTTTTACTCCAAATAAATTGGATACATATTTAGTAATTTCAAACAGAGCATCAGATGTATTTTTATTACATCTGAAGCCAAACTGTTGTTCTGTTATTAATTTATTTTCATTTAGATAGTTAGAAAGCTGTAATTTTATACATTTTTCTAATATTTTGGAGCATACAGAGAGTAATGAAATTGGTCTATAATTGCTGTACAGGGTCTTTTCACCTGATTTGTAAATTGGTATAACTTTAGCAACTTTGTATGCGTTTGGAAATTTTCCTGTCC
>VBOA01000173.1 GCA_005877695.1 Gammaproteobacteria bacterium | reverse complement strand
CTTAATTTTTAAGAACTTTAGTTTGAAACACATTGAAACATTTATTAGACTTTAAGAGTATAAGATTTTTATTTTTAACTTTTTACTTCTAAAACTTCCAAGACATAAATTTTATGTTTCTTAATTTTTAAGAACTAAGTTTGAAACATTTTTATTAAACTTAAAGAATAAAACTTTTTATTGTTAACACTTTACTTCTAAAACTTTAAGGACTTGAATAAATCATTATTATTTTTATGTTTCTTAATTTTAAGAACTTATAGTTTGAAACATTTTATTAGACTTAAAGAGT
>VBOA01000172.1 GCA_005877695.1 Gammaproteobacteria bacterium | reverse complement strand
TTTTAATGGAATTAAAGAATATAACTTCTATAATTGTTATTATTTTACTTCTAAAACTTCCAGAACTTTAGCAAATAATTATTATTTTTATGTTTCTTACTTTATAAGAACTTACAGCTTGAGAACTCATACGCACACTGCGCGTATCTGCAACGTTGCGTTATATTAATGATTTTCTTATTGTTTGTAATATCTTTATTTAATTCTTGTTACTATTTTGTTGTATTACT
>VBOA01000171.1:1678-2116 GCA_005877695.1 Gammaproteobacteria bacterium | reverse complement strand
CTCTGTGTAGGTTTTTTTTTGGCATAGCATTATAAATGTCGTTAAGGGTATTGATGTCAATAGCGTGGCCGTGTGCTGCTTGACACAGAAAATACTTTTGTGAATAACGTTGGAATTAGGCGGATGTGTTGTGAAATGGTATATTAAGGGTCATCGTCTAATCAAGTTCTTGACACATGTTGTTATATGTTTCACACATGGGCTCTGTGTAGATTTTTTTTTCGGCATAGTAAATGTCGTTAAGGGTATTGATGTCAATAGCGTGGCCGAGTTGGATTAAATCTTAAACGACGCTTTGCATGAATGTGTGCTGCTTGACACAGAAAATAATTATGTGACTGTTTCAAGTTCCAGTGTGTTGTTCAGTGCCTGTAGTACGTTTTCTGTTATGGTGGCAAGTTGCTAGTTGCATGTGTGTACGTAATCGTTATTTGAATG
>VBOA01000171.1:0-1573 GCA_005877695.1 Gammaproteobacteria bacterium | reverse complement strand
TGGTATGTATATTTTATCGATCTAAATCGTCGATGGAGCTAATAAACGTTATAATACTATTAGTTCTCATCCCGCCACCACTGAAGTCATATCAGACTCACAATACTTAGTTACTTTAGAGAATCAGAAAAATTTTGTTTATTTTCTTATTCTAGCACTGGGCGGAATTATCGTTATTTATAGTTTTTCCAATTTCACTAGTAACAATACCCAGTAGATCTAGAGTTTTCGTGTCTCATTTACTTTTTTTGAAGTGAGTTAGATGCAGATCATTCTAGAACTCGTTTGGTCAAGAAGTCAGTAAACTCGATTAGTCACAATGACGATAAAATATACAAGGGCGATAAACTCAAATACATAACATAATCTCTATTAGATATAGAAAACGGAATCCCCATTAGACAGGGTAAAGCTCAAGCTGATGGTCGAGAAGTTAGTATACTCGATTAGTCACAATGATGATAAAATATGCAAGGACGATAAACGTAAATACATAATGTAATCTCTATTAGATATGGAAAACGCAATTGAAATGAGTAAAGTTATTTAGAAGATTTACAACTTAATGAATTCATGAAAACGAATATTAAGCTATAGTAGTCACGGTGCATTGAAAGATACATCAAACATAGCTCGACAAATTAAACATACTTATTATTTATTGAAGTATATCGTAAAACTTAAACATATTACTGAAGCGTATGAAGTTGATACTTATTCATATATCATAACTAAAAAAGTAAAATGTATCATTTCTCAAGCTGTTTACTAGTTCTTTAAACAACGTTACTAAAATAATATAACTAAAAACAACATTCATTCTCTCAAGCTGTTTAACTAATCTTATAAACTAAAGCAATATAAACTAACGAAAAATATCATTCCGTCTTTACGAGTGTTATTGTCTTGCCTGTCAAGGTCTTTACGAATATCTGCATACCACCACGTATACATACTACTCTACTATATCATGCATTTCACATGAAGCCCCAATGAGAATTTTCATGCGTGGCCAATTATACCTGGTATTCAGATCACGAAAATGGGAAGGGTAAATTCCGACATTAAATAGTTCGTCCTTGATATAGTATTTCCAGTCATGTGAATTAGTAGTACGACTCACTACAATTTCGATTAGTTCATAAAGAACTTTACACGCTCTAATTACATCAGCATCTTTATCATCGTCCTCCCAAGATACATCGCTTTTGTGTCGGAGTGCATAATACCCGATATTAAACATTGTCTTAATGTTTGCTATTGTGAAGTCTCTCAGTTTCGCTGGCAGAGTTGAGTACAAAGGTGTAATAATATTTCGATGATCACCTTCGGTGACGAGATCCGGATGTGTAAATATTTCATCCACTTCGGAGTTTTTCATTATTTTTACAAGTTTCATAGCACATTTATAAACATGTGGGACACAATGAACTTGTACGGAGTTTTGTTTTGGCAAGGAATTATAGACATCGTTAACGTCACGGATGTCGAAGTTAATAGTAGCATCGGTGGAGGTGGAGGTAGGGGTTGTAGCGGTGTTGTTGTTGTTGCTGGTGACATTGTTACTGTTGTT
>VBOA01000174.1 GCA_005877695.1 Gammaproteobacteria bacterium | reverse complement strand
AAATTAAATTAAATGTCAAAACTGTAGTAACAGTGTTGGGGGTATGTTTTACATTTCTAGAAAATCTAAATATATGTACATATATAGTGTTACGTCCGGACCCGCGGAAAGGATGGGTTTCGGACTCTCGACTTAGTTACCCCGTGACACACTTTTACGGATGTGTGGCGCGAGCCGAGCGAACTCGTAGGGCCCCTTGACAGGTCAACTGTCAATAGAGACAGCTATTACTCCGACTAAAGGCCGTTCGCTCGGAGGCCTCCCTTTTCGGTAAAAGAATAAATTCTATATTAACCAGGGCGAAGGCCAGTGCAATCTCGAATGTTGAGGAATGAGGGGAACGGGGGAGAATAAATTAATAGATTATAATTTATGGTTAAACATGCTTATTATATTTATTTAAAAGAAAATTTTTGAGAAGTTAATGGTTTGGTTGTACAAAAGTGCTCTTAGGTAAATTAGCTATATTGGCAACTCTTATTTATAAAACTTTTATTTTTCGCAAAATTCGCAAATAAGGAGATTTAAAGCCTCCGCCAGCGGAATGATTTAATTATAATCCGGGGCCTAGTAAATTGCGAATTTTATATATTTCTCTTCTGGGATCAGTTCTTTCGATTGTTTTATAATTCGGATAATTAAACTCAATGTCAATTGGAATTAATTTCCAAGGTATAGGTTTAAAATTTACCTGAGATTTATATTCGCATAATTTCGCGTATAAAGAGGACCAATCTTTGTTGGCAACAATAGCCCGTTTTATTTGAGCTTTTATTCTTTTTATTTGGACTTGACGACCAGCCCTTTTACCCATGTACCTCGAGAGATTACTAAAAATGCAAATTTTATTATAAAAATTTTATTTGATAGTTGGAAGGAAAATAACTATTGTCGCTACAACCAGGGTAGCGCCGATGGAATTTTGAAGGGGTAGGATTATCGTCGCTCGACCAGGGTAGCGCCGATGGAATTGTGGAGGGTAATTCTGTTAGGAAGTTACTGGTAGTCAAGTATGTACTCCTGTTGTATTATAAATTTAAAGTATTATAAAAATTTTAAAGTAATATAAATTTATTTTGTCTATTCGACCGAAAGTACTGATCCTCAGAGGTAATTCTAACAGAGTATTGAGTCGATTAATTTAACAATGATAAGAGACGCATATTGTATCGATTATTGACAGTGTCCGTGTCAGAGAGTTCTGATCCACACGATTCTGGTTGTTTTGTGTGTGTTAGTGGAACGACAGGAATTCCTCTGAAGGAGGAAAGCGAACAATTAGCTGGAAAACCGACACGAGACTTTAAGAACGATTTTCACGTTTCATGCACTAACTTTAAATCAATTAAATAACGAATTTAATATAATTTGAATGCACGATCTTCTAATAGAGATTTAAATTAAACAAAGAAGGAAATGGATAAATGACTCTCGGAATTCTGTTATTAAAATATATTTATATATTTGTCGAAACAAAATAGGAAATTAATAAAAATCTCTGAATAACCAAAATATTAATAAGGATCTCTTAAATAACAAAATAACTAAAACAATTGGAAGGATTATCCATGGAAGATAAAGAATAAAGAGTATGAAAGAAGTGAGAAGCGAATACATGCAGAAAAGAGAAAAAGCCAAACGAATTCAGACTTACTGGTCGTTGACAAACTAAAAACAGCTGTAGGTTCTTTGTTCCTGGGTGACCCTTGTCAGCGGGTGGTCGGTTGTCCAGCCAATTATGCGAACGGTGGTTCTCGAAAAACTCTGTGTTCACACTTTAACAATTTCGCACGATTGACAGCGGCGGGCGAAGAATGCGGATTGCGGAGCGCGCAAGACGGTTGATTCGCGGTGAACAAACCGACGGTGGTCGCGATGATCAGAACGGTGACAAAGATCCGTGGTTTGAACGGTGATGTAAAAAATGAATTTGAGACTGCGAGGAATTAGCT
>VBOA01000042.1 GCA_005877695.1 Gammaproteobacteria bacterium | reverse complement strand
GTAAAACTGCCCAACAACAGTCTGCAATTGATGGAGGCTTTTTCCAACATAAAGAACAACCAATCCACTGATAAAGACAAGACGCGACTAAACACATATTTGCGCGAAATCAATTTGCCATTAGCCAAAAAGGAGAATGTGGACATTTTAATAACGAGTGGAAACAGCGGGAAGAACAAGAACAAGATACCTGACACTAACAAGATGTCCTACCTAACTGTTGAAATGGACAAAGAGAATGCTCGCAAAGGCTGCTTGAAGATGCTGGATGACGACATTACAGAAGACTCTATTTACTTGTCATCATACATCCGTTGTCGCGTTCTTATGTTGGAACAAGGAACATTTGCACTTCAAATATACACCAGAGACGCAATCAAACTCATGACGCAAGATGATCGCCTAGTTAAATTTAATGATCTTGTAGTTTGTGAAAATGACAATGTCAATAAATAATTGTGTGTATGTACACTGTGTTAGTTCATGAACGCCTTTGATTTCCTTATACCGTATGGTATTACTTGCAACGGTTACCAGACGTTAACAGATAATAACAATTTGTCAAAATTGTCGTTATCCGAACAGAAATTACTCTGTACAAATAAGCTATGCGAATGACACAACGCCTATATCTGCTGGCAATCGAATTCCTAATCACTTTTGACAGACTAGTTTACTCTTATATCGGGTCCTCGTTCAATACAAGCACATCCAGAACGGAAACCCGTTTGATATTATTTACAGCGACTACCCGATGATAAGAATTTGATAATAGTTTTCATGTACAACTCCGTAAATACTTTACCGTGCAATCTTACGATTGGCTTTGGAAATGTAAAAAGCATTGTTTGAAAATAATGTGGTACTTGCGTCAAAATCCCACGCACAGTAAGACAATAACAGGACACAATAATCTATTACCCAGCTTTGGGTGACAGTTCTACTTGTTATATATTTCTACAACAATCTGTGTTATTTTGATTATTCAGTCTTGGCACCTAATTTCCTAATTTCTTACTTATGTCGTAAAGAGTCAACAACTGTAATTCATTGCCGAACACATTTCAAATCTTCACGATCCACCTTTAACGGCAATTTTCCCACTTGCTATATGATTTTCATCAATTTGGTAGACATCAATAAAAAAGTGAATAAGTTAAATAAATGTGTATTCAATAATAATAATGTTAAACCAATGTTTGTCAATAATATAAAGTTTGGTTGTTCCAGACAACCTACACCATTGATGCGATTAGCAACATGTAATACCTTTTAGTTACATATGTCTGGAAACTTGATTGCAAACATGTGAATACAGCATTAATCACTGGGATGCAGAGATGCTCTATTAGGGGAGCTTTATAGTTTAAAACCAATGTTTGTCAATAATATACAGTTTGGTTGTTCCAGACAACCTACACCATTGATGCGATTAGCAACATGTAATACCTTTTAGACACATATGTCTGGAAACTTGATTGCAAACATGTGAATACAGCATTAATCA
Source organism: Gammaproteobacteria bacterium (assembly GCA_005877695.1). Classification (GTDB taxonomy): domain Bacteria; phylum Pseudomonadota; class Gammaproteobacteria; order Diplorickettsiales; family Diplorickettsiaceae; genus Aquirickettsiella. The sequence goes on along the minus strand of VBOA01000042.1, from coordinate 7,460 downwards.
CTGGGATGCAGAGATGCTCTATTAGGGGAGCTTTATAATTTAAAACCAGAGTTTGTCAATATACAGTTTGGTTGTTCCAGACAACCTACACCATTGATGCGATTATCAACATGTAATACCTTTTAGACACATATGTCTGGAAACTTGATTGCAAACATGTCAATACAGCATTCATCACTGGGATAGAGAGAAACACAATTAAAGGAACTTAATAATTTATTCATGATAAACAATAAACATATCAATATGCACACTTTTTAAATTGGTAAACTAATATCCAGTAATAATTGAACAAATCATGTTTATATAATTGTAAAATTATATTTTAAACATACAAATATTTTACTGCAACATACAAAAGTAATAACAAAGGTTGAATATAAGAACATTGCGGTAAGAAAAACATATTATACATAAACAACAGTACAACTATAAACATTTTACTGTTACACACAAAAGTAAAACAGACGTAATATTAAAGAACTATGCAGCAACGAAAACAGTTAGAAGTATTATTTACAAAAAAAGTTATCAGCACACTGTATTATTAGTAGAACTTAGCAGATATGACATTGAAACATTTATATAGATGCATACGTAACGAAAAGTGAATCAAAATACATTAAAAGTTAACCCAAGTTCAAAGTTAACCCGAAAATACTGTTAAATACAAAGGATAATACAACAATCAAAACATCACTAATAGTGCAACACAATAAAATGTACCAAAATGTACACAGTCAATTTTAACGTTTCATTTAGTGTGATAAATCATTTTGAAATTACGCTAAGAAAATATTAAGCAGCTAAAAGAGGAAAGTTTAACACAAACAATCATTATATGAACAGGTTACATTTTTAAACGGTCAGATACAATGCCCACAAGATTAAAAACTCACGTGGTCTGGGAAATGTTGATAGTAGCATCCCTTGACTGTGAAGCCAGAAATGCAGCTGCTAACTGGGCTAAATCCACGTTTTGATACAGCTGCTGTACCTGCTGTGGTTGCTCCTGCTGCAAGAATGTTGTTGGTCTGGACTCTGTAGCGCTGCTAAAGTCCTCCCAGAACTCTTCAATGGAGCAGGCAATGTCTGTCTTTTCTTCGGGCACTGGGGTTATTCCGATACCTTTCATGTTAGTGAGAAAGGCTAACGGTAGGCACCAATAAATGTCTTTCGGTTCTTCACACGAATTACGCAATATGTCCACTGGGAATTTTTTTAACTGGTGCCAGGAAAATAACACCGTTTTCACCAAAAAGTCTGTATATAATGTCCTACCGGTGCTTTGGTTAGACAAAGTCACTCCAAATAATATGTATACACAAAGATCACTAATATCTGAAAGTTTTTCAAAGAGAAGAACTTTTGATTGAAATCTTTCTTTGAATTTTTCTTCCACCAAGTTCCTTAACCCACTAAATTCATGCTTCAAATCATTCAGGTGGTTTTTTCCCTTTGCTGCTCTTTTGAGACTCAGCTCAATCACGATGTTTTCCAACACTTTAGAATATTCTAAGCACCACTCCTTTATGACTGTCCACGGCATAGCCACCATTGTTTTTTCTTTACGCCGCAACATTGTCACGAGTCCAATAGACAATGTTGCCGCTTCCTTTCGCCTATCATCTATGTCACTCGCTAAAAACGAAATAAGGGCGTTGGTGTCAAAGCAAGGATACCCGAGGATATTTGAAGTAATGTCTTTCACCAGTCCGTTGATGATGTCGCCGAAGGTCACTAGCACTCTAGAATCCTCTATACCTTTGTCAATTAGGTTTAATACAGTCTTTCTGACAGCCGGAATTATGTACATATTGCGCTTCAGATTGTTCATGCATTTGGAATTGAATTTACAGTCTTCTAATACTTCTGGGCTTACAAGTACTTCATTAGTGTTGAACACAACATTTGATTTAATGTTGGTACTCTCAACAAAAAAAACTGAATTAAAAGGATGACAATTTTGAAAGATTTTTCTGATTGGCTGTTCCTTTTCAAGTCGTGTTTTATGCTCAACGTTGTCCCGGTGGTTTGATGTTGGTTTGTAGATAACTGCAGTTTGGTGAGCATCGTTAGAATCCTGATCATTTATTTGGTGTGACATCATGACATCTTCTCGTTGTTCAGGGTCCAACATTTTATCGGGACTATCATAACATAGTTCTGTGTTGGCTTGCAGATTCCAATGCACATTTGGATGTTTCTTGGCAATCATCTCCATCTTGTACCTTCTTCGTTTGCTGGAAGTTGTACTAGACGCAGCGCTTGATTCCCCATCAGAATCCCTGCTGGCATTGTTTTGAGATGGCGAAGCACCAAGCATCCTGTCCATTACATGTCCATTTTTCGAGGTACTTCTATAATCTTCAATTACGTCCCCGCGCCTTTGGTCCCTCTTCAAGAACCGGGGGAGCCTAACCATTTGAGAAATCACACGATCAGGATCAATATCATGTACTTTCAATTTGCTCACGAAACGTGCCACATTTTCACTTAGTCGACTTTTTTCGACGTTTAAAGATTTATTAAAAATTACTATCATAGCAACAACCAACCACCGAACATTTGTCTGCAAAGAGTCTAAGGACAAATGTAATTGGTCAAATTCAATGGTACTATCAGGATGTTGTAGTTTCCCCCACTCGCACTGAAAATTTGGAATTCCATCTACAAAGGCAATTCGAAATCCTCTACGAAACGTGTCCTTTTTATTTACACTGTCAACGTATTTGCCTATATCTATTATCAAAGGCAATCTTGTGGGTATTTCAGAGAAGATGTTTTCTTCATTTGCGGCTAGCATTGTACCTAATAAATCATTTTTCAATTGTTCCCTGGTATTCACAGACTTTTCTTCTAGTTTCACCAATAGTCCATTTATTACCTCATCTTCATCACTGTCTGATTCTTCATCAGTGACATCTTCGTATGGGCTGTCACTCATTTTGATGGATTTCCCTTTAGACTGAATTGGCGGAGTTTTAGGAGACTGTAGTTCTTGTAGCTCTGCTTCCACTCGGCCTTCATCCTGACAGACGACGGGGTCGGCTGAGGGTCTCGAAGGTGAATTTGTAGACACTGGTTGATGAGAGACAATCCCTTCCGTCACCTGCTGCGCCTTTACCATATTTTCTAGCATGTCCTGATGAAAGATACTGTCTTCTTCCAAACAATCAAACACGCTGTTATTAGGAGGCTTGATGGTGTAACAATGATCTTGGTCTGCAGGTACCTCTGACACCAGGCCGGGGGCGGAACTAGGCAGATTGTCGTCTTGTCGGATCTGTGTCGGTGTTGGTTGTTTGCAACAAATCTGACGTCTAAATTGTAGCTCGAGACGTTGTGAATTAAACACCTTTAGCTGATGGGGGTTGAAATCTTCTGGTTGTTTTACAAATGGTGCAGAACTCGTACAAAATGCTTCCTGGTTGACGGACATTACCACTTTATAAAACACATATTAGGGAAAAATAAATGTTCACACTTTAAATCCATTAATAAAACTGTACTCATAAATAAAAAGAACTGGGTAATTATTCACCACCGACATTCCTCCCGCACGACGGCAACTTAACACGGCACTGACGCTGGCTCGGCCGGCACGGCTTATATACCACGCGCGACCATGACCTATGCGCAGAGGGGGTATTTCATTTATTCGGAAAACCGTTTTATTGAATTGTACAAATACAACGGGGGGCCGTTTCGTGAGAAGCGCTGTTATTATTTTATGGGTCGGTAAACCGCAGTAAAAAAAGATGTGATAATTGATCGAAAGCCCGTTGTAAAGTAGAATATTTTTGTAAGGATACAACGAGGGCCCGTTACGAGACTAGTGCAAATATTTTCAAATAGTTCGGAAAACCGCCAATGAAAAATGCTGTATAGACTTGATCGGAAAACCGTTGTAAATGTGAGTTTTCTTGTAAGTGTAAAACGGGCATCGGCTATGAGGTGGATGCTGCAGAAGAAATATTGCGGATGCTGTGTTGTAAGTGCAACACTTTAACTTTACAATGACGAGTGATTTGGCGGAATGGCGGAAGATATGGCGGAATGGCGGAAGATATGGCGGAATGGCGGAAGATATGGCGGAATGGCGGAAGATATGGCGGAATGGCGGACAGTCATGACAACCAATGGGAAGGCTCCATTTGTCCTTTCGGTCGAAAGTGGCTTGTTTTGCCATATGGTCATTGGTTATCATAGACCTTACGGTAGATTGCTCGATTCGCGTTACAAGCGATTCCCCAGCAGGCCCGGCCCGGCAAAAGTTTAGATCCTACATTCTTGCGATGACGTCATCACTAGACTGCAAAAATGTCCTCGACGGCAAGACATGACAACCAATAGGAAGGCTCAATATACCTTTCGGGTGAATGTGGCCTGTTTATTCTATGATAATTGCTTACTCTAAACCTTAGTGATTAGATTGTTTGATTTCTCGCAATTTAGCGGGTTGGCGGAACGGTTGGCAGGTTGGCCAATATTCATCCCGACATTGCTACGCAATCCGTTGGTGCGCTAGTTGAGAGCTGCTTACGATAGCATATTATGCCAAGGCCGCGCTGTCTAGGTAGGGATGGCAGTATATGTAACGACGCGGCAGATTGTACGGTGCATAGTGGTCATTCGTTCTTGAGAACTGATTGTATGTGGTGTGTCCGAGTTTATCATACAGTATTTATGTTTTATTATTGATTGGCAGTATTTGTTATAACACGTGGACTGTTTTCTTGGTGTACATTTTGTTTGAGTTATATGTATGATTTAAGGTACAAACTTATCGGAAAAAAAGACAATATTCCGTCAACGAGGATGACGTCTCTTCCTCCGGTCGCTCAGGTGTCTCCAATAATTTCAACTACCTCCACCATGGATTATCATGACAGAGTGCAACGAGAAAAAAGAGCTGCGAGTGTTTTTTCACGTTCAAGGTACCAAGAAGAGACAAGTCACCGTCACGTTTCTGAAGTACGACCAGGAAGTCGGACAAGTGTGGCACACGAAAAATATAGACAAGACAACATTGACAGCCGGTATTTGCGTGGAAGATCACCGTACTACAGCTCGTATAAACGAAGATCACCATCACGGTCCCGAAGTCCAACAAAACATTATTCACACGAAGGACGATCAAAGTCAACCAGCCGACCCTTCAACGAGGTATCCACCAGGCGGGCCCCTTCTCCACGAGATTTTACAAGATGCAGATCAGTGGGAAGATCACTACACCACAAAGATACCCGGGAACCATATTTCGGATACAACAGAAAATCACATCATTCAACAAAAGATAGACGTATATCCCCCATAAGGACACCGTCTAGACCAGTCGTATCTTGCTTGAAGCAAACCACAATCAAGCAGTTATTTATGGCGGCGTCTAAAAATTCATTTGGATTGTTGATGGATGAGGAGTACAATGTTTTTAGAATTGAAAATTCAAAGGGTCAAATTGTTCATGCCAACAATTCATGGTCACTGAAAATGGCCATGTATGGATCAACATCTACAGAAGGCATGGTGAGCAAAAAATATATTATAAATAAATATTCTGCTACTGAAAGTTTCATAATACGTGTGTTGGTACATTACATCAGGAACTGTAAAGTGAAACTACACACTACAATACAAACACAACAGTGGATGACTCAGAGGTTTTCAGATATTGAAGAGTATGAGTCTTTACAAAGGGAGATAAAACGAATGGAAATGAACCATATGTCTGAAGCCCTAGTATTAAAGCCGCAAAGAAGGTCTTCTGTCTGTTTGTTTCGAAACAACTGTTCAAACTACCAAAGTTGCGTTTATTGTCTCTTGGAAGCGCAAAAAAACCATGTCAACTTAAAAAGTGGTATACGGGCCACCAAAGAAATGTGTGTAAGCAAATACGACCAGGGTCCACTGCACCGTGTCGTGGAAGATGTGGCAGCAGAGATGAGGTCAAGAAGGCCGAACGTGGTAGCTAAACCATCATCATCGTCGTCGTCTTCATCCAGATCATGTTCTTCATCCTCATCATCATCATCAGAAGATGAGCGTGAAATTAACAATGAAGACAAGGGGAAAAGGACCTCCTGTGTTTCTCCTAAGAAGACCGGTGTGCATTCTCCGCAAAGAAAAACAATGTCGGTGCCCGATTCTCCAGGACCGAAGCAAGATTTATCCTCGGACGAAGACAGCAAACATAGTGAAACGAGTGATAAGTGAGTTCTACATCCAACTGCTGGATGCCCGATTGACAGCGAGAAGTTTGGGCAAGTATATTATGTAATTTTGCAGTATAATTGTACATTGTAATGAATTGATAAAATGTATCTCCTTTTCATCACAGTTTTGCATTGCTGATGTAATGATTTAATGATCGAGTAACTGATTATGATATATTGTATGACTTTTGTAAATATATAATTGATTTATTTATTGTTTCAATGTTTTTATTATGTTTTGTATGACTTTTGTAAATAAATCATTGATTTATCAATTGTTTCACTGTGTTTATGATGTTTTTTATAACTTGTGTAAATATAGCATTGATTTATCAATTGTTTCACTGTGTTTATGATGTTTCATGTGACTTGTGTAAATATAGCATTGATTTATCAATTGTTTCACTGTGTTTATGATGTTACCCTTCCACATAATTTCTAATAGCCCAGGGGAAATGAATTGTCAACAACTAGTAAACCATTAGCTAGTTTATTCTGTATAACTAAAACAACGATTCAGGATCTAACAGAAATATGTTTACATACAATCGTTTTATTTTTCTTACGCCAAAAGTAAGAATTTAAAATTAAACATTTACAACAAATATTGTAAAAGTCTTCGTCGTAATGTCTTTTCTTTTCAACGCAAGTCGACAATTTTCCACAAGAATCGCACTTGAGCACGTAATTTTCTTGCTTGTTGGACGTGCCCATCATGATTCCGCCACAAATGGTAACCCACTTGAATTAGGTGACGTTGGGTCCAAAACTCTTGTTTGACTTGCTGCCAAAGATTTGCAGAATCCGCTAGTGATTCTTTACACCACTTCAAAGTTATACAAGCACAACAGTTGTTATGTGCACGGGTACAGAAGATTGGTCCAGACAACAAGAGTGAACTCCAATGGGCTAGTGGAATCTTGTGTTGGGGGGGGGGGCGCTAGTTAGGACGTTGTATCACTTATCAAATGGGATAGTTTCCATACAAATGGGGAACCAAAATGCAAGCATATTATGAGTAGAACAAATTTCTATTCATTTTTCTACTAAAACATTACATTTCAGCATGGAAATCAAATTGATTGATGCAGATTAGTTTTGACGTTTTGTCCACAAGACGACAAAGAGTAGCTTTCATTCCTTCCGGGTCAAACACATGGACAGGCTTCTCATTATCGTTTGAAGCAATGTTGTCAGTGTCTGGTCCGGTTTTGAAACATTGAATTATTTTGTACATTTGCTTCA
>VBOA01000033.1 GCA_005877695.1 Gammaproteobacteria bacterium | reverse complement strand
GGCTGCGAAATATGGACGTCGACCAAATCATGATCAGGTCAACCGCTTCATTTCTAATTTGAACCAACAGAAAGTGCAATTCAAAGTAGCACTTTCTAAATTGTTACCCGATCATAACATCAAACATGAGGAAATTGCATTATTAGAACGCGCCTATATTACTGAGGGTTTACCTCCGATGAGGACGTATAGTGGTACGGAGTTGGCTGAATTTGGCATTAGCAAAAAACTGCCTAAAAATGTTGAAGATGTAAATAGCTTAGTGTCAAAAAACCCAACCCTCAAAGGGAAACTAATGCTAGCAATAGAATTTGTCAATCGCCCCAAAAAGGCCACGGCGGGCCTGGTAACCTTGTCAACAGTAGTTGCATATTTATTCGACACCGCGAATAAAATGAGCGGCTGTTATCGTGCACAAATACTACCATCGGGCCGACAACACCTTATATGCAAGGTAAAACAAAACGACGCGTCTAATAAATCCTTTAACGGCGTCACATGTGATGACGGGGGGATTAATACCGCGTGTTTAAAAACGTGTTGTTCGACAGACCCCCAGGAGTGTAGTCGAAGTGGTTCTGAATACCAATATACCTGTATTAAATTTCAATGGTATGATGTGTTGGAACATTTGGTGAGGGAATTGAATGCCAATAGATTTATAAAATATGTTAAATACTTTATCATATTTATTGCAGCGTTATTAACGTTCGGATACAGTAACAACTTAAATTTAACAATGCGTCTAATTTTAACCGCTGGAGTCGCCACATCTTCTTATTGTCTTGTCATGTAGAAGGCTCGCACACGCACACACCATATTTCTCGTAGTAATAATTGGCTTGCCTTTCACATATTGAACATCTGTATTGATGAATGAGGTCAAAAAAGTTGTCAAACTGTATGCTGCCAAATCTGAGTGTCGTGGAAATCAAATATCCGTACGGGAATAAAAATACACTCTCGCAATTAGAACAGATTACTTCCTTGTTTTCAGCAAATAAAAACTGTATATAACCCCTGATACAAGATTTCTTGTGTCTGACAAGTAGGTCGTTGTAAATAGACGGGGGCATGGTAAATTTCTGTCCATGTAATGTCCTTACGTCATCGTAACATTTCGCCACAACATTTAGACATATGCTCGATAGATTCGGTAGCGCCATTTGAGTTGTAATAAAAATGTCAATATATTGTAAACTTGTTATAATTGCAGTTGTTATACTCGTAGTAACTTTTATATTGCTGGGGGTTAACTGTGGCGGTGTGGGGCGAGTAGTTTCAGAACAAATGACCGGGGGTACTTACAACAACTGTTATTTAAAGACAGGGTTTTTTGATAGTGGGAAATGCAAATGTAAACATCCCAGTTTTCTGGGTAATAATATTCACAACGGTAATTGTGACAAAATAGTAGACCAACAATGTACAAAAATTGTCGATGAAATTACTGGGAATGATATTGATTTTAACGTAATTGATCCGTTTAAACATGGGAGGTGTGTCTGTAAGGACAATTATATATACGATAAATTTACGCACCTTTGCGTTTTGCGGAGAATGGGAGAGTCAAAAATCGTGGCTAACACGGAAATTTGTAATGATGGTTACTACTTTTCAAAACACTATAATACTTGTCTAAAATCACTTTGTTCTTGGGACGTTTTAGAGCCATCTCGACGAATTGACCAATTTAGTATTGATGAAAACAAGTGTAGGTGTGACTTTATGCAGGGGTATGTCGCAATTACTTTACCAAACAATATAGTTGCGTGTACCCAGGCCACAGATCGGGCCGACACATACAATAACGACCATCACATTTGCTCGATTAATGAAAGAAACGAGTTGATTCATTTTTATCCCCATTCTGTTATTAAACCGATTTTTAAGGATAATGACCCGCATTCGCAATGGGTTGGTATTAGACAATCGCACGGTAATTGGTTGAACGAACTAGGCGGTGTTAAGTTCTATACTGATTATGGAATAAAAAATGATAAGCGCACGTTTGGCGATTTTATTATTAATAGTGATCTAAATACGCCAAAATCGACAACGGCGTTTAATCCCGTACCAATCGCTAAACTATTACGCGATGACGCATCTCCAAGCCTAATAGAGCAATATGGAGACCAAACATATTTGCATACGAAATATTTTCTTTCGCCCATTGTGGTCGACGAGCAAGGCAAGTTTGCTATAAATCCATTGGCGGTTAGAGATAACATCTTCCATCACGTAGTCTGTTATTTTAACAAACAAACTAACGCCATAATAGTTCGTAATATTCCCTGTCTCTAAATCTCAGACTCCAGCTTTCGAATCACTAGAAAACCGGTTCTCCCCCGCCCGGACCACATTCCAACCTCACGACCGTCCGCCAGCGTTTAAAACTTTCCAATGTGTAAAAACTGGCGACACTATACCAGTCACTATTTCACACCACAGCATATCCATGGGGATAAAAATTATACAAACTAATCACTTGACACAAGCCTAGGAACTGGCTACGGTGCGGAATGTTTTAGGGTGTGTGACAAACTTATTGTGGCACAATGGGACAAGAAATCCTTTTGTGTTCTACAGTCCCGAACACGGGTGGTGTCAAGCTAGGGGACCAACACAACCGCGTCTTATTTCTTTGGCTTTGTGTTTGTCCACATTGTAGTTGTACATTGAATAGGGGTCGTATCTCGTCAACGTGTTGCGTAAAGTGAAAGGGAATGGTCGCGCTCATTTTCTCGCCTATTACGTAACACCGCTTTCACTTTGTGCAAAATTGCGCCGGGTGCAGAAATGAGCCCGTACATTTTAACATTTATTGGCCATTTGCCGCAGTTCTGTTGACAGCTTCCACCCTAGCTCACGTGATTCTGCCGTGCTCTCCGTGTTCGCAACTAAAAACGTGCAATAGCTCGGTCGCTTTCCGTGGAACCAAAGGTGAGTATAAATCCACACAGGCACGTATAATTTGTAACTAGGAAGTTATACTGAGTGTTTGTTTCCAAAAGTCATTCAAATCCGTCTACTCGCTTATGTAATAGGGGTGTGAAATCAATTTCCTGAATGGTTTGGAATTCTTTATTTTGCATAAAAACTAATATGTAAATTTGTGTAACAAGTATTGCACAATTGAGTGAAAGTGAACTTGGTCATTTTCTGTCCAAGCGGCGCGGCTATTTCGTAACCTCTTGTGCAAAGCTGGCGTTCACATTCAGAGTCTTTCAAAATTCCATTAACGTCAACTTTCATCGCGCGCTAGTGAACATTCGATAAAAGTGTTTGTGTCTCAAAATTGTCGTTAGACATTGCACAATTGAGTGAAAGTGAACTTGGTCAGCCGCCTTCTGTCGTTGGTGTGGCAATGTTTCAATGACCGCAAGGTCGAGAATCGTGGCTCTTTGACTGCCAGTTCGGCCTTCAAAGGGCTAGCTTACGATGTGTTTTCAGTAAACCCGTCATAATCGCTATAATCTGTTTGAGGTAAATCTGAGTCCCTCAAATCGGTAATATCACGCAATAGTTCTTCCTCTGAATAGCCACTCCCCAATTGAAACCGGCTGTAAAAAGGTTGAATTCGCAGCACCTCTTTCATACGGTTATACAGATTATAGGCGTCATATGTTACTAGTAATATGACAACCATGTTCGGATATTGTGATTTTCTATTGGCTATCTGCCTATCCACATTTCTACGTTGACATCTGATGACACAATAATTATCTACGATACCAGTCTTTATTACAACCAATGCCATGAGCAAATCGGGATCTGTGGTTTTGGGTGCAACATAACATAATGGGTCTTTATTATTTATATTTATGTTTTCTAAACTTTGAGTTTTACTATTTTTAATCGAATCTTTTAAATACAAAACCTTGCGTTTCAATTTCAGTACTAGAGTTTGCCTTATTAATGGTAACACTGTACAGGTTATCCACCTTCTAAATTCTTTAACCTCGCTTGTTTCAGAAGAAATTAAGATCAAAGAATATAATCCGAATTCGTTTATGTATAGTTTGTTTTTATTAATTTTTCTGATGTGTTTATCGCGCGTTTTAAGTTTTATATTCGTGAAGGGTTTTCTATCGTCTACATCTATATGTGAAAATATAACTCCTTTCATATCATTATTATCATACTCCAGAACATTGCATACGTCTCTAGCCCTAAACCAGGGATTGTTGTTAACATCTATTAAGATCCTTACCTTTTTACCCTTATACGTAAATACGTCGCTTGGATTATAACTACTGTTTAAACTTTTTAAACATGCTGCTTTCAAAGCGGTCGACATTGTTTCTGGCTTAGATATGCGGGGATTTCGTATATAAATGCCGCTAAAAGAGTTGTGTCTTTATCTATATTTTCAATGAACCGAGCGCGTAACTCAAATAACATGACATTGGCCAGACAATTTTTAGATGTTAACACTAAAAAGTATATCGAAAAGAATATAGTTGCCTTTGTTAAAGTTAATTTAGACGGTCCTTGTAGTGGTACAATAAAACTCAATGAATCTACATTGACACATTACGGCCTAAAATATGGTTTTACATATGAAATTTATTTAAAACTAAAATCACAGTTATCGATTAATAATACTCATACGAGGTTGGTTCTAGCAACAGTATGCAAATCGTATTGACTCAATATATAGTGGGAAACTGCGAAGGTTTAGACAAATACTTACACGCGATGGAGTCAGAAACTCGTGATATGGTACCCATAATCTCCGGTGTTGGCAAGAATCTCATGACGGATCCTTTTTATCGCTATAAAATGCCATCATTACAGGCCAGAATTGAAGGGGGTCGTCGTAAAACCAAAACAGTACTTATCAATTTGGAAGACATGTGCAAATCCTTAAACCGACCACCATTATACGTCCTAAAATATTTCGCCTACGAACTTGGTACTTCTTCACAATTATCTAAACTGAGCGGCGTTAATAAATACATGTTGTTAGGCGTTTTTGACGTAATAAAGCTTCGAGAGATTCTTGCAAAATTTATTGACAAATTTGTTATATGTATTAATTGTAACAATCCAGAAACCAAATTGATTATTGACGAACCACTGACAAAGAAAACAGATACGTCGCTCTCTCTTTTATGCCAGGCGTGTGGAAATCATAACAGGCTAAGTAAGAATACCAGGGGGGTAGATAATAAAATGATTAATTACATTGTTAGGGAGCATATACAGTGCGAACACTCATTTGCGCCGGCAACAACGCCATGACGGATCCATTTTATCGCTACAAAATGCCATCAGTACGGGCCAGAATAGAGGGGGGTCGTCCCTCCAAAGACACATTTCCTCTTAGAAGGATTCCTGATACAATTTGTGCGCCGGTTGCAGAAATGAGCCCGTGGACATTTGCCGCAGTTCTGTTGACAGCTTCAATCCTAGCTCACGTGATTCTGCCGTGCTCTCCGTGCTCACAGTTCGGTAGCTTTCTGTGGAACCAAATTCTTACATTATGGTGAGTATGAATGCACACATTTTGTAGCAACAACAATCGTTATCGTGGCTGTCATATGATTATTTTGGAACAACAGTGTTGGTGTCTCAAAATTGTCGTTAGACATTGCACAATTTAATGAAAGCGAACTTGGTCATTTTCTGTCCAAGCGGCGCGGCTATTTCGTAACCTTTTGTGCAAAGCTGGCAGCATGTTTTAAACAAACTGCGGCTTTCTTTTTACACGTTCACATTCAGAGTCTTTCAAAATTCCATTAACGTCAACTTTCATCGCGCGCTAGTGAACATTCGATAAAAGTGTTTGTGTCTCAAAATTGGCGTTAGACATTGCACAATTTAGTGAAAGCAAACTTGGTCATTTTCTGTCTAAGCGTCGCGGCTATTTCGTAACCTCTTGTGCAAAGCTTGCAGCACATTTTAAACAAACTGCGGCTTTCTTTTTACACGTTTACATTCAGAGTCTTTCAAAATTCCATTAACGTCAACTTTTCAGCCCACTTTCTGTCGTTGGTGTGGCAATGATTCATTGACCGTAAGGTCGAGAATCGTAGCTCTTTGAATGCCAGTTCGGCCGCCTCGTGTACTTTTATGTTGTATCTGTGTAACAACTTTAGTAGAGGGTCTAACCACTTATAACTCAATTTACTGAACGTGTTGGAATTCATTGTTTTGTACATGTTTAACACAATCCCGGTCCAGATGATCAAAAATTCTAAACTAACCGTTTCTGAATAAAAAAATGTACAACACAAACTTTAAACTGTGTATAGTATTCGATTTAGATGAAACACTTGTATTTGTAAAGGGGAAAGATATATATGTAAGGCCATACGCAGAATCGGCCATGCATATATTGTCAAGACGGGACAGCAATATTCTAATATTATGGTCTACGGGTGATTTAAATTATGTTTACAACGTTCTTACAAGACTAAATTGGTGTCACTACTTCAGGAAGATTCTGACTCGTGACGATTGTGAAATGTCCCTACAGCGCTATGGTGATTACAAGTCGAGTTTGTATGTTTCAAACTTACTCAAATATGACACTCTTGGAATGAGTGTAAAATATGTCCTAATCGATGATCTGGCGTTAGAAAACGAAAGTAAAAACTTATACGACATGAAAATATCAATAGTTCCATATAAACCCGGGCCAGATTTGCACTTATATAATGCGGTTAAACACTTTGTTTGACTTATTCGGTTGTTAAATAACCTTAAAAAATGCGTTTCAATAACAACAATTGTAGTGTTATCGTAAAATACCATCACGAATTTAATCGGCTTCCAAAGAAAAATCTAATAACACACACGTTACTTAAGGGAGTGCATTATGGCTTTTATCGTGCATCTGTGTGTAAAGAGGTTGATGAAAATGATGAATCATATCTGTTTATTGGAAATTCATTAGAGGTTCCGGATGAAACGTGGAAAATAGTAAACATTCCCGCTATTATTTCTACTGAGCGGCGCGGACGTATCACTGATTATTTTATCCCCGATAGTAGTGTGCGATCTTATATTAGGTCATATTTTAATAAGTCAGCGGATGAAGATCGCTTTAATGTAAACTGTATCTACCATTCACCAGACAGAAATCCCAGTATGTGTATAGACGTCGTGAAAGGTGTATTTTACTGTTTTACATGTCGGGCATCGGGCACTACATTAAAATTAATTTGTAAAATTCGTGCCACTAAGTGCGGGAAGCCCAAACATGTTTCTTGTGCGGGAGTTAAATAGTCTATCCTCCGAAGGTGTTTTAATAACATTGCGCAGTTTCCTATGCACGTCCTCGTAAATAACAGATTTTAATATCTCCCCATGTTCGGGAGATGCGTTCCGCGTAATTGGCGACAAATCACATTTGGGAAAGATTGTGAGCGAAAGGAGTATTAGCGTATAGTTGACATTCGGCGATTCTAATCTGTTGAGTAGATTCGATATATTTATAAGCGAACATAGGGGCCCCATTATACTTAGGAATCCGTGAACATCGGTGCAATACTCGATCGTAGAATTTGGATAATCTTCCATCCAAATTTTTAACCACTGCGGACATTGTTTTTTGGTGGTCTTTGTATACTGGACAAATATTGGAAACGGTGAGTTGTGAAATTGCACAACTACTAGTTCGCGGGGTTTTAGTAGATCCAAAAAATCGCCCAATTGTCGGTATAGGTTTACGTCGCGATCTGCACCGGTGGTTTTTTCTGGTAGGTGAACATTTCCAATTGGTTCGCAACTAGCGTTGTCACACCTCAATAAATGGGCAGAGTCAAGTTTTTCCTGAGTGGGGTTTTTTTGGATTTTCTTTATAATATTAATAGTTAGGTTTGTGTTATCTGGAACCATGAATCCATTCATCTTGCACACGTCACCTAACAAATTCATGCCGAGTATAATAAAAAATGATCGATAAAAATTTACAGTCTTGTTTTATACGTAGCGTGGTTGATACCCTTGTAAACCCCAGTTGGTTGAAAAATTGTAATTTTATAAATTTATATAGTCATGATAACAAGAAACGCGTCACGTGCCTGTACATAACGGATGACCGTCGAACCATATTGTACGTGACTG
>VBOA01000032.1 GCA_005877695.1 Gammaproteobacteria bacterium | reverse complement strand
CCAATGTACGATAATGATAGTGGTTTAGGCGATTTACCGATTGAATTTCATCCAAGAAATTCTTACGATGATAAATTTAAAAAATTGAATCAGCTTATCAATAATAATTATGAAAAATATCATTTATCAATGATAGATTCTCCAACAGACAAACATCGTGAGGATATTAAAATTCTTGCTCAAGCGCATAAAAAGAAATCAGAGCATTTATTACTTAGAAACAGTAAATTTGACAAAAGAATCAATAATGATAAGATTAATATCTTACAAGAGAAAGTTTTTTCATATCATATTAAAAAACAAGACTATATAGCAGAGAAATGTTTAAAACAATATGATGCGCAATATAAGGATATTGAACGTCCATTTTCTGCGAATTACATACGTGACAATGATTTTTTTGCTTATAGGCGTGTAGCTGGAAATAATCCATTCGCATTAAAAATAATCAAAAAAATTCCTGATAATTTTCCTGTTAAGAATGATAATTATAAATTAATTATGAAAAATGATGATCTTAAGTTTGCTTTAGAAGAAAAACGACTTTATATGTTAGATTTCGCTAACTTGCAAGGAGCAACTGCCGAAAAAGGGGTAAATAAAGAAGAAGGGTACGGTTCTAAAAAAATAATTACTGGATATTCTTATATGGCTATGGCGCTTTTTGCAGTGTCAAAAAAAACCAGGCAACTTAAATCCGTTTGTATCCAATGTGGACAAGATCCAAATATTAATCCGATGATATATGCTTATGAGGGCTGGATATGGGAAAGAGCAAAGTTAGTTATCCAAGTTGCCGATGAAACAGAACATCAACTTTATAGACATCTCGGTATCGCTCATTTGACAAGTGAAGTGTTTGCTCTGGCAACTTATCGCAACTTTGAAGAAAGTCATCCTTTGTATAAACTTTTAATTTCACATATGGAAGGAACTAACCGTATTAATCATAACGGGATATTGCAATTATTCGGCGACGGTCAATTTGTTGATACCCATTTTGCTGATGAGTTATCAAATTTAACAAAAAAAACCATCAGAATGCGTTTAGATTATGATTTTTATGAAAATTTTTTACCAGCCGATCTTAAAAATCGAGGTGTGGATGATGTAGCGGTATTACCAGTTTATCCTTATCGTGATGATAGTTTGTTATATTGGAATGCGATTAATGATTGGGTGAATGCCTATATTCGAACCATATATCCTAATGATTTCGTGCAAAAAAATGACCATCAACTCACTGATTGGATGAAAGACATCGTTGATAATGGAAAAATTAAAGGATTTAAACTTGTTAAAACACGTAATGAGCTGGCTGATGTATTGACAATGATTATATTCACTTCATCAGTTTATCATGCAGCAGCAAATTTTACGCAGATACCTTATATGATGTATGCGCCTGGAATGCCAGGTTCTTTATTTTGCGAAAGACCTAATTACTCAGTGCCTGATGCTGATGATGATACTTCAACTTCAGAAGAAGAAAAGTGGGTGGCTACTCTCTCAGGATTGTTTAGAGCACTTAGCAGAATTGGTATCTATACACTGCTTGGTGGATTGCATAATGGTTATCTTGGGGAATATGTTGATCGCGAAGAGAAACAGCTTTTTTCTGAAAATGATGACATTTATCCCCATTTACAACAATTTAGGCATAATCTTAAAAAGATAGAAAAAATAATTTCAGAACGCAATAAAAATAGACCTTATCCCTATGAAACATTAATGCCTAAAAATGTCCCTGCAAGCGTCAATATTTGATTTTAACATTGTTTCCTAAAATAAGGCATTGCACTAATTACTTGAATCCGGCGCAAAATTTATGTAGGTTCTACTATCAAAATACGACTAGTTTAACTTCCTTGTCGCAATTGAGTTAGAACCTACAATTATGTTGTTGCAACACAGTTGCAACTATGCTAGATTGTTTAAAAATAATATTATGTGCTTCTTTTAGCGAATATCCAACACTCAATAATTTATTGGAATTTTTTTTGTAATCTTTAGGAGTGATTTTATATTTAATTTGTTTATCCTGACAATCTTTCATGTTAGAAACATGTTCTATCAGTAACTTAATAATAGTTTTATTTTTTATTGGGATATTAAAAAAATACTTAATTTTATCCGTTATCTTTATAAAATTTTTTACTTCTTTATTAATTACCAATAACTTAATACTACTAAATAGAAAATCAATAATAACTTGATTTAACAAAGAGTAATTTTCAGTTTGAGCCGAATTTTGGACGGCTTTACCAAATTCATTCTCTATTCTCTTAAATTTTATTAAAGTTGGCAATGACAGCGTAATAACATCAAAATAATAAATTCCAATACCAGAAATAATCACTACTTCAAGAAAAATAGGGATTATCTTATCGAATAAATTACTTGATAGCTTTTTAGATACTAGAAAAATAACCTAATCCAATATTTGCCCCTAAACCTATTGTCTTCATTAAAATTAAACTAGAAGTAAAAATTAGACCAGTATTTCATTGAGGCCACGTTCTCTAAAGTCAGTTTCTAATTCATGACTAACTTTGCCTTTTAGGGCTTCCATAGCGGCGCGTTTACGATATTTTTTACTTTGGTATGGGTCCTAATCTTATTTTTTACCAAAAAGGGTTAATCCTCCATCTAAATGTCTTTTAGCCCAGTACAAATCTTCTGTAAGATTATCTGGATCGCCTCTTTTAGAGTAGGTAAGAATTTTTTCCGCCTTATTCATACGTTTAACTGCTGAACGTTTACCAAAAAGATATCCGATCAGTTTAATAAGCGATGTATTTCCATAATGGTCTGCTTCGTATTGAAAAGAAGAAGTAATTGTGGGATGAGTAGTTGTCTTTAACCTGAGTACTTGTTTATGATGAGTTGGTTTGAAAAAACTTCCTTCCGTGCTTTCTTTAAAATAAGGTGCTATATGGATTCTATCTTGCTTTATTTGATTTGAACAATACTTAGCTATTGGGACAACAGCTTCAGCTTCTTGTTGAAATTGAGAAAATTGCATAAGTGGGACCATAACAGCGGCGGTGGCTATTCCAGCGGGCTGCCTATCTCTTCTGAAGTATCCCAGTATAAAATAGCCGAGTGACATAAGACTTGTAGATACAGCAGCTGCTACAGTTCCATACACTACTGTCATCCATGATGAACTTGAATTCGATTGCTTCTTCTTTTGAAAATTCTCTGCTTGTACTGGCCTATATTCTAAAGTTAAACTATCCAAAGAAGTACCTGGAATGGCCGAAGCAACCGAAGAACTCACCGACCGTTTAATTTTTATGGGTAATTTTATGGATTGATAGATATTTTTTTGATAGCTATCCTGTAATTCGTTTAAACTAATGGGTTTGAGAAATTGAGGCAACAAACTACCCACTTGATCTGAGAGATTTCCTTGGATTATTTCCTTATACTCTTGGTTTTTAATTTCATCTAAAGTTGAAGCTAGATGGATAGACTGTTTAACTATTTCTTCTACCCTCGTTCGTTGTTGATTATAGTGTATCAATAAACTACTTAGCTTTTGTTGATCAGATCCTATTTTTGCATAGTAATCTTTAAAAACAAGGCCATAAAAGGGTTCATTTGGACTCGTGATTAATATTAAATCAATTAATTGCTTACCTATTCGAGCCGCATCTAAGAAATTTACATTTTCAGGCATTAAAATGGATGTATCCGGTTCTACGTCATGGGCATGAATAAACATAATTCTTTTACTTTCATCCCATATTAAAGGTTTAGGTTTTAAACCCCATAATGGATTAAGTGTTTTATTGGCTAATAATTTTATTTCTAAGAAAGAATGATACCCGATAATATTCAGTTGTTCATACCAACCGGTCGTAATAGCAGCTTTTAAGATTATTTTAAATGGCAATACCTGAGTTTTTGCATTACAACTGATAATAGGTTCTATATATAAACATAAATCCTCACCCAGATTATAAACCGTAAATGATATAGGGCAGCCGGTTCTATTGCCCAAGATTTTGACTATCTGACGTAAATCCAAGCTATCCATCGCAGAAATAGGTGCTTGTAATTGATAAAGAGTTACATCCTGAGGATAAAAAGACTCTTCTCTGGCTATAATCTGATAGATATTTTCTTTACCATTACCCACCAAATGACTAGGATAATAGGGATCATTCTGTAACACCTCTTGCCGCGAAGAGCCGATGACGATTTTTTGGTTATGAGATTCAATCACGAGAACAGCTTGTAAACGTTCTGAAATCGCTGGGTAATCTTGAATGATCTTATTCAATGGTTGTCGACTTTTCTGTAAAATATAAATCCTATTCTTACCTAATTTAATTTCTGTTTGATTCTTTAAATAGAGAGTCAACACGGCTTCATTCGACCATTGCACGATAGTAAAATCAGTTTTATCAGAGCTTTTTTTATCTATTAGTTTAAAATAAAAAATAGCTTGTTGAATCGATTCTGAACTTTCAGAATTAAATAATACTCTAGTCAACTCACTTAATTGGCAGTCAAAAAACAATTGATGTGTACCTGCCCTTTCTAAATAAAACTCAAGCTCATGATGGTTGTGTGAAACTAAATAAATAAAATTGCCACGCAACGCCAAGTTTCTTACCAACGTATAAGCGCTTACTTTAAATGTAATTTGATAATCACACAAGGAAGATGGGATAATAATTTCATCTTTTTTAGCATTACTTTTTCCGTCTCTGGCATCTATATAGATGGTATCGCAAGCACAAATAATCTTATCCTGTTTAGCTGGCCGGCCGAGTATTTGTTCGATACTGTGAATGAATAGCTCTCGCTTCATATCAATAGTATGATGATGTAAATCAATGCCAACTAAGCTAGCTTCTGGTTCAAACTCTAGCAAATCCAGTGTATCAATTCCTTCTCGACCATTGATGGTGGCAATTATTTCATCATTTTGTAAAATAAAAACATCGTCTTTATGACCTCCGTGTAAGATTTTAAAGCCCTTACTCGTAACAACAATATTGGGACTATCTAAAAATCCCTGAACTTCATCTATGCCCTCACCCACATTAATTAGAGTATAATTATGGGATGCATGATTGCTGAAAGAGGTGATACCCATAGCATTTTCACAAAGATAACTATTTATATTCAATTCTCCTTTTTCATCCGAACGAAAACAAAGTAATTTAGCTTCTGCGGGTAAATCGGGTTTGGCACGGCTCCATTTTATTAATCTAGTTTTATCCAAGATAATTTGATTATTTAAAGCCCCATAAAAAACTGGTTCACAGCGCTTTTTGTAAAAAGTCTGTTTAGCATCATAGGGATCAACTGAGGTATTAGGTTTAAAGGTACATTTTTTTAATCGATTTACTATGGGAAAAATATAATATTGAATAAAAGGATATTGTTTTAAATAATTTACAGCTTGATTAACAAGATTGTTATTTATCTGTTTTTCTTCAATTAATAATTGAAGATGGCTTTCAATGCTCATTCCAAAAAAAGCACGTATACCTTCATAAAATTTTTCTGTAGCCGTTAAAGGAAGTATTATGGTAATTTCTTGAACTCGGTTTACTGCTTGATAAATGTCAGTACCTAAAAAATTGGGCCTAAAATAGAAGAAACTCCTTCAAAAAGTTCGAATACCTCAGCTGTTTCGATACCTATTTCAGCGACATCTACACCAATAAAAATACTATCATCGACAACACGTAATACACTGATTGCATTATCAGGATCTAGTTCATCAATTGCTTGAGCTAGATCGTAAACTATATAAGCAGACGTTGCTCGGCGTAAAAAAGGTGCGGCCATTTTATAGGCATTTCCTAATAATTGTTTTCCACTTAATTGCAAAGCTTCTCCTTTTGATAAAATGGTCTCAGCAAAATGGGATAAAACCGGACCGCTGCTCATAAGGCCAAGATTAATGGCCGTATCTTCATAATCTTCATATAAAAAATCTATTAAAGTAGATTTAATCATTAAACCACTATTAAGAAAATTAGCCGCATGATGAGCTTTATTGAGATAAAATTGCCAAGTTTGAAAACCTGTTAACTTCAGAACTTCATTTTTTTTTGAACCAGCGATAGGATGGTGACTGATAAAATCAATTAATTGAGTACGCTTAACTTCGGGCATATTGTACACAGTTTCCAAAAATCGCTCACTATCAATGCGAAGCTTATTGAGGTTACGTCTTTCATTTTGTTCTTCGTTAAATTCATCAATATCTTGCCAATCAAATAAACAGCTTTGTTCACGTTTTCTTCTTAAATGAGTTTCTAAACAATGATCAAGAGAACCCTCTTTTTTCAATCTTACATTCTCAAAATTAAAACCGAGTTGCTGTTGATAGTGCTTGATGAGTTCTTCAGGGATGGCTGTTAAATAAGTTTGTTGGAAATTTCTAAATCCTTGTTCAATTAAATGCTTGAATACTTGTAAAGACAATTTAGCGTTGGATAAAGAATGTTGATGTAAATGTGAGTCCAAATTTCCAACTAATTGGACACTTAAAAAATCACGATGATCTTGGTCATAAAAAATAAATAGCTGATCAGCTTGTAATTGAATACGATCTATCTGTGTTTGTTTTAACACAGCAAATCTTAAAGAGGTTGTAGAAAGGTCGCAATCTCTTAGATCTGCTCCGGTCAAGTCAATGTAGGCTAAATTAGTATTTTCTAAATTAGCAAATCTTAAATTAGCTTCGACTAATTTGAGCGGGTAGCCAGCACCTCGTAATTTTGTTATAAAATTACCTAGATTTGTTTTCTCTAAATTAACGCGACTTAAATCCAACATGCTAAATTGCTTAAAGAAATGCTGTAATTCTACATTATTAAAATCAACTTCTCTGAGGTCAGTACCGCGTAAATGAAATAAAATAGGAAAAAGGGGGGGGTCATGCAACGTAGGATAACTTAAAAAATCAATTAGAGATTGCGTAGAAAACTTGCTATTATAAAAAAAATCTTTATGATTATCCTGGTAGGTATCAATAAAATAAAATTTGCCAGTAAAAACATTTTTAGATTTTACATCCTTATAATGTAAGCTTATAAACTGAGTATTTCTGAAATCAATATTTGTAAAAAAAGTATTCTTAATATTTCCATTTATTTTAATTTTCTTAAATTGAATTTCTGAAAATACCGAGTCGTAAATATTTCCATGAATATATAATGTACCAAGATTACCTTTATAAAATCTAACATTTTCAATATTCATATTTTGGTAAAATCTAATATTTCCATAAATGTGATTAAATACAATATTTTTAACAAAATTACTTTCATAACTAAAAAATGATATATCTCCAAACAAATTATAGAAGCTTGAATCTATACAACATGAATGAAAATTAATACCGCCATGTCCACTCGTTAAATGCATACTTTCAACAGCTTTACTAAATACTATATTATTAAAATAAACACCATGAAAATTAATATTTTTAAGAGGGGTTTCAAAGAAAATTTCTTGCATCAGAATATCAGAAAAATCAATATTTTCTAAGTAAAGATCATTTCCATAAAAATGAAGACCTTTAAATTCATTAAAACCACCAATCAAAATAAATCGAATAAAATCAGTTAAATAAGTTAGTTGAAATTGTTTAACAACATTGGAACTGTCCAAAAAATGAATAAGAATTTCTTCAATAATGAGAATCAATTCAAAACGTTTTAAAAAGCCAGGTAAGGCCTGCTTAGATAAAATCCTAAAAAGCCGAGTAAAATTAAGTAGTAAATGATTTTTTTCAAAAGTAATTTGACCATTCATCTGCAATGCTTTTTCAAAAAAAATCAATTTATTTGACATAGGAGAACGAAAATCAAATTGGCTTTTATGCAACCAATCTAAAGCTTGCTTATGTTGAATTCCTGGTAGTACTGAAAAAAATAAAAGCACATCCTCACTATTTTCTAATAAAGCCCCTAATTGATTAGCAGGAATAGATTTCTCAAAAATAATAATTGGATTATTTTGTTGTGCAATAATATGTAAAATTGTTTTTCTTTCACCCTCTAACTTTAACCAACTTAAAGCTAAATTTCCGGAGAATATTCGAAAATCAGCACTCTCTTGAGACATAGGAGCAGGGATCAAGCGATTGATATAAGGGGAGTACATATATCTATAGATATCATGCCAACGACTGTTTTCTCCTAATGCAAACCATCCATTTGCTAAAAGTCGTTCCGAAAGCGTGATAGACAACGCTGCTTTATCCTTGATCACCGCCCCACCCTCCGTATTAACTTCTAAAACTTCATGGAGATTAAAGCCAGATTCTATTCCAACACTCAGTAAAAAGTTTTCTAATTCTTTTATATCAATTTGCTTAGATATACCTTCATCAGTAAAATGAATAGCTTGTTTCTGATAATATTGTGCTTGTAAAAATTGAATTAAATGACTAGCACGAATTTTTCTTTTGAAATCTAAAGCATAACGTTCATAAATTAGATTGGGTGCCCTATAAAACATCTTTGACAATTCGTCTTGAATTACTAAAGATTCTAAACCTATTTCTGTTAATAGACGGTTTGCTAAATAGTTTTTGGCATGAATTTCATTACCTAATACCGAAATTTTAAAAAAAAAACATAATAGGCTGATATAAGTACTAGATTCGATATCTGGAGATTTTCTTGCTTGTTCCTGAGCTTGGTTTACTATAAATTTTTTAATTACACTAGGTAGATTAAAATCAGCATAAGTTCTTAATGAGTCCGCAGTAGCCATAAAACGAGAATAACAACCATCTGCACAATGCATTAAATTTCCATCTGCACTTAAAGCAATCAATTGGTTCCTTCGGAAATCTAAGTCAATTGTTTCATCTTGTACAAACACAGCAATAGTTTCAATCGCTTTCTTACCATCGGCATAAAATAAAACACTACGATCAGAAAGTTCGCCATTTAATAAGCGATTATGAAATTGATTTAACGCCTCGTCAACCGTAGAGCTTTGGTGGTTGGTGTCTAATATTTCTAAATTTTGTGTTCTTGCCCATGCTTGTAACTGTGTAAAACAATGCGCTAATTCTGCTTTTATTAAATTAAGTTCTTCCTCCCCCGCTTTACTTTTAACATAAGCATTAAAATCCATAGGTTTCATGCTACCGATGTAATAAAGAAGCTTATTTCTATGATTAAATTGATAAATTTTCTCTGAGATAAGCATAGATAACATCTCTTCTGTCCATTTTTTTTTATCCACGTAATCAGAAAATTTGAGAAACTTTCTAGTTAAAGACCCATCAGGAAAAGATAAAAAATATTTTTCGGAATAACGCTCAGAAGAGGGTCCTGCTTGTTGTTGATTTCTATCCATGTTCTACCCTTTTTTTTATATTAATTTTCATTTAAATTTGCTTTCTATTTTTTTCTTAGCTTTTGGTAGCACTATCGCCCAATTTCTTACAATATCATAAAATTTATTTATATCTATTAAAATAACATAAAAAAATTTTTTTTGTTACAAAAATCAGTAATTTTTTTAAAAATTACTGAAAAAGTAATGATCTTTTTAGTTACATTATATTTTTAATTAAAATATCTATAAAAAATGATTAATACTAAAAACAAGATTTTTTCATGTTTTTCATTATAAATGATACTTCGAGGAAGAGCTTTGTTAGTTATTTTGTAATTTATAGAAAAAAACTAGAATAAATCTTTTAAAAGATCCAGTGAACAAGACTTTTTAAAATAGCTTGGAAAAGAGTATGAGTAAAGAAGGTTATAATCATTTCTAGATACTTTTAGTTTCTAAAATTAGTGATTTAGCTATTTATTTTTTGACATCAAAATAACTTTTATCCCATAACCTACGGGCTTCCATAGCGCTTACGATATCTTTTGCTTTGATGGCGTAAATTTATACGAACAACCACCCCCTTACTTTTATTACCGATTAATTGTTACAAAGATCGCTTTTAAGCACAACATCTCCGAAATTTTTTGTGTGCATAATTTTCTAGTTTCTCAGTAGAATTAGATATCCTTTTATTAGGACTAAAAAATAAAAATTCAGCTTTATTAATATCCAATTTAAGACTATTAGGCAACAATTCTTCGCCATCCCTATTTCCAACCCCTTGATGCATTCGAGCCT
>VBOA01000170.1 GCA_005877695.1 Gammaproteobacteria bacterium | reverse complement strand
TAAATATAAATATGTTAGTTCATAATGGTGTATGCATACAAAAGGTGTGCAGGGACGTCGTAGGCCTACCTCAAAATTGCTTAGCAGGGTGGCCGTCGGCCTCCTAACGGGTCTGTGCGTGTGTGAGGATGTGTTTGTGTAAGTTCGTCTGAGCGCATCGCTAGAGACCAATTAGATGGGCCGATTTTCTTGAAGTGGTACTGGTGGCTGGTACATGAGAGATAGTATGTGCCAGTTACCCGATACCATTTATTTTATTTATACTCAGCTGAAACTTGGAAAGAAAGTGTATAATAAATGATTCTAGGTAACTGGCACACAAATTCTCCCATCATGTTGATTCAAATAATAAAAATAATGCAGTACCCTTATTGCTATTTGCATTACCATTGAGGTAAATTTAAGTTGTTGATGATGATGACTGTTTATCCTACGGCCTCCCTGTCACATACATACATAAGCAGGGTGACCTCCCTTACACTAATGTAAAAAAGCATTATCATTACAAATAGATTATGTGTTATGGAGAAAAATAAAAAAGGAAGTTTTTATTCGTAACTAGCTGGGTACCCGTGCTTCGCTACGGTGTATATTTGGCGATTTTTAACAAATTACTTCTCCTTTAATTAGTAGACAAAACTTCTCACTCTTATTCGCTAACAATTTTAACATCTATAATTTCGTTTTCAGAATATTGTAATTAATATTATTGCATCATTTGTATGTTCAAATCCCATTACAATAAGCTGTTCCTGTCAATTTACATATATAATAATGAAAATTTACTAAACACAGGTTGCTGCAACATGGTTAGTCAGTTTCTATAATATAGCAATACTATAACATCATCTGTATGTATGAATGCTGATGAATATAATATAATATGAAGCTTAATTACCATATGTGATTGATTTAGCATGCAATCTTATGGGGCGAATAGCATTTCGTCCGCCATATTGAAACGGATAAGAATTTCGAAACGGGAATAGTGCGGCGACCTCCAGCTACTCTCAAGGAACATTTTGCAAAAAGAAGTATCAAAATCGGTCTAATAGTTTTCAAATGCATGACAATCACACACACATACACACACACACACACACACACACACATACAGTCGATTTTTAGTATTATAGATTTTTTACTTAGGCTAAGAGACCTCATAATTGATATTTCCACTATAATTTTAAAATAGAATTGTTTATGACCATTATTTCCCCACATACATTCACGACTCGCCACTCGGCAGCAGCAAACGCCGCCATCAGTTTCCCGTACTGGTAGAACAATATTGTTTGTTACTTATTCACATATACTATACTATGGCATAGAGAAAGTATTAAGATTATGATCACATTTTGAGATTTCAATGGACACATCCGTTTCGAGTCAAATCAATTTACATTGCCATGTACACGACAACTTGTACAATGACAACTTGAACATATTTGTATGTTAAACAATGTGTAATAAGGTTCACCGTTTAACATGGGATTTTATTATTATTTGGGGCTAAACCAGCTAGCGCAGCCGATACGCCGACTATGGCTTGGTTCAGCATAGCGGGGGTGTCACGCGTCCTGGCAGAACACTACATTCGCGTACAAAAAACATAACATGAATGGTCCTGATTTATTTTTAGCTCAAGAGACACAGACCAGGAAAAT
>VBOA01000169.1 GCA_005877695.1 Gammaproteobacteria bacterium | reverse complement strand
GACATTGTAGGTATATACATCAATATTAATTAATCAGAACAAAGATTGATTGTCTGAAGTCCACACTAGGATCAGTTTATAGGTGGGAGAGGAGGGATTGTGGATATCAACATCAAGAATTATGAGTCATGTATCATTTCTGCTTATAAATCAGTTCTGCTGATGAATTAGTTCTGCTGAAGGAGCATTGTAGGTACATAACCAGTTTTGATGGTTCATAACAAATATCAATAGCCTAAAGTTCACACCATGATCAGTTCTTCCTGAAACCTAGAAGAGGACGGATGTATGTTGCCACTCTCATAATACAATTATTCACCTGTACAACCTGTAACATGTGTTCCACCGACAGTAGTAATAATGGGCATCAAACACAACGTGACTATGAGCTAACTGACCGACACAAGTGTGACGAATGTGGGGCTTCTTTCACCCGTAAAGATAATTTGATTCGTCATCAATTAATTCATTCCAGTTCATTCCATAAGGAGTCTGGAAGTGAGTCTGATCACTCTACATGTGATGACTCGAACATGATGAGCGAGATGTCTGGCTACGATTCAGGAACTGAGCGGAGCGGGTCGGATGAGAAGACAGATGAAGACCAGGATATGACAGAAGCAGAGTCAGAAGAAGAAGCGGATGTTGGGACAGATAAAGATAGCTCTGGGGAAGTATACCAAGACATGACAGAAGCAGAGTCAGAAGAAGAAGCGGATGTTGGGACGGATAGCTCTGAGGAAGAATATGATCGCGCCTACGATTATGATAGCAAGTCAACAATGAGGAGGGTGTTGAGAGCAACTAGACGCGCTATAAGAATAATGAATAATCAATTGATGGTAGCTGATAATGAGAAGGATTTCATGGAACATGAAAGTGGTGATAGTCACCTACCTCCGCGGCCATGGAATCGTCAGATTTCTCGGAGGTATTTTCCATACCATCAGCTCGCTGTAGACAATGGTGGTAGTATTGACAAGAATAATGAGGATGGAGATGCACAAGTTACACCACTACTAGTGCTTCAACTGCTAAAAAGAGAGATGCGTAAGGCCAGACAGGGTGGGTTCTGAACAAATATTAACAGCCTAAAGTTCACACCATGATCAGTTCTTCCTGAAACCTAGAAGTGGACGGACGTGTGCTGTCACTCTCATAATACAATTATTCACCTATACAACCTATAACATGTGTTCCACCGAAAGTAGTAATAATGGGTGTCAAACACAATGTGATGAATGCGGAGCTTCTTTCACCCATAAAGATAATTTGTCTCGTCATCAATTAATTCATTCCAGTTCATCCCACAAGGAGTCTGGAAGTGAGTCTGAAAAAGTCTGGTCAAAGACTGAGGTGAAATTCCCACCGGGCTCAAAATTCATCCCATCGGCTCGCTTTAGGCACAGTCCTGATGAGGATGATGACTATGATGAGGATGGAGATACAACAGTTACACCATTACTAGTGCTTCAACTGCTAAAAAGAATGATGCGAAAGACCAGACAAGACGATTAGAAGACCAGCCCCATCAGCAGGACCAGCCTCATCAGCAACAGTAA
This sequence comes from Gammaproteobacteria bacterium, assembly GCA_005877695.1. Classification (GTDB taxonomy): domain Bacteria; phylum Pseudomonadota; class Gammaproteobacteria; order Diplorickettsiales; family Diplorickettsiaceae; genus Aquirickettsiella. The sequence goes on along the minus strand of VBOA01000169.1, from coordinate 439 downwards.
GACCAACCCCATCAACTCATAATGTTCAGACCCCTCCTACCACCAATATGAACAAATAAGAAGAATCGGAGGATAAAAAAAAATGAAGCTTCAGAAAAAGGTGGAACCAGTCTGCCCTAACGCTATCATTTTGTAATGTATACCAATTTGTACTGATTGTGAGATATATGCAAACCGTTGTATGTAATGTCAATCAATAAAATGTTGATTATAATGTATTTCCTGTTCTTATTTAACCTTGAGATACATTCCAAATATGGAATACTCTAAGGTAGGCTAGTACAAGATTTGTATACACCACATAAGAAGGTATCATGAGTAATGTGGAGGTGATGAGGAGGACACAACATTTGTATACACCACATACATCATCACATCGGGGTGATCATGAGTAATGTGGAGGTTATGAGGAGGTCAAATATTGATAGCCTGAAGTCCA
>VBOA01000168.1 GCA_005877695.1 Gammaproteobacteria bacterium | reverse complement strand
CCGACGTTCGTTGCTCGTAAACTATTGTTCCTAGAGAAAAATGTATTGGAACTTTTTTGTTCAGTGCATCAAGCTCTATAAGATTGCATAAAAAAATTTTCAAAAAGTACAACTTTGCAAATTTTCGGCAAACAAATTTTATTAGTAGTATATAGTGATGTGGGTTTTGTGGAGAAATCATAAAAGTATTTATGTGTGAAATCTTTAAAAATTCATACCTCCTCATTGGTTAGGGCTAGAAAGCTGGAACTCTTCGTATTGTTCTTGGCTTGTGGTGGGCATGTAGAGAAAAATAAAAACCATTCTATCTCACCCTTAGTTTTCGAGTTATTCAAGGACATTTGGTGATAATTTTATGTTTATACTTAATAACTAAATCTTATGAGGTAATTTTTTTTCTAAGTTAACCATCGACATTTGATGGACTCGTTGACCATAACATCTCATTATTTATGATATATTTTAGGGTTCAGATAAATGAAACTCAGTGAATTTATCAAGTTTATATATTTATTTTTAAAAATTTACATGACATTTTATTTTTTTGTTTAAAAAAAAAATTTTTAATTAATTTCCAGCGGTGCGTAGGTGCTGCCTGGCGCTGCTGCACGTTTTACAAGGTGTATTGCTACACCGCCGTCCCCGCCGTTGAATTTCTCCATCATGGAATCGGTGATGGCGCTGTTATATCGTCGAGGCAGATACACGTTGATCACTTCACCACTGTCTTTGTTGATCTCGTCTTCCAGCACAGCCTTCACCGTTTGTCCATAGGGAGTTGTGACTCGCTCCAGCTTCAATATTTTGTAGTTCACTTCAGACTGGAGGTCGGCAATCGGTGTGTACGATAGCTGTGACTTGCAATCGTTGAATGCCTTCTTCAATTCAGCAGAAGCAGCCATGATGTAGATCAAGCAATAATAATACAGAGTTATACGTCTCACGAGCAAAAATACACGTGCTGCAGCAACGAAGTACGAGCAGGGTCTGAGGCCCCTCGCACCAGGGTCGATAGAGCACAGCAGGGTGGGGGGAGGGTTTCACACCTGCCCTCACACCTGGCCAGTTGTTCTAGAACATTCTCCCCTCCCCCTCCCCACGGGGGGACTGGAACGTTCCAGTACATTCTAGAGCCCCCCCCCCTCCTAGAAAATTCTGCGAAATCGCGCGCATTATCGATTGCATCATCCGCGCGCCAGTGTGCCTCAGTCTAGATCGTTCCTTTGGCCAGTGCGCACGCACAGTGTTATCGTTACTGTCGCCATGTCTTTGAATGTTCAACATGCTGATGTCGCTGCTGCTGCCGCCACTGCTGTTGTCAATCCCCTTGATTATGATGACGTGGACGATGCTATTAATTCAATTATGGAACAATTTCGAGCTATGGATAATCAACAACAACAACTAGATGTACCAGCAAAACCGACTACGTCATCAACAAGATCTGCCGTTGCCGCTGCTCCTTCAAAGATGAAAACAAATAGAAACTCTACAAGGAAACATAAACCATTGACAACCGCAACAGCAGCAGCAGTTGACAAGTCCTGGACAGTGAAATATCCATACGATGCACCGTACATCACTTGGGTGGACGATACATTTCAATACACAGTACAAAATCCTAACAATTGTGGACAAACATTGTTGAAATTACATTTGTATGCAGACGGCAGCAGTATGACTAATTGTTGCGCAATGTATTTGAACCCGTCATCGGATGACAAGATAATGTCCACTCTGAACAAATTGTTAGCGCAATTGAAAGATTTGTGGTTGGATCCAACAAGTGGTTGTGTAAAACATTGTTGCATGACACAAGCAAAAATGCCATTATGTGCATGGAGAAAACCGCCCCTGATGAATCATACCGCAGCTGCCGCCGCAGCTGCTGCCATTCAAGACAAACAAGTAGCAGGTGTTGTTGACACACCACCACCTGTGGAGAAGAGGAAGAAGAGAAATCAATAAAGCTGTGCAGTTTGGAGCAGAGTTCAGTGCCGAGTGGACGTGATATTGTTTTTGCGCTACGTCAAACACACAAAATGTCGACATTGAAGAAAAGCACACAGACCGAATTGGAGCTCAGCGGTGATTTGAAAACATTACTGAACAACTGCAAAACCGATAAGGTTTATACAAGTGTCGCAGAGCTTCGTTTGGACTGTGGATATCGGGTGTTCAAGTTTGACAGAGTGCTGGATATCTACGGCGAATTCATCGTCGTCATCCTCGAAGGACTTTGTGGGGATGACTTTTTCTTGACTGTTCCATTGCCCAAACGCTACAAGACAGTGCTCACCGACCGGAGGATCGAAAATTTCAACATGGGATTATATGGCACACTGTACATGGTCAGAAGATCGGCTCCATACGGCTCACTGATCACACCACTGGACTTTGTTTGAAAATGCATATTATTGTAATTCTGTATTGTACTTTATTTCAATATCTATAGTTACGTTGCACAGCTTAATTGTGTTTTTTTTTTATTTCATCCTCCTATATATTTCCTTAGACAAATATTTGTCAGTCTTAGTCATGAGTTTGCAGTGGAAACATCCATTTTCGGCCATTGTGGCCGGTCCTTCGGGATC
>VBOA01000167.1:2054-2953 GCA_005877695.1 Gammaproteobacteria bacterium | reverse complement strand
GGGTTTGGTTCCTAGCTATTTTGGAAGTATGACGGTGAAGTAGCCAGGGCACTGTACGTAGACTTCCCGTCACCCGCTTTTGACACTGCCCATTGAGAGATCTGAAACACAAACAAAATTTTTAGTTTTTTACAAAGAAATTTAGATTTGATTTTCATGTAAAAGAGCCGAGCCCGAAGGTCGAGACCATTTTATGAAACATGTCATTTTGATCGAACAAAAAATTACCAAGCGAAAATACCAAATTTTAACCACGGGGCGAATGGGTTTTCCATATTCTATATTTCGCCTGTCTCATTGCTAGAAGAATGAACATATTCCCATTTGGTGTGAGCCCAAGTTGTAGTCAAATTGGGTACCATGTTTCTAGTGGGGGCGCCAGAGACAAAGAACGCGTGCCGCCACCTCAAAGCTTTCACTCAAAATACAAACGAATTTTGATCTCGTTTTGATAGTTTTTCCGAAAGTGAAAACGAATCGCATTTCAAGCTATTGCCCAATATAATAATTTGACAGTATGACTTTGAACAAATCTATAAATTGATAATTGTTCATTTACCAATTGGGGTTTTAGTAGATAGGTCCAACGCCCCACTCTCCTCTGGGCAGGCTGGTTGTTCAATTCTGCACTTTGTGGTAGAATGGGATGTGGATGGTGGAAGACTGCTAGCCTCGCGGAACACAATTCTGCACTCTGCCGTGGGTTGGGATGGTGTTGGTGGAAGACTGATAGTCGCCCCACGGTACTCGATTGGCCGCTCTGACGTGGGTTGGGGTGGGCTGGTGGCACCACGTGCTGGAGATTCAATTTCTGGGAGTGTAGTATGGCCGTCGCCGGTTACTGGGCCCTCCTCGGCTGGGCAGTTGGGGGCCGGAAACGTGAAGGCTACATCTTCCAC
>VBOA01000167.1:0-1989 GCA_005877695.1 Gammaproteobacteria bacterium | reverse complement strand
CTGCCTCACTACATTCGGGGTCTCCGAGCGCAGGAAGAAAACATCTGTAAATAAAATAAAACCAAATCAAATATGGTTTATTCCATTGACAATTGGATGAAACGAGTCAAAAGTACGGGTGAATTTTGAAAATTATGACATAATAATGATATTATGGGTTCGTAAATACAAAAACTAAAATTTTATGCCGACTCTACTTCGAATTTACATTATATAATTTGATTCTTACTGTATAAAACTAGGTGAAACGTAATTTTGGGGTTTTGTTTCAAGAAGAAAGGTCTACAAATGGTTACTTCTTTGATAGACATCGTCGTGAAATATATGGCAGTAAACGCGCGTGACGGTATCAATTTAACAATTTTATCGCCGCACACATTGCCCCCTATTTTGGGCAACAGACTACATTTAGAGCATAAAATCCATTGTAAATTTTACATTGCAATGTACAAAGTTTGTAAAAATATCTCCCTTCCTAATATTATACTTTGTTTTGAATGCGTAGAGAAGCATGACACTTACTGTACTAAACCCGCATATGATTACATAATAATTAAAAATATTCATTACAGTCTTTTCAGAAAAGTTTCCATATTCAAATCAACACTTCCAGACAGAGCTAAACAACGCTTTATGTGTAGTAAATGTGGCATTTCATGTGTAGAACGCTACCATCACCAACCCAGATATTTGTGGGAAAAAGATAACCGCTGTTGTTACGATGGTTTTAAATTTTTAGAACGGTGCATAAGGTACCGACACGAGCTCATGTAAAGGATTTTACAAGATTCGGGCATGTTCCCAAATCTGACCCAAGTTTTTCATTTGGCATACATGATAAAAGACACTAAGCGCGAGTAAACCAGAGGTTAATCTATTTATTATGTAATCAACCGCCAGATTTAGAAACACACTCGAGTTTGTTCAAACGACCAATAGAATATATGCAATTTGTTCCTGTTCTTATAACCCACGTTTGACGTGATCCATTGTCCGGTATTGATTGAGATAGACAAATTATCAAGTTAGAAATATTTTTTCTTACTCGAAATCCAGTATTTCAAACGTCGCCGGCGCGAGATCGGGGGCTTCCAAGGGGACCGCTTCACTTTCTCCCCCACCAAGGACCGCAGGCTGCTCATGGCTGGACGTGGGTAATTCCTAGAAACAGTTAAGAATAATACAAATACCAGTATGGGTTTTCACGATAAGCCGATTTTTGGAATTATACTTTTAGTAGCTTTATTTCATTGTCGAAAGAATAACATTTTAGATCATTGAATGTATGCTACTTACGGAAGTTGTGGCAGTGGCTGTGAGAATCTTATTGGCTCTTTTACGTCGATTGGGGAATGTACCCCTCCTATGGGGCAGTGTTTCGTGTTCTGGTGTAAAATCCATCATTGTTTTCGGATCAATCCTACTATAGCAGGCCACTACGAGCTGGTTTATCTCCTCATTGAGGCCCAGTTCTTCAATGGGACGCCTTTTTAAATATTTTATCAATCTTTCCGCTGATTTAAGTTTTTTCCCCCTAAAAAAATACTCTTCAGTTCTGAAAATAAAACAACCCGTTTAGAATTTGGGTCACAAAGTTGAGCAATTCATAATCGATATAATGTATTTAGCCCTCAGTAATCCCGATGCTGGTTGCTATACACAAGTAGTACGTTAAATGACTCATGATAAATGGATGTATAGTATATAATTTCACAAACCATAAAATCTAAAACTAAACCTAAATAGTAAAAGAATCATCGCGGCTGTAATATGGTTCGATTTGTAAACTTACCTACTTGAGGCCATGTGTGTTAATTCCGGTGGTTGTTTCTGAAATTATACAGAGGAATGATTAATGTAAATGTAAAATTATGAACAGAAAGCATATGTCTAAAAATATTAGCCGGTTTTACAACCAAGTTATTATTGTTTCAAAAATGGTTTGCGAATATTGTACAATTGTTTGTTTTCTGAAATTTATGATTGGGA
>VBOA01000166.1:2352-3876 GCA_005877695.1 Gammaproteobacteria bacterium | reverse complement strand
AATTTGTTTACTTTATAAATAGTCTCTTCTTTATCCTCTGGTTTAAGACTAGTCTTTTCGTAATAAGTAATACTAGGTTAATTAGATGCCAAGTCCTTACTGTTTCCTCTTGCTACAGTAACAAAGTCAAGAGTGACTTAACTATTTAGCGTAAAGTTTAATATTTAAGTAATATATTTATAGAAGAATGGAATAAATTGTTAATTATTTTTAAATTAAATCTATTTAGATACCATTTAAAAAGGATCTATATCTGGACTTGGGTCTGCTTACACATGTATAATAATTAAATGAATAAAACTTTAGAGGATTGTTATTGACCGAACGAAGTGAGGTCTCAGTGGCAGGACCGATCGGCATTCTGTCTGTCTGTCTGTCTGTCTGTGTGTACCGCAGTTTCGACCACAGTTTTTATCCGATTTACACAAAATTTGGTATACAATATGTTCCTTGTAGTCTTGGACAGCGACGTATTTACTTGAAATCTCCACAGGGTGGTCCCAGGCCGTATTAGTTGTTGTATTAACAGTAAATGTGGCCAGTATTACCTGTTTAAATTTAGATTTAATATAACGATATGAAAGAAACTCTATACTAGAGGTTTGGGCCTTGTCTAAAAAAAGCTATAATAATTAAATGTAGAACATACGAATATATTTAAGGATGCTTTATTGGTAGAGTAAAGTCCATAATTGTAAAAGGTAGTTGAAGTATAGTGTACTGTAATGTTTATTAATGTTCTTTACTTAGTGGGCGGTGTGTGCATTTCTCATACTAACAGAACATTTCCCACATTAACAGAACATTTGAATTTTTACAAAGTTAATTTAGTTTGCTCTTTATATATTAGCAGGTAAACACTTATAAAAGGATAATCTATGTCTATGCATTTGTGACTAATGCAATGAATGACGCTCTACCTACTTAACCGAAGGATCTAGTCCTCATTCGTTACCTTGATTGAGCAGTACGCTTTCTGATAAATGATATGAGAAACAGTGTTTTTTTTTTAATTAAAATAAGTATACCTGTTGTAAAAGAAAGAAATATTGTTTTGTTCTATTCTCTACTCTAGCCAATCGCAATCTTAAACCAAGATTCGTTTCCTCTGAAATAAGTTTACTTCTTCTTAAGTTGAGAGTTGTACTATTTATAACCAAACGCGTTCTTAAACCCTGTTTTCTTTTAAATAAGTATACATGTTCTAAAATTAAGAACAAGTGTATTGTTTATAACCAATTACACTGAAAAAACTCTAAAGTAAAATCAACCACTACGAAGGATGATTTCAACTTTAGTGATAGGTTACTATGTGACCAAGAGTAATAGAGTCAATATTACATTAAATTAAAGTTGTTGTTTTTTTAAGTAGTTTAAACTTCAATAAGGTAAAATGAACCTTAAAATTAACTTTACATTAAGGTTGAAATAACCTTAACAAGTCGGTATGGTTAATATTAATTTATAAAAGTTACTTTTTACTTTACCAAATACCTTAAAAGGGTTCATTTTACTTTAGTGTTT
>VBOA01000166.1:1834-2345 GCA_005877695.1 Gammaproteobacteria bacterium | reverse complement strand
ACAGTCATAGTAACTTTAATTTTGTTCTGATCTACATTATAACAGTAAATGTTACTTCAGTGTATCATTACTTAAAGTTGTATTAACTTTAAATAATTCTTGATTCAACTTTATAAATGTTCATTTTACTTTATTTAAAGTTGTATTAATTTTATTCAGTTCTTGATCCTACACTATAAAAGTACATTTTACTTTAGTGTAACATTACTTAAAGATGAATTAACTTTATATATAACTCTTCGTTTGACTTTTTAAATGTACATTTCACTCTTGCTAAATTTGTATTAACTTTATCCAGTTGTTGATCCTTCCATTCCACCAGGCACTTGTTGCCAAGACCACCAGGGACCAGGGACTTGTTGGTTTTTTTTTCTTATTGTTAGTTAACCTCACAAAATCCATAGAGTTAAATCATAGAAAAGACATGAAACTTTGTAAGACAGAGTAACTTACGCAGCCAGACATCAATATCACAACATAAAACCTAACTTCACAATTATTCCGCACTGCA
>VBOA01000166.1:0-1670 GCA_005877695.1 Gammaproteobacteria bacterium | reverse complement strand
TTTAAACAAGTAAATATAAAATAGGTAATTACTTACTGTATTTGACAACCCAAACCTACAACTATAATAGTATCTGCCTGCGTCGTCGCAGCAATGCAGAGTTATGCGAGTTAAGGTTATATTAACTTTAGCCTTTAAGCTTACGGTTAAATTTACTGTAACATTGTGTCTATACTTTAAATACAGTAACATTAACATTAGTAAAGTAAATTAAGAGTAACATTAATTTAAAGTTAAACCAACCTTAGGCTTAAAGTTGTTTTTGGCGGTTTTACTTTATTTCAACCCTTACTAAGGTTTCAATGACTTTTATAAAGTATAATTAGTTTAACTTTAAGATACAGGTTAATATTACTTTAGAGTTTTTTCCGTGTATATTCTTTAACTGAGTATTGATTACTTTCGAATATGTATACCCGTTGTAAAATTAGGAAAACATGAGTTAAGAGCTAAGCATAAGTTATGCTTGTTAAAAATTTAAGCCGGCTTATTTTAAAATTATATTCATTATCTACAAATGCATCAGTACTAAGGTATACCACGACAAATATATTTTAAGGGAGGGGGATTCTTGTACCAAAACCTAACACCTAATAAATTTCGCATACATTATGAATAATGAACATTTCACTACTGACGAACTGTCTGCGGGTCCACCCTGGCCATCTGGAACTATTCTTAATATAATATAAACTATAGAAAAAATACGGGTACATCTACAGGGAGGATCTGTAAGTAGCTGAGGTACAGTGCATGTTAACAGATGAAACCATACGACATTTAACTCTTACACATCAAAATACTTATACGGGTCGGGGATTGAACCCGTGACCTCCTGAGTAGAAGCTTCGGAAGCTACCGGTCGTGCCAGTAATGTTACATGGCTCTTGTATATTTCAGTGTAGATGTTCAGGTGTTAGGGTATATATTGAACAAGTTATTGGCTATACTAAAACTTGTGGGGAGTACAATAAAGGGGTGGCCGGGATTGTGTGTGTGTTTCGTACCTATTTGATACAACAGTCGTTGATATAAAATATTTGAGCAGCTTTATTTAATCAGGCCAATTATCCCCCGGCACTCACGTCTTTGTAATTCCAATGTGGTTTCATGGAGGCATGAGAACCAAGCCACCTCTCCGTCACCCGCTCACCAGCGTAGTCACCGCAGTGTGATTTTATGTCAAGTCCTTAGTTTACCCAGCATGTTGTGGGCTTCTCGAGAGTTCGGCTAAGATAGAGGTTTGGTTTGTAAATAAATTGTTAGGTCATGATTGACTAAATGTTGTCATCTTTACTAAAGAACATGGTATTATTTGTTTGCAGTATTAAAGTAAATTAACTTTGTCAGATATGAAATTGAACATTGTCGACTGTATTATAAAGACTAATCGTTGGAAACTCTTTAAGACTATTTAAGAGTAAACATTTTATAAACTACGATTTAAGATAATATATTTATTAGTGCAAAACTAAAATATAAATTTTGGATTTGCAGAAATGTTATAAATGAATTAAGGTCTATATATCAGTTTAAGTCAAATGTTCATATACTAAAAATATAGGAATATTGTAAGTGCTAAATAAATACTCTTACATTTTGTAAGCTACTGCTTTAAATAACACATTTAATACTGCATAACAAAAAATGTATTTTGGTTTTACGATTAT
>VBOA01000165.1 GCA_005877695.1 Gammaproteobacteria bacterium | reverse complement strand
CAAATCCGAAGTCGGATTTAACACCCCAGTAGTCTAGGGAAACTATACGAAGTCGTATAAACTACATCGTGGTCGATGCAACAGCCCTGCATTCAGATACACCGTACGTGGTCGTACAAACTACATCGTGGTCGATGCACCTATCGCAGTCGAGAAGTCTGTTCGTAGTCGAACAACACCCCCCGGGGTCGGGGGGTAACTCATCTGTAGTCAGATGACTGAATAGCATTGACCGACAACCAACCTATTCTCTGGGTCTATTCACCAACTACATTCGACCTTGTTTGTGTATATGCCTAATCTAGCTAATAATACAGGGGGAGGGACGCCCTATAGAGATGTTAACAGGTCAAATTATAGCGATGAACTGACATGAGATACTATTTCTCTCCTGTATATATACTGTCTAGGCTGGAAGTCCTTCACTTGCCAATAATGTCAAGAACATATTTTCCACCTTGCCCTCAAATGTGGCAGTGTGAGAGATCATCTATACCGTTAGCGCGCTTGTGCGTCCGCGCGCGCGCGTGTGTGTGTGTGTGTGTGCGCTGCTCAATTTTGTTCTGGGGCAAGGTGACCGCAAGCCTCTCGGATTACATAACCGCTCGGATGGAGATTTTGTCACGTATGCTCAGCTGTGTGGAAGCCGGGGGGAGTCCATTTCTCGAATCTACAAACAACTTTTTGCAGCGCGGTATATTACAGCTAGTGGAGCCCCCTGGCCTTACGACAGCACACACGCAAACCGTTGCATAATTCAGCTATATAAGGAGCATTCTTATTAGGTATGCAGTTCAGTTGCCATTAAGCAGTGTATCCGGTAAGACGTATATATATAGTATAATATTGTAGTGATTTTTATATTTTTATGTATCATTGACTTGCCGATATGTCTTTGCGTTATGAGTAGTAAACGAAAACTCTTAGAAAATATATGTAGACGTATACGTACTCAACCGAAACTTGTTGTACGTAATAATAAAAACTGTGTGGCTGTGACTGTGCCGCGTGATAAACTATTAACTTCATCGCCTGACATACCTAATATTTTAGAAGAGGTTTGTTTCCGTGATAAACTTATTTCTCCCCTGGAATCACCGGAAATGGAATCAGTCCCTGCCGTAGAGAGTGATGTTGTTAATGAAACTGACAATGCGGTTTGTAGTATTGTTTCAATTGCAACGGAATTGCAACATGACTCTATTTAAAAAAAAACTTTAACAACAGCAGGGTCGCATTTTATGGCAGTTGATCTCGACTTAAGTGAAGATTCTTGTGAACCTCTATCCCCCGGTCAGTTGTACCAACCAACAAATGATGCTGATAACGATTCGCCCTCATCCAAGAAGAAAAGGAGGAAAAATGTAAACCCTTTAGGACCATGCGGGCATATATTTACAAAATTATCTAAAAGCCCTAAATTTGCTAATAAAAAAGTGGGGGATTTATGCCTTGTTAATTGTAGGGGAGGGCTTTGCCGCGATCATAAAAAACGCGACTCAAAAGCTATTGAGGGTAGCAATACCTATCAAGCTTCTGATAATAACATTCCTAATAAAAGCATCATAACATCCGGTTCTCTAAGGATGTTCAATTATCCTAACCCTGGAAATTTTACATTAGCTAGTAGTGATGAAAACGGACAAAGAACTATCACATAGAATTAATTCTTCTGCAGCATCATCATCTAGTGTAGTAACACCTATTGTTCATACTTCATCTAGTGTAGAACCTATTGTTAATTCTTCATTAAGTGTACCTCCTTCCATTGACAGTGTGACTCTTAACACAACCACAGACAATGTCCCTGATTCAAAAAGTACACAAGTCTCAGCGTCTGAGCAGCCAGCTAAGGTAGGCCCCTTGTTGACTACTTGTGAAAGCAACAAAGACAATACTTTCAAAAAGTCGACATGGTCGCTTAATTCACCATGCAGCTCTGTTACAGATGTTAGAGTAACTGGCATTTCTCGCCGAACAAGAACAATGTCTTACCTTAACTTGCACCCGGGGTATAAGTACAAAGTGACCGATATAAACATTGCAGGTCGCAGGGTCGGTGTTTTAGGTCGCAGGTCTGAACCTCTAATTATAAGAGTGTCTAAAAAGGTAAAACTTGACAATGTAGACCTAAGTAAAACCACTTATTTAAAAAGGTGTGTTTTACGCAAGAATGAGGGGGAGGGGAGCACTGAACTTAAATTTATTACATCATAAGATGTACAAGTATTGTATATATTAATATGTAAATATACTAACCAATTTTAGAATGTAATCTTAAAAAAGTAAAAAGAAGGCTTTAATATCTCTATGCTTAGCATTTAGTTTTTTACCACCTAAGATGTACAGGTGTTGTTTTTGTTAATATTTTTGGTTTTTTTGTTAATGTTAATATTTTGTAGCCTTCATTTATTGTATGTATCCTTATATATACTAATCACTAACACTCTTATTATGTACTTTTTGGAATTTTGCATTCTTTTAATATTTCATCAATTTTATTCCGTCCCGCTTCCAACAGAGGCGGGACACCAATTTTTTAGTTATTCTAAATTTACCTTTTTGACAAAATTTCATTTTACCTTGGTCCATGCAGGAGTTTTGGCCACTTTTTATTCTGCATTAAATCGAAGACCGCTTTTATAACACTAAAATCAGAGAGACGTCTGTGGCAATCGTTCTCTCGAAATTAAAGTAACTGCTAATATTTTTCAAATAAATAGAAATCGCCTCTGGTTCCCCGATTGGGGAATCAGAGGCGATAAAAAACTAGTTGGGGTTGACCTTGACCTAAATATACAAAACCTCTGACACACGCGTTTATGTAACTCAAGGTTGTTGTGAAAGTTGCCGTGCGGGGAGCGTTGAGTAACGCGCTTGGCAGGTCGCCTCGGCT
>VBOA01000164.1 GCA_005877695.1 Gammaproteobacteria bacterium | reverse complement strand
CTATGTGAACCAGCTGCCTTTGCTATTTTTGAAGGCTGATGCACTTCCGCCTCCACCACTATTTTGTTGCACTCTTCCTCAGCTAGCCTCCCCACATTGGTGAAATTCTCTTGAAAGAACTTTTCATAGTTCTCATTTTCCATCTTTGTGGCTGTTATTGGAGGACGTTTAGATGGGTTGAAAGTCCCATACTTTCTCAGTTTATTTGTCAGGGTTTGTCTGTCTCCCTCCGTTATGTTACATTTCAGTTTGTTGGTCAGGGTTTGGCTGTTTCCCTCCGTATTTGTTTGTCTGGCTATGGGGGAAATGTTTTGTTTTTTTGATGCCTTCAAAACTTGTAGGGAAATACTAAACTTGTTTTTCACACTTTTATTTACTGATTTTTTCTATTATAACTTACTGGAGTAGGTGCAGAGATTGGTGAAACATTTGAGCAATGGAACTGCATTTTTTCATCCAATTCTTTAATTGCATCAATTATATTAACTTGTTGTGACTTAAGCTCTGTTAATAAAATTGAGGAGCTCAAAGTCTGAGACACATCATGCCATGTAGTTTGAGTCCCCGTGCTGACCATTGGTTGTATTTCTTCCCGGTGATTTGTTATATTTTGATATGACATTTCATTTTTCAGACCGAAGATAATTTTTTCAAGGCTATGGATTTTTGCATCTTGGTCACTTATATGTTGAGCTTGCTG
>VBOA01000163.1:514-1858 GCA_005877695.1 Gammaproteobacteria bacterium | reverse complement strand
ATTAACAAAATTACTGCAACTGGAAGAATCTACAGTCTTACAAATAGTGAAATGCCTAAACACAGAAAAATAAGTTTTGAAAATTTGACTCATATGTGTTCTTTATCAAATATCCATACCTACCTTTATTGAACTAATATATGTACACCATATAAGTTGAAAGCAGGTTGTTCTACTGATTAGCTTACTTTCTGGCAGCAACTAAAAAATAACCAATCTAGTGAAGATAGGCAGAGAATCATAATACGGGTTTAGGTAATAAAGGGCAAAATTGCGACAGGCTTCTAGATGAATTAAAAGTTTTACCACCCCATTATCAAACTTAGTTTTGATGCATATCAAATTAAAGCTCTTTTTAACAAGCCTCGGGCTATGACAGTTTCTAAATTTACCCACAAGTCAAAATCTACCGTTTTTGACCATTTTGAAAAATCCATAAACAAAAAGCCATAAGAGATAAAAATTAACAAAATCATAATTGATAGGACTAGCATCATATCGAATTTCATTTAATTCTGAGAGAGTCGGGTTGTGAGCCTCGTTGATTTCACATGGAATGGCCCTAAAAACATAAAATTTGTCACGCGTCAGGCTGCCCCTAATAGTCTAACAGTTACTGACAAAGTAAATAATTTGATAATAACAAAAGAAAAGCGGACGAAATTGCGCAATATCTAATATCATCATAATCAAAAGACCAAGAAAACGTAGAACGGAATTGTACTTGTTTAATTTTCTAAGCTATCGAGACCCGTGGAGTAAATTTACAATTTCTGAAACACGACATTTCCGGACACCCAATTGGCGTTAAAATAGTAACACAGAAATACATACCTTTGCGTTTTTCCTCTTCCACCTCCCTTGCCGCCGCCTCCAGCCTCTCGGTGATGAGGCGCTCGTTGGCAAAAGAGATGGTGCCCGACTCGCTGAGTATGGGAGTGTTCGTCCTCGGTGGCCGGGCGCGCTGGACGAAGTCACCCGGCGTCCACGGATCTGTGCACTCCGGATCGCGGCTCATGGTTGTGGACGGCCGGATTCTCTTCGTTTTATATAGTGGATAAAGATTGGGGAAGTCGCCAACCCGTATTCCCCTCCATATCCATGTCGTGGGCGGGGTCCCACTTTCACTTGATAATACAAGAAGAGAAAATAAGCGTGACGTCGGAGGCCGCCTGGAGCATGTGGTTATTTTCTCTATTTGTTGGTCTCTTTGTTGTTTAGCTGAAACTAATCTTTGGCCCACGCCTGTGTAGGATGGCGTCCCACCGCGTGCCTCATAGAGTTATCATGGTTGGGAACATCGAACAACACTTTTGAATGGCGCACGCGGGTCAGCCGCAAGAT
>VBOA01000163.1:0-488 GCA_005877695.1 Gammaproteobacteria bacterium | reverse complement strand
AATATATAAACCCCATACCCCCCGCCGCAGCTTTTTTGAGGCGCGAAATCCGATTGAAAAAATTTTGACACTATATCTGTCCCTCTATATGTCCAGCATAAAAACTCCAGCCGCCAATAATCGGATGTTGAATGTAAAAATTGTAATGTACAATGACGAGTTTATTAGTAATTTTCTAAAAGAGAGACCAGTATATTTGATGGAAACAGCGCGACCCCATTCAATAATACATAACTCTGATTCCAATATTGAGTTCCTTTTCAAAATGGGATTGGGTCCATTCGTTTGTTTTTTACGGCCCGCTAAGCCGATGCTGACCTTGGTAGAGGCCGAAAGTGTTTAATGAAGCCCGAGTATATTATACATTACTTTTTTGTTCTATACCTGGTAAATCCAAACTGCAATTGACAATAATTCAAATTAATGTGGTTGTGACTGCACTATCCGACCATCACAGACAGGAGGCCTAAATTGATCTGATTTTTGAT
>VBOA01000162.1:559-2313 GCA_005877695.1 Gammaproteobacteria bacterium | reverse complement strand
ATCCCTTATTCGTTAATAATGGTTTTTGTGTTTAACATTAAAAAAGAATCCATTGTCATACTAACCGCATTATTATTAAGTGTTTTAATTGAAACATTACAATTCATATTAGAACTAGGAGTCGCTGACATAGATGACGTATTGCTGAATATATCGGGAGCTTTCATAGGTTGGGCCATTGCCAAACAAATTATTAGAAAGGAAAAAGGCAAAGTATCTGTACTCAATTTCCTTTGATAAATTAAAAAGAGAAAACTTAAAGATCGAACAGTCTTTGAAATAAATTTTTTACTAATATTCTATTGATGCAACAGCTTGATCAATTTAAAACGCCACAGAATTTTCGTGGCCGCCCTGCATGGTATGTACAAATATGGTGGATTGTGGAAGCAGTATTATTCAGAACCTCTCCGCAATTTTTATATGGATGGCGACGATTCTTACTTCGTTCTTTCGGCGCCAAAATAGGTAAAAAAGTAATTATTCGGCCTTCAGTTCATACACAATTCCCCTGGAAAGTTAGCGTAGGAGATTATAGTTGGATTGGCGATAATGTTATGCTTTATAGTTTAGGCAATATTAATATTGGGCAAAATGTAGTTATCTCTCAAAAATGCTATTTATGTACAGGTTCACACGATTATAAAAAGCCGGAGTTTACAATCTATAGCAAGCCGATAATTATAGAAGATGAATGCTGGTTAGCTGCAGATGTCTATGTTGCGCCGGGCATACGTATTGGTAAAGGTACCGTAGTAGGGGCCAGATCTTCAGTATTTAAATCTTTACCAGCAAATAAAATATGTATCGGAACTCCCGCTGCTCCTGTAAAAGATAGAACAGATGATACGATATCGTCTCAAACGATTGTGAGAGCACTAAACATTTAAAACAACAAAGCTATCTAATTGTATTTTTTTATATTAAAAAATGAACAAAAATGAACAGTAATGATTTTATTTCTAATAACTAACTTACATATTCGAATTTAAGATCCCTGTAGTTATTCCCCCTCGTTTTTTGCAATCAAAATCGCTTTAGAGAATGCTCTGATATCCTGTCTTCTGTTTTCTTAAATTAAATGATCGCTATACATTTAACAGGATTGCTTAAAACAATTAATAATAACTAAATAACGATTTTATGAAAGCTATAATTCTTAGATATACTTTCATGGCTTCAGTCTTCTTTTTTGGATCGAATAATATTGCATTAAGCCAGAGTTGTAATCGTACCCGAGTAAATAATAATACTGGTCGAGAACGAAAGGGTGATGTTGATAGAAATGTAGAAGTACATGCCCCGATTGACGGAGGCCTGGGTTTACTTATCGTTGCAGGTGTTGTATATGGAATAAAAAGAGCTCATGACAGGAGAAAAAGACTCAAAGAATTTGACAACATTGACAGTGTCCTTTAATATTCAAAAAAGCAACAGGGGCTAACCTTTTAAAATATAATATACCTGATGCGATACAAACCCTGGCAGAATATAATTACAAGATTTTCCATTTATTTTGATATTAGATTCTTCCTAAGATTTATAATATTTTTTCTTGTATTTTATTTTTTTAATATTCTTTTCCTGGGAATAACAACTCCAACAGGAAAGTTTTACAGCTCCTTTCTCGAACAAAATTTAAATTATATTTCCTGGTTGACAAGCTCAATCTTATATGTTTCCAATATTATTGATCATGCCTTCGGGATACCATCATATATAGAAACAGCTTACCAAATTAAAACATTATCAGG
>VBOA01000162.1:0-432 GCA_005877695.1 Gammaproteobacteria bacterium | reverse complement strand
ATACTTGCAGATACAGGAAACTGGCAGAAGAAACTATATTGGAGCCTGGCCGGTATAGCAGTCATTTGGTTCATCAATTGCTGGCGGATAGCACTTCTATTATTAGCAATTGAAAATAACTGGTATCAAAACCCATACGTAGACCATCATACAATCTTTAATACTGCTGCCTATATAATTATTTTATTGATGATGTGGTTGTATGCTAAGAAAAATAAAAAAGAAATACCCTATAATATTTCCGTGAGCAATAATACCTTCTCTTCAGCTATCTACTAATTATAGAATAAAACTTGCCAATTGCCGGGTGTGCTGGTCTCACTTGTAAAATAATTATTAATGAAACAGAAACGAATATTACTGATTGGCGGTAATTTTTATCCCGAACCAACAGGTATCGGAAAGTATAATGGTGAAATGGCAGATTTTTTA
>VBOA01000159.1 GCA_005877695.1 Gammaproteobacteria bacterium | reverse complement strand
ATATGTTGTATAATTGTTATTTATAGCCTTTGTAAACAAAACGTGTAGTGCATATATTGGTAATAATTAGAAATTTGCCACTGTCATGTGGACATTTCCCCACTCCTTTGTCACAGTGCTCACTTTCTTTAGTTACCTTAACTGTGACAATGTGCATTTTACGTGACGACCCCAAACCTGTCGTCACAACCCTCTAACCTAACCCAAAGCCCACGCCGACGTCGATGAATCCTCCCCAATTAAGAAACAAGTTCCCAATTAAAGAGGCCTCAGCAACGGGCGTATAGAGCTAGACACAGGTCGAGGGAGCAATTATTTATGTTCTTATGGAACTTCCTAAAATAGGGGTTTGGAAAATAATTTATTACCCTTGGCTTCAGGGAAAGCACCAATCGGTTAAATAAATACGACTTTCTCGCAACACATTATAATTATTTTACATAATGTAATTGTACACACATAATACATTGACTTAACCATATGGGCCCCTTAACCTAAGTAAATGAAACTATGCTTACAATAATATACACACATGAATTACATAAATTTTTCATTATACATTATTTGGAGCTGTCTGCTTTTAGATTTTTCATGATTACATTAAAGGTATAATCTTTAAAATTTTAATTGATATTGTTATTACATTTGTTTTTGTACACCTTTTTTTTAACTAAACATTTTCCAATAGGATATCAAATAATTATAGTGGTCATTTTATATACAAAGGAACATGTTGGGGGATTTTTGGGGGATTCTGGTACCCCAGACTTGGACCCCTGTTAAGAAACAGAATGAAAACAATACGATTAGTCTATTTTATAACTTGATTGGTTTTCAATGAAAATTTACTTTGAAGAGTCATGTGTTAATTGCGTTAACTTTATTTTATTTAATTGTTTCACAAAGATGTATTATAATGTACATAGAAGTTATGATATGTAATTTATTCAAAATATAAACATTTAAATAATCAAGAATGCTCAACAGATTTAAAGCAGTAAAATTATGTTTCAAAGCAAATTAACAAAATTACTATTGTAAAATAAAAATAATTACTTCTTTGGGGCAATGCTATTCCCCTGAGATAAATTTAGAATCTCTAATATGAACTTTTGGGACTTTAACAAAATGTCGGGTTACCTCGTATGTGAGGGGTGCTGACTACTGGGGCTCTGGTCTCTGCGCCTCGGGGATCGGGGATGAAGTGAAAATAATCCTAAGTCCTGGAGCTTCCCACAAATTACCCCTCCTCAATTTTGAGTTAGGTCACATGACCATTTTCTAATTGGTTGGATTACGTACACGTATACAATTGGTTTGGCTTTATCTCCTGGAGGAGGGCCTAAAGAGCTGACGTCAAGCGTCAGTCATATT
>VBOA01000160.1 GCA_005877695.1 Gammaproteobacteria bacterium | reverse complement strand
CACACCCACAGACATCATCGTAAAAATGTTGAAATCGGATTCCAAGGACCTTAAAACATAATTATTTCCTAAAATCTCAATATGCGATTTTTAGCACGATGTCTATACCTTTTTTTTGTATTATTAGCTTTACAATTACATTCCCTGTAGGGTTTCTTCCAACGAGGATATCCAGGTCTCCTAGGTTAAGTTGTATAAACAATTTATATTGTTATAAAAATATTATTTTACATATTTACATATGTTAACAATAATATATGAAACGAAATGCTTAAAATAATTCAGGATTGTTTGGTATCAAAATAAAGTAGGAAAAAAAATACATTCAAAAATTGATATGAAATTGCATTTGCAAATAATATGCACTTGAAAAGTGCATTTTTATAAATTTATATTTAATTTTTTATTTGCAAACTTGTTTAATTAGCAGCGTTACGTGTGCATTTCAATAGCAATTATCTCTCTCTTACTTGTTAGTCTTATGGCTAAATCTTCAGTCGGTCCGAGCACCGCGCGCCGACTCCACGCGTTTTTATTCTGTCTGACTAGCAGACATCTTCATAACTTTTTTTTTGCGGGAGGGTAGCATGGGAAATCCGGGTAATGATATAATAGTGCCCTGTGTGTTATTATTATCATTATTTGAAATTTCTCGTAGAGTCAATGGTCGCGATTTTGATTAGAGGGAAGATCTGTGGATGGCTGTGTGTGTTACGTATGGGGCGGCGGGGGGGTTTGTGGGTCTTCACTCTGACATATGACCGGATAAATCCTTCCAAAGTAACGGGATCTGCTCGCTGTATTCCCAACTTGGTCCGCCGGTCGAGGGCCTTGGGGGGAATGTGCTTGAAATGGTACCGTAAGCTATGGGGCCCCCGGAGTCCGGGGGGAGCTCTACATGCCGGGAGTATGTACGGGGTAGGCGCCAGAAGGTCTCGCAAAGTCACTGCGGGGCATCTTGGCTAATTCTGCAGATCAGGGAGGGTTAGCTAGTAGAGTCACTAATAATGGGGATTAGGGATTTCAGATAGAAGATGAAGAACGAAATCAACAACTCTACCGACCTGGAGAAGACGAAGAGAAGACGAAGAAACTAGCATAAATAAATTTAGTACTTAATTGCATGGTAGATGTAAAACTAATCAAAACTAACGTTTCTTTCAGGATTTTTTTCAGCTTTTCTTTTTCAGCTCTTTCATCATGTAAGTTAATCTTTCTCAACTGA
Organism: Gammaproteobacteria bacterium; assembly: GCA_005877695.1. Lineage (GTDB taxonomy): Bacteria > Pseudomonadota > Gammaproteobacteria > Diplorickettsiales > Diplorickettsiaceae > Aquirickettsiella. The sequence goes on along the minus strand of VBOA01000160.1, from coordinate 1,101 downwards.
TAACATTGCCAAAATTACTAATATGTTCTTTTTCTTTTGTTACAGGTATCAGGTATATAAAATTTAATTTTTCTATTATATTCATACTCATAATCATCCAAAACCATCTTCTATATTTACACAATTCAATATTTTTAATGTTCTTGTTTTGTTTAATTGTTGCATAGGGTATCATCAGCAACATGGGCGACCTGGGGACCTGGAGGCGGTAAGAATCCTGAGCTACGCTGGATTTCCTCGTTGGAAGCGGCCTGCGTAGGATTTCAGCGCTGGATAGGGCAAACACTAGCTGAGCAACGACTGGGATTCCTCGTTGGAGGCAGAGCGCCGCTTGGAGGCGTCGCGGGAGACAACACATCAACTTCTGCAGCTAGTGCCCTGATACATGTTTGGAAGAGCTGGAACTCCTCCGAAGAAGATACGACGACACTGAGAGACCATGACCAACCAAGTGGACAGCCGGAGGAGAAAAATCCTGGGGAACGTGGAAATCTTCACAGAAAGCAATCAAAAGAGAATAATCTTAACCCGCTGCTTGAAAGTATAATGTAAGTTGATATCATATAAACATGATAAGAAAATGTAAACTAATATTTGAATTTGTGTGTTTAGATTCAACAGCGACGAGACCACTTCTCTGCCATGGTTTTGCGGATGGTTTCCCATTGGCGTGAAGGAGGAATTTCCGGAGAAAAATGCGTCTTTGCCGTCCTAGTCAATGCACAAAGGCGCATCAGGTCTACTGACTTGGAATTGTAAAGATAACAATACAAGTTTCAATAAACACATTTAATAAATAATATAATTTTTATTTCATTTACCTTTAATTGTTGTAAACATAATATAAAGTAAAATGTTTTGTACAAAATAAAATGATAAATAAATAATATATAATTTTATTACCAATATTTTAATGTTTTCTTTTGAACCTTCTGTCCTTTATCAGATTTAAGAAATTCAGTAATATATTTTTAAATATTCAATAAAGGAACCTTTTTTAAAATAATATGTAGTAAAAAAATTAAATTCAGTTGTTTATTTTCACAATACATTGCTATTGTTCTTATTGAAGTAATAAACTAACATTGTTATTATTTAATC
>VBOA01000158.1 GCA_005877695.1 Gammaproteobacteria bacterium | reverse complement strand
TGGATTAGAAAGGGGTGACACTCTGCGACAACCTCTAGATAGACATGCATCACCAGTAATTGACGCAATAAAACAATGACCCGATCATTCTGACTGTCTTCGTCAGTTGAATTTGGCTGATGCAACAGGCTATTGAGTTGAACAGTAAGTTGTTGATACCCCCCTACGATGACCTTTGCATCCGCCTCTCCTACTCCTTTTTGTAAAGATTTAACCCAATCTGAGGTCCAAACTTGGCCTTTAGTCACAGACATCGACAAACAATAAGTTATCCAAAGGGGCGGATTAAACTGCAATATCTGATTTGCCGAGTCTGTTACTGGAATATCCGTATTAGGAGCCATATTGAAACTTTGTTGGGAGAGAATTAGAAAACAATTCCTCTGATGGTATTGTTTTCGATGAACCTGGATTTGAAAATAGCGTCACCCGTGAGGTTGTTAGATTTAAGGAAACGGATAAAGATGAAGTCCGCGGTTCTTGCTTTGTTAAAGCTTCTAAATGCTCTACTTTCTCCATTATTACTTCTTTCTCTTTACGTTCATTTTCTTTCTTGTTGTGTTCGCTTTCTTTTTCCTTACTTTCCTCATGCTCTCGAATCTGTGCAGTTTCCTTGCCTTTATCTTCTGTAGTGATCCCCTCCTCTTTTGGTTGTGGAGCAATCATCGGATCGCAGGAATTTTCTTCAAGCTGCCCGCTTACCTGATGTCGGATGGCTGAAAGAGGACCCTCTATCATCTTTTTTATTATAGAATAGAGAACACTGTGATCGACCTTTTTTTCTTCCTGATATCTTTTCGAATAATTTTTATCAAAATCCTTTAGCGCCTGTCTCATGTCTTTTGCATCCTCCGCAGAAAATACAACACATAAATCACCGACAAATATTTGTACGCTCTTCAGTCGTTCTTTTCCAATTTCCGGAGTTAATTTAAAGAAATTTTTTACTACGCATTCCATTTGTTTCAGGAAGGGCAACTTTTTTTTATATTCTGGGTGTGCTCTTACTAACGCCAACACATAGTAATCTTTCAAATCCTGAAAAACAGCCTCGGTTTTTTCCATCGTTTCTGGTTTCAAACCACTTAGTGCTTTACTGTGAGTTGTGATGGCTAATTTCTTGTTATCTCCAAAAATAGCTTGGAGTGAAAGATTAATCTTAATAGCCTGTAATAAAATTGATTGCTCAGTATAAGAAAATAAATCAGAAAATAAAGCAGCCCTATTGACTTGACATTCATCACGAGCATAAAGCCAAGCCTTTGTTTTACTATCATCTTTTCTTTCAGGAAAAAAATAATGCACAAGTTGTTTTGGCCTGGAAAAGGTATTAGCATTGTCTTTCCAGAGACAAAGACCATTAGGATCAACACCCCTATATATTATTTGTGATAAATCATCGATGGTTGGCACTTGCAGCTTTTGCTCTTCTAGATTTATCCTTTTGGCCTTATATAGATAAGGAAATAAACAATTTGCAAACGAAGAGATATTAATGGTAAGTGTCTTTGCTTGCTTAATACGTTCTACACCCGCATCATGCTCTTCATTTTTTTGAATCTTGAAAGCCTTTTCTTTTTCTCTGCAAGCGCGAGCTTGCTCAATTGAATAAGAAAATTTATCTTTCACCAACCCAAGTTGTAAGCGTTTAAGATCCGCAATCACCGCTGTAGCGAGTTTCCGTATCATTGCAGAGACGATAGTGGGCCTTGAGCTATCCTCTTTTTGACAATCCTCTTCAAGAATCTTCGTATTAAATGATTTTGGCAATTGGATCAGTAAATCACTTTTTTTCCAGATACTGCCCCAAAGACTGTTTTGATATTTTTTAATAAATTCATCTAAATCTTGATCAGGAAATAAGCTATTGAGTTTTTCTTTTGCAGATTCTAAATTACACCCGCTGAAAAGACAGGGGGAAACTAAAGCTTCTTTGAATAAATCGATCAGTTTTTGATCTTTTCTGTTGGTTTTAAGCCATGCTACCAGTCCGTCCATTTCGTCCGGTAATGGATGTCTTCGCTCCAAGGTTATAAGAAGACTAATGAGCTGTTTACATTTTGTAATTTGCCAATTGCGTAAGCTGCAAGCCATTTCATAAGCCAGCTCTTCCACTTCCAATTGTTTCACCAACTGTTTAGAAACAAATTTACGTAAGAAAATTTGGGCGATTAATAATTTTTCATCCTCGTCGCTCCTTTCAACATCCATTGCATGTAGAAAAATACGTTGTCCTTTTTCTATTTGTTTCTTTTTTGTTAGCATGGGTAACCAATTTGGATCATCACTCCATAAGTTGGTTTGTTCACTATATGTGTTGTCAATTTTTTTAAATGCGGTGGATATCTGAGCAATTTCAGTGCAGAGATCAGCAAGTTCTGAACTTTCAGGCAAGATTTTTTGTATAGTTTCTTTTATAAGTTCTGGTTCGTCCATACACTTTCTAATTCTCTGCTTTAATTGTTCAAAAGCAAAATCAGAACTTGAATTTTCTTCATCTGAAGAAGCAGGAGTAACATGAAAATCATTCTCAAACAGGGCAGAAATTTTTCCTTTTATTTCTTTCAGTTCTTTAAAAAACTCATCAATGCTTTCTAAATAGGCATTAAACTTTTCAATTGAATTTGTTCCTTTTGATATATAGGCAATGTATAAACTTTCACGGTTGGGTGGTTCAATCTTCAATGCAAAACGCTTATATTCATCCTTAAAAGATTTAAAATTAATCTTAAAATTTAATAATTGAGATAAGAACGTTTGTGCATCTTTTGCCTTTAAGGCATTTACCATTCTTTCTAAGCTACGATGAGTCTCAAGAAAATAGTTTTTTGCCAAATTTAAAATACCAAGACTATCATTCAATGAATTTAAATATTTTTGAGCTTGTTGATTATGTTTATCAATATCATTCAAGTTACCTGTAGCATGGAAATCGTAATTTGTTTCTGATTCTTGAACAAATTTTAGAATGGGATTATTTTCATACTCTATTTCTTGTAGCTGTTGCTGCAAAGCATTTGCAATAAAACTCCCCGCCTTATAACCATGCTTACCCGTTTCATGTCCCACATGCAATAAATGCAGAATTTCAAGCGTCTCCCATGTGATCTTAACCGCAGTATAGGCTGTTATCGCTTCAATAATCATTGCTAGCTCCTTTTATTGAATTTATTTTTTTGGGGTAATTTTGAGTATAGAGGATCAAAAAACTATTTCCTAGATCATTTTTATTAAATTTTTTATAAATAAAATAATATTATTTATAAGTAATTTTTTATTTTTCATGAATAGGTTAATAATTTGAACATCTTTTTCTGTAAATGGTTTATTAAGAATATAATCAAAACCAACTTGTTCGCATTCTTCTTTAATTTTATCTATCGAATGAGCAGTTAGCGCAAAGAGTGGAAGCC
>VBOA01000161.1 GCA_005877695.1 Gammaproteobacteria bacterium | reverse complement strand
AGTCGCTCTAGTGTATAGTTTTGAAATTGTTTTTGTAGTGTTAGAATTAGTTTTACAATATATTTTGTTTTGTTAAACTATTATTTCCCTAGGCATTTTGTTATAAGCTTAACCGAGCATTGAAAGTTTCAGAAAAATCCTATAATAAATTGGATAAAACATATTGAGTTTGGAGTTTTGTACTTCCAGACATAATCTGGTAAGAATTTTGGTTCAAAAATCAAATAATATTTTGGAGTCCCTGTGAGATTAGAATCGAATTTTAACCACCTCAAAATAAAATATTGTCGATAGTTTATTTTCAGACCACACGTGATTATGAGTTAAAAGAAGAGGTTTTCGAAGACGCTGGGGACCGCTATCGCCCAATATTGGTACGCATAAGCGCTCATTCCTTCATCTCTCCCACGCCTGTCCGACTCGGGCGCCGCATTCCAATGTCGTAACACACTCTCTCTAGCTTTCCCTTCATCTCCCAAGGATTACATAACATAGAATCCACACGCGTCAACAATTCTAACCATCTACAAATCCACACCCATCTACAGATTTTCTGATAAATAATCTTTTCTGAACATGCGGTGAAATTTCACTCTTGGCATTATCGGAAAAACAACCAGTTTACAAATTGGGTTAAAGCGCATTCAATTTATACTATTAACAAAAAACTACCTCAACGCAATTATTTAGTATAGGAGCCCTTTCCAAATTTTGTATAATTTCATAGATTTGTTTGTTACATTTTGTGTGTGTCCTTTGAGTAAACATTTTTTACCGTTCTTCATTCATGTTATTTTCTATGTTGGTGTAATTCATTTCAATAAGATTTTAATTGTTTTATTTATATTCTTGAATGTGTTCATTCTAGTTAACTTAACATTTCTTTCCATTTGTGTTATGTGGTTGAAATTGTTTTTGTAGTGATAAGGATTAATTGTATTTATAGTTATGTTTGTAAGCTGTATGTTTGTATTTTGTTTCGTCTTACCCTTTCATTATTATTATCTGTTTAGTGCTTTAGCGGGTGATTCATAGCCCAATCAGTCTAAATTTAATATCTTTCGGACCTTTATTTTGAAATTTCCCACCCATAAGTAGACTGCAGAATTGTATGACCCCTTCACCGATTAAACAACTTTAAATATTATAATACTCTTGCTTTGTCATGTAGATTTGGTATATTGGCGTCTCAAGTGCTACATAAACATTCCTGAGCACGATTTTGTAGTTTTCTGGGATAATTAAATCTCTATTTAATTTTCCTTTAATATTTGATTACTTAAGGCTTCCAGAAAATTGATAAATCAATCGTTTCGAATGTCAGTATTAATTTATATGGTCAATGTAGAGTCATTTGTTATTAATCCTAAAACATTTAACTGTACCCAACATCCAACTTGACATTTTATGGGACCAAGGCCTAAGTTAAATTAAACGTTCACAAAATGTGGCGTTATTTATGAAAAAAGTTAAAGTTTGGTTTTCAAACCTTGACAGCATGGATTATTTTGATAGGGTTCAAGCCTAAACAAGTAAATTTTATTATTTCAAAATATTGACCAACCAGTTTTAAAGTTTACACTTTCTTTCTTCATTTCTTTGTGTTTTTATTCAAACCATATTTTTAAGTTTTACAGTTATTTCGAATGTTATTTTGGGGAACATTTTTAGGTTAAGGCGTAATCAATTTATACGCGAATTTATTGGAGTTGTATTGTTATATTCTGTACACGAGTATAGAGAACATTGTACTATTTTGCCCTTATGGCCCAAAGAATTTTAATTTATAAAAAGTGGAACCCCTAGGCGGGCATTGCTCTTAGGGGCCATTTTCTCTATTGTAAATATTACATTCAATTTGTACCCAACCCATTTGTTTATAACAATGGTTTAAGCGCGGATAAGTTCCTGATAGTGTCTACACATCTACCTCAATTGTATAGCCTAGCGTATAACTGTTAAATGATTCTTTATTTACAACTAACTCATCAATGCTTGTTTACCCCAAACTTCATTAATAGTTTAGTCAAGTTCTAACCAGTTTTATTTCCACCTTTTTGAATTCTTCTTTATGTAAAATATATGTTAATTCTCCATTGGTAATGTTTTCTTTTCGTGTTGAATATATTTTCTTGTTTTGTAACATAATAGTGTAATTT
>VBOA01000157.1 GCA_005877695.1 Gammaproteobacteria bacterium | reverse complement strand
GTTTACTGCAACGTTGACAACACAAAATTATGGAAACCACGTGTTTCGGGCGTGGCGATGACAGTTCACATTATATGAAACAAAGATAGTAGAACGCGGATTCTTCTTGGATTCCATAACGGCTGGAGTGGCAGGGAGCGGAATGCGTGTGTACTACGACGATTGTCTCGTAGTAGGATGCCTGTGCGCTGACGTCACTGCGCTGCGCTGCACACCGTGGCTGTCTCCCTCCGAGGCCGTCTGTCACTGCGTGGGTGTTGCAGAAGGGTGGGATGGGGTTGGTTAGGAAGGTTAGGTTAACAATCAAATGGAAACCCATTTACTATACACTATGCTACGTTACATATCTAAACCTACATATGGAATACAACATAATATAATAAAAAAATAATATGGAAAATAATAAATACAACTTCTTCACACAATGTACGTAATTGTCATTATGATAATGGTTTAGTTAATAAGTTGACCATTACGAACGTATTATAGTATTTTGACAGGGTGCCCTCCTTCATTCACTCGTTTCGCGTGTTCATTCATACGTAGGGATAACTGTTCGTCTGTCGGGTGTTGTTATATAAATGGTGTTGTGTGTGAGCTCGATATGGTGTTAGTGTTTTATGTTATGGTTGGTCTAGGAGGGTTACATGTCAAAACTGTCTCTTGCTTTACACTTCATGTTTATTTCCTAACAATTATTTAAGATGTTCCTTTCCCTGGAGTATGGAAAACTACAAGTATTATAACATTTCCGAATTGGAAAGCTATTCCCAAACTTGTTTTGCATAATTACCGTTTTTTTTTTCTAATTTATCGATTTATCTCGGATAGGTGAACGTACAGAGAAATTATGCACAGATAACAATATTATTTCTTATTTCAAATACCAAATAAATCGCATACACGTAATTAAATTCCTAAACACTACTTTCTACTTGAACTAAAATATTTATTCTGGTTATTTATTTTTCCAAAATTGTATTTTGAAAGCGAGCAGAATATAATCATATGGAAATGTTAAGAAAGCTTTATTTCATTAATCGCATAAAAATGGTCCCCGGTCAAATGTAATTTAATCAGGGAATTCATTCGCTACGTTCTACAAGATCTCATCTTGTCCGACCCTGGGCTGGTATGGTGAATAGAATTCGCGCGTTTCCTGTGTTGATTCATAGTGAATGTTTTTCACAAAACCATGCGACGTAAATATGCATCTTTGATTGGTCTCCCTTCTTCTCAATTTGTTTTTGCCACCGATTCTTCTGTTTATAACCGACAGTTTCTCGCGGTCCGTCGACGATCTCTTTTCGCATCCCGGGCGGCTTATAGTTTTACGATCATTTTACCAGTTAATTTTAATTCACTCAAAATATTGTATCAACGTTAAGTTCGTTATTCCGAATACTTTTCGAAGCCGTATATCGTGTTTCCGAAGTATCGTATACTGTGTTGCTTAAAGGTATAATATTATATTATGAAAAAGTGAAAGTGCATTAAGTCTGGTACAAGAAAGTGTTAACATGTGGAGTGCAGTTTCAAGTGTTGGATAATTCACATCAACAAACCTCCTAGTCAATGGTCGCCGTTTAGTGAGGAAACTAACGGTTAGATGCACGTTTATTTATTATTATAATATACCCTATTATCATAAAAATATCTTCAACGATAGTTTACGTTCTATAACATTTCTGGGTTTTATTCGCATATTTTATTCACAGTTTTTGACACCTACCATCAACCCTAAAGGTAAATCGATTTATAGGCCTTTTTCCATTTAGAAATAGATATACTAAGAGGCAAAAATAAATTACTTTTATAAATTTTCTTATTTAGTTTATGCTTACATGCTGTGTAACTGTTTAACTTTTGAACTGTATTATTTATAGACAATTTAACTCTCAATAAATATAATTTAACCTGTTTTTGTTCTTTAAAATATAACTTTAGTGTCAAATAGTTTAATCCATTTATTTCACAAAAAACCCCTTTTTGATTATTTATTAATTAAAACAAGGCCTTTTTATATAGTACAACAATTCAGTAGCTTGGATGAGTTTTTAATCCTTCACATTCACTCATTTCTGGCCAACTTTCATAAGTATAAATGCTAGTTTATATTGTATCTAGTCGATATTAAAACACATCCTTGTTCAAAGTTTACGTTGAAATATTTACTATGCGTTTTTACTCTCAAATATTTAAGAATAAATTCTAAATTATTTATTTCATTGTTTACCAACAATATACACAGAATAGTACGCTCGTGGCGCATTTAAGTTTTAGTCCGAAGTTTACTGTCTACGAAAGTTGTTAAATTAGCCAATATACCGTGTAGGTCGGCTCCATTTGATTTTGTTCGTCTGCTCAGCGCTCAGCTGTTCGTATACAATACAGCGCGACGGGTGGCGATTTTACGAACTACAATTCTGATCAGCTGTTGTGACGGGTCGCGGCTCTTCCATCTGTCACGAGATCAGCTGTTATAAAACTTTGTCCCCGCGCCTGCGTATTCACCAAACTCGGCGATAATTTGTCCTTGCTAGTCTTGCTACGTATTTTATAAATCCTT
>VBOA01000016.1:16008-52802 GCA_005877695.1 Gammaproteobacteria bacterium | reverse complement strand
GATGGTTTAATAGTAAATTTAACTTAAATGCTGGTTATATAGCGAATATAGCTGATGCTAACTTCTTATCTTCCTACTACCTTAATGCGCTGGTTGAAGGAACTACGGTGCCAGGCTTACCGAATACAAAAGTACCTGCGTGGAACGTGAATGCTGATGTGACATTTGGACCTTTTGATGCGAATGGTCATTATGTAGCAACGACACGTAGCTTAGCAAATCCATTCTTTTTAAGCGGTAATTCTTCGCCCGGAAATCCTGTGTTAACGACTCCGCCCGGAAATCTAGGTAAACCTACTGTCTGGGGCTTAGAAGCAGGATTGACTTTCCCGGTGGCCGCACATCAATCACGAGTTGCGATTGGGTATCAAAAAACCACGCACTTAGCGACCTTCTTGCCACAACGTCGTATATATGCTGACTATATGGTTAATTTAGCTAAATGGTTTGATGTTGGAATAGCAATATTCCAAGATCGAGATTACAACATTGGTGAAGGGGCTATTACAAGCACCACAGGTGTGTCAGTACCTGGTACTGTTCCTGTTCTCAGGCCTCCACTTAATACCATAATACATGCGGGCGCTACCGGTAATAAATCAACTGTTGGCCAATTACGTGCTAGTATTAAGTTTGCTTAAAGTATTGTTACGACAAACTTAAATATAATATTAAGCCCGCATTTAACGGGCTTTTTTTATAAAACCAATAAAAATAAATTTATCTTATTGAGATAGTTATAAAGTGCTGCTAAGATAAACTCGATTTGACTTGATTTGTCTATCAATAGATTTTCAAAGATAAAAAAATAAATTTAAATGATATTTTTTAGCTTTGATAAAGAAAAAGTGATAAAAGTGATAGATGAAGTTAACTAATTCTACAAGGAGATGGATGAGTATGAAACTCAAAACGATAGTTGCTTCACTCGTAGCACTTGGTCTTAGCGGGTCTGTATTGGCGATGCAGCCGTATATGATGGACCCTTCCTTTCAAAGAGATGTGATGCGCTATCAAGTCAATAAACTTGATATGATCCTAGACCGAAATCAACCTGGGGGATTTGATCAGCCTTGTGGTTGGACTTGCCGAATCAATATCAGTGGTTGGATGAATACCGATGCTTATTTGGCCAATAAGCCTCCAGTTTTTTTAGGTTTAAATCCAGCATTTAATTTGAATGATTTGAATGTAGAAAATCTCCCAGTTCTGCAACCGACTAGCGGAAGAGCCAGTGATTTAATACTTAACAATGCTAATTTGTTTGTCGATGCTCGAGTGAATAACTGGGTGACGGCAAATATGTCTGTGGTATATAGTTCCTTGTCAGGTATTCCAGGTTCAACAGGGCCTTACAATATTGCCAATTCGCTTTTTGTGTATCATCCATTGAACCGGACCTCGATAGATACGGCATACGCGACCATTGGTAATTTCCAAGCTTCGCCCATCTATTTTAGAGTGGGTAAAGAATATATCCCATTTGGTGCTTATGATCCCTATGGATTTGTGACACAGGAAAATCCAACTCAGTTATTTACTGAGATTACCGCAACCGCTGCCCAATTAGGATTTATCATACCAAACGGCCTCTATGGTTCAGTATATACCTTTGCAGGTAATCCTAAGCTTTCAGATGGTGGTTCAACACGCCGTATTCAAAATGGAGGTGTGGATTTAGGATGGGGATGGAGATGGTTTAATAGTAAATTTAATTTAAACGCAGGTTATCTAGCGAATATAGCGGATACTAATTTTTTATCTTCTTATTATTTAAATTCATTAATCGAAGTAACCACAGTTCCTGGTTTACCGAATGAAAAAGCTCCTGCATATGATGTAAATGCTGATGTGACATTTGGGCCCTTTGATGCGAATGGTCATTATGTAGCAACAACTAGAAATTTTAGAAAACCCATCTTATTAGGCCTTCCTGCTGCTCCACCACCAGAAACTATTTCTTCTTTAACTTTTAAAAAACCTAAATTATGGGGATTAGAAGTTGGACTCACCTTCCCAGTGGTTGCCCATCAATCCCGACTGGCTATTGGATATCAAGGAACAACCCAATTAGCAGGACTGTTGCCTAAAAACCGTTACTATATCGATTATATGGTTAACTTAGCAAAATGGTTTGATTTAGGTATTGCAGTGTTTCAGGATAGGGATTATAGCTTTAGTGAAGAAAATATAAGTGTAAATGATCCTGAAGGTGGATCATTGTTACTTAGTTCGGATGGAACCGGTAATAAATCTACTGTGGGCCAATTACGTGCTAGTATTAAGTTTGCTTAAAGTATTGTTACGACAAACTTAAATATAATATTAAGCCCGCATTTAGCGGGCTTTTTTTTAGTATTTAAAAAAGACTTTATGCTATATATTTTTCGAGTATAGTTTGTATGAGATTATCTCCTAGAAAATAGGCGATTTTAATATTAACTTTAAGTAACTGAAGATTACTGGGGTCATTTTAGAAGGTTTTATGTTTGAGTTGTTTTTTTCTCCTGAAGCTTGGATTAGTTTATTTACGCTAACAGCGTTAGAAATTATTTTGGGAATTGATAATTTGGTTTTTATTTCTATAGTAACCCATAGGCTTACTCAAGCTCAGCAACGTTCAGCCCGCCAATTCGGTTTATTACTAGCTTGTTTAACCCGCTTACTTTTATTGGCAACACTTGCGTGGATGACTAAATTTACGCATCCACTTTTTACATTGGCGGATCATGTGTTTTCAGTGAGAGACTTGGTACTTATCCTAGGAGGATTATTTTTACTTGCCAAAGGGACCAGTGAGCTTCATTTAAATGTAACTGCTGCGGGAAAAAATAAGAATAGTTTGCATCGACCTTCGAGGTTTTCAATGGTTATTATCCAAATTATGCTACTAGATATTATTTTTTCACTCGATAGTGTAATCACCGCAGTGGGAATGGCTCAGGAATTTATAATTATGGCCTTAGCTATTATCATTGCAATCGCATTAATGATATGGGCGAGTGGACCATTAAGTCATTTTATTAATACATACCCGAACTTAAAAATTCTTGGTTTAAGTTTTTTATTATTAATTGGTTTAGTATTAATAGCGGATGGATTTGGATTACATGTACCTAGGGCTTATCTGTATTTTGCTATTATCTTCTCTGTATTTGTAGAATGGTTAAATATTCAAGCCAGCCGTTGGCGACAGAGGAAAATGCCCAAAAGCTTCACTAAAAAGCCTACCGATATTATCTGAATCTAACCCTCTAATAGACCTAAAAGAAGAATATGCTTGCATTGGACACTTTTTTTTGATAAATAGGGGAGCTTATCGCTTATTTCAATAATAAGGTGCTCTCATGCTAAGTAACAAATATAAATTAACGGCGCTTATGGGTGTGTGTTGGTTAAGTTTACAGGGGAATGTTGCATTAGCTACTGAGTCTACTCAAACTACCCCTAATGATAATGAAATCCGAAGATTGTCTCAACGGACTCAAACACTAGAATCCGAGTTACGGCGCGTACAAAATCAAGTAGCAAACTTACGTAGACAATCTAGTCAGACTATAGTTTCTTCTAATGAAACAGCTGATCATCAAAGTTTAGTTACCTCTTTGCATCCCTTTTTTATTATAGGTACACCCGTTATTAGTTCACCTTACATAGGTATTAACTCAGAATATAATGCTTCTGATTTAGTGGTTAACCAGCCTTATGTGAATGAAGATTTATATTTACTGCAACAGCGAAAACAAATTTATAATTATTTAATACAGAATTGCCAGCCTTTGTCAAAAACGCCAGTGGTTAACCTTAGTGGAAAAATTGAATCTCAAATCTTTCATACCAGTCATTTTGGCAATTTTCAAAATAATTCTGCGACTGATATTGATTTGACCGGTATTGAATTAGATACTGAGATTTTAGTCAATCAATGGGTAACTGGTCTTATTGCTTTTGTTTATGACAATACGCCTCCTACAGATATGTCGCCAAGACGTATAGATAATTCCCGGGTTCTTTTGGAACGAGGGTTTTTAACAATTGGAAATTTAGCTAGGTTTCCTTTATATGCGACCATGGGCCAGTTTTACGTACCCTTTGGTCAATATTCATCTGCAATGATCAGTGATCCATTTACTAAAACCTTAGGTAGAACCAAAGCTAGGGCTTTAACATTGGGTTTTTCAAAACAATTTAATGAAGAGAATGATTTAAATTTAGCTGCTTTTATTTTTAGAGGGCCAAGCCGAACAAGTATCGATAATAATGGATTACGGAATTACGGCGTGAATGCTGAATATATTTTTACAAAACCTAAATGGAATCTTGATATAGCCGGTAGTTATATTCGTAATATCGCCGATTCAGTAGGAATGCAGCATAATGGAAATACGGGCTTTAATAATTTTGAAGGCTTTGCAACTAACAATTACACTGAAATACTTAATCCTGTCCCAGGTTTAGATGCACGAGGAACTTTAAGTATTGAAGCTTTTAGTCTTACGGGTGAATATGTAACAGTTAGTCGTTCATTTTCTCAATCCGTGTTATCATTTGATAATCAAGGTGCTAAGCCTTCAGCCTTCCATGCGGAAGCGGCTTATAAATTTAACGTTTTAGAAAAACCGAGTGCAATCATTGTTGGATATGATCAATCAAAAGATGCCTTAGGTTTACTTATTCCTAAGAAACGTTACATTGCTACTGTAAGTACCTCCATTTGGAAAGATACCATCGAAAGTTTAGAATTTCGTCATGATATAGATTATAACGCTACTGATATTGCCTATGGCCAGTCGGGCTTTGGGCTTAATCCTATTAATGGAACAGGAAAAGGTGGTAATACGATTACTTTACAAGTAGGTTTATATTTCTAAAAAATAAATTAAAATCTTTTAAGGGCATTACTTCTAATGCCCTTTTTGCTATTCTAAGCTAATGAATAAACGCATCTTATTGGGTATTACGGGTAGTATTGCTGCTTATAAAACTCCAGAACTTATTAGAAAACTCAAAGAGCAATTACATGACGTCAGAGTTATTTTAACTTCTTGCGGCAAAGCTTTTGTGACCCCTTTGACCTTGCAAGCAGTTTCACAACATAAAATATATGAAGAACTTATAGATGTTGAAGCTGAAGCTGCAATGAGCCATATTGAGCTTGCACGATGGCCTGATTGTATTTTAATAGTTCCAGCTACAGCCCATGTCATTGCTAAATTAGCTCATGGTTTTGCAGATGATTTATTAAGTACTTTATGCTTAGCATCCAACGCACGTGTAATTATTGCTCCCGCGATGAATCAGGCGATGTGGTTCAATCGAGCAACTCAAGATAATGTTAGTCTACTTAAGGAAAGAGACTACTTATTTATAGGGCCTGGAGATGGTGCTCAAGCCTGTGGAGATGTTGGTTTAGGACGTCTGCTAGAGCCTTTAGAGATAGTGGAAGCCTTGTCAAAAATATTTGTTAAACCCTACTTATATAATCAAAGAATTTTAATTACTGCGGGTCCGACTCAAGAATGTATCGATCCCGTACGCTATTTATCAAATCGTAGTTCTGGAAAAATGGGATTTGCTTTAGCCCGGGCTGCCGTTGAGGCAGGTGCCGAAGTTACGTTAATTAGTGGACCTGTAGCTTTAACACCTCCAAAGAAATTGAAATTTATATCGGTGAAGACTGCTAATGAAATGTTATCGACTGTTGAACAAGAAATTAGTCAACAGACAGTTTTTATCAGTACTGCTGCTGTTGCAGATTATCAAATTGTAAATCCTGCATTGCAAAAAATAAAAAAATCCAATGCACCATTAACTTTACAATTAAAACCTACCATTGATATTTTGGCGACGGTAAGTCAAATGCGTTTAGAAGCTAAACCATTATTGGTTGGATTTGCTGCGGAAACTGAATATACTTTACAGTTTGCCGAAGAAAAAAGAAGAAGTAAAAATATCGATTTAATGGTAGTTAATGATGTTAGTCAAACGGATATTGGTTTTGATAGTGATAAAAATGAAGTGACAGTATTATCTTCCGATGTTCCTATCCATTTAGCATGTGCCGGCAAATACTTAATTGCTCAGCAATTACTCCAGATAATAGCCAATCGTATACATAATACTGAAAAATGTTAAATTTTTCTTGTTATGTATTTTATTGTGACCATTGTAAGATTCGTAAATATCTTTTTTCCGATCTGGCGATGCTGCGGGATTACAAATATATGGTCAGATTGCTTGATAATTAGACAATAGCTAATTAAACTAGCATTTAGCTCCTATTCGCTTTGGAAAGGAGACTTAGACTTCTTAAAAAAACTATGAGGACTTGATCATGCGACAGGTACCTAATGTTCTTTGCAATTGTTACTTCTTTATGGGTAATAGGGCATGAACGTTTTAGAGTTTGCTAAAAAAAAAATAACTAAAGAAAAAATTGTAATCCTAACGTGTTATGATTATTGCACTGCAAAAATTCTTAATAATTCTTTATTAGATGCTTTATTAATTGGCGACAGTCTTGCCATGACCATGCACGGTTTTAAGGATACCGTTATGGCTACCATGACTATGATGGAGCTTCATACTGCAGCAGTGTGCCGAGGCGCTCCTTCCAAGTTTATTATTAGTGATCTTCCCTTTTTAAGTTACCGTCAATCCTTAAGCCGTAGTATTATGGCCACCCAAAAATTAATACAAGCAGGTGCACAGGCTGTTAAGTTAGAAGGGGCAGCAGGAAATCTTTCCTTAATAACTCATTTAGTCGAATCTGGGATTCCAGTTATGGGCCATATCGGTTTAACTCCTCAATTTATCCATGGTTTAGGTGGGTATAAGGTTCAGGGAAAAACTTCCGCACAGGCAGAGCAACTTAAGCAGGATGCCTTAGCTTTAGAACAGGCAGGTTGCTTTGCTATAGTGCTGGAATGCGTTCCCTCACAATTAGCTAAAGAAATAACAAATTCGTTAAAAATTGCAACCATTGGTATTGGGGCAGGTGCAGAGACGGATGGGCAGGTTTTAGTCTTACAGGATTTGTTAGGACTCAATCTGGACTTTAAACCAAAATTTGTTAACCAATTTCTTAATGGTAATCAATTGATTCGAGAAGCAGTTGATCATTATAGCCATTCTGTTAAACACAAAGAATTTCCTAGTTATGAAAATAGTTACTAAGCTTAATGATTGGCAAGCTATAAGAAAAAAAAATAAGAATAAAACTATAGGCTTTGTTCATACCATGGGTCATTTGCATGCAGGACATTTAAGCCTTTGCTCCCGTTCACAATCAGAAAATGATTTGACTGTAGTAGCTATTTTTATCAATGCTAACCAATTCAATCAAATAGAGGACTTTATAAACTATCCTCGCAGTTTAGAAGCAGACAAGGATTTACTAATTAAGCAGAAAGTTGATTATTTACTATTACTAGATTCAGAAACTATTTATTCCGATAATTATCAAATTCAAATTCACGATACCAGTGATTTAAGCAAAGAATTAGAAGGAAAATTTCGTCCTGGACATTTTATTGGAATGTTAACGGTAGTATTAAAATATTTGAATATTGTAAAACCAACTAAAGCTTATTATGGCGAAAAAGACTATCAACAATTATTACTTATCAAAAAAATGACACAAGCACTTTTTTTAGAAACAGACATCATTGGTTGTTCAACGATTCGTGCAACAGATGGTTTGGCTTTGAGCTCAAGAAATTCTCGCTTAAGTTTAGAGCAGCGCGCGAGCGCATGTCATTTCCCTAAAATTTTAAAGTTAGCCCCAAATCCCGAAGCTGCTAAGCAAGAATTAAAAAATTTAGGTTTTAAAGTCGATTATGTAGCAGATCAATGGGAGAGACGATTAGGCGCAATTTATGTAGGAGATATAAGATTAATCGATGCTTTACCTATTATTCTTTGTACTTAATATTGTTTATTTTCTGAATTCACTATCTTCATTTGCACTACCTATTGTAGTGGATTATCCTTTTGAAAATTAGTCAAAAATTTTATTATTATAAATAGAGTGGAGTTTTTAGATAATTTTTTATAATGAAATATGACGGGTAATTTTTATTGTATAAGGAATTGTTCGTAAAAAACGGATAACTTTGGCTAAGTGCCTGCGATCGAGAACTGATAAAGTAAAATGGATAATACTATGTTTTCTATCGCGACTTTCAACTTTAATATTTTCAATATTAGCATCGGCTTTAGCAATATTATGGGTTAAGAGTGCTAACACACCATGTTGATTAATACTTTCAATATAAATATCAGTTTTAAAAAAGCCATTAGTTTGTTTTTCCCATTGTATGGAAATGGCGCGTCCAGAATTTTTTTTAATGAGGCGTACAGCATATTTACAGCGTTGTAAATGTACAGTTAGGCCATGTCCAGCATTAAGTAAACCAATAATTTCATCGCCTGGGATAGGGCGGCAGCATTCGGCAAATTTGATTAAACCATTATCTGCATTTTTAAGAAACATTGGCAACGAGTTAATTGGATTTTTAAAATTAGGTTTCAAATTACATAATGAATAACTAACTAAAGCTGGGTGTAGA
Organism: Gammaproteobacteria bacterium; assembly: GCA_005877695.1. GTDB lineage: Bacteria > Pseudomonadota > Gammaproteobacteria > Diplorickettsiales > Diplorickettsiaceae > Aquirickettsiella. Next base: position 44,232 of record VBOA01000016.1, on the reverse strand, counting down.
TAACCGAGTCCAATTGCTTCAAGTAAATTTTCTAAAGAATTGTATTGAAATTTCTGTAAGATTTTACTTAAATTTTTAGAATTGATATTTGCACTATCTTGACCTAAAGGAGTTAAATTGTTATCTAACAAGCGTTGACCTAGTTGTACAGCTTCATTATGTTGTTTATTTTTGAAAAATTGTCTTATATGGCTCCGAGCACGTCCAGTCGCAACAAACTCTAACCAACGTGAATCAGGAAAAGTTTTTGGATCAGTAATAATTTCTACGGTTTGACCACTTTGTAAATGGGTGCTGAGTGGTACTAAATGTTTATCAATTCTAGCTGCAATACAATGATTTCCAATATCAGAATGAATTGCATAAGCAAAGTCGATCAAAGTTGCTTTATGAGGAAGTTCAATGATGTCGCCTTTTGGAGTAAAAATGTATATATCAGTGGGGAAGAGATCGATTTTAACTGTCTCCATAAATTCTAAAGAACTTGGAGTTGTTTGTTGAATATCAAGTAAGCGTTTAAGCCATTCTCGTGCTCGTAGGTGTGGACGGAGATCACTCGCTTTAGTTTTTTCTTCTAACCAGTAACTGACAATACCATGATCAGCACCATTATCCATTGTAGTTGTACGGATCTGTATGTGAATTGAAGTAGCATCAGGACCAAATAAAGTAGTATGTAATGCTTGATAACCATTCGCTTTAGGAAGTGCGATATAGTCATGGAAATGATCAGGCAGCGGCTTATAAAGATTATGCACTGCACCCAATACGCGATAACAATTGTCAATATTATCTACGATAATGCAAAAAATAGGGATATCAATAATCTCATTGAAAGCCAAATGGTTTTCTCGCATTTTTTTATAAATTTGATAAAGATGCTTTTTTTTATGCCAAATAGTATGGAAAGGTAAATGATGTTTATCCAAACACTCTTTTAATGCCGATTCTATTTTATGGATATTTGCTTTATGTTTACGTCGATTTTTTTGGACGGCTTCCTGTAATATACGATATCGCCATGGATTAAGATTTAAAAAGCAAAGATCCTCTAACTCTATACGTACCAGATGCATACCTAGTCGCTGTGCAATAGGGGCATAGATGTCTAATGTTTCAGTCGCTATACGATGACGTTTTTCTGCAGGAACTGCAGATAAGGTGCGCATATTATGCAAGCGATCGGCTAATTTTATAATAATGATGCGGATGTCTTTCGCCATGGCTAACAGCATTTTTCGAAAATTTTCTGCTTGAGCTTCTGCGCGACTTTGGAACTGAATCTGGGTTAATTTACTCATCCCATCAACAAGTTCTGCTATTTCACTACCAAATGTCGTAGTTAAAATAGTTTTTTCGATAGGGGTATCTTCAATAACGTCATGTAAAATTGCAACGATGATGGTTTGAACATCCATACGCATTTGTGCAAGGATCTTGGCAACTGCGATTGGATGGCTAATGTAAGGATCCCCATTATGGCGTTTTTGACCAGAATGAGCCCTCGCGGCAAATTGATAAGCATTATAAACTTGCTTTACTTGCTGAGGTGATAAATAGGTTTGTAGTTCTTGTTTGAGGTCACTAAACATATGCATGCAAGCGCCCCGGCTTTTTACAAGTCTGTAGACTGTGATCCACTTATGACGCTACCCATTTCCTGCGCTGATTTTTGTTCGGCTCCATTAAGTCTTCCATCAGCGATTTCTCTTAAGGCGATTACCGTAGGCTTATCGTTTTCAGGATCAACCATGGCTATTCCGCCTTTTGCAAGTTGCCGGGCCCGTTTCGAGGCTAAAATGACTAATTCAAAATGATTTTTAACTTTCTTTAAGCAATCTTCAACTGTAACGCGTGCCATATGGATTCTCTATTAATTGAGCGAAATTGAACCTAATACTATAACATTATTTGGCTATATCTCTACAATATTTCCTATAAATATATAGCTTTTCCCCTAAATTTTGGATTTTAAGCTTCTTGGATTATTTAAAAGTCTTGAAATTCTCAGCCAATTTAAAATTTAAAGTGTTTTTCTCAATAAATTAAGGCGCATTCATCAATGCATCAGTAACATCCAGCATCCGATTGGAAAATCCCCATTCGTTGTCATACCAGGCAAGGACCTTGACAAAGTCCCCTATAACACGGGTTTGCGGCGCATCTACTATGGAAGATGCGGGGTTGTGGTTATAATCGATAGAAACAAGTGGTTCTTCATTGTAATTGAGCAAACCTTTGAGTTCAGTGCTTTCAGAGGCTTTTTTTAAGATTTCATTTACTTCTTTTGCTGTCGTTGTGCGTTTTGCTTGAAAGCTTAAATCTACTAATGACACGTTTATCGTAGGAACCCGCACAGCTAAACCATCCAGTTTTCCAGCTAGTTCAGGTAGCACTAAACCGAGCGCAGAAGCCGCCCCTGTTTTAGCTGGGATCATAGAATGGGTTGCTGATCGTGCACGGTACATATCAGGATGATAAGTGTCGATAAGGACCTGGTCGTTAGTATAAGCATGAATAGTCGTCATTAGGCCATGAATAATCCCTAAATTTTCATGCAAAGCTTTAGCAAGAGGAGCTAAACAGTTGGTAGTGCAAGAGGCATTAGAAATTATAATATCGCTACTTTTCAAGTCATGATGGTTAACCCCATAAACAATAGTTGCATCAACCCCATTACCGGCCGGAGCAGAAATAATGACTTTTTTTGCACCTGCTTTGATATGTTTTCCCGCTTTTTCTGGTGACGTGAATAGACCTGTACATTCATGCACAACATCCACATCTAATTCTTTCCAAGGTAAATTTTCTGGATCGCGTTCTGAGAAGATTTTTATCCGCTGTCCATTTATAACTAAATAATCTTTATCTATATTTATAGTTCCTGCAAATTTTCCATGAGTAGTGTCATAACGTGTCAGATGAGCATTAATTTCGATATTACCTAAGTCGTTTATCGCAGCAATTTCGATATCATGGTGTTTAGGGTTTTCAAAAAAAGCTCTTAAAATATTACGGCCTATACGTCCATAACCATTAATAGCAATACGTGTTGTCATAGTAACTCCCCATAGCTTAATCAGCTAATAATTGATTTAGTGTTTTAATAACATTTTCTGTAGTAAATCCAAAATTTTTAAAAACATCTGTAGCCGGTGCAGATTCTCCAAACTGATCAAGTCCGATTACTTTACCTTTATTACCTACATATCGATACCAAAAATCTTTATTTCCTGCTTCTATAACAATCCGTACTGTAATCGAATTAGGTAAAATTTTAGTTTTATAAGCTAAGTCTTGTTGTTCAAAACGATCAGCTGAAGGCATAGAAACTACTCTGATTTGTCTACCTTGCTGATTTAAAGCTTGCGCAGCACTTATCGCTAAGCTAACTTCAGAACCTGTTGCTATGATAATAGCTTCTGGTGTTGATGGACTTTCGAGAAGAATGTAAGCGCCTCGATGGATAGATTGTAAGGTTTCTTGATGATGGATTTGCGAGGGTAAAGCTTGTCGAGTGAGTAATAAACAAGTGGGACCTAAATGTTGTATAGCTTGCTGCCAAGCAATTGTGGTTTCGAGTGCGTCACAAGGTCGCCAAACTGAAAGATTTGGGATAAGTCTTAAGCTATTGATATGTTCTATAGGTTGATGAGTTGGACCATCTTCGCCTAGTCCGATCGAATCGTGAGTATAAATAAAAATAACATGTTGTTTCATTAATGCGGATAAACGAACAGCATTACGTGCATAATCACTAAAGACTAAAAAAGTTCCTCCATAAGGAATGAGTCCTCCATGGAGGGCTATGCCGTTCATCATAGCAGACATACCGAATTCCCGAACTCCATAGTGAACATAATTACCCGATGGATTTTCTTTGGTTAAAATTTTAGATCCTCTCCATAAAGTAGAATTGGATTCTGTCAGATCCGCAGATCCACCTAATAATTCTGGTAAAAGAGGGGCAAAGACATTTAAAGCATTTTGAGAGGCTTTACGTGTTGCAATTTTTTCTGTTGGATTTTTATAAACATTTTCGATAATTTTTTTGGTTTTTTCTTCCCAATTTAGGGGTAATTTTCTATGAATTCTACGCTGATACTCTTTGGCGAGTTCCGGAAAAGCTGTTTGATAAGCATTCCATTTTTCTTCCCAAGATTTTTCTAAAGTCTCGCCTTTAGAACGAGCATCCCATGCTTGATAAATATCTTTTGGTATTTCGAAGGGAGGATAATTCCATTTTAATGCATGTCGGGTGGCAGCCACTTCTTTTTCTCCTAATGCTGCCCCATGTGCTTGATGACTATCCACTAAGTTTGGAGCACCAAAAGCAATTTTGGTTTTACAGCAAAGTAAGCTTGGTTTATCTGTAACAGCGCGAGCATTTTCGATAGCTTTCTTAATTTGTTTTGGATTATGACCATCAATATCAGGAATAACATGCCAATGATAAGCTTTAAAGCGTTCGGGTGTATTATCTTTAAACCAGCCTGAGACATTACCATCGATAGAGATGTTATTATCATCCCAAAAAGCGATTAATTTACCTAAACCTAAACATCCTGCCAGAGAAGCTGCTTCATGAGAAAGACCTTCCATTAAACAACCATCACCTAAAAATACATAAGTAAAATGATCGATAATGGTGTGAGAAGGATGATTAAAATGAGCAGCCAGATTTTTTTCCGCTAAGGCCATACCCACGGCATTCGCAAATCCTTGGCCAAGTGGCCCCGTTGTTGTTTCTATGCCGGGAGTCAAGCCTACTTCAGGATGTCCAGGCGTTTTTGAGTGTAATTGGCGAAACCTTTTAATCTCTGACAATGGAAGATCATAGCCGGTTAAATGAAGTAAGGCATAATGTAGCATTGATCCGTGACCATTCGATAAAATAAAACGATCGCGATTGCTCCAGTTAGGATTATGGGGATTATGAATTAAAAATTCTCTCCATAGAACAGTTGCAATGTCAGCCATTCCCATGGGCATGCCGGGATGGCCCGAATTGGCTTTTTCCACAGCATCTATGCTTAAAAAACGAATGGCGTCGGCATATTTTTTTTGGTAGGACATTAAAGATTTTCCCATTTACATTATAATCAGGAATTTTAAAAACTTAAAAAATACAATGCAAATATACTCACACAATGTGGATCTTTGGCAAGACGTCACAAAAAAGAAGCAACCGAAGTGTATAGGAACTCAGGATTGCGAATTAAGCGGTGCAGACAAAAATTTAAGTGCGAAGAGTATAAATTAAAAAACATCAACTATAATCGCATGCGCAATAATAATAGAGGAGGACAGAATCAGCAAACTTAGTAAATTTTTTCCTCCCCTTACCCGGTAGGGAGCATTAATTTCTTGTCTATAACGTCCCGACCAAGCCATTAGTGCGGGAAGCAAAGCTAATAAGATAGCGCACCATATGCCTGCATAATTCAAAGCCAGCATAAATGAGGCAGGATAAAACAAAACAATCAATAGAGGAGGTAAGAAAGTAAGCAAATAGACGATAAATTTATTTTTTTCTGTTTGCTTGAAGGCAAAGCCATCAAACAAGAAATCGAATAAACTAATACCAACGCCTAAAAAAGAAGTTGCTAAACATAGCGATGTAAAAATCCAAGCAAATAAGGTAATACTATTTCTATTTAATAAATAACTTAATGTGTTGGTTAAGTGACTAGTCGATTGATTGGACTGGGCAATAGTTAAAAGACTATTGATAGGTATAACTCCCATAATAGCCCCATTCCAAAAAATGTAACAAATAAGGGGAATTATACTACCTAGAATAATAACTTGACGTAATTGTTTAACATTACTATGAAAGTAACTGCGTAAACTTGGAATAATGGCGGCAAAGCCAAACGAGGTAATGATGATACTCAGACTTTTTGGTAAATGTTGTAAATTTCCTTGTATCAGTTGCGTGGTTGATATAAAAGGAAATAGACATAATATTAGGAGTAAAAAAATTAGTAATTTCCCTCCCATAAGAATTCGATTCATTAAATCCACAGAATGCATACCTTTATAAACAATAGGACCTAAGATAAGTAAAAATAAAATGCTGGTAGTAATTGGTGAAAAATGGAAATTTATTTTCTGTAATATACCTTGTAAAAAATCTGAACCACCTGCAATATAGGCTGCAAGTAAAGCATAGAGCAATAATAAATAACATAACCAGGCGATGATCTCACCTGGGATTCCCAAGGTTGCGCGTGCCATGGAAATTAAATGACTATTAGGAGGAAACCAAAGATTTACTTCTAGAATCAGCAGACCCCCGGCTAACATGACTCCCCAACAAGCTATCAAAAAAAGCGATGAATATAAAAAGCCTGATTGAGCAGTTGCAAGAGGTAAAGCTAACATCCCGCCCCCTATGGCATTGCCAGTAATTAAGAGAATACCGCCAAACTGTTTTATATTCATAGATTTTTAGTGAAAAATGAGACTTAGAATAATAATAAATAATGCCATTATCATTAAACTCAGTAATAAGGGTTTTCCTCCTGAAACTTGATATCCTAAGGCACATTTTTTAATATAGCGACCACTCCAGGTCATCATAGCAGGAAGCAGTACGAGTAGAATGGCACAAAGTATCCCAGCATAAGATAATGCCATGATAAAAGCATCGGGGTAATGATTAGCAATAAATAACGGAGGGAAAAAAGTAAATGCATAGAGAACCAGCTTTTTTAAACCTTTTTTTTCAATTTGTAATCCATCACTAAAAAAATCAAATAAGCTTAAAGCGACACCTAAAAAAGAAGTGGCAAAACATATTGAGGTAAATATTTTGGCTAAAAAATTAACTAAACGATTATCCAGCAAATGATTCAAGGCAGAGATTAAGTTACTAGTGGAATGTCCCGAATGATACATGGAAAGTAAGCCCGAATTTCCATGTCTGGGGATGGCGCCTATAATTGTTAATTCCCACAAAATATAACAGAATAATGGAATTAAGCTGCCAATGAGAATAGTCCGACGTAACATAAACAAGTCATTGTTAAAATAACTACGTAAGCTTGGGATTATTACTGCAAAACCAAATGAGGTCATAATAACCGTAGCACTGCTTAAAATAACACTAAGCTGATATGAATTTTCCAAACTAAATAAGTATCGAATAGAAATAAAAGGAAAAATACAAATTACTAATAAAATAAAGGATAATAATTTGCTAATCATTAAACCTCTATTAACATAATCGACCGATCCTAATCCTTTATAAACAATTAAACTTAATAATCCTGTAAATATTACAGCGGAAATTTTTATGGAAAGATTTAAATGAAATGTTATTAGAAGATGCTTTAAAAAATCGCCTCCACCTGCCATGTAAGCCGCTAGTAAGGCATAGAGCAATAAAAGATAACTAAGCCATGCTATAGTTTGACCAAATTTACCTAAGGTTGTTTTAGCCATACTAATTAAATTACTGTTTATGCTATGCCAGAGATTAACTTCTAAAATAAGCAATGCAGCTGCAGTCATCATAGCCCAGCAGACTACTAAAAAAATTAAGGCATTGATAAAACCTAATTGCGCAGTAGCAATAGGTAGAGCTAACATTCCTCCTCCTATGCTGGTACCAATAATAAGTAATATTCCACCGATAAATTTATTGCTCATATTTATTTTTAATAGAGATACAGGTCACCTGGGGGACGTGTTTTAAAGCGTCGATGTATCCAAAGATATTGATCAGGGTTAGCGCAAATAGCTTGTTCTAATAGTTGGTTAAAACGCAGCATATCTTGGAAATCGTCTCCCTTAGCAAAATTTTCTAAAACAGGCCCGATAGTAATTTGGTAACCTTTGCTTCTTGGCAGACGGTGATAAAATAAAGTGACCACTTCTGCTCCAGTTTGATGGGCATAGCGACTAGGTGTTGTAATGGTGGCAGTAGGAATATTAAAAAATGGTGAAAAAATGCTATGTGTAGGCCCGTAGTCTTGATCGGCTGCATACCAAATAGCTTTGTTTTGTTTCAAAGTTTTAATAATTTGGCGAATGGCATGGCGATGTATGGGCTGCATCCATTTAAAGTGGCGATGTTGTTTTAATAATTTATCGATCACTTGGTTCTTTTGTTCACGGTAAACAACATGCATTGGAAAAATGCTAGAAAAAAGACGTCCACAGATATCCAAAGAGGTAAAATGGGCACTTAAAATAAGTACCCCCTTTTTTCTGGTGAGTGCGTCCTGCAAATGCTCTAATCCTTGTACATGAATTAGAGCGTCTAGTTTATGATCTGGCATCCACCAAGCCATCGCAGATTCGATGAGTCCCATTCCTAAGGATTGAAATTGTTTTTTTACTAATTCTTTTTGTTCTTTATTAGATAATTCAGGAAAACAAAGTTTCAGATTAATTTCCGCAGTATGTCGAAATTTTTTTAGTAAATAATAGGAGATCCGGCCTAAATTTTTACCAAATAGGATTTGTAAACGGTAAGGAAGTTTAGTAATGAGATATAGGATTCCTAATCCTAACCAAGTAGGCCAATAACGAGGATGTATCAGATCTAAAAAATTATTTTGCATTAGCTAATAGTAGTCGATGTGCTATTTGTTGTTTGATTAAGTGTTGTTCAATAATTGCGTCAATATCATGTTGATTCTCATAATGATACCAGGTGCTTTCAGGATAAATGACCATTAGCGGACCTAAACTACACCGTCCTAGGCACCCGGAATGGCTCACCCGAATTTTTTGTTGCTGATTTTCGGCCAATTGTTTTATCTTATTTTTTAAATAATCTAACAATGGCTTAGCGCCGCGTTTAGCGCAACAATCTTTATTATTTTCCCTTAGATTAGTGCATATGAAGATATGATATTGATAATAGGGCATAAATTTTATTTTATAGTAAAAATCTGAAAGTTTTTACTTTACCAGAAATAAGTCTGTTTCTCTATGAAACAACGGCTCTATTTACATTAAATCAGCATTTCGGCCTAAAAGCTGAGGGGAATTATTAAACTGATCAAATCAATTGTTTTGAGTTAAACTAGTAATTTAAACAAGGAGGAAGAATTTATGCCAAATTTTATAAGATATAGATCCCCTTCATTATTTCATCAGTTACACCGTCTATCCCAAGAGTGGGACCAATTGTTTGATCCCAGTCATCAACTGATTGAAGATAGTTCCATGGTTGAAACTAGCCATTGGGCCCCAGCGGTTGATATCAAAGAAGAACCTACTCGTTTTGTACTTTTTGCAGATATTCCAGGCGTCGATCCGAAGGATATTGAAATCTCCATGGAAAATGGAATATTAACCATTAAAGGCGAGAGAAATGCGACACATACAGAAGAAAGTGAAGGATATACTCGAATTGAACGATCTAAAGGAAGCTTTTATCGCCGTTTTGCTTTGCCTGACACGGCAAACGCCGATAAAATAAGCGCTGAAGGGAAACATGGGGTACTTAGAATAATTATCCCTAAAAGAGAAAAAGCAGCAGCAAAAAAGATAAAAGTTGAGGATCAAAAAGATTAATTTCAGCATAGGGATTGAGTTTAGAATTCATCTAAATTAATGATTTATTAAGGAGGAGTATTTAGTATTGTGGCGCATGTACTACGTAAGGCTGGGATAATGATTTTCTCAAACCAGGAATGTCGCTTTAGCCAAATATTGTTGCGCGGCGAGGGATGCGGCAATGGAAAAAAAGCCGGAAGATAATCTAGGTAAGAAGCTACAGTTTCTGTTAAATTTGGTTTTGTAAGGTTACCCAAATAATGTTTTTGTGCATATTGGCCGATTAATAAGGTCAGTTGAATATTCGGTAGATTAGCTAATAGTTTAGGTAACCAAGTCCTTGCACATTCTTTTCGTGGCGGTAAATCGCCCGAAGGTCCTGTTCCAGGATAACAGAAACCCATGGGGATGATGGCAATTTGATTTGTGTCATAAAATGTTTTCTTATCGAGTTGCATCCAGTGCCGTAAACGATCCCCGCTAGGATCATTCCAAGGAATTCCTGTATTGTGTACCCGAATTCCTGGTGTTTGACCAACGATAAGTACACGGCTCAAGTGATGTGCTTGTAATATGGGCCTTGGGTTTAAAGGTAAGTGATTGACACAGAGTTGGCATTCACGAATGTTTCTGAGTAGGGGTAAAAGCTTATTCATAATAAGATGGAGGTTTTATACTCACAAAATTGGACTTTTGGCAAATGCCAGGAATAAAATTGCGAAATGGCTAAGTAATAGACAAAAGTGCAAATGCAAAGAGTATACTTGCCAAATGGGTATTATACCCACTAAAGTAAGCGCTAAAAATAGGCTGCTTTATTTAATAGGTAGGATCTATGGAGTATAAAGAAACAGAGGCTTTATTAGAAGAAGATGATGGTGATGGAAGTAGTGATACTGAATTGTCACCAGATATTTTAGATATTGAAGATGAAGAATTAGATACATGGCCTGAAGAATTGGCCTTAGATGCATTGAATAAGAAAGCAAAAGTCTCGCCTGTTCGATTTTCACTTGAAAAGCGCCGAGCTATTGAAGATTATTTAGAGCAACGACGATTACGAGAAGAATTTGATTATGAGTTTGAAAATGAACTTGTAATAGAAGCTTCTGATGCAACCAAAAGTGAGTAGCTATGCACTTTAAGTTTTTGGATTTTGAGCAACCCATCGCAGAACTTGGGGCAAAAATAGAAGAGCTACGTAAGTTAGGTAACGATGCGGAACTCAATGTCAATGAAGAAATTAAACGTTTAGAGCAAAAAAAAATTGAATTAACAGAATCTATTTTTCAATCCTTAAATGCATGGCAAATAGTCCAATTGGCGCGTCATCCACAACGACCCTATTTTTCTGACTATATTAGTAGAATTTTTACTGAATTTGATGAATTACATGGCGATAGAGAATTTTCGGATGATCCTTCCATTATTGGCGGAGTTGCTAATTTAGCGGAGCAGCCGGTAGTTATTATTGGTCAACAAAAGGGTCGTTCCACCAATGAAAAAGTGTTACATAATTTTGGAATGCCTAAACCAGAAGGTTATCGTAAAGCAATTCGGTTAATGGAATTAGCCGAAAGATTTAAATTGCCCATTCTAACCTTTATTGACACACCTGGTGCTTATCCTGGTATAGATGCAGAAGAACGTAACCAAAGTGGTGCCATTGCACAAAATTTACAGATTATGTCTCAGTTGAAGACACCTATTATTTCAACAATAATTGGAGAAGGTGGCTCAGGCGGAGCATTAGCTATTGGTGTAGCGGATAGAATTTTGATGCTACAATATAGTGTTTATTCAGTTATTTCTCCTGAAGGCTGTGCATCTATTTTATGGAAAAGTGCTGAAAAAGCACCTGATGCAGCAGAAGCAATGGCTATGAATGCTGATCGTTTATATAAACTTAAACTGATTGACGCAGTGATTCAAGAACCTTTGGGTGGTGCTCATACTGATTTTGATGAGATGGCTAACCAACTAAAAATTGAACTTATTAAACAATTAGCACAGATTCAATATTTTTCTATGGAAAAATTACTCGAACTGCGCTACAGCAAGATTTTAGCTATGGGCGCATAATTTTTCGCTCATTTGGCTTGCAATTCATTAATTAAAATATGAAGCTTTTATCTATTGAAGCAATAGCTTTTACATCCGGAATAGTAAATATTTACCTTTTAACACGTTGTAGTTTATGGAATTGGTTTTTTGGGATATTGACCGTTTCTCTTTATGCTATTATTTTTTTTAACATCAAGTTGTATGCCGATTTTATTTTTTCAGTTTTATGGCCTCTATCAATGGTGTTATGGTAGCAAAGAAAATAAGCCAATTGCTATGCAAATGTTGAATCTCTCAACTTGTTTGTCGTTAGTTGCCGTCGCTATTATTTTATTTGTAGGCATTAGTTTTATTTTAAAACACAATACAGACTCTACAACTGTTTATGCCGATGCTATGATTACTACATTAAGCTTGATTGCTCAATGGATGATGAGTAAGAAATATCTACAACATTGGATTCTATGGATAATTATCGATGTGATTTCTATTAATTTGTATATCAGCAAATCTTTGTATTTAACATCATTACTGTATTTAGTCTTTATGTTGTTATGTATCAAAGGCTATTATCAATGGCGTCAGACTTTAAATAAATCGATATGGTCTCATTCTGTTGCATAAGAAATTCAAATCTAATTATTCTTCCTTTTTTCCATCTATATTCCCGTATTACTTTACAATTCCAGGGTAAATTTTGTATGGTTAGTTTATGTTTACGCATGAAAAACTCGACTATTTATTAAAACAATACCCCTCTTCTGCTTGTTTTTGGGTTGCCTATAGTGGCGGGTTGGATTCGCAAGTTTTACTCTACGCATTAAGCTGTATATTACCTAAGAAGCGTTTACGAGCTATCCATGTTAACCATGGCTGGCATGTTGATTCAAATAATTGGGCTGCTATCTGTCGACATACCTGCGAAAAATTTGGTATTTTTTGTGATGTTATTTCTATAGATACTCGCCCTAAACCTGGAGAAAGTCCAGAAGCATACGCGCGAGTAGCCCGATACAATGCTATGGCTCAGAAAGTCCCCCTAGGAGATTTTTTGTTAACCGCTCATCACCGCAATGATCAAGCAGAAACCTTATTATTGCAGTTGTTACGAGGTTCAGGCCTTAAGGGCTTAGCGAGCATGCCATTTTGCCAGGAATTTTCAAAAGGCTATCTATTACGACCTTTGCTAAATTTTACGCGTACACAGCTTTCCAGATATGCTCAAGAGCATCAATTAGCTTGGATCGAAGATGATAGCAATAAAGATTTACGCTTTAATCGCAATTATATTCGTCATCAGGTGTTGCCATTAATTCAGCGGCGTTGGCCCCAAGCTGATAAAACTATTGCTAGAGCTGCTGCAAATTTAGCGGAAGCACATTCTTTGCTTGATGAAATTGCTCATCAGGATTGGTCTATACTTAAAGGACCCGTGCCTAATATTTTAATTATTTCTAATTTGCAGAAATTAAGCACTAAACGTCAAAATAATGTTTTACGTTATTGGTTAAAACAATTAGGGTGCTCCTTACCTAGTCAGAAACAATTGCAGCAAATTGATATTTTGCTAAAAAGTAGAATAGATGCATCCCCTCGAGTTAATTGGGGAAATATTCAGTTACGTCGCTACCAAGATTATATTTATGCTCTTAATTTAGTAGAAGATGAAAAAATTTTCGAAACTAAGTTAATTTCTTGGGAACTGGGTCAAACAATAATATTACCTACATTAGATCAATTGACTACAAAGCAGGTTTTAGGCGCAGGATTAAATTATTCTTTACTAAAAGAAAGACAAGTCGATGTGACTTTTCGCCAAGGAGGAGAAAGATTTTATGCAAGCAATCGTCAAGGTTCTCACCCATTAAAAAAATTATTTCAAGAATGGGGCGTTCCTCCATGGCAGCGCAATAAGATCCCTTTAATTTATTATCAAAAGGAGCTCATTGCTGTGGTAGGGTATGATATAGATCCTCGTTTTGCAGCAAAGCCACATGAGTTAGGCTTTGCCATCGAGCTTATTCCTAGCTTTTCCAATACTAATCCATGTTTCTAATATTGATTAAAAGCTTTTTATTTAATTACTACAAATCTGATTCCGCCCCGCGATAATACATTGACTAAAAGTTCTTGTTTACTTTGTTTAGCGATGTCTTGTAATTGGGCAACACTAGATATAGGTATTTGATTAGCAGAAGTTATGACATCACTAGGACGAATCCCTGCATGCCAAGCCATGCTATCTTCATCGGTATCAACGACTTCTACACCAATCAAATGACCTTGGCCGGCAATAGTTTGATTGAAGTCGCGCAATACTAAGCCAAACAGAAATGGATTATCATGCTCAGCCATTTTTTTGTAATCTTTAGGGTCAGTCAACGTCACTACTACTGTATTGATTATTTTTCCTTTACGTAATAGCTTGACAGTAATTTTATTTCCCACCCGTAACATACCGACGACATTTTTTACTTGTCCACCGTTATGTATGGATATGCCGTTAATAGATTGAATGATATCACCGGTTTGAATCCCTGCGGTTTCGGCGGGTGAATAATGAGGTACTTGGGAAACCAAAGCCCCATTAATTTCTGTGGAAATATGTAAAGCGCTAGCTAATGCGGGTGTTAAATCTTGTACCAGCACCCCCATTAATCCACGTTTTACCGAACCATATTCGGCTAATTGTTTCATAACACCGTATGCCATATTTATAGGTATAGCAAAACCAATCCCTATATTTCCTGCATTGGATCCTGGCGCCAATATAGCTGTGTTGATTCCCACTAATTTACCTTGCAAATTAATTAAAGCGCCTCCGGAATTACCTGGATTAATAGGGGCATCCGTTTGAATAAAATTTTCAAAACCTTCTATCCCTAATCCAGTACGCTGTAACGCACTGACAATACCTGAAGTAACTGTTTGGTTAAGTCCGAAAGGATTGCCAATAGCCGCTACAAAATCACCTACTTTTAGATTATCTGAATTGCCTAGCGGAATAGCTGTTAAATGATCGGGTATAATGGCAAGTAAGGCAATATCAGAAGCTGGGTCTGAACCTTTTAGGGTTGCTTTAAAAACGCGACCATCACTTAAAGTTACAGTGATAGTTTTAGCTTCGTGAATAACATGTGCATTAGTTAAAATATAACCGGCTTTAGCATCTACAATGACGCCCGAACCCATGCTTTCAAAATGACGTGGATAAGGACGCCCCGGGACAGGAGCTGGTAATTGATTAGGTGGAATATCTCCTTGAACAGAAACATTGACAACAGCGGGTAGAATTGGCTGTAGCATCTGAGAGACACTATTCTTGTTCATTTGATGAGCTAAGTTAAAAGGCCAGCCGGCATAACTTAAAGGGCTAAAGCTGATCAAGAGTAGGGAACTGATTAATAATTGGTATAATAACTTCTTCATAGATTTGCGAGGTCAAATTAAAGCTGATTAAGCTTAACGTATTTTTTGGTTTTGTTGCAATTATTGAATATTATACACGCAAAAGGTTATTTAATGCGCAATTATTCTCTTTGGGATCATTTAATTTTACATATCGATGGAGCTTTATCATCCATACAGCCTTATTCTACTTCTACACGTCCCAGCCCAGCCGACATTTTGGCAATTGAAGAGGACGATTTAAATAAAAAACAACGTCAACTTTCTGGCAGCTTAATGCGAATAAATCATGTAGGTGAAGTTTGCGCTCAAGCCCTTTATACAGGCCAAGCACTTACAGCCCGCTCCAAAGAAACTCAACATAAATTAAAAAAAGCCGCGAAAGAAGAGGTCGATCACCTTAATTGGTGTCAGCAACGTATTCATCAGTTAGATACGCACGTTAGTTATTTGAATTCTTTTTGGTATCTAAGTTCCTTATTAATAGGTTTGACTGCCGGTTTGTGGGGGGATAAGGTAAGCTTAGGTTTCTTAGCAGAAACTGAACATCAAGTGGAAAGGCATTTGCATAAGCATTTACAGAGATTGCCTTTACAGGACAAAAAAAGCCGCGCTATTTTAGAGCAAATGCGCAAAGAAGAAATAGAACATGCATTAACAGCTGAAGATGCTGGGGGTATTCCTTTGCCAATAGTCATTCAATGGAGCATGCAAGGATTGGCTAAACTCATGACTATCGTGGCTTATCGAATTTGATTATTATATCGGAAAAAAGGTAAATTTTTTTGCAAACACTATTTAGAACTTTACTGCAGTTTTGTATACTGAAAGCATTAATTATACTTATATTAACAGCTGTATTATGTTTTTTACTGCCTATTTTCTATCAAAAATTCCGACGACGTTTAGAGCGTAATCCCCATATTTTAAGCACCGCATTCATAGAGTCAGTTTATAGGCCATTGTTGGTATTGATTGCTACGATAGGCATTCTTTTTGCCCTAGAGTCCCTGTGTCTCCCTTGGAAAGGAATTGGAATTGGCGCGGACCAATTTCATTTCATTCGAAATTTAATCTTTATAGGTTTATTTGCGTGGTTTTTATGGCGTTTTGTTTCTTTTTCTAAAGAAGCGTTCCTTCAAACCAATAAAAATAAATCAATTGACAAAACACTGGTCCATGGGATAAATCAGATTGCTAAGTTAGCAATTATTATTTTAACGGCTTTATCCTTACTTCAAGTTTTTGGTTTAAGTATTGCAGGTGTTCTAGCTTTTGGCGGCATGGGTGGCGTTATCATAGGATTTGCTGCAAAAGATCTGCTGGCTAACTTGTTTGGTAGCTGCATGCTATTTTTAGATAGGCCATTTATAATAGGTGAACAAATTAGCTTCCCTGCTCTGAAAGTGGAAGGTACGGTTGAATCAATAGGTTGGCGGGTATGCAGAATTCGAACGCCTGACTGTCGTCCTGTGTATATCCCTAATGCTTTTTTCTCAAATTTAGTGGTAGAAAACCCATCAAGAATGAAATATCGACGATTTTATTGTCGAATGAGTTTGCGTTATCAGGATCTAATAAAAGTTCCGGCTATATTAGAAGACATGCAGTCATTATTAAAAAAGAATATAGCTATTGATAAAAATAGACCTATCTCGGTTAATCTTAGTGAGTTGGGTAATACTTCACTTAATTTAGTAGTGATAGCCTATACTAATATTGTAAATAGCGCAGATTTTTTAAAATTACAACAAACACTATTTTTGGAATTATTATCCTGTATTCAGCGTCACGGAGCTGAATGGTCTTTTCCTAGTCATAATGTTTATCTAAATAAGGAAGCGGTTGATTCGCTTAGTTATCAAAATCAAGATGATAAACATTAAAACAACAAACTATTATACCCTAACTGCCATTAGATTTTTGTCAAGGCGCTTGCACTAAACGGTGACAAAGGCAAAAATTCAGTGCGAAGAATATAAAATGAAATTAAAACTTAATATTATTGGTTGTGGGCGCTTAGGAAAAACCTTAGCAGCATTGTTTATTGATACAGAACTTGTTTCTATCCAAGATATCGTTAACTTAAGTAGTGTGAGTGCTGCAAAGGCTGTTGCTTTTTTAGGGCAGGGTAGAGTTTGTTTGACGCTTAAACAACTAAAACCCGCCGATATTTATTTAATTGCTACGCCGGATGATAGTATTGAATATATAGCCCAACAAATTGCTTGGCAAAGGGTGTTAAGACCTGGAGATGTCGTTTTCCATTGTAGTGGATTGTTATCCTCCGAATGTTTGGGTTCCGTAACTAGTTTGGGTTGTTATATAGCTAGTTTACATCCAGTTTTTAGTTTTTCTGAGCCAGCGGCGGATATAAAAAACTTTAGTGGGACATATTGTGCATTTGAAGGTAATAAAGAAGCATTTGAACGATTATTGCCAATATTTAATGCCATGAAGGCCCAAATATTTACAATCAAAAAAAAATATAAGCCGCTTTATCATGCGGCTAGTGTATTTGCAGCTAATTATGTAATCACCCTATCGGCTATGGCTAAAGATTGTTATTCCAAAGCTGGGTTAAATGATATATTAGCTGAAAATCTCACCATAGGACTTATGTCTCAAGCTTTAAACAAAGCACAAAGGCTTAAGCCTAAAGAAGCCCTGACAGGGCCTTTGCAACGAGCAGATGTCGATACTTTAAAAAAGCATTTATCTGCGTTGAAATCTTTTCCCGAATTAGAATATATATATAAAAGTTTGGGTAAGGCTACATTAGCATTGACTAGGCACAATGAAAGCCTAAAAAGATCATTAACGCAGATTTTTAATTTATAACTGAGAATTTTAGGCAGCAGTAGGTGTTAATTTGCGAATTCTAGCTAATAAACGACTTTTATGTCTAGCTGCTTTGTTTTTATGGATGAAACCTTTGTCAGCCATACGATCAATTATGGGTAAAGCGATACGGTAGGCTTTATCTGCTTCCAGTGCTTTTCCGCCTTCAATAGCGACAACAACATGTTTAATATACGTTCTCATCATAGAACGATAGCTAGAATTATGCTTACGGTGTTTTTCTGCTTGTCGTACACGTTTTTTTGCTTGTTTTGTATTGGCCAAAGGACAACCCCTCCTGAATTAACAACAAACGAGCTTACAGCTAATAGATAAATGTAAGCAGAGTAAAATAGGCGCCAATCATGCCCTTATAGAGGTTGTTTGTCAATCGAGAGAAGTGTTTTGATTTACTCTGCTAGTGAATTATTATCATCCATTTCCAAGGAATCTTCTGCATTGTTGTTTTTGTTAGGCTTGGTTTCTGCAGAGACAGGGTTTGCAGGGTTTTTGTTAAATTTATCCAATTTTGGCTGTTCATCCTGACCGCTATCAGTTTTTTTGATATCGCTATCATCATAACTGTCTTCATCAGTTTCATCGTCTTCAAAGTCCATTTTAGGCGATATAGACTCATCCCTAATGTTTGAGGAATTTAATGGTTTTTTAGATTCATCTATATTATCTGATTTTTTTTCAGGGCCAATCACCGGAAGAGCTTGCTGAGAAGTAATAGTGGGTATGGGTGAAGCTGGGATTAAGTAATAATCTAAGAGTTTACGAGCAATTTGCGGCGCTGGAGTAACACTATTTTGGATAACGATAGCAAGAGCAATTGAAGGCTTTTCAACAGGCGCAAAAGCAATAAATAACGAGTTATCACGAAGCTTGGCAGCGACTGTTTTGGTATTATAACGTTCATCGTTTTTTAAACTATACACTTGCGCAGTGCCTGTTTTACCTGCCAAGGTATAGGGAACGCCTGGAAAGAAGCGTTCGGCAGTTCCTCCGGGCGCATTTACCACATGTTGCATAGCGGTACGGATAAAACTCAAGATATCCGGAGGTAAATTAATTGATTCTAAATGTTGTGGCTTAGTAAAATCTACTATTCCATCATTCTTACGCCAGCTTAACACGACGTGAGGCTTCCAACGATCTCCCCATTCAGCAAGGGCGCTGACTGCGGATGCAAGCTGTATAGGCGTTACTAATAGGAATCCCTGGCCAATGCCGCAATTTAATGTATCTCCGCCATACCATGGTGTATTATAAGATTTTTCTTTCCATTGAGGGTTAGGTAGAATACCACTCCCTTCATCAGGGAGATCGATGCCTGTAGGACTTCCAAATCCAAATCGCTTTAAACTTGTGTAAATTCGATTTATTCCCATACGTAGGCTCAGATTATAAAAATAAATATCTGAAGATACGGTGAGCGCTTTGAGTAAATTTACATCACCATAAGCATGGCGGCGAAAATTATGGTAAATCCGTCCTTTGCCGTTAATCTGAAATTCCCCTGTATCATGAATAGTAAAAGTGGGAGTAACCACATTTTCTAGAAGAGCTCCAGTACTGATGAACGGTTTGATGGTAGAGCCAGGGTGATAAGACCCACGAAGGGCGCGGTTGTAGAGAGGATTTCCTGGCTCATTTTGTAATAGTTCATAATCCTGTTGTCGAATTCCACTGACAAATAAATTGGGGTCGAAAGAAGGATTGCTGACAAAAGCTAAAACTTCACCATTACGAGGATCTAAGGCAACTATAGCCCCTTTTTGGCTACCTAAAGCTTGTTGAGCAAGTTTTTGCAAATTGCTATCGATAGTTAAAGTAATACTTCTGCCCGCAATAGGCCGAGTTTGCTTTAATATACGGATGATTTGACCGTGTACATTCGTTTCTACTTGCTGGTAGCCGACTGTACCATGTAGTTGGGCTTCATAATATTTTTCTACGCCGGTTTTACCGATGAAATTACTTGCGCTGTAATTAACTGGATCGACGCTTTGTAGTTCTTTTTCATTAATTCTACCCATATAACCTACTATTGCTGCAAAAGAAGGGCCTTGTGGGTAAAAACGAATCATTTGTGCTTGTATTGCGACACCTGGAAAACGATATCGTTCTAGGGAAAATTTAGCGACTTCTTCTTCATTTAATTTTAAGCGTATTGGGACGGGTTCAAAGCGATGATGTAAACGTCGCTGGCGGTTGAACTGCTTTAAGTCCTCTGCGTCAATTTTGATGAAAGAGCCTAATTGTTGGATGGTGATATCTATATTTTTAACTAAATCAGGGGTAATAACCAGATTAAAAATAGGTTTATTTTCTGCGAGTAAGACGCCATTTCTATCATAAATTAAGCCACGATTGGGTTCTATTGGCACTAGGCTAAGCTGATTTTGTCGGGCTAAGGTGGTATAAAGTTTATGCTGAAAAACTTGTAAATAAATTAGCCGACTTAGTAATAAAAGACTTAAAATCGATATGCTAATAAGAATGGCGATAGCCCGACGCTTAAACAACTTATGCTCTTGGTGAGTGTTTTTAAAAGTGTTAATTGGTTTGAGCATAAAGTTGATCGTGCCTTAGTTTAATGCTGAACTAACAGCATGGTCCTTGTTATACCCTTTGTAGTGTTACCGCTAAATTTGGGATTTCTAAAGATAAAAAAGTAAGCTTAATGATGACATTATTGCTTTAGTTTATCGTTTACAATTGAGTCAATTATCAGCAATAGTATTTATCAAACATTTAATTTTTCTGAGTATATAAAAAAGTAAAGGTTTAAGACAGGTCTAAGTTAAATATGATTTCTTCACATGAGTTATTTAGCAAAGCTAAGCAGTTTATCCCAGGGGGGGTAAACTCTCCGGTGCGTTCCTTTAACGCCGTGGGAGGTTCCCCGACATTCTTTTCTCATGGAAAGGGGGCTTACTTATTTGATGTCGAGGGTAAGTCCTATATCGATTACGTAGGGTCATGGGGGGCATTAATACTTGGGCATGCGCCTGAAAAAATTGTACTTGCTGTAGAAGAAGCCGCTAAACGCGGTTTAAGTTTTGGGGCTCCTACCGCAGCAGAGATTGATCTAGCAGAAAAAATTTCCAATTTAATGCCTAATTTAACAAAAATACGTTTAATGAATTCAGGCACCGAAGCCACCATGACAGCTATACGTCTTGCCCGGGGCTATACCGGTCGAGATAAAATTTTAAAGTTTAATGGTTGTTACCATGGTCATGTTGATGCTTTGTTAATAAAAGCAGGGTCCGGATTAGCCAGTTTGGGCATACCCGATAGTGCAGGAGTGCCCAAAGTAGTTGCACAACAAACTTTAAGTGTTGACTTTAATAATCTAGAACAAGTTACCCAAATGTTCATGCATTATGGTAAAGAAATTGCTGCTGTCATCGTAGAGCCTATTGCCGCGAATATGAATTGTGTTTTACCTTTATCGGGTTTTTTAGAAGGCTTACGTGAGTTATGTGATTATTATGGAAATGTACTTATTTTTGATGAAGTGATTTCAGGGTTTAGAGTAGCTTTAGGAGGGGCACAAGAAATTTATCAAGTGAAACCCGATTTAACTACTCTCGGGAAAATTATTGGCGGTGGTTTACCTATTGGCGCCTTGGGTGGGCGGGCTGAGATTATGGACTGCCTAGCACCATTAGGTGATGTTTATCAAGCAGGTACTTTATCGGGAAATCCAATTACTGTAGCAGCAGGGCTTGCAACTTTAGATCTAATCAGTCAACCGGGATTTCATGCAGAGTTAAGTATAATAAATGAAAAACTAACATCCGGATTGTTAGAGCTGGCTAAAGCAGCCAATATTAATCTTCAAGCACATTGTATAGGCGGTCTATTCGGATTTCTTTTTTGTCAAAAAACCGAAGTTTATAATTATCAACAAGTAAAATCGGCCAATCAGTTACTTTTCAAAGAATTCTTTCATAGAATGCTGGCGGAAGGTATTTATTTCTCACCCTCAGCTTTTGAATCTGGTTTTATATCGAGTGCCCATGGAATTCAGGAAATAGACTTTACTTTAGCTGCAGCAGAAATAGTATTTAGCAAATTGCAAGAGCAGAATTTAGTGTCAGTTTAATACTTCTTAAAAGATAATCTTAACCCTTGGTTTATAGTTTATAAAAATTTCCTTTTATTTTTTTCTTAATTTTAAAGAAATATCTTTTTATTTGCTTAAAATTTCAGATATTATATATAAATTATCTTACATGGAAAATAATAAATGATCAAGGATATAGTAGATGGTCTAACAATTAAGGTGAGGGAAAATATGAGCAAACTATTTCAAAATCCAACCATTCCCGCTAATTATTCTTTATCAGAAGAATCAATTGAACTCGAAAATGAATTAATTGTGTTAGAGAAAAAAATTAATTTAGTAAATGATTTGTTAGCTAAGGTAAATGACCAAGAATCAATTTATAAATTTAAAAAGCAAAAAGAAGAATTTGAAAACGAAAAAAAAAATATAAATAGCGCACTTACAAAAATAAATTATCTTAAAGGCTCTATTAAAGACTTTATCTTATTTTTTATTTTTATTAGAAGATTTTATACATTAGCCATTCTAAAACAAAACTTTGAAGCGCCTAATAAAAAAAATTCAACCAAGCTAATTAATAAGTTAAAAATAGAAGAAGAAGATTTATATAATGAGTATATTGATGGGGATTGTTTTTCTAAAGTACTCATAGCATTTGATTTCGAACGGTATCAATCCTATTTTAAGGAATATGCAAAAAAATTCTTTGAAAATATTCAATACTTTAGCGATCCCTATATTAATACACTTCTGAAGTTAAAAGCGATATTTTCTGAATGTAGTTATTTTACTGCTGATAATTTTAATTTAACTTTGTTCAATTTTTTCCTATCCCAAAATATACCCAGTAATATTGCTTTGCCTGATTCTAATTATGAACTAGTAGCATTACGCTGTTTTTTTTTCTATGAGTTCTTACTAGAATTTCTAAAATTTAAACCTGTTGCTACTCATTTTGAGGATTTAAAAAAAGCAATTATCTTAGACATAGCAGTGGTTGATTATAAAGCCAATTCTAGGAATACACTTATTTCCAGTTTAAATACTTTAGAAAAATCACTACAGAAATTAGATTATAAATATAGTAATTTCCTTAGCAGAAAACGGTTAGAGGATAATGGGGCAGATGTTAATCATGCTTTAGGTTTTTGTAAAGTATTAGAAAACGAAATTGATATAATTAACAAAAAAACAAGAACAATAATTGAGAGTAAATATTTAAAGTTAGAGAAAATGCGACGTTTGTTAGCAATTATTGTTAATGAAGTGCATCTTCCAAAGTTTTTAGAAGTGTTTAATAGTAAAATTGGTAATGATTTTTCTTTAAATACTGTAGGAAATCCAGATATTATTAAAACTAATAAAGAGGCATTAAATTTTTTGTTTCATGGTTTATGTAGAGATGAATTTTATTCTCCATTGAATGAAAAAACTAGTTTATTTATTAAAGGAGTGACTGAAATTTATTCAAAAGACGATATTTCTATTTTAGATTGTACAGAACGTGAAGATTTGATTGAATTTAGTTTTTATTATCTATTTAGTTTACTTTATCCAGGTTTTAATGCCAGTTTATCAGAATTTAACACTAAATTAGCTTATACTGATATGGTTACATTTAATGTATTTTTGAATTTAAAATTTCAATCCTTAGATATTTTAGAAACGAAAAGAAAAATAGAAATAAAGAAATTTATTGAAAAAGATTTTAAGAATATCGTTGCATATAATCAATATAAAAAAAATGTTCTTGAAGAAATTAAATTAAATTTAGAAACTATCCAAGACCTGAATCATAGCTTATCTGAGATTAAGGCTTTAGAAACTTCTCTAATTCCAAAATTGAATGATAGTTCGGTTCTCATGCCAGAAAAAAATCTAATATTTGATTCATTAAAATCTTTAGAAAAAAAACAGAAAATTTGTGAAGCTGAATATCAAAAAATTGAAAAACATAAATTTAATAATAAACCTAAATTCAAACCCAAAAAAAAAGAAATAAACAAATCGGAGCTTTATGAAAAATTAGAAATAGAAAATAGGTCTATTGAAGATCTTACTGAGACATTAAGCTGCTTGACTCAAAATTTATCTGAGAGCTTAAAACAAATAAAAGAAACGACTCAAGATATTAATCGGTTTCGTCAAAAAATTTCTTCTGCTTTAGGAAAGCTTTCTTCTTCAATGCAGAAATTTTTATCGGGTTTGAGTGCTTTTGAAAATGCTAAAAAAATACGAGATTTAGAAAATTTAAGTTTGCCAAAATTGTTAGAAAAAGCTGAGAGATTGGTAAATAATAAAAATTTATTAGGACAAGAAGATTTTAAAACGAAATTAGCGGAATTGCACGAATTACATAATAATCCTAATTTTTCGATAGATTTTCTTATTAATTTAATCATAGAGAAATATCGTAAGTGTAATAATGAAGCGAAAAATATTTTGATTAAGCTTTCAAGCGCTTTTACAAATGACTCAAATATTTCTCAATTCTTTCCTAAGCTGCCAAAAAAGCAAGAAAGTCAAATATATGGAAAATTAACTAAGGAATATATTTTTTTAAAAGAGCAAGCAAATGGGTTGGAAAAATTATTTAGTTTGCTTAAATGTGAAACTGATACTCGAATTCTCAAATTATGTGCAATCAGTGTTGAAGCTGAGGACTATCAAAGAAGATTTAAAATTTTAGATAAAAAAATAAAGGAACAATCTGATAAAAATGAAAAAAAAACTGAAGAGAAGAATAAAGAAGTTTTTTTTAAATCTCTTCCATTGATTAGAAAAGATGAAGAAAAAAATTCGATAGAGGTATTATCTGAAAAATTTAACTTGGGCATAGAAAAATCTTTACCATCAACAAACGCTCATATTAATAACAGCAGAGAACACAATTTACTAACTGAAATTTTAAAATCGACCGATGAATGTAGTAAGATTAAGGCACGTTTTGAAGAAGAATATACAAATAAAGAGCGGGCTAAAGCTGATTTAAAGACCATTACATCCAACAGTAGGTACAGTTTTCTTATGAGTCGTATAGATCCTTTTAATGTTAATGGCTTAACTAATGTAAAAACCACCGATAATAATCAATCTCAGATTTCTTGTTTAACTGTTCCAGCGGCATTACCAGTGGATAGTATAGAGGCAACTTATAATAATCATTCCCAGCCTGGTTCTGCTGCTTATTT
Organism: Gammaproteobacteria bacterium; assembly: GCA_005877695.1. Taxonomy (GTDB): domain Bacteria; phylum Pseudomonadota; class Gammaproteobacteria; order Diplorickettsiales; family Diplorickettsiaceae; genus Aquirickettsiella. Next base: position 19,128 of record VBOA01000016.1, on the reverse strand, counting down.
AACTTCTGCTCCAATCATGTTTTATTCTGCACCGCCAACTATTGTAGTGGATACTTATCATCTAGAAAACAGAACAGTTTTTTATCCAATATAGTCATTGTTTCCCGAGCATGACAACAATCATTTTCTCAGGTTTAATTTTTTTGAAAGCATCTCGAATTTGTTCTAAGTTAACCGAATTAATTTTTTGTTGATAGGAATTTAAATAGTCCAAAGGTAGTTGATAAAAACCAATTTTTTCGGTAGCGGTCAAAATATCTTCGTTACTCGCAATAGAAGTTGGAAAACTGCCTATTAAAGCTTGTTTAGCATCTAATACTTCTTGCGTAGTTGGCCCTTTAGCCAGGAAATTTTTTAAAGTTTGTTGAGTTAAAGAGAGTGCTTTAGCTGCTTGGTCTCGACGGGTTTGTAACACTATAAAAAAAGGACCGGCAGCTTGTAATGGTTTGAATCCACTATTTATTCCATAACATAAGCCTCTTTTATTTCTAACTTCATTAAAAAGTTTTGAGGTAAGAATCCCGCCGCCTAAAATTTGGTTACCCACAATGAGTGGAAAATAATCTGGATCGTTTACGGCAATACCGATTTGGCCTAAAAAAATAGTCGTTTGTTTGGATGGATAAGGGATTTTTATAATATGATTTTTTAAATGAGGAGAGGTGGGTGAGTTGATAGAGAGAGCCGTTTTTCCCCTCGCGAGCATAGCAGAAAGTTGTTCAGCTATAGTTATTGCTTTAGCTTTAGTTATATTTCCTACTATAGCGATCATGGCATTTTGCGCAACATAGTTTTGATTATAAAAATTTAATAATTTTTTTTGGGATAGCTGCTCAATACTAATTTTGTTTCCCAATATCGGTGAAGCATAGGGGTGAGCCCCGTATAAGGTTTGATAGAAGGTTTTAGAGGCAATCGAGGTAGGTGTTTGCGCCTCCTGTTTTAAGGCTATAAGTATTTGTTTTTTTAGACGAGTTATCGCAAGCTCAGGGAAAGTGACATCCTTAAGTAAAATAGAAAAGTTGCTTAATGCGGGATTGAAAAATTGTGGGGCACTGAATGAACGTAGATTTAAAACCGTCATATCTTGGTTAGTATTTGCGCTAAAATGGGCCCCAACTGCTTCAAAACGAGTGGCAATTTGATCCGCATTTAGATTTTGAGTGCCTTGGTCTAGCATTTGGGCAGTAAATTGAGCTATTCCAGGCGAGGTATTATCCTGAGCGGAGCCCGCATGAAACAATACTCCGATATCTATAATAGATATTTCGTTTTTAGGGACAAAATAAACCGGTATGCCATTTTTTGTAGACCAATGTTCAATTTTTAGCGTAACAGGAGAAATTTTAGCCTGTGTCGTATCAATAAATAATAAAGATAAAAAAATTAAAAAATAAAAAAAAGAGTTAAGGTACATGCTTAGAACCTATAACGGATAAAGAATTGAAATTAGTTGAATTGATAGATAAAGGAAGCAAGTAAGCTATAGTCAAATGTGAAGCCAATAAATATTTATTGGCAACGGTTTGTACTTGACGTGGAGTGATAGCATTAATATGTTTTAGATAATCTCGTTCAATTTGCCAGGGCAAATTAATTGCAGCTAAGCTTCCAAGTTCATTGGCTTTTGCAGTGATTGAATCGTCTTGATAGATTTTGTCGGCAGCTATTTGCGCTTTTGCGCGAGCCAACTCCTCAGTACCTACACTAAAGGTTTGTAATTGTTTGATTTGTTTTAACACGCTTGATTCAAGTTCAGATAAATTATGGCCAGCTGTTGGTGTAGCTTGTAATAAAAACAAACTGTCTAAGCGGCTTATTGGATTATAAAGTGCATTAGCATCGGCAGCAATTTGTTGATCGCGAACAAGATTCTTCGCAAAACGAGCACTATTACCGCCTGATAATAATGTAGCTATAACATGTAAAACATAAGGATCTTGATTATTTGAATCTTGCTTAATAACTGGAACCGGATAAGCCATAACCAACCATGGCAACTGAGCTGGCGTATGAATGATGAGGCGTTTTTCTCCCAAGGGAAATAGATCTTTTACAGGTTTTATTTTAGGGAGAGTGATAGGTTTTAAATTAGAAAAATAGGTTTGTGCGAGTTGATAGACGCGATTAGGTTTTACATCACCGACGACAACCAATATCGCATTATTAGGCGCATACCAAGTTTCGTACCATTTACGTAGATCCTCAACCGTCATATTTTGTAAATCGGTTTTCCAGCCAATAACTGGATGATGATATGGGCTTGCAACAAAAGCAGCGGCATTAAGACGTTCTAACAAAATTTCTTGAGGGTTATCGTCGACCCGCATTCGTCTTTCTTCCATCACAACCTGAATTTCTTTAAGAAAATTTTGTGGGCGCAATAACAAGTTTCGCATTCGATCAGCTTCTAATTCAAAACTAACAGCTAATTTATCGGCAGAAAATTTTTGATAATAAGCAGTGAAATCTGAGTCGGTGAATGCATTTTGTTCGCCGCCATTTTTAGAAACAATTTTTTCAAGTACACCTGGCCCAAATTTTTTGGTTCCGCGAAACATCATATGTTCTAAAGCATGAGATATTCCCGTTATCCCATTAGGTTCATAACTACTACCGACTCTGTACCATATTTCTGAGATGACTATCGGAGCTCGATGGTCTTCTTTAACCAACAGCGTTAATCCATTTTTTAAATGGTATTCATGAACATCATTCGCCCAACATAAAGGGGATAAAAATAATAAACTTAAATAAATTAGCTTTTTAAAAAACATCAATCAGTTTCCTGAAAATCTTTTATTCATACTGGAACATAATCCAGTGAAATTAAAATGTCCTATTTTCGTGACGAATAGTTTTTTTCTTGAAAAATCTCAATCAAAATTAAATATTTTAGGCGTTTCTTCTAGGGTAATCGATAATAACACATTGGCATTATTTGACATCATTTTATAAGGCTTTCATAATCGTTGGAATTAATTTCGAACTTTATAGCTAAAGTCTAATTTCTGCTATATGAATACATGAAAAATGAGGGGGCTTTTTATGCCAAAGACAAAGAAAAACAAGGGTTTTCAGTTTGAAAACAGTTTAATGGAACTTGAAAAAATTGCTGAA
>VBOA01000016.1:6384-15971 GCA_005877695.1 Gammaproteobacteria bacterium | reverse complement strand
AACGCGACACTAGAAGACTCTCTTGAACAATTTAGCCGTGGTGTAAGTTTAATTAAAGACTGCCGATTAGCTTTAGAGCAAGGCCAACAAAAGGTCCGGATTTTAACAAGTCCAGACGCAACTGATGTAAATCAGAAAAATGAATTGTTACCCTTTGAAATAAATGAAGAATTAGCCTAGTGAATACAGAAACTGAGTTTGTAAGTTATCAAGAACGCCTAAATCGGTTATTAGCGAATTTTTTGTCAAATCCTCCTCCAGTATCAAAACCTTTATATGACGCGATGTATTATGCAGTTTTAAATGGTGGAAAGCGTCTAAGACCTTTATTTATTTACACTTTAGGAACAGCATTAGGACTGGGTTTACAGGATTTAGACCATGCCGCCTGTGCAATTGAATTAATTCACGCTTATTCATTGATTCATGACGATCTACCGAGCATGGACAATGATGATTGGCGTCGAGGAAAGCCTAGCTGTCACAAACAATTTGGTGAGACTATGGCTTTATTGGCAGGTGATGCTTTACAAACTTTGGCCTTTGATGTGCTTCTTAAAGCGCCAGTATCCTCTGCTAAAATTGTAAAAATGCTTAGTGTATTGGCAAAAGCTGCCGGACCCTGGGGGATGGTAGCGGGACAAGCGATGGATTTTAGTGATTCTGCTTATTTAGGTAAATCGGGTGCGGAAAACATTCATTCCCTAAAAACGGGGGCTTTATTCGTAGCGGTTTTTCAATTGCCTGCTATAGTCGCTGACGTACCTGAAAAGAATCTTTTGATCCTTAAAAAAGTGGGTAATACTATAGGTTTGGCCTTCCAAATCCAAGATGATGTCTGTGATAATGAAAATACCGATTTTTGGCAGGATGTTAGTGAGAGAGAGAGCCATCTAAAAGAGCTTAAAGACCAAATTTTGTCTGAATTAAGCTCTATCTTGTCATCTTCAGCAGTAAAAAAGCAGTCTCTATTTCAGCTAATTATAGCTTTGTTTAAGAATCAACCCATTGAAGATAACTATCGATTTGATAGAGAAAAATTATTTCTTTAATCAGAATGGGACTGTTATACTTGGTACCGTAGTTTCAAGGGTAGGTAATATATACAGCTATATAGATTTGTTATTTGGTTGCCTGGTCCTAGAAGCTATCAACTAGGTGTTTGTGAAAAAAATTGTAACTGTAGATGTTCTCACTAAAATGAACTGAGAGGAAAATAACGATATGTCAATGCTAAAAGTAGGTGATAAATTACCTGAGTTTAAGCTCACAGCGACTGTTGATATTGATATCAGCAAGGCTTTTACTGAAATTACTCATGCTTCTTACCCTGGGAAGTGGCTGATCCTGTTTTTTTGGCCCAAGGATTTCACATTTGTTTGTCCTACCGAAATTGTAGCATTCAATGAGCTCAATGCTAAATTTAAAGAAAGTAACGCAGTGTTATTAGGTGGTAGTACCGATAGTGAGTTTGTTCATCGTGCTTGGCGACAGTATAACGAAGATTTACGTGATCTTTCGTTTCCTATGTTGAGCGATATTAAACATGAATTATGTAATAATTTAGGGATTTTAGATAATGATGCAGGTGTTGCGCAGCGAGCCACGTTTATTATTGATCCTGAAGGCCTCATTCGTTTTAATATGGTGACAGATTTGAGTGTTGGGCGTAATCCTGAAGAAGTATTACGTATACTTCATGCTTTACAAGATGGTGGACTCTGTCCATGCAATTGGCAAAAAGGACAACAAACGATTAACTTAGCTGAAGTAGCTTAAATTAATAAAATTAGTTCAATAAGAAACCCACTTTATTAGCGGGTTTTTTTATGTTCTAAGCTTAGATTGAACCGATAGTGTGATGTCATTAGGTTTGATCTATACTTCACAAACTATAGTATTAAAGGTTTCGTTAAATTTATCATGAAAAAACTTACGCCCGAGGAAAAAAAAGTTATCTTATTAAAAGGTACTGAACCTGCTTATTCAGGAAAATATTATCGATTTAATGAAAATGGAGATTATATTTGTAAACAATGCGGAACATTGCTTTATCATTCTTCCGCTAAATTTGATTCAGGATCCGGTTGGCCTAGCTTTGATGATGAAATACCCCATGCAATTAAACGAATATCTGATCCAGATGGCCATCGTACTGAAATTACTTGCGCAAAATGTGGTGCACACCTTGGGCATGTTTTTGTTGGTGAAGGTTTGACACCTAAGAATATTCGACATTGTGTTAACTCCATATCTTTAGAATTTATTCCTAAAAATGCATCCACAAAAGATGCGAAGAAAACTGTAGTCGAAACTAATTCTAAAACTGAAACGGCTATTTTTGCGGGAGGATGTTTTTGGGGAGTTGAACATTTGATGAAACAGCTTCCCGGAATTATTTCAATCCTATCGGGATATATAGGAGGTCAGACATCTAGCCCTAGCTATGAAGAAATCTGTACTAAGCCGACTGGGCATGCGGAAGCAGTAGAAATTGTTTTTGATCCAAACAAAGTAAGCTATGAAACTTTAGTTAAACGGTTTTTTGAAATTCATGACCCAGAACAATTAAATCGACAAGGGCCCGATGAGGGTGAACAATATCGCTCTGAAATTTTTTATACGACACCTAAACAAAAAGAAATTGCCTTAAAATTGATTAATGTTTTAAAAGAAAAAGGCTTTAAAGTGGTTACTAAAGTTACACCCGCTACAAAATTCTGGAAAGCAGAAGATTATCATCAAAATTATTATGAAAAATCCCAAAAGCAACCTTAGTGCCATTTTTATGTAAAAAAATTTTAAAACAGACTTTTGACTTATTTATAGTGTTTTAATAGCCAAGGAGGGTTGAATGAATTTTTCTAGAGTTGCGGGCTTGATCACAATACTCTGTTTAACCCCAGGTATTCTCTATGCAGCTTCTACTTCTTATTCTAGTGCTTATTGTCGGCATCCGCATCGCTTGTATTTTGATCTAGGCGTGGGTAAAGCTTACGACTATGGAAGTAGCCATAGTTTTTTGATCGGAGCAAATGGAAATGTATTAGGAAATTTGCAGACAGGAAATTCTTATAGCACACCATTTTTCTTCGTGGGAATAGGCTATCGATGGGCACAAGATAACAATCCATGGTTTCCTAGTATAAATTTGGGATTACAACACCGTTACACTTCACCCGTTAATGTGTTTGGTGTTTCTCAAACTGCTTCAGTTGATCCAGTTCCTATGAGTTATAATTATCGGTTGCAGCAAGAGAGTTGGTTGCTAATGAGCAAGGCCGATATTTATAAATGGAAAAAATTTATGCCTTATATTGCTTTAGGTTTAGGTACTTCATTTAATAGAATTACGCAACTTTTTATAAATTCAGCAACCTTTGCCAACCAGCTTGGAGGCTCTACCAATCTAACAAGTGATTTTAGTTACAACGTCGGAGCGGGTATAGATTATCAAGTCAAGGATGATTTTTGGCTAACACTAGGTTATTTCTATGATAATTTCGGAAAAAATAAAGTAGGTACTGTCTATACAAATAATACATTTACACCGGCAGGTAGATTGGAAAATGCTAACCTGCATTCAAATAGCGCCTTTCTAAGCGCACGTTATTTATTTTGGTGATTTAAGGGGAAATACCACGTTCTAAAATTCAAGGTATTTTAAGCTTATTTCAGATAAGAATATTTACATTAAAAAAGAAGAAATCAGGCTCTGTAATGAAAAACTATAAGACATTAATATGATTCTCCAGATTCTTTAATCATTTGTTGCCAATCAGGATAGGAAGTCTCCCACCAGCGTACAATTTTGTTATTTTTTATTTGGAATAATTCCATCGAATCGAGCTCGTAAACTTTACCCTTTTTGCTTTTACCGATAACGTCTATTCTTGCAATGACCTTATCGCCATGAGCGAAAATATCATTAAATTTAATCCTTTTCCAATCCCAGTAATCAACATTTTTACTCATATGTCTTTTGAATTTAACGTAATTTTCAGTAGACCCATTACCATAGAAAATAAAATCTTCGGAGTATATTTTTGAGAAATCAGATTCATTTTTTCCTGTCTCCCAAAGCTTAACAAAAATGCTTTTTATTAATTTAATATTATTTTGTTCAACGTTTGAATAGGCACTACAATTAGATTCTGGATCTGCTAAGAGTATTGTGGGATGTAAAATTATTCCCACCAATAAAATATATATAGTTGGAAAAATTTTTGACATAGTAAATATATTCCTAAATTCTGTTAACAGGGATTTAAGACTTCAGGCTAAATGCTGAATGATCTTGGGCCATAATTATTCAAAAATTAGTCTATTATTATTTATCTCTTTTTGTCCGTTATAATCAATAAAATTCTATGCGCGACTTTTGCGCGACTGAATATGACGTATATAGCCATTATTATACAATTGTAAGGGTCGTCAGGTTTATAATAATGTTGTTTTTTCAATAAGTTACAATGTAAGCTTCCGATTCGTAATCAGTAGGTCGGACGTTCGATTCGTCTCGTTGGCACCAATTAAGTCAAGCATTTAATATATCCTTTCTTACAGGAAATATTAAACTTTAAGATTAGTTTTGATATGTTTAAGTTTATTAATAATCATATTAATATTAGACGCTTCTTCAATTTCCAAATAGATAGAAATTATATTAATAACTTCCAGGGTAGGTATCGCCCCTATCATTAACCAATAAGATAATTTTTTATTATCAAATTTTATAGATGTGCTGTCATTTATATTATAAGAACCTATACATTCCTCAAAAAAATCACCGTCTGAGGCAAATATTTGATAAAGACCCCCTGTTTTTTTAAGATAGAGAGTGGACTGAAAACAGGTATTTGGTGGTAAGCCTTCTTGAATACTGCTTACGTAGCTTATATTTTTCTCATAATTTAAAAAGATTAAGCATCTTCCAGCTTAGTTAAAACTAAATCAGGTAATTTAGTTACTTTTTTTACTAAATCTAAAGATAAACCTTCTGCTAAAAGATTTTTAGCCATTTCATATCGCTCTTCTTCACGACCTTGTTGTAGGCCCTCTTGTTTTAACTGTTGTGCAAAAGTCATAATTGTTTTCCTCGCTGGTTCTTCTGGAAAGGCTTTAATTAGCTCTTCAATTAAATGCTGAGCAGCCTTCGGTTCACTGTCATCCTGACTCGTATTTACTATATAGTTTAACATATCCGTAAGATAGGAAATATTAAGCTGTTTGATTATATTTTGTACAAACTGACTTTCAAGTAATTTCCTCATAATAGACAAGAAATTTTTATCCCTTTGATGCTTAAAGAGCATCTCCATTAACCCAACTAAACCATGCGTTTTGATTTCCTCATCACTTAGTACCGTTAAATCAATTAGCTTAAAGGGCCTGAAAGCGATTTCTTTCGCGAATTCTGAATCATCAAAACAATCATAAAGAGAGGTTGAATAAGGATAAGGCGACTTTTCTCCATGATATATGCAGAATGGCAAAATAATAGGTAACTTCTTATACCCTTGCTTAAGATGCTCATAGCTTAAGAGTCGAATACTTTCATTGTAAGTTATTGAAAAAACAACATTATTATAAACCGGACGATCCTTACAAATGTATAATAATGGCTATGTATGTCATGTTCAGTCGCGCAAAAGTCGCGCATGGAATTTTATTGATTAACAGATTAAAAAATTAATGATAAGTAGTAGAAGGGAAAAGCTCTTCTACAGAGCAGCCAGTAATGCTTTTTATTTTTTCAGGGGACAACCTTCGTCAACTAAACACGAGCAATGCGACGGCATTCTTTATTCATCATATTAAGTGCGGCTGCGTCCATAAACTGTAGTAGTGCTTCTTGTATTTCTTTAGAAAGCCCTATCTTATCCCATTGTTCTCTTAATTGAGCATCAAATTCAGGATTAATAGAATAAAGCATGGGGGACTAAGCGTCTTCTAATTCGAGTAATTCCCGTTCGGATAATCCAGTTGCTGTTTTAATTGTAGACAAAGCCACCTTCTGTTTTAATAAATTTCTTGCAATCGTAGCAATTGCCAAAGCTTTACTTTGTTCGCCTTGCTCTATGCCTTGCTGTAGGCCTTGTTGTAGCCAAGATTGGTGATTCTTTTCGATCTCTTCACGGACGGCACTTAGTACATAACTCATACCTTCTTCCCCTTTTAACTGTTCTATATCGTTATTATACTGAAATTTTAGGTCAGGTGGCAAAACGAGACCCCAATCAATTACTTTGAATAGATTAAGTATATAATCCTTTTTATAGCCCTTTTTCAATAAAAGCCGAGTAATTTTGTTTTTCATTTCATAACGGCCTTGCGGATTTCCTTTAGTTTCTATAGCGGCCAATTGTACTAAAACCACTATCCCAAATGGATTAATTGTTGTTTCTAATTCTTGTTTATTTTTTCGATAATCAAGTAGTTTATTAGTTTGAAAGTTAAAATTAAGAATAGAAAGACCTAGAACTTGTTTTTGATAATTTTTTGGATGCCAATTAGTATTCCCATCCGTGAGGATAGCTAGAGTTAAAATAGAGTGGCCGTGTTTTTCAAAAAGCCGATAATAATATTGGAATAAACGTAAAGAAAATTCCTCTTCTTTTTTCCCCTGAATTTCTACATGTATTAATATTACTTCTTCATGTCCTTCTAGTGTTTTAACCTTAAATAATTTATCGACAAAACGTTTACCAATCGTAGCCGTAGTTGTAATAGTTTGTAGTTCTTTATCAAGTGCTTCATAATTTGTTGACCAATCAATTTTCTTTGCGATTACAGGATAGAAAAACTCCATAAACTCTTTAAAATAAACATCTAAAATATCTTTCCAAGCTGAGTCGTGATTTGCTCGTTGCTTTTTTTCTGACATTTTTATTATTCCTTAGTTTTAATTAAAGTACATATAATCTTACTATAATTATCAAATTTAATTTAAATAAATAGATGTTTAAGATCTTTTTTCCATAAAGTTTTTTATGGCTCTGATCACAAATTCAGTAACACTGATATCCTCATCTAAAGCTTTGTGCTGTATTTCTTTATAAAAAACTCTCGGAACATTTATATTCATTCGAATTGTATCTTTTTTTAACTTCTCTTTAGATTCTTTAGAAATTTTCTTACTTATAGACATTAAATATCCAACCTTAATTTTTAAATCAACATAATATTTAAAGATAAAGTATATAACGCGACACAATTTTTGAAAATTATAAAGTCAGTTTACTACATATTAATAAGTAGATACACTTTATAACATGATAAGTATTTACTTATATAGAAAGATTTGCTAAAGTATAAAAACTCAATTGTAAATTAACTGAGTAGCGTTCCTCCAGATATCTCACTATCCAGAGGACATTTAACACAACCAACCCGGAGAGTTGATTATGACCGCACCTATTAGAATAGATCATTCCGCTCGCATAGAGCAATCAATCATCATCCGTCTCCTGAAAAACGATTTTAAAGGTTCAGATGCTAGCACCATGAAGCTAATATGCTACTATGAATACAATATATTTTTAACTAACTTACTTCATAAGGTTATAAATGAAAAAGGAGAAAAAAATAGCTATTAAACATATACATATTAGAGCACCAGAAAGCTATTATTATGAACTTCAAAAAATAGCCGAACGTTCAGGGCTTTCAATAAATTCCCTTTGTTTGGAATTATTGCGAGATGGAATTAAAACAAGGTTAAAGGAATAAAGTAAATTTATATTGGTTGCAAAATGGATCCATAATGGATATACTTAAAGAATGCAATTATAAAATTTTTTAACCGATAGAGACTATAATAAATAAAGGATAAAACAAATGGCGGCACTTATGAAATTTGATACTTTAAGTTGGGCAAAAAAATTAGAGAAAGTCGGAGTTCCTCCTCAGCAAGCAGAAGTTCAAGTTGAACTTATTTTCCGAGCTATAGACGATAATATTTGTACAAAACAAGATCTTCGGGAATCTGAAGGTAACGTTAAAATAAAATTAAAAGAACTTGAGTTGAAGATAGAAGAGGTAAAAAAGGATTTAACAGTATCAATTGAAAAAGTAAAAGGTTCTATTAATAAACAAATAGCAGGATGGGTTTTTGGAGTTTCTGCCCTTCAAGCCACTATATTAATAGCCATGATTCGATCCATGCATTAACAAATAAATTTTATGAGCGTTCCTAGGGGTTGCAGCCCCTAGGACATTTAACACAACCAACTATATAGGAGTTAGTTATGACCGCAGACGTCAGTTTAGAGCAATTCGTCCATCTAAAACAACCCGCAAGTGATTATCTATCACAAGTTTATGAAATTTCTTTTCAACTCAATAATTTAATAGAAGCATTAAAAGATCTTCAATCCATTATTCAAGAATATACCAAGTCCTCACATACCCTACTCGATAAAGGACATATACCCATTACCGATCTTGAAGATCTCTATATCTGCCAAGTTCAGGGAATTAAATACCTTCGCTTAGCCGCTAAAGACATTGAAGCCTTTAATGGTTTTGAGATCTATTCAAAAGCTTTGAAAGAATTAGAAAAACAGGAGGTAGTCCATGCGTAACTTTAGAAAGAAAGTCATACCATATAAAGCACTTGGCATTAGAGTGTATTCAAGTCATGTTAACCCTTACATGATAAATAAAAATAAACCGCTTTGGGAGAATTTTGATTCTCTCATTGAACAAGCTGTTGTTCATCAGAAAGCTTCCCATTATTCCGATCTGAATGAAGAAATGAGATGGGCTTTAGCCATTGCAACACTTCGTGAAAATAAAACAGAAATCCTTGATGCAGAATACGATCATTTCAATCAATTAGTCGCCGATGTATTCGTAACTCGAGGTTCTTATAAGAGTTTACGAAGACTTTATGACGAACTTGTCAAAACATTAATCATATCAACAACTGAAAAAGATGCCCATGTGACTTATTGCATTGATTGTGCTTTAGAGAAAGAAGAAGACAAACAAGCTTGTTATGCAGCCGAAGAGGAACGGAACAAAGGAGGCTATTATGCTGAAGATTATAGCTTCTGAAAAAAACATTAAGCCAGGTATGTATGATCTTTCTATAGAAGATTATCACCGAGGTCCTGGCATTAGTCGCAGTGGTTTGATGGAATTTAAACGTTCCCCTTATCATTATTGGTATCGCTATCTTAACCCTGACTATGAGCCAGAATCTCCTACCCCCTCACAGATATTAGGTAATGCGTTACACACGTTTATCTTAGAACCTAATGAGTTTGAAAAACGTTACTTTGTTATACCTGAATTTAATAAAGCAACTAAAGAAGGCAAAACACGTTGGCATGAGATTCAATCAGAATTAGGTCAAAGAAAAATACTCTCGATGAATCAATATCAGACCGTGCAAAAGATGGCAGAGAGCTTTAATCAACACGAATTGGCAAGCCAATGTCTTAAAAATGCAAAGATAGAGCAGTCCCTTTATTGGACTGATCCAGATACCGGTATTTTATGTAAATGCCGGCCTGATATTTTACGTCCTAGTTTAGTAGTGGATTTGAAAACGGCTCACGATGGATCCCCGGAGGCTTTTT
>VBOA01000016.1:0-6362 GCA_005877695.1 Gammaproteobacteria bacterium | reverse complement strand
TGGCTATCACATCCAAGCGGCCATGATTCAAGAAGCGTTATTGGAAATCAAAAAGATAAAGGTAAAGGATTTTCTCTTTTTAGTCATTGAGAAAGCAGCGCCTTATGCCATCTCCATTTATCAATTAGATGAAACCTCGCTAGAGCAAGGTCGGCATGAATTTAAACAACTGCTAGTCCGTTATAAACACTGTTTAGAAGCCAATGATTGGCCAGCTTATGCCATCCAAGAAATTTCACTTCCACGTTATGTATTTACTTAAATAGGAGAATAATGATGAATCAAGAATTAATTAGCGATCAAGGTAAATTAGTTCGTGCTGAACTGGATATACAGATTACTACTGCTAAAGCTTATCCCAGAAATCCAGATAGATTTATTCAATTAGCAACTCAACTAGCAACCCAAGATTTAGAAACCGCTCAATCTTGTTTTTATTGTCTTAGCAGAAAAAGCCGAGACGGCAAAATTACAGAAATTAAAGGGGGATCAATCCGTTTAGCCGAAATCGCTGCAGCCAGCTGGGGTAATCTCCATGCGGCAAGCCGCATTATTGAAAATGATGGAAAAGCGATTACCGCAGAAGGTGTTGCTTGGGATTTAGAACGTAATGTACGTATTAGCAGTCAAGTCAAACGAAGTATTGTTACAACTCAAGGCGCAGCCTACAGCAGTGACATGCAGACCCTAACCGGGAATGCCGCAAGCTCCATTGCTTTAAGAAATGCGATCTTCAAAGTCATCCCGAAAGCACTTATCGATAGAGTGTATGAGAAAGCGGTGAAATTTGCTGTGGGTGATCAGAAATCATTACCTAATCGTCGCAGTATTGCCTTTGAATGGTTTAGAAAACGCGGCGTTGGACACACCAAAATATTAAAATTTTTTAATAGAAATAATCTGGAGGATTTTACTTTAAGTGATTTGGAACAGTTACAAGGTATTGCCACTTCTATTAACGATGGGTTTGTGGAAATCGACAAAGCCTTTGCGTTAGATGAGGAGACAACGCCCCTCAATGTCGAGGAGCGCGTCAAAAACTTACTGAACAATGAAAACAACTAAATCCTAACCGCCAACCCCGTTAAGGGGACACCGGTAGAGTGTTGATAGCACTCTATCGGTGTCTGGCCACAACCAATTCTCGAGGAATTGAATCATGGTTACGCACAGCTTATCTCGATCGTTCGATCGAATCAAATTTTCTGCACCTCAAAGTACATCACCCTACAGTGCATCAACCTGCGCTGAAGTGACATGTATTTTTTATTTTTCTAGAATTAGTTTATTAATTAAAAAGGGAACAAAAATGTTCCCCCCGTGCTATCAAAGTAATTTCAGTACTTCAATAGCGCTAACCAGTATCAACTTGAGGAGTTGATTATGGCTAATAATAAATTAGCGTTAATAAACACTTGGTGCAACCTTATTACTCAAGAAAATAATTATTATAAGGCAACAGCCGAACATTTATTATGCAAAGAAAAAATTTTGCAACCAACTCCATATCAACTTCAAAGCAAAATAAACCATCTTTTATATTTTAATTTAAGCTTTTCTATCAAATATGGTGATCGATTATCTCAAAAAGAAATTGAAAGCTTGTTTTACGCTTCATGTGGTGAAGAATTAAAAGATTCTGCGCTTATATTAGAACGATCTACAGATTCTCTCAAGCGACATCGAATGAATGCATTGAAAAAACTTCAATGTAAAAACATTCCACAAGCTATATATTGTGCGACTCAGCTTGGTTATCTACCTTTAAAAGAGAACCAAATATCCATCCAATCCACTGAACTTGAGGTAGAAAATACTGCTATTTAGACATTTTTTCATAAAAATAAATTAGTTATGGTGCCATCATGGAAAACAATAAAACGATAAAAAAGCGTGTGTCAGATTCTTTATGGAGTATGCAAGAGAATGTTTTAATGTTTTCTTTCAATGAAGAATTTATAAAAAAATTCACTGATATTGCTAATAAGCAGTTTGCATTTTCAGTCTATCCCCTGAAAAATTTAGATTCATTTCTTATCCAATTATATTTTGAAAAATTTCAGATCATTTATTTAGATATTGATTCAGTTTTTCACAAATTGAATGAAATATTGACTGAAATCAAAGAAGGTAAAAATAAAAGTACTGAAACTTATTTTGCCGCTTCTAAATTAAATTCTTCTAAATTTGAAAAACTTGATCTACCTAAAAACATTATTCTTCGAATCTTGGATGGAGAAGAAATCTTAGATTCAGAAGGTAGCAAATGTACTTATTAACGTTCTAATTTACCATTTAGAGGAAAAATAACATGTCAATTCAGGCTGAAAATAACAAAAAAACAGAAGACATAAAAGCCTCTTTAGAAATTCTTTTAGAAGAGTTAGAAAACAAAAAACAAATGATCGCCACCCGAAACTCTTGTTTCTATAAGATAGTGCATTATTTCCAGAGAGATAAATTAGAATTACTCAATAGAGCAGCTTGTATATTGAACAAATTAAATAATAAATTTCATTCTTTCGATGATTTTAACTCGATTAAAAAGCTTAGACAAACTGAATTATTCTTTAAAAATCCTGTTCTAAAAGAGTTTGCTTTTTTTAGTTATAAATCACAAATTGACTCTAATCTTCTAGATTACGTAAATATAGAAATAAAATTAGATAAGTTATCTAAAAAAGCCGATGATTTATATCGCCGTGGATATCACGTAGAGGGCATCATAGCTAATGGCGTTGAAAATGATATAAGAAACTTGAATCGCTGGCATTTTGAAAAAAAATTAATTGATCCCAATGATTACAAAACTCGAGCCTTGGCTATTATTGATAAAGCTAGACCTACACTAGAACAACATCGCGGCTGTAAGAGAATATTAATCAATCTTATTGCGCTGATTTCAACCTTAGGCTTCGCCTTTATTGTCAATAAAGGCGTTAACAATCGTTTTCTCTTTTGCCCAGAAACCAAAAGCTCTGAGCAACTCACTAAGCTTGAGCATAGTGTATCTAAATTAAATTATTAATTTTTTAAATGAGGAAAAAAATAAAAAAAAAGAACAAACTCATCCTGAGAATGCATAACTTATGAAAAAATTCATACATTACTATTTACGATACTTCGATACTTATTTTTTGAACAAAGATAAAAATATGAAAAAAAAAGAACAAAAAACTCATCCTAAGCATGCATTGTTAATAGAAGATAATAAACCTTGTCAAATAATCATGACTCATTTTTTACAACAACTTAACTATAAGGTTGATTTAGTTGATGAGGGACAAAAAGCCGTAAAAATGGCGCAAGATAAACTATACGATTTAATTATATCTGATGTAAGGATTAAGGGACTTTCTGGAGAGGAGGTTATCCCCCTTCTTCGCGAAAGTAAAAATGAAGATACGGTAATAATCGTATGGAGCGCCTTTGTCAATAAAAAAAATGAGTTTAGGTATTTAATATGGGAGGCAGATGCGGCTTTAACTAAACCTTGTACGATCGATGATTTAAAAATTACGATTGATGAATGTTTAAAGCGTCGACGAATCAAAAGTGAATCGTTCGATATAATAGAAAAAATTAAAGAGAAATGGCTAGAATGTGGCGGACAGATAAATTTATTTGAAGAATTATTTCATTTACCTAATGGTCAGCTTTGTATTTTGATTGAGGTTGTGGAAGACATTAAGGGATATAGACAATGGGAATATTTATCGCGCTCAGCCATAACAGAAAATTAAAATCCCTAAAAATTATTAAGAGATGGCTATCCTATAAAAATAATAATAAAGAGGGAATTATGCGAATACTACTAATTGAAATGGATGGGACCTCCAAGGAGAATGAAGATATACAAAAAGGGCTAAAACGATATGGTTTCACCGTAGATCGAGAGGCGTATGGAAGTACCTTATCAAGTTTTATACAAACAGAAGCATTTGAGGTTATTTTACTTGATTTAAATTTATCGAAGGTATCAGGATTAAGTGCTTTACGTAAGGTACGTGCTGAAGGCATTAAAACGCCTATACTCATTTTAACCAGTTCCAAATCCCTTAAAGATCAAGTAAAAACTTTTGATAGTGGTGCTGATGATTATTTAATTAAACCTGTTGATTTAGATGAACTCTCCGCCAGGATACGCGCATTACAACGGCGTTATGCTAATAGGACCTCTCCTTTATTAACCCATCAGGACATTGAGTTAGATCCGAGTACCTTTTCTGTCACTCTTAAAGGAAAAGATATTAGCTTCTCTCGTCGTGAATTTAGTTTATTACAAAAGTTATTAGAAAATCCTGGTCATGTTGTTTCTCGCACCTCATTGAATGAATGTCTCTATGGTTGGGAAGATGAAATCGATAGTAATACCCTTGAAGTTCATGTCCATAATATACGAAAGAAATTAGACAATACCCAATTAATTCAAACCATACGTGGTATCGGTTATAGGGTAATGAAGGAAAACTCATGAATCTAAATAAAAAAATAACTCTATTCTTTCCGTTAAGTTTAATTTTTTATTTATTACATCACAAAGTCATTGAAATGCCTAAAAAAGCGCCAATGGCTACAACGATGGCAGTATTTTCTATGTCCCAAAACTTATTTGGATTTTTGGGAAGTTTAATGGTTAGAAAATTATATTTTTAACTGAAAAATATCTAATAAAAGATATTTATAACATATAATTAATTTAATTAAATTATGAATAGTAAAATGATTACAGGAGCCTCACCTTAATATTAATAGGCTTCTTTTAACAATTTATAAAAGTAGCAGGTAAACATAAAAATGATAGAAACAGCAAAAAAAGATAATAGAAAATTTCGTAATTTTAGAATCTCACATTGTGGGACCTTTCCAAATTACAGTTTAAATGAAGTTCCTTTTCACAGCAGAAATCTTATTTATCTTGTAAGTGTTGGAAAAGAAAAATTTGAATATAAATGGGTTGAGCGTTTTGTAAATTTTATTAGGGAAGTTAAACCTAAAAAAATCTTTATCGTCGTAGCTGATACCTTGCAACGATATAATATTGAAGTAGATGAAAATATTAAACCTATACAAGCTTTTCATGAATCTATTAAGAGAGGAAAGGAATGGGTTGATAAATATAAACCATTATTCTCTAACTTGAAGAAATTAGATATTAATTATGAATTTGTACATTGGGAAACTTTAAAAAAAGATGAAGATTTTGAACATTATTTTCATAGCATTAAAAAACTAGATGAAAAAGATAGTTTTTTTAAGGAAGCTCTAGCTATTTCTTCGAAAGAATATACTAACCGACCTTCCCGAATAAATTCAGGTACTATCTACCAAAAAGCAGAGGAAAACTCTCGTCAATTCCTTATTGAAGAATGTGCTGTCTTCCAAATCCTTGCAAAAAATAAAGATAATTTAGCAATAGTTTATCCTGGTGCAGTAACCGACATACTTGCTTATGCGATTAAATACATTAATGAAAATCGGGATGGGAAAAATACCTTCCATTGGCTCGATTTAAAACCTACAAAATCTAACAAAAAAAGAAAACGTGTTGAGGCTGAAGAAAAAGAAGCAGTTAAGCCCATTTTATCTAGAAGCATCTCTCTAAATGAAGCTCAATTACCTACTTACCAAGATTCAAGTGAAAAAATAACTTTTTTTAGACGTCCTTCTTTCAATTCATATCTCTCTAACGAAAAGCCAAGTAAATATTTCCGTATTTAAAGGAAAATTAAAATGAGTACAATAACAACATATGAAAATTTATTAAATATCATTAAAAAGGCCCCGGGCCATATTTATTGGAAAAATACCAAAGGCATTTATTTAGGATCGAATGACGCGCAGGCTATTTTTTTAGGCTATAAAACTGGGCAGGATCTAATTGGGAAAACTGATTTTGATTTACCTTGGAAAGAGCAAGCTATTCAATTACAAGAAATTGATAACCAGGTTATGAAAACACAAAAGGAATATTGTATTGAAGAAATTGTAAGTAGCCAGAAAGGGGAAAAAACAATATTTTTATCTCGAAAAATTCCACTCTATGATCCTAAAACTAAGAAAGTAATAGGTATTATTGGAACGTCTATAGATATTACAGAGGGGAAACAAGCAGAGTTAGCCAAACAACAATTTATAATGAATATGGCACATGATTTAAGAACGCCATTATCAGGTATTATTGGCCTTTCCTATATCCTTTCTAAGGAAGGTACTCAGGATCAGGATAGACAGCATGGTCAATGGATACAAGATTCGGGTAATCAGCTTTTAGAATTGATAAACATAGTATTAGAAGTAACTGCGGCTCAATATCATTTCACTGAAACAATAGCAAGTAATACTATTTACTTAGAACAATT
>VBOA01000156.1 GCA_005877695.1 Gammaproteobacteria bacterium | reverse complement strand
GCATAGTCGCATAAATGTATATATAAGGAAATTGATAGATTTATAAGCAAATGCATAAGAAAATGGATCAATTGTTTATGCATATGTTTATGCGATTATGTAAGTATATCTGGATATAGGCTCTTATATACATGAGAGAGAATATATACAATTAAATATTTATTAGTATATTTTTTATATACTTTTCACATTTACATTATTTTTACATTATAAACAAGTTAATCAAGTCCATGTCCAGTTTTCTTCAAAATTTCTGCGCTTTGTATATAGTAATGCTGCAACATAAAGAAACATCCATTAAGAATAGAGATAAAAAAATATATGTTATCACAACATATGTCTTCGATACATTATTAGTGTAATAGAAATATAAAATGTCCTACGCATGTATGAAATGTTAACTATAATTGTAAGTTTTTAAAATCACATATATTATACTTAAGTGTCATCGCACTTCTGAATTGGTTTAAATATGTTTAATTTTTTTATTTAGTGTTCCTGTACCTACTTTTAAATCAATTAAAAACATGATTACAAACATTTAGATATGATTTTAAGAGTTAGTATGAATTATTCTATATTTAAAGCTTTCTGTATATGTACGCAATGCTAATAATGTATTGAAGACATGTTGAAATGACAAGCAATGAAATAGAGAGAATATATGGAAAGTACGGAAGAAATAAAAGACATAAAGAAATAGCATAAATAATTCTATATCTGTATAAAGCATTCTGTACACATTATGCTAATAATATATGAAAGACATATTAAAATGACAATAGCCAAGAAATAGAGAGAATGTATGGAAAGTACGTAAAAAGTATAGATGTAAAGAAGGCATATTAAGAAAAACGAAAACGTAAAGCCATAAAGATACACAGAAAGTAATTTTTAGAAAGATTAAGATTAAGACACTTACATTTTGTCTTGTAACTCGGCTGTGTCTGTCTTCCAATATGTAACAACCGTATGGACAGTCTTGTGCAGATAATCCCAACAAAGGAAGTATTTTAACTGCAGCACTTTGATGTAATGTTGTAAACTGTAACATAAAGAGAAATCCAGAATAAAGATAAATATATACATATATATTCAGTACATTATATGTACGTAATGCTGATAATGTATCAAAGACATGTTAAAATGGCATGCAATGAAATAGAAAGAATATATGAAACGTATGTAAGAAAGTAAAAACGTAAAAAAAGGCATAAGAAAAACGAAAACGTAAAAATACATAGAAAGTAATTTTTAGAAAGATTAAAATCGATACTTACACTTTGTCTTGTAGCTCAGCTGTATCTGTCTTCCAATATGTAGCAGCCGTATGGAAAGTCTTGTTGTACAGCTGACTCCAACAAAGAGTATTTAACTACTTTGATGTATCACTGCAACATAAAGAGAAATCAAGAATAAAAACAAATATATAATCTTCAGTGCATTATCAGCATAAAACAACATCAGTGTAATCTAACCTCTAAATATCGCAATACCAGCATATCTATCAGAACCGTACGCTAGTAATTTTCAATTAAACAAATCTCTTAAGCTGAGCTTTCCTATGATTCTTGTAACTTACATATAAACACTGGGAATCTGCCTCGAAACTATCCTCTGGTTATCGTCCACTGTATATATATGAGACGCACTCACATGTCACACATGTCACACGTTACACATTACTCGGCAACTATTGCTCTTCTAGCCATATTCTATAACACTCGTATGCGTCAGATACTATCGGAGATATTAAAAGTGTATCCTGAGAATACACATTACGAATATAGAATATACGAAATTGCTATCATATGTGCTATTAAGGCACTAGAGATATACGTATGGCACGTATGTACATCGCCGCCATCTTTAATTCCTCATCTCCCTTGCCCCTTGCCCTCCCATGATCCATAGCGTTTTAGATCACAAGCAAGAAAACTCGCTCGCAAATGCGCTCGAATGATCTCGGGAGCCAGTGAAACAATTGAGTTATAACGTTGTTTGCATGCGCAAAGAAATTGAAGCCATGTGGCAACCTAACAATCCGGAATTACTTAAGAGTTTATTAAGAGTTCGTAAACAGTTCACTTTTTGGATCATTTTGCACTAAAGAAAATGAGCTGATTTTGAATACTATATGATTTGTTTGAAAAAGTCCATAAGTAATTCTCTTTAATGAACTCTTTGTGAACTTTTTTTAAACTAGTGTGCTATCTGGGAACTTCACACTAAAACAAAAAATTGTAAATAACAAAAATTTGAATTACTAT
>VBOA01000010.1:74982-187283 GCA_005877695.1 Gammaproteobacteria bacterium | reverse complement strand
AGAATTTCACTACTAGCAATGAGTTCAAAATTAACCGCGACATCCTGCCAATCACCTCGAATGATAGCAGATAAAATATTTTTAGTCATTAATCCTGAACTCACCCAGTGCGTCATAAGACTTACTTTTTCCATGTGCGATCGAATAGCTTCATGTTTGAAGGCTTCAAGCTGTTCTTGCGTTAAACAAAGGCTTCTTTTTCTTCGAGAACATGCATAAAACTCTGGGAAAAGACGCCCAAGTTTTTCTATTTTAAACATAGCTATTAGTTGGTATGCATATTCTTGCCGGCTTCTTTTCTCAGGAAAATTTGAAAACCTCGCCAGTTTATATTCATCTTTTGAACGCAAAAGTTGGTTCATGACATATTGCAGATGATCTTGAGTCAATCTTTTCTGATCAAATTGCTCTCCTAAATAACCCAGGATGTCAGAAACTAAATTGCAGAAACCTTCTTTTCTAGAATAGGCTAAAGCATCGCTAAGAAATTCAAGAAATTTTTTCTTAGGATATTGGAGATAAGCTAACTCAAGAAAATAACGCCAATGACTCATATTCGTTTCAGCAATCAAAGCAATAGAATTAAAAAATGGAACCATTGAATCATAACCTAATATCGATTTTACTTCCTCTTTGTCCCTATGTTCTGACATATAAAGTAAAAAATGTAGATAATTTAAATCCTTGTATTCACCGTTCAGTCTAAGAATAGCTTGGGTTATCCCAATTATCTCTAGAAATTTTTGTTTATCACTCTCGAGACTAATTCGTAGTACTCGTTGAATGACTCGATGGATGGTATATTCACCAGAATTACTTCCAGAATTAATTAGGGAATAGCTTTTTAATAAATACACTAAATTATTGATATAAGAGTTTTTCAATTCATCATCCATAAGTCTTAACATATAAAAGGTTTTCATCGGAAACCTTTTTATTTTTTTGATGATATAAAAAAATTTTGATGAAATATGTTCTGGATCTAAATAAGCCATCATATATAAAACATCGACGGCATCATTGCCTTGGGTAGGATGGACTTTGATTTTATCCAGACTCACCATGAAAGTGGTAAAAACGGTCTTTAAATAGGGATCATTGCCATAGGCTGCAGAATTAAAATCTAATAGCATCCGCGCTTTTTCTTTATAACAATTGATATAATCCTCAACAGAAAAATGCAAATTTGACCGTTGGAAATTAATATAAGTAATTGCTTGCTTTAGTGCCAAAGGTAATCCCTCAAGTAATCGATTCAATAGCTTGATGTCTCCGTCGCTGGAATCTTCATCTAAAGATTTTTTAAAAAACTCAAGTGTTTCTTGTTCAGTAAAAACATTCAATGAAAAAACGGGGGCAACATTACTCCAATTACTATAACGCGAGGTAATCAGAATAGTCGGTTTATTCCCTAACATCGATTTAGGTAAATAAATTTCTATTTCTCGGTAATCTTCCACATTATCTAAAATAAACAAACTTTTTTGACCCGAAAAATATTCGTAAACTGCTTCGACAATCTCCTCTAAATTTTTATCTTGTCCATAACGATCCTTCGTCTCCAACTGCAATTTCCGAGCTAATTTAGTAAAAGAAAAGGATAAGTTTTCTTTGGTTTCGGCATTGATCCATAATACATTATGATCATAGTCCTGCGCATACAATTTAGCATATTGTAGCGCCAATTGAGTTTTACCAACGCCACCTAAACCACTGATAGACAACTGTGAACCACTGCTGCTCTGACTCGATGCAGCCGATGCCGAACTTTCCGCAATTGACAAAGCAGATAAAGCAGATACGACAGCTATTTTTCTTTCAGAAAGTAACGTCTCATGTAAGTCCTTAAGTATTTTGACTCTTCCAGTAAAATCAGCAACAGGATCCCGTAAATCGAAATAAATAGGTTGTTTGCTTATTTTTTTTTGCGTTGAAATGTTAGAAATCTGAGGAGGAAATCGATTTTCAATCTGATCGAGGATCTCTGCGATTTCAGTTGTAAGCATCTCTGGTTTTAAAACATACTCATATTCTGGCTGAACGAAAAGCACTTCTGTATACTCTGCTTGCAAACTTTGCTTAAGATCGCCATTCTCGTCTTTTTCCCAATTGAATAAACGTCGATAACCATATTTTTGGGGAGCAGCTTTAGATTCATATAATTTATTGGGTTGATGAAAACTATTAAAAGTGATTAAACCTATTTTTTTATATAATTTTTCTGTAGAAATAATTTCTTTTTTTTCATTTAAAAATACTTTGCCTTTTACCTGAATCTGCAGTGACTTTGGATTTAGCTTAAAAAATTTATCTGACGGACCAAACAACACGGCTTTTTCGATCAATTCATTTGATATAACGATATTGTCGGGTTCATGATTCTTTAGATAGTTAATGACTCTATCCACCGCATCATCCGCTAATTTTTCCATCGCCACTTTATAGCCCGCTTTATCGATTAAATGCATAAATTGATATTCGAAACTGTAAAAAATATTAACAGCCGCTTTGCATAACAGCTCACTGAGTGTCCCTTCCTCAAGCCCATAAAAATATTTAGTGATTTTTTGGGAGGTTTGTTTTTTAACTAAAAATTTACTGGTAATTGCTCTTGCAGAAGCCGCAATCGAAGGAACAGCACCTGCCATATTACCCAACACTATTCCCGAAAGACTTACACCTACGAGTGCTCCTGTTGCGCCAGTTACCAACTCAGACTTCAAGGTTTGCATATTGATATGTTCATTTCTTGCCATAAGATGAAAAACTGCTAACTGTTGACTAAAAACAGTTAGAAAGTTTTCAGTAAAAATGGCAAGTAAATCTTTTACATTATTTCTATGTGTTTTAAATCGTTTTGCGGAAGACTCACCATTATCTGCGCTTATCTCCAATGGAATGCGAGATAATAATTTTTTTTGCTTTTCAAAGTTCACCTGAATAGTGGGATGATGTCGCCGCCAATGTGAATCTGAGAATAGTTTTTCAGCAAATTCCATACGTTTTTCATGAAAGGAATCTTTACTACGTAATTGATTTAATTGACTTATACCCCAACCAAGTTCCTGATGAAAATCTATCATCCTGTTCATATCTGCCGCATTTTCAAGTGCCCATATACCCGAATTATAGCTATCTTGTTGTTGAGTAAAATGATCCGTTAAATAAAGTAATTCAACTTTTTGGTTATCAAAAAAACTTTGCAATTCAGAAGAAATTGGCTGCATAAGCGAGTCTGCATAAAAACCTTGCTCTAGGCCTCTATCAAAGTAAACAACTAAACTTGTAAAATGTTTAGATTCAGCTTGATAAATAATTAACGTCAGACTGGCTTCTGTTCTTTTATTTTCATTCTGTATTCTTGTTTTTATTAAGAATTTGGTGATGGTTGTTTTTAGTTGCGCTAAAGAATCAACTACCTCAAATTGAACTTTCTTAGTCTTTTTCGTTTTATAATTTTTATAGCTTGCGTACGCAATATCTTTGATTTCTTCTGCACTTAAGCAATGGGTGTAATCACCCTCTGCTGTCGCTTCAACCAATGTTTTATCATCGTTGGAACGTTTAACGCGTAAATTAAAACTTTTTTCTGTTAAATAGAGATTTTTTTCAGTTTGATGAGAATCAAAATTATCTGAAATCTTTCCTGAATTACTTTGGACGTCAACAATTGGAATTTGAAGTATTTTTTTCATTATTATTCTCCTTAACAAACAATTAATAATCAAAGATTTTAAGTTGCAAAATAAACCTTCGTGGATGCAGATTTTGTTGATGCTGACCGACGCATCAATAGAACCTGCATCCCGTTCACTTAATTAAAAAACGGCGGTGCCATTCGTTTTTCTTGACATTCATCATTGGCAGAACAGGAATCTGCTGACCGATGGGCATAAAAAACCGGCTACCTGCAGTGGCCACAGCACTTAAACGTTGCCTTGCTTGCGTGACCTGCGCATCGGCACAACTTAATTCGCGATCAGCTTGTACTTGGCGTTCTTCATCTTCTGAAAGCCTTTGCAATAATGTCTGACCTAATAAAACATTCGCTAATTGCTGGCACACTCTCTGCACAACGCGGCTAGCCGGAATTCCTATATGATCTAATAACAACGGAATCTTCGGTAAAAAGAATAAAGACAAGCCTAAATACCAACAACTTAAATCTCCCGTTAAAAAATAAAAGTAATGGCTTATTCGTAAAGCTAAACTCATATTTTTTGCTAAATCACTGGTAGGGAAACAATAATCTAACACATGCGCTAAATGGCTTATTTGATTCACACCTAACTGCAGCATATCGGCCACCAAACGCAACGCAAATTTAGCTTTAGCCACATCGCCCTGCCGGCTTAGATATCGATAGGCTCGATGGCTGGCTGGATGTAATAACGCCAACTCCATACTCATTAAACCTAACGATAGTGAACTCGGCGTTAGCGACCGATGAAATAACGGTTGCTCCAATGCTAATCCACAACGACTGAGAAAATAACGATCTTCTCGGGATTGCCAATCCGGAGCTAAACCTAATTGCTTAAAGACATTACCCACCGGCGTGTGTAATACCAATCCATCACCCACCATTGACGTGACCGTCATGCCTGCATGATATTTCCAATTCGACCATGCCTGATCTTGGGTTCGCAGCTCCATAAATTCTTCTTGCCAATGCTTGGGTAACAAGGGATAGATTTCTTCCGCTAAAACATTGGCTTTTAGCTGGTGATCATTTTTCCAAATCTTATGATCCACATACTGGAAATAAGTATTGTTCGCTTGATAACTTTCAAAATAAAAAGAAGAAACACTCTGGTAGGTTTTTAAATAAAAAAGATTGTGTTGATTATGACAAACCGCTAACCAACCCATGGATGTTTCTGCCATTAAACAATTATTCTCAATAGAAAAGCCATTGAAAAAATCCAGTCGGGTCTCTGCGACTGAAGCACTCTGTTCTTGGGCATCAGCTGGTTTTAGTGAAGCTAAGCCAGTCATCACTATCGTCTGTAAAGGAATATTTTGTAGAGGAGAATTCCGTACTTTATTAAGAAAACGAACAGTAAGAAGAGCCGATACCACTCCCCCTAAGCCTATACCTATTTTTATACCTAAGGCGATCTGGAAAGAACTATCGTTAGTAACACCATTAATTTGACGTTTAGGGCGTATCTTGGGTAATTCCTGGGAATGTTTAAGTAAAACTGGAATACTTAATTCCTGCTTATGTTTAAAAGTGTCTTTAGACGCCAATAATTTAGCAAAATCAGAAAAATGTTGAGCTTCATCGATCAAAGCCTGATGGTCTTTAAGATGAAAGCTATCTTCATCATCTTCATCCAGAAAACTGAGTTTCGATGATAATAATTTTCTTTGCATCTCGGGATTTTGATAATAATCATGCGCAATTATCGTACACGGTGTCGATGATGTCTCAGTGTGAACATTGGTTAAAATCAAATCGGATTCATTCCGAAAAAAACTATAATTACCACTATTTCTTAATAGAACAATTTCCGAATTCTCTGTTATGTCGCTAGGCAGGAGATTAATAATGTTCTTATATTCCTTAACAATTAAGACGGGCCCCGTTAATGTCCAGGCTTCTCCATCCATCGTTGTTATCCGTCGAGTCAGTTTATCTTCTAAAAGGATATCAAGTTTTTTATACCAATAAATTCCATCTTTCAATCGAATAGAAGCCAGTTCCCAGATTTCATTAACATCTGTACATTTTCCTGATTGCAGATAACTGATCAGATTCAAGATAAGATCAGAACCTTCAAGCAAGAGTTCAAAAGAAATGACAGCATATGGACATTTTTTCTTTACATAGTCACTCACTACACATAAATTTAAGGTATCAATCTGTTCATTTAAATCAGATTGAGTACTTGGGCTTGCATAGAGTGTGATATCTGCAAGAGGAAATAAAACATTTTTTTTAGGCGGGATAATAAGATAAACATTTTCACCACCATTTCCATTCAAATGACTGACTGAAGAACCATCAAGAGAAAAATAGTCATGACTTCTTCCACCAATAACTAAGGTTTCATTATTAAGTAATTGAATAGTCATGGTTTTTTCTAAATGGCTGGCTAATTCTGCAAAACGCACAATCTTTTCATCCAAGGTTTTACCGTTTTCTAAAATTTCTTGAGCAAAGAGCTGTTCATTATTGACTAGCTTAATCTCCATATTCTCAAAAAAATAAGAACTACGCTTTTCAAAGTTAGTGACATTTTTGAAATGAGGCTGACCTTCACTGAGAAAACTCGGATCATAAAGCGTAATCGTAAATGTTGACACATCAGTATCGTCTTCTACAAATACTGAGACGGTTAACGTGTCATTCTGTACTCTCATGCTGAGAATATTTTCGAGAAGCGTATTAAAAAAGAATCGATGTTTGACCGTTGCTGAAAAATTGGTTCGAATTTCTGCTTTACCGATTTCTGTAGCCGGAATTTGGTAATCAACAGACTGAATGCAGTTGTTGATTGGAAATAAAACTAAGGTATTATTTCTCAATACTAAGCTTGGGTTTGGAAAAGCCCGTTCGGTTATGAAGAAAATATCGGCATGTTCTGTATCATAGCCACCATAGCCATCGATAAATTGCATGGCTGGATCTAAATAAATGACGTCCTGCTGTTTTTCTCGACCATAAACCTGATTAATTTTATTAAGTTCGATTGCGTTATTTTTGGAACAAGGTTCAGGTGTAAAGTCTTCCAATGGACCTACTCTATCGCATAAAAAACCATCGCTATCAATAAATAAATAAGTATTTTTTTCAGAATGGAATTGTTCAAGAATCAAAGCATCGGATTTTCTTCCACCGGTCAATTTTCCGGTCGTGGCATTACTTTCTAATCTAAAAATATTTCCTTCGTCTCCTCCCCTATAAATTTTTTTGCCTTTTTGTACTAAGAAATAATTAGGGAAATCTGGAATAGCAAATATAGTATCATTTCCAGATCCTAAGTTAATTAAGGCAACTTCCGCGGTTCGATGAATGAGGTATTCTAAACCAAAAGCACCATTACAAAGATAAGCGAAATGACTAGCGCTTTTATTATCTTCAGGAACACCCGGCAGACATGCCAAATGACCTTCAGAGGGTTCATCCGGTGTAACGACAGATAATTCGATGGGTCGCTCATGATCTAAAAGAACGGTACTATTTTCATAGTAAATGTTATTTGCAGAAAAAATCGGTGCAATATACCATCTAAAATCGGTATTATTTTTTAAAAAATCAAGCGCATATAAAACTAACTGTCCATTATTCGATTTAGCTTGTAAATAGCTTGAAGGTGGATAGTTTAAAAAATTGCGCATGAATTCAACATAATGTTCTTTCGCAGAAAGATGCACATATTTTTGGAGTGCTTGTATTTGCGCTTCGGTTTTATATAAACTCGTGCCTAACCAAACCAGCGCAGAAAAAGCGGCTAAATAAGGATTAATCAGTCTCAGTGTCGATCTTTCTATGTAGCCTAGCACTGCAGAAACACTTAAGCCCAGTCCAGTCGCGCCCGTTACGGAAATAACACTGGTGCCCACTATTTCTGGAACTACCGTTTTATCCCCATTTTCATAGGCTTCAATCGCTTGTCTTAAATTATAAATAGCTAAAAGATCGGTGGCACTGCCGACAAAGCTAGCCCCTACTTGTAAAACCTTACCTAAAAGCAGTTTTTTTCCAATAAAAGTAACTTCTTCACTGAGAAGTAAAGACCATATTTTTGGATTTTCTAAACCTAATTCTTTTTCGAGTAAATGGGCTTCACCTTCATACCGACTTCCTTGAATTAGCATGAGATTTGAGACTTTTCCAAGAATTTGACTACCGAGTATAAACTCTACATTAACGGCTACCTCTTCCCATTCACCTCGAATGAGTTCAGATAAGATATCTTTAGTGATCAATCCGGAATTAATATAATGCGAAATTCGTCCTACTTTCTCTACATGCGCTTTACTGCTTTCATACTCTTTATTTTCTATCCATTCTTGCATCTCTTCATCTGAACACACATTCCTTTTCTTTTTTGAGTTTTGCGAAGAAAGACATGAATTATAATTATGGTAAGTTCCAAATATTTTCTTTTTTAATTCAGCAATAAGATGGATGGCTTCTTTTTGTTGAATTTTTTTTTCTGGTTTTGTTGAAAAGCGTCGGATTTCATATTCCTTAGAATATTCAATTCGACTAAACATATCCACAATATCTTCTAAATTGAAATTAGCTAATTCGTATTGATCTTCAAAATAGTTAAGCATTTCAGTCACTAAAGAAGTAAAACCCTCCTTTCTACAGTAGGCTAAAGAATCCGCTAGAAACTCAAGATAGCGTTTTCGAGTAAATTTGCGATAGGCTAAATCGAGAAAATAAAACCAATATTTTATTTCCTTATTAGCGAGTTTGTTAAACAGGTTTTCGATACAATTATCTCCTAATAATGCCGACGAGTTCTCATGTTCAATCATATACAGTAAAAAATGTAAATAATGACTATCATTTTTTTGATCTTCATTTTGATATCTAAAAAGTGCTTGTGTGTTTAAGACCATTTTTTCAAATTTAATCGGATCTTTTTCAATAGTAATGCGATGCACTTGTTGGACTAATCGATGTAAGGTATAGCTGCCATCTACACCAGAATTCAGCAAAGAATAGCTTTTTAGTAAAAACATCCCCTTTCTTATCCGATCGGTATACTCCTTAAAACTCTCAAATATATAATCGCCATCTATATTATGCAGATCCTTTAATGCAAAAAAATTACTCGGGGAAATATTCTCTGGATCGAGAAAAATCATGTGATCTAAAAGTTCGATAGCAACTGAACCTAGTTCAGGAATCATTTTAATTTTATCTAAAGTCACCAGCCAGGTAGTAAAAACAGTCTTCAGGTAGGGATCATTGTTATATTCCAAATTATAGTTTAATAATAATTCGGCTTTTCTTTTAAAGAGCTCAATGTATTGATCGATGGAAAATTCAGGATCGGTTTCTCTCTGGAACTGAATATAAGCGATGGCTTGATTTAAGGCTAAAGGTAGACCTTGCAACATTTTATTCAAGGTAAAAATCTGATATGCATCAATATTATTTTTTAAAATTTTATTAAACAATGATAGTGCTTCGTAGTCGGTAAAGACATTCAGTGTTAACACACTTGCTACATTTTTCCAGTGGCTAAAACGCGATGTAATAAGAATCGTCGGCTTATTACCTAGTAAAGATTTGGGTAAATAAGTCTCTATGCTACGAAAATCTTCCGCATTGTCAAAAATAAACAAACTTTTTTTATCGCTAAAATATTGATAAACCATGTCAGCGATCTCATTAATCTCCTTATCCTGAGCATAGCGATTCTTGGTTTCCAAACCTATTTTATTTGCTAATTTAAAAAACGATGTATCTAAAGATTCAATTGCTTCTGCATTTATCCATAGAATATTATTATCGTACTCATCTCGGTATAATTTGGCATATTGTAAGGCTAATTGCGTTTTACCTATGCCCCCTAAACCACTGATAGATAATGGTATGTCTTGCTGAGGAGTTGCTGTTAAGGTATGAGAATGAACTGATCCACCATTATCGGTTTTAATTACAGAAGAAGGCATCAATGACGGTGAAATAACTGCCATATTAAAGTTTTTTGATAATATATCATGTAAATTTCTGATCGATTCCTCTCTTCCGGTAAAATAAGCAATCGGTTCTCGTAAATTGAATAAAATAGATTGTTTATTTTCTTGTTTGATATTCAAAACCGGCATATCAGCCGGAAGTACTTTATTTTCTATTGAAACTTTAATTTGTTCAGCTTCGGTTTGAGCCATTTCGGGAGTTAAAGTGTATTGATAATCAGAATTTTGAGTAACCTCTGAGTATTTGGCTCGTAAGCCTAATTTTAAATCACTATTAATCTCTTTTTCCCAGTCAAATAAACGTCGATTGCCATATTTTTGAGGATATTTTTTGGATATATAGAATTTTTTTACTTGCATTTCAGTATCAAATGCAATTACACCTACATTTTCAAAAAGTTTACTGGAAATAATCGATATTTCATTGTCAATCGTTTCAAGTTGATCATTGATAAGGGTTTTTCCTTTAACGCTTAGTTGCAATAGTTTTAAATTCGGGTCAAAAAACGACTGGGATGGACCTTGCAATAGCCCTTTTTCTAATAATTCGTTGGACATAATCAGCCCATTAGGCTTCTGTTGTTTTAAAAAATTCATAATTCTATCGACCGCATCATCGGCCAATTTCTCCATTGCCACTTGAATCCCTGATTTATCATTAATATGGATAAACTGATATTCATAACTAGAAAAAATGTTATAGGCTGCCTTAGTTAAAATGATACTTAAACGTGCCTTCTCCAACCCATCAAAACATTTAGTAATTCTTTGTGCAGATTTTTTCTTAATCAATAACTTTCCAGAAATTGCTCTGGCAGACGCAGCTAATGAAGGAACAACTCCCATACAATTACCTGCACCACACTCAGAAAACGCTATTCCCAATAAACTACCAGTAATCCCTGTTATTAACTCAGTTTGCAGGGCCTCTATTGATATTCTTCCTTCTCTAGCAATGACATGACAAGCCGCCAAACGTTGGCCAAAATTCGCTATAAAAGCTTCAGAAAATACAGTCAATCTATCATTTAATGTAAAAATAGGTTCGAATTTAGGCCGTTTAAGCGCAGGTTCCTCTTCTGGACTGGTCCTGGAAGACCGATCAGACACTGAAGTACTTTGATCGGATGAAGTATATTCTGCATAAAAATTGGGATGCCGATTACGCCAATATAAATCGTCAACTAATGTCTGAGCCAACTCTTTTCGGAGTGTCTCAAAATATAGTTTATCGCGCTTTCGTTCTATTTGGTTAACTGCCCAAAGAATGTCTTCATGATTATGCAACATTAAATTGATATCCCCAGCATTTTCCAAGGCCCACAAACCACAATTGTGAGCATCTTGTTGTTGGGTAAAATGCTTAGTTAAATTAACAAGTTCTATGGTATTTTTACTAAGAAAAATTTGATATTCCTTTGGAAGAGCTTGACTCTTTGAATCTAAATAAATAGCTGTGATGTGGCCCAAATCTCTAAAAATAACTAAACTGACCCAGTGATTTTCTGATTGATGAATGATTAAGGTAAGGACCGTACCTCTAGTACCTGGGATAGTTGCAGCTTTATTACAGGCTCTCTCTTTAAATCTTTTTACAATCTTTTTAAATTGAGTAAAAGAACCAATTATTTCAAAATGGCTATCATAATTTACATGTGTTTGAAAACCTTGATACTTTAACCGGCCAATATCTGCAATATCTTCCTGACTTAGCCAATAGTTATAATCCCCTTTATATGTAGCGGCAACCAAATTGTTATCTAAGCCACGCTTGTAGCGAGCATTGATATTATTGTTTAGGTATTTTTTGAATTCTTTTGATCGATAAAGATCATCATTAAATTTCTTTGAAAAATTTGCTAAATTTTTTCTTTTAACGATTTTTTTAGCTGAAGAATTTTTTATCTTGTTAAGTATTTGTGAGGAACTTTGAGTATTTAGCTTATTCGATGATTTTTTCTCTGTTGAGTATGGGGGAATATTACTTACAGAATTGATTCTCATCATTAACTTCTCCTTATTGTTTTTTTTATTATTCAAGAATTTTTATAGTATGCTTTTAAAAAATATATTTTTTTTACTCTGATTTCAAATGTCCTTAAAATACCTTTTTTATAATGTTTTTTCAAATGACCCATTTTTATCGAAGAATTTAATAAATTTTTTTTAAAAAAATAAAAATAAAAATGATAGGATTTTTTTATTAAAAATTAAAAAACAATAAAGCTGGGTGTTTTTTCTGTCATTCAAGCCCGTTGCTTTTTAGTTCATAAAAAACTAACATTTATACTGAAACTATTTTAATTAAATATTTTTTTATCCTTAAAATAAGACTAGATTTTATTGGCGACCGAGATAAGATTAGGTATACTGCTTGGATTTCGGTAAAAATAAACTCTATAATAGCGATAAATTTTTATACTATTTCTAATATTTATGTCCTGCTCAAAGGCTTAGTAAAAAATTTTTAGCGCTTGTGAGTTTTTCAAACGCTTGTTATTTTTACAGTTTTATTTAACTTTAATCGTTATGCCAATAAATTACTATCAATCTATTTTTTATCTCAGTATGTTATTTTTCTTAACCGGCTGTGGACAAATGGGTCCATTATATTTACCTGATCAAAAACCATCGGTTTATATCCCTCATCATTTTGCTAAACCGTCATCATAATGTCTTTTCATTATTTAAACCGCGAATTACACGTAGAAGAAGTCCCTATTGCCAATATAATGGCCGAATTTGGTTCGCCCTGTTACATCTATTCACTGGCTATTTTACAACGGCAATGGTGTGCATTTAAGCAACTGTTAGAAAACTCGCAGCAAATTTGTTATGCCGTTAAGGCTAATTCTAACCTGACCATTTTAGCAACCCTCGCAAAATGGGGAGCGGGGTTTGATATCGTTTCAGGCGGAGAGCTCGCTCGTGTCATGCAAGCAGGCGGGGATCTAAAAAAAACGGTATTTTCTGGTGTAGGTAAAACCTGCGAAGAAATAAAAACCGCTTTACTCGCGAATATTGGCTGTTTCAATGTTGAATCCCAGTCAGAATTACTTCGAATCGAATCTATTGCCAAAAATTTGCATAAAGTGGCCAGCATTGCCTTACGTATCAATCCTAATATCGATGCCAAAACCCATCCTTATATTACCACTGGTTTAAAAGAAACCAAATTTGGTATGAGTGCAGATACTGCCCTGCAACTCTATCGTCGCGCAGCCCAATCTCAACATCTAAAAATCCAGGGAATTAGCTGCCATTTAGGTTCACAACTCACTACACTTGATCCTTTTTTACAAGCCATCGAACAGCTTTTAGATCTGGCCGAACAATTAAAAAATGAAAGTATTGAATTGAAAACTATCAACTTAGGTGGGGGTTTAGGCATTTCCTATCAATCAGAAAACATTCCTACACCGCAAGACTATTGTCAAAAAATTTTAAATAGCTTAAAAAAAAGCAAGACCAAACTCCAATTAATCATCGAGCCAGGTCGCGCTATTACTGCGCAAGCCGGCATACTGGTAACCAAAGTTGAATACCTTAAATCCAATGGCGAGAAAAACTTCGCTATTGTCGATGCCGGCATGAATGATCTCATTCGTCCTGCACTCTACCAAGTTGAGCACACGATATTGCCCATCATCCAGCGCGACCAAACAGTGCAGAATTACGATGTTGTCGGACCTATTTGTGAAAGTAGTGATTTTTTTGCTAAAAACCGACCGCTGGCTATACAATCAGGCGATTATTTAGCTATGATGGATAGTGGTGCTTATGGTTTTTCGATGAGTTCCAACTATAATTCCAGACCGAGACCCACAGAGGTTATGGTCGATAAAAATCAATACTTTTTAATTCGCACCCGTGAAACCCTAGAGCAATTATGGTCAAACGAAAAGCTTACGCATTAAGCTCAAAAATTTTGAATGAAAACTGAATTTACCAAAATGCATTTATTAGGTAATGATTTTGTCATTATCGATGCCATACACCAAACTTTTAAACCTAATGGTAAATTAATCCGCCAATGGGCCAACCGACAACGGGGTATCGGTTTTGATCAATTGTTGTTAATCGAAAAACCTCGACCTAAATCCACACATTTTTATTATCGGATTTTTAATGCCAATGGCAGTGAAGTCGCACAATGTGGCAATGGCGCCTTATGTGTTGCAAAATTTTTATTAGAAAAAAAACTTTGTGCCGAAAACTCTATCCAATTGATGACCATGAATAATCTCTTGGAACTGACTATTGAAGGTAGTGGCAAAGTCACTGCCAATTTGGGTTTACCTATTTTTGAACCAGAAAAAATTCCTTTTATTAATATGTCACCACCGCCAATCCATCCGATTGAAACACCTTTCGGCCGATTTGATAGTTGTGTGCTATCGTTAGGCAATCCCCATTGTGTGATACAAGTCAATTGTTTAGATCAAGTACCGGTAGAAGACTTAGGTACTTATCTCAATCAACATCCCCATCCTTATTTTCCGCAAGGATGTAACGTAGAATTTATGAAAATTCGCGATCCGAAACAAATTGATCTACGTATTTATGAGCGTGGCGTCGGAGAAACCCAAGCCTGTGGTAGCGGCGCTTGTGCCGCAGTCATTGCGGGACGTTTATTGAATCGACTCACTAAAAAAGTCAATGTCAATTTACCCGGCGGACTCCTCACGGTACGTTGGGAAGGTGAAAAGTCACCGGTTTTTTTGCGCGGCACTCCTGCTAAGGTCTATGAGGGCAGTATTGATTAACTTTTTTGTGCCCTATTTAGGCCCTAACATTTTTTTCGGATCCACCGCCTTATCAAATTCTTCAGCACTTAAATAACCCAATGACAAACACGCTGCGCGTAAACTCGTTTCTTCATGGAGTGCTTTGTGTGCAATTTTTGCGGCTTTATCATAACCAATAATAGGGTTTAAAGCCGTTACTAGCATCAGTGAATTTTCTAAAAAATATTTAATCTTAGCGCGGTTGGCTTTTAAACCTTTAACACAATAGTGTGCAAACGATTGACATGCCGTACTTAATAGATCGATCGATTGTAAAAAATTATAAATCATTAAAGGCTTGAATACATTTAATTCAAAATTACCTTGACTCCCTGCCATACTGATCGCGGTATCATTGGCCATCACTTGCACACAAACCATCGTCATCGCTTCACATTGGGTGGGATTTACTTTACCCGGCATAATCGAAGAACCTGGCTCATTCTCAGGTAAAATAAGCTCGCCTAAACCTGAACGCGGACCGGAACCTAACCAACGAATATCATTCGCCATTTTCATTAACGCGCAGGCTAAGGTTTTTAACCCCCCGCTCGCAAATACTAAAGCATCGTGGGCCGCTAAAGCAGAAAATTTATTTTTTGCAGAAACAAAAGGTAGTTTAGTTTGTTCCGCAATAATTTTTGCAATTAAC
This sequence comes from Gammaproteobacteria bacterium, assembly GCA_005877695.1. Lineage (GTDB taxonomy): Bacteria > Pseudomonadota > Gammaproteobacteria > Diplorickettsiales > Diplorickettsiaceae > Aquirickettsiella. Next base: position 172,172 of record VBOA01000010.1, on the reverse strand, counting down.
TCGGCAAATTTAGGATGCGTGTTTAAGCCGGTTCCCACCGCCGTACCACCAATTGCCAGCTGATAAAGTCCGGGTAATGTTTCTTCGATATTCGCTAAAGCCGATTCTAATTGATCGGCATAAGCTGAAAACTCTTGGCCTAACGTTAAAGGGACAGCATCTTGTAAATGCGTACGACCAATTTTAATAATATCTTTAAACTCATGAATTTTTTCACTTAAAGCAGCATACAAGCTTTGTATCGCCGGTATCAATTGTTTAACAATCGCTAATGCGGCGGCAATATACATCGCTGTCGGGAAAGTATCATTCGATGATTGCGATTTATTGACATGATCGTTGGGATGAATTGGATTCTTACTGCCGCGCTCTCCCCCCGCTAATTCTATGGCGCGATTGGCAATCACTTCATTCACATTCATATTGGTTTGCGTGCCACTCCCAGTCTGCCAAACCCGTAATGGAAATTCTTTATCCCATTGTCCAGATGTTATTTCATCTGCCACTTGTATGATCAAATCAGATTTATCTTTCGCTAATAAGCCTAACTCTTGATTCGCTTTGGCAGTGGCTTTTTTCAAAATGGCAAACGCATGGATTACCGCCAGCGGCATATCTTCTTTACCTATAGCAAAATGATGGATACTCCGCTGGGTTTGGGAGCCCCAATAATGATCGGCGGGTACTTCAATGCTCCCCATACTATCGGTTTCTAGGCGCATCTTTTTAAGATTTTCCGGCATACCCCACCTATCAATAACAAAGTTTCAGTAAGTTTGAAGTGAATTTGCCCAAAGTATAAAGTGTCTATTGATAATTGGCTAGTTCAAGTCAAGCAATCTTGCGTAATTAAATTATAGGGAGTTTAGATGGTGCACCCGCTTGCTCATAAACACACTTCGGGACTAAATAACCCGGCAAGCTTGTACGTAAACCTATCAATAATTGTTTAGCTTTTTCTTCGTCCACAGCAAAATGCGTTGCACCTTGCACTTTATCGAGTAAATGGAGATAGTAGGGTAAAATTCCACAAGCAAAAAGACGTTCACTTAGATCAACTAAGTCTGCGAGATTATCATTAACGCCTTTTAATAACACCGCTTGATTTAAAACCATAATTTCTCGTTGGCGTAAGCTTGCTATAGCGGTTTTCACTGAATGATCTAATTCTTTGGCATGATTGCTATGTGTCACTACAATAGTTTGTAAGCGGCTATGACTCAACTGATTTAAAAAATCGGGTGTGATACGTTCAGGTAATACTATTGGTAAACGCGAATGGATGCGTAAAATAGTAACATGAGCGATACTTTCAAGATCTTTTATGCATTTTCCCAAATAATGATCATTCGCCAATAAAGGATCGCCGCCACTAAAAATCACTTCTTTGATTGCCGTATCAGCTTGGATATACGCCAAAATAACCTGCCAAACCTTGCCGGGAATATTTTCTGTATAAGGAAAATGGCGACGAAAACAATAGCGACAATTTATCGCGCAGGCACCGGTAATCGTTAGCAATACTCTGCCCTGATATTTATGTAATAAACCCGGTAAAGGATTGACCCTTTGTTCTTGTAAAGGGTCCTGACTAAATTCCAGCTTCACTGTTTCTTCGGCCGCTAAAGGAAGTACTTGCAGTAAGAGGGGATCATGGGGATTGCCTTTTTGCATCCGTTCGACAAAACCTATCGGCACACGTAAAGGAAATAATTTTACAGCCCGTTGCGCTGCAGGTAATAAATTGGGATTAAGTTCTAATTGATCCAATAATTCTGCTGGATCAGTTATTACCTCTTTAAGTAAGGTTTGCCAACTTTTTTGCATAAATTATTATTAGAATTAGATGTTCTAAAAAAACAATTATATACGCCCATGTCTTATGAACAAGTTACTTGTGTACCATTCACTTGGCATTCTGTACTGAATAGTATATCAGGTGGAGAAGAACTACTCGAACTAACTATTCCAACATTATCTCCATCACTATTAGCGTTTAAACTGCCTCCATCCACTACTAAGCTACCAAAATTCAATATATCATAAGTATTAGCAATACTGGTTACATTATTGTTAGCCGTCACGGTCATAGTCGAATTATTTAGCGTAACAACATTATTCGGGAAAATAACTATTCCAAATGTATTTCGATTAATACTCGCATTGTTAATTTCAATTTGGGTATTGTTAACTGAAAGATTGGTATTTGACCCGACGATATTAATTCCGGTTGCAGTAGTATTCATCGGTGCGTTAACATTTAATACACTATCTTGAATAATCGAAGTGTTTCCTGATCCTATGTAAGCCGTCCCTGTAGCAAAGATAGCCGTATTATCAATCAAGGTTTGGTTTCCACTATCAAATATACCAATAGCAACGGGAGCGCTAGAAGAGCCTATTTGGCTACCTGCTATCGTATTATCTTGTCCAGATATCGTCATTATATTACCTGTAGAAGAAGGAGATAATAAAATCATATTTTCTAAAGTATTATTACCTTGGAGACGAATCTGACTCGCAACAACTGTCGAACGTCCTAGGCCTGTTGCGAGTTGAGTGTAATCTGCAATACGTGATTGCAAGCTTTGGCCCGGATTGAGTTGTATCGGCCTACTACTTGTGTAGTTCCCTCCATTAAAATAAAACATCGTATTGGGTAATAAAGTATTTAATGCATTCACGCTAGTTTGGCTAAAATCGGTTGGCCCACAGGGATTTTCAAACGTACAATTCGCTAATGTTAAACCTGTCCCTCCATTGTTCGGTGCGCCGGTTTGACTAAAAAAGGCAATGCTATCGCTCACTAATACACTACTACTGCCTCTAGCCATGCTATACAATAAAGTTTTACTCGGTATGCCTGAACCATGACCCAAATTCGCTAAGTATCGATCCACCGGATCGGTTAAACGTTCCGATAAGGTAGGATCCGCTCGGTGTTTTCTCACTCCACCAAAACTTATTCCTATTCCGCCAACGACATTACTGTGTTGATAATTATCGTAACTATAATTTGCAAACACCCGGATATTTTCATCAAACCAATATTCCAATCCGGCTGCACCACCGCGTACGTTATCGGTATTGGCTATACTAAAAAAATAAGTACCTAAATAACCCTTTAAGGGTACATATCGAAACAATTGATAGCCCACTCTCGCATCGGCGCCATTACCGATTTGTTGAATCGCATTTACATCATTAAATACACTATTAAGGATTTCGGTATGACCCGTAAAAACCGGTGTCGTCACTATGTTAAATTCTTTTATACCTAATTCATTACTACGCCCTGCAACTGGAATATAGGCATTCACTCTTGCATCCCAGCGACTGCCCATCACTTCTACACCGGGGTTGGTTATCCAGAAACCACTGCTATTCTCGACACGACTATGTCCTGCAAATAAATACCAACCTAATATCGCAGCATCATTTTTGATCCAACGATAACCTAAGCCGAGATCACCATACCATTGCTGATCACTGCCGTAGGCGCCTTGGGGATTTACATAGAGATTATGTCGCTGATCACCATCCAGTGATAACATCAGATCCGCTTGTCCCACCGTATACACGCCGGTATACGCTGACGCTGAAAAACGCGGCGCTAAAGGTTCTCGTGCTTCAAGAATACTTGGAATAAAAAAGATAAAAGAAATAAACACACAAAGAAAAATGAACTTAAACCGCATGTCCTGATGCATTATCTATCCTTAAATATTAAGTAATCATTCTAGCTCAAAAAGCCGCATAATTAGCCTATTCCATAAATAATATCGTTTTTTTGAAAATTAACAACTAATCAATCTACTATTGAGCATGCGACTAGCAAATTAAGTAAACTATTTGAACTTCGGTGAGCATTGAACTCGGATCCCCCTCAAAAACATTTTTAATTGATTTTTATAATATTTTAATCTTTCATGCCTAGAGAAGGCAGCATGACTTTAGGAAAGGGTTGATTAAGATTCACTAAGTCATCGGGAGCAACATTTAATAAATGTAAGGCATTACTCATAACATGGGAAAAAATAGGCCCCGCAGTATAACCTCCATAATACAAACGACCTTTAGGATCATGTAAAACAACGGCGACAACTAAACGTGGATGACTTGCTGGAGCAATACCAATAAAAATACTATTATAACGATGTTTTTCATAACCATGGGCGCCAACGATACGTACCGTACCGGTTTTTCCTGTAACTCTATAACCTGGAACCCGCGCTAATGGGGCGGTTCCTCCTTTAGTAAGCACTGACTCCAACATATCCAAAATTTCTCGACTAATGGTCTGATCCATCACCTGTTGCCCTACCGGTGGTTGACCATTAACTTTAAGAAAAGTAACCGGAACTTTAACACCACCATGCGCTAACACCGCATAAGCTTGTGTTAATTGTAAAGCAGTGACTGAAATTCCATAGCCAAACGATAAAGTTGCCAGTACAAAAGGATTCCATACCTTAAAATTGGGCAAACTACCGGTTCGCTCACCTGGAAAACCACTTTGGGTAATTTGACCAAAACCTATCTGATGCAAAGTATTCCATAAATTTTCTGCAGGGAGGGAAAGAATAAGTTTTGACATACCCATATTACTCGAGATCTGTAATATCCTGGTTAAATCCATGATACCATTATTGCGCTCATCCATAATTCGTTTACCCGCAACAATCATCCAACCGGGTGAGGTATCGATTTGACTATTGGGAGTGAATTGGTTACTTGCTAACACACTCGCCATGCTAAAACTTTTGATAGTGGACCCAGGTTCAAATAAATCAGTTAATGCGCGGTTACGGGTATACCCATCTTGCGCTGTTAATCGATCATTAGGATTATAAGAGGGCCAATTTGCCATCGCTAAAATTTCACCGGTTTTAACGTCGAGCACAACAACCGACCCTGAATCGGCCTGATAATGTTCAATGCCGCTCTTCAGTTCTCTAAATGCAATATATTGGATGCGTTTATCAATACTTAATTGTAAATCATGTCCTTGTCTTGGTTGACGAATTGATCGTACATCCGCTACGACATGGCCTAATCGATCTTTAATCACTTTCTTTAAACCCGACTGACCTTCTAACCAATTATTATAGGCTAACTCTAAACCTTCTTGTCCTTGATCATCCACATTGGTTAATCCAACCACATGCGCCATCACCGGACCTTCCGGATAATAGCGGTGATATTCATTTTGTAAAAATACGCCAGGAATTTTTAGATCTTTGATTTGCTTTGCTAGGATTGGATTTAAACCACGCTTTAAATAAATAAACTCTTTAAATTGACCATGTATTTCTATTTCTTGTATGGTTTGTGAATTGATTTGTAAAAAATGACTGAGTAAAGAAAGCTGTTGCCGATTTGGCTTAAAATAAGCGGGGTCAATCCAAACAGCCTCGACGGGTGTACTAATCGCTAAAGGCACACCCTGGCGATCCAAAATCATACCGCGATGTGCAGGAATATTTAAAGTACGCACTGTTCTGGCATTACCTTGGTTACGCAAGAACTGTCGATTAATAACCGTTAAATTAATAAGCCGACCAATTAAACCGAAAGCGATAATTATTAATAAGAAAATCACGATCATTAAACGCCATTGGTATTTTGTAGCAGCAGTCAATTTATTTTTTTTAAACGGACCCATCTGCATGTAAATTACACCGCTTGCTCAAGTAAATTAAGGACTTGCGTCGGAGGCGAACAATCAAATAGCATTTTTAAACTGATTTCGTTAATAAAACCGTATTTTTCATTTCGGGAATTCGCATTCCTAATTCTTGTTGCGCTAAGGTTTGAATCCGAATGGGTGCCACCCAGGTATTTTCTTCGAGTAAGAGTTGGCTCCATTCAGTTTTTAAATTATCGCTAGCTTGTTTACTGGCTTGTAATTGACTATATAAATTACGTTGCACGGTTTTTATATAGATAACTGAAAGTGCTGAAGACAATACGGCAAGTATTAGCAAAATAAGGCCTAACATCTTTAAAGAAATAACCCAGCTTTGTCCTTGATCCCATGTCAAGGTATTTTGTGTTAAAGCACGTGCTGCCATATTCATGATATTTTCTCCGCAATTCTTAACACAGCGCTACGCGAACGTGGATTGGCTTTAATCGCATACGCATCCGGTTTAATCCCGCGACCTAAATTTTTTAATTTAGGTCTCCATTCAGTTGCCATGAAAGGAAGTTTTTTTAATTCCACCGCTTCATGAGCATGCTGACGAATAAAACGCTTTACGATTCGATCTTCTAATGAATGAAAACTGATCACTAACAAACGTCCACCTCGTTTTAACACTTCGATACTTTGTTCTAAGCAGACTTTTAAATCTTCCAATTCATTATTAATTCGAATGCGTATTGCCTGAAAGGTTTGTGTAGCGGGATGTTTATGTCTCTCCCAACGCGGGTGAGCTAACTTCACCACATTCGCTAAATGAACCGTTGTGACAATAGGCCTTAATTTTTGTTCTTCGGCTATTGCTCGAGCAATACGTTTTGCGTAACGTTCTTCCCCATAGTCCTTTAAAACTTGTACAATTTCCTTCTCATGTGCACAAGCTAGCCATTCTGCTGCGCTGATTCCGGTTTTGGGATCCATACGCATATCCAATGGCCCATCTCGTAAAAAACTGAATCCTCTTTCCGCTTGATCTAATTGAGGTGAAGAAACCCCTAAATCTAATAAAATTCCCGATACTTGTCCTAGAATCCCTGCAGAGACTGCAATTTCTTTTATATTCTTAAATGAACCCCGATAAATCTCAAAGCGTTCATCCTGTCCCCATTGCTGCATTGCAAAAGCAACAGCTTCCGGATCTTTATCGATAGCAATTAACCTTCCCTTATTTCCTAAATAACTTAAAATCTGTCCGGCATGTCCGCCACGCCCAAATGTCGCATCGATATAAACGCCTTCTCTATCAATGGCTAAATATTCAATAACCTCTGCAAGTAAAACGGGTTGATGTTGTTCTTGTTTTTGCATGGCTGTCGTCGCCTACAACGCTAACGTCTGTAGTTCATCTGGCAGATCTCCGGGCTTAACAGTATCTAAAATCCATTGAGTGCGATAATCATTCCACTCACTAGCACCCCACAACTCAATTTTTCTACCTTGACCGACAACCATAATTTCTTTTTCTAAATGTGCATAATTTCTTAATAATGCCGGCAATAAAATTCGACTATTACCATCTAAATCCAAATCCGTTGCATGACCTATCAGTAAACGTTGAATACGCCGCACTGCTGGATTAAAACTCGGTAAAGCCTGCAACTTTTCTTCGATGATTTCCCACTCTTGTATAGGATAAAGCAATAAACAAGGAGACTCGGTATCGATCGTTAGTACGAACTGAGATTCTTTATCTGTAGGTAGCAACTGTCGATAACGCACCGGTAACTTAATCCGGCCTTTTGCATCGAGCACTACCAAATTTATACCCCGAAACATAATTTATCCCATTTCTGCCCACATTTACCCACTTTTTGCCACTTAATTACACTATAGGAATCAGAATTGCTTCTTGTCAAGCATTAGCTAGAGGCGCTTGAATAAATGTGTTTTATAAGCACAAAACTAATCGATAGGTTAAAAATTTAGCGAATTTATTACCGGAGTGGTAATAGTATAGAAATTTAGAAAAAAAGAGTTAGCCGATAAGCCGGGTTCTGTCGTGGACAGTCATTCATCTAGGATATACGTCACCATATATCTCAAGCAACCTACCCGAACCTAGCATGGGCCACGCCTAAAAGGTTCCTATTTGGTCTTGCTCCAAGTGGGGTTTACCCTGCCATCACTGTTACCAATGATGCGGTGTGCTTTTACCACACCTTTTCACCCTTACCTAGCTATATACTCTTCGCACTTGATATTGGCTGTGTGCCACCAACTCGCAATCCTCATGACTTGGATATACCATGATGATTGCATGGACGCGACACTTGCCAAAAACCCGATGCTGTGAGTATAGTTTCGCCAAAGGCGACACTCTGCTTAGGCGGTATATTTTCTGTGGCACTTTCCGTAGGCTTACGCCCCCCAGGCATTACCTGGCACTTTGCCCGATGGAGCCCGGACTTTCCTCTGTAGAAACTACAGCGACTGTCTAGCCAACTCTACTTAAGCTTAGCGTACTATTTTTTCACAGTGCATTGCAATACAATTAAAATAAAAAATTTTATTAAAGTAACCGATAATTAAATTAAGACCTCTTTCTAAACCCTGTGTTGGGCTAAGTTTGGGGCAGACAATTTACAGTATTGAAGTTTAATTGAAGAACCCGTAGCCAAAATCGTTAATAAAGAAAACAAGTCTAACCCAGGTTTTAGAAGAGAGATCTAATGAAAAAACTCTATATAGGTCTAATGTCAGGTACGAGTATGGATGCGATGGATGCTGCCCTAGTCGATTTTTCTACAAATCAACCAAAGCTACTTGCAAGCCATAAATCTCCTTTAAGCAATAGGTTGCGCGAAGATCTCAGCAAACTATATAGCATAGACTCAATCAACATTTTAAAATTTGCCGAACTCGATCAAAAAATTGCATTAGTTTCAGTGGACACAATAAAAACATTATTAGCGGAAAATAAATTTTCTGCTCAAGCTATTTTAGGCATCGGGAGTCATGGTCAAACCGTCTTTCATTATCCCCATCTAGCAAATTATGCTTTTACAATACAAATTGGCGATCCCAATATTATTGCCGAACAAACCGGAATAACAACGGTGGCGGATTTTCGTCGCCGCGATATTGCTGCTGGCGGTCAAGGTGCGCCATTAACGCCAGCTTTTCACAATGCTATTTTTCGGACTGAAAAAGAAGATACTATCGTTTTAAATCTCGGTGGAATTGCAAATATCACTTATTTGGCAGCTGATTTAAAAAAACCGGTTTTAGGTTTTGATCCGGGACCGGCTAATTGTCTACTGGATCAATGGATACACCATCATCTTAAGCAGTGGTTTGACGAAGGTGGCGCTTGGGCAGCAAGTGCTCGTTTTGACCAAGGGTTATTACAACAATTTTTATCCGACCCTTACTTTCAATTAAATCCTCCCAAAAGTACTGGCCCTGAATATTTCAACTTAAAATGGATTAATAAACAACTCGCTATACTCAGTCGACAATTATCACCCGCTAGCGTGCAAGCAACACTTTGCGAACTGGTGGCCATCAGCATTGCCAGAGCGATACAAGGGTTTAAAAGTCCCCGGGGCGTTATTTTATTGTGTGGAGGAGGAAGTAAAAATACTTATTTAAAAAACCGCATACAACATCATAGTCATTCGCATCAATTATTGTTAACTGATGACCGAGGTGTGCCCAGTGATTGGGTAGAAGCCATGGCTTTCGCCTGGATGGCAAAACAAACTTTAGAAGGCAAAACCAGTAATCTTCCCGAAGTAACAGGCGCTAAAAACCAAACGATACTCGGTGGAATTTATTTAAAAACTTAAGCGGCAAAAGAAGAACCACAACCACAAGTGGTCTTAGCATTCGGGTTACGAATAATAAACTGTTCCCCTGTTAAGTCAGCTTTATAATCGATTTCTGCACCCACTAGGTAAACTAGACTCATGGGATCCACAAGTAATTGAACGTTGATAGTATCGTCATCTTCAGCGGCGGGTTTGAGGATAATTTTGCTTATCACCGTATCGTCTTCATTGACAGTCTCATCAAAGCTAAATCCATATTGAAAGCCAGAACAACCGCCCCCGGTAATAAATACGCGTAATTTTAGCTGAAAATTCTCTTCTTCAGCCATCAGCTCTCCAATTTTGTTAGCAGCATTGTCAGTAATAACAAGAGGTGCCAAAGGCATCTCTGAAGCAGCTATAGTTTGTTGTGATACTATTTTGGACATAAAAACTCATTATTCTGAAGAATCATCTGTTTAAAAATTATACGATATTTTAAGTGTTAGGTCTAAGAATATTTTGATCTAAACCGCTAAGCGAGGATAAAATATAACAAAGGGTTTAGCTTATACTCTGTAACTGCCTACGCAACCGTCTAAAATCCTTAGAATTTAAACTATCCGGCAATAAAATTAAAGAAATTTTGTTTTTTTTCTTATCTATGGAAACAAAATTTAATAAGACGAAATAACGGGTGCAAATACTATCATTAGCCAAACTTAACACACTCCTTTCACCTAAATTATTTCTTAATTGCCAATTACCTGAAGCTTGCTGCCAAAATTCTATAACAGAATGGGGATTATTTAATAGAACATGTTGGCAAAAAAGAGTCACAAAGCTCATTAAGCAAGCGAGACTTAATAGTAATTTAGTCCACCAGGGCCAAGGTAAAAAACACAAACAAGCAAGCGCTCCGCCATGTACTACTAACAAGAAAATAGCTAAATAATAAGAGGATTTTAAACGGTAAAAATCAATAGCCACAATTTATTTGCTCTATTAACACCTGCATTGCGATATTTTCTATGGGCTGGCGTTTTATTAAATAACAGTAAAGGTCTTGATCTGAGTAATTTAATAATCGCTCAAATAGCTTTTGATCAACAGGGTTTAAATTTAAATAATTTTTTTCTAAAAAAGCCAACAAAATGAGATCTAATTCGAGCATCCCACGCCGACATTGCCAGCGCAAACGTTGTAATTTTTCTTGTAAATTCTTCATCGTTAATCAGTCAAATATTCTATCAAAAATTATTTTACAAGAATATCACGAATTTGCCGTTGGCTACTATCGCCCATAATGACATAGCCAGCAGCATGGGGTAGTTTATCTTGATAGATTTGCAAAAACTCCTGAAAATACTCAGAATTAAATACAATACTTTTTACACCTAAGCTGGATAAAGTCACATAATTAGCACGAATTCCTAAAGGTGTTTTTATCAAAAAAAGTAATTCTAATTCTTGATAAAGAGGATCCGAATTTTGTATGGTATTTTTATTGTTTTTTTCAACTAAAGCAAAAATATCGCGAGTTTCAAGTATATCATCGCGATGATCTTCAGCCGATTTCGCCGGATGAACGACTAAAAATCCAGAGTTTTCAGGTAAAAATGTAGCGTAATCTTTATTACTTTTAATGCTTAAATCTAAGACTAAAGCCCGATTTATCGCCCGAGATCCCATAAAAAATACTTCTTCACTCGGAAAAAAACGCGTCAATAAGATATAAGCCAAACAAGCAATAGCTACCAATAGCAGCGCCATCACTATTTTCAAGCTAGTCATTTTGGTCATTTGCTTCCTGCCTTTCAAAAAAGTAATACCAGTAAATAAATTATACTCACAGCAATTGGATTTTTGGCAAGTGTCGCGTCCATGCAATAATTAATCATGGTGGTATATCCAATAATCATGAGGATTGCGAACCCTGCAATACAGAGACAATGTCAAGTATGAAGAGTATATTTAGCGGGTCGATAGCTTTCATCATGTTTTGCCAATACTTGGCTCGCTTGCATAATGCCTGCTTGATCCAAACTTCCTTCAATGACTACCGACTGTCCTTCACGAAATAAATCAGGTAATACCCCTCGGTATTCAACGAGAACATGATGTTTTGCATCACTCACTACAAAAGAAACCAGCCATTGTTGCTCATTTTTTTTCACGGTGCCTTTTTTAACTTCACCGCCTAAACGAAAAAGTTGGCCAGGTATTAAATGTCCTTCAGCAAGCTGCGTAGGTGTATAGAACAAATTAATATTTTGCTTTAATGCATATACAGATAAACCTATCACTAATGCAGCCACCAATAACATGAGTAAAACAAAATTTAATCGTTTTTTTTGAAGCGCATTCATTGCATTTTTCTGTCCCTAATCTCAAGGAGCGCTTGTTTTGAATTAATTACCGTGAACGATACAGTGTAGTGACTGGACTAATTATCATTAACTAATTCATTCACTTGTAACGCTGCAAACACTTCATTTAATTGTTGAGTAACACGTAAGAAAGTCGTCCGTTTTGAAAGCTCCTTTAAACGTTGCGCACCAACATAAGTACAGGTAGAACGCAGTCCGCCTAAAATATCTAATACTGTGTTCTCTACCTTTCCTCGGTAAGGGACATTAACTGAACGACCTTCGCTAGCACGATAGACATTCATCTTGCCATGATGTTTATGCATCGCCTCGCTCGAGCTCATTCCATAAAATCGCATAAACCATTTGCCATTTTCTTCCACTTTTTCGCCTGCACATTCTTCGTGACCTGCCAGCATACCCCCTAGCATAACAAAGTCTGCCCCAGCCGCAAACGCTTTAGCAACATCACCAGGCGAAACACAACCACCATCGGCACATAGATGTCCGCCTAAACCATGGACAGCATCGGCACATTCTATAATTGCGGACAATTGTGGATAACCTACACCGGTTTTTAAACGAGTGGTACAAACAGAACCCGGACCGATGCCCACTTTGACAATATCTGCTCCTGCTAAGACAAGTTCTTCGGCCATTTCTGCGGTCACAACGTTACCGGCAATTAATGTTTTCTTTGGATACTTTTTTCTTAGTGCTTGAATATTATCCACAAAACGTTGCGTATAACCATTGGCAACATCTATGCAAATAAAAGGGCTAGGCGCAATTTTAACAATTTTGGCCAACGTATCGACATCATCAGTTTTAATCCCTGTGGTCGGAAAACAATAAGCGATCAACTTGGGATGTTGCTTATAGAATTTTTTCCAGTCTTGCAAGCTTGCAAATTTATCAATAGCGGTAAGTAATCGATGTTTGGCTAAACTTTTTGCCATTGCAAAGGTACCGGTATGATCCATATTTGAAGCAATGATAGGTACTCCTTTCCATGAATAACGTGAATGCTTAAAGGTATATTCACGAATTAAATCCACATCTGCCCGGGTTTGCAACGTACTGCGTTTCGGGCGGATTAATACGTCCTTAAAATCTAATCTCATTTCGTGCTCGATACGCATACTATCCCCATGACTCAATAATTTGGCTAAGTTTGCTAAACATGACTAAAAGCTTTCGTAAGTAAGGCTTAGCATAAAGATGGCATATGTTATCATATCATTATGAAAAAACCCTTAGTCTTAGTCGATGGTACCTCTTATCTTTATCGTGCCTTTCATGCACTTCCACCTTTAAGTAATTCTAGAGGAGAACCCACGGGTGCTGTGTATGGGGTTATTAATATGCTACGCAAATTAATTAAAGATACTCACCCTGAATATATGGTCGTGGTGTTCGATGCCAAAGGCAAAACATTTCGTGAAGAATTATATACCGAATATAAAGCCCACCGCCCAACAATGCCGGATGATTTGCAACTGCAAATAGAACCTCTCTACGCTATCATTCGTGGTTTAGGATTACCCCTTATCATACATCCGGGCGTTGAAGCCGACGATGTGATAGGCACTTTAGCGACTAAAGCCCTACAACAACAGTTACCCGTTTTAATATCTACGGGTGATAAAGACTTTGCTCAATTAGTCTGTGAACAGATTACCTTAGTAAATACCATGACTAATACCCGCTTAGATTATCAAGGGGTCATTGATAAATTTGGTGTCACTCCAGAACAAATTACTGATTATTTAAGTTTGATTGGTGATACCGTGGATAATATCCCTGGAATTCCCAACGTAGGACCAAAAACCGCAGCAAAATGGCTTAATCAATATGGAAACCTAGAATCATTGATAACAAACGCCAATGAAATTAAAGGTAAAATTGGAGAAAACCTCAAAGCCCATCTTGATAAACTTCCTTTATCACGGCAATTAGTCACCATTAAAACCGATGTTGACTTGGAATTCGACTTAGAAAAATTTCGACCGAAAACACCTGACATCTCAACATTAATGGCAAACTATAAAAAACTAGAATTCAAAAGCTGGCTAAGAGAATTAGAAAAAAATTTGGATCCATCCAATCCAACGCTCGATAAATCTGAAACTCAGCGAACAGCTTATTCATTAATTTTCGATGAACTCACTTTTCAAACATTCTTAAAACAATTAATTGAGTCAAAAGTTTGGGCATTCGATACTGAAACCACAAGCTTGGATGTCATGCAAGCCGAACTTGTTGGCCTATCCTTTGCCATTAAGGGTGAAAAACCCGTTTATATCCCTTTAGCGCATGATTATCCTGGAGCGCCCAAACAATTAAATAGAAATTGGGTTCTGCAACAATTAAAACCTTTATTTGAAGATCCTAAACAGATAAAAATAGGCCATAATTTAAAATACGATATGGGGGTTTTGGCAAATTATGGGATACAATTGCAAGGGCTCGGTTTTGATACCATGCTGGAGTCTTATTTACTTGATAGCGCAAGTAATTCACATAGTCTCGATAGCGCAGCAATAAAACATCTGGATCATCAAACCATCCATTTTGAAGAAATTGCGGGTAAAGGGATGAAACAAAAAACCTTTAATCAAATCGATATCCAAAAAGCCGGTCCCTATGCGGCTGAAGATGCCGATATTGCTTTACGCTTACATGCATCACTCCAACCCAAACTTAAAGCACTACCGGGTTTATCAAAAGTTTTCACACAAATTGAAATGCCTTTAGTCCCCGTGTTATCACGTATTGAGCGTCATGGCGTATTAGTTGATTCAGCATTATTACAAAAGCAAAGTCTTTCTATTGCCAAACGCTTAATAAAGCTCGAAGAAGACGCGTATCAATTGGCGGGTAAGACCTTTAATTTAGGGTCTCCCAAGCAATTGCAAACCGTTTTATTTACCGAACAAGGCTTACCTATTTTGGAAAAAACTCCCAAAGGTCAAGCATCAACCTCTGAAAGTGTTTTGCAGGCACTTGCCCTAAAATTTCCGCTGGCCAAAGTCATTTTAAAACATCGTAGTCTAAGTAAATTAAAATCAACCTATACTGACAAACTTCCTCAACAAATTAACCCAAAAACGGGCCGTATCCACACCTCCTATCACCAAGCGGCTGTTGTTACAGGACGACTGTCGTCTTCTGACCCTAATCTGCAAAACATTCCGGCCCGCACCAAAGAAGGTCGAAAAATCCGTCAAGCTTTTATCGCTCCACCCGGTTATAAAATCATTGCGGCAGATTATTCTCAGATTGAACTACGTATCATTGCCCATTTTTCGCAAGATAAGGGCTTACTCGATGCCTTTGCACAAGGACTTGATATTCATCAAGCCACAGCAGCAGAAGTTTTAAACATTCCGTTAAATCAGGTTAGCCATGAGCAACGACGGAGTGCAAAAGCAGTTAATTTCGGCCTGATTTATGGAATGTCTGCTTTTGGTTTAGCCAGACAGTTAGGCATCTCGCGCGAAGAAGCAAAAAATTACATCGATCGTTATTTCACTCGTTACCCTGGCGTAAAAGAGTACATGCAACGAACACGCTTACAAGCACATGAACAGGCTTATGTCACTACCTTATTTGGGCGACGTTTAAATTTAGCTTTTATTAATTCCAGCGATCCTTTGCAACGCCGTGCTAGTGAACGTGCGGCCATTAATGCTCCTTTACAAGGCAGTGCTGCGGATATTATAAAAAAAGCCATGATCACTATTGATCATGCTTTAGCCCAACAAAATCTTAAAGCACATATGATTATGCAAGTACACGACGAATTGGTCTTTGAAGTCGCCGATACTGATTTAAAACCGACGAAACAATTAATTGAAGATTTAATGGTCAACACCACACAGCTGTCTGTACCACTGGTGGTCGATATTCAGATAGGCTCAAATTGGGACAAAACCTTATAAAGAGTTTATTTAAAAAATTACCTATTTGGTACAAAATATCGGCCCTTTAAAAAATACAAAAATTCTTTTTTTTCGCTATTTTTTGTACCCCATCTTCAATTGCACTGCATAAATGGACCTATAGATTACACCGTTAGCTTCCCTCTGACTCACCTTTGATTAGACAAACTCTTAACGCTCAGGGCTATGCCCTGTGCATTTCCCATGCTAAACTTACTGCGCTTGGTTATAAGCTAAATAAATTTAAGACCAAGGCTTTTTGAGATTATATTTATATTTAAAATTTGCATGGAGAAGCTAATTATGTCTAAAGGGCAACTACAAGATCCTTTTCTAAACGCATTGCGTAAAGATAAAGTTCCGGTTTCAATCTATCTTGTTAACGGAATTAAACTTCAGGGTTTAGTAGAATCATTTGATCAGTTCGTAGTCTTGTTAAAAAACTCAGTTAGCCAGATGGTCTACAAACACGCTATTTCAACAGTCGTTCCAGCCAAGAATGTTAAATTAGCCAGTGTTGATGAAAATAATGATCTGCAAAGTTGTCATGTGACTGACGTGGAGCTAGAAATCAGTAATGCTGTCTAGAATCAGTAATGCTTGAACGTCCCCAACGCGGTGAGCTAGCACTCTTAGTTCATATCTATTTTAATAAATATGAACCCGAAGAAATAGTAAAAGAATTTCAGGAGCTAGCTCTAGCAGCGGGTGCCCAAACGATGAAACTCATCACTGGGCGACAACGTAAAGCACAAGCAAAGTATTTCATTGGTTTAGGTAAACTTGAAGAAATAGTCGCCGCTACAACGGTACATAAAGCACAATTAATTTTATTTAATCACGATCTAAGTCCTGCACAAGAACGCAATTTAGAACAAAAATTACAATGTCGAGTATTAGGACGGACTGGCTTAATTCTAGATATTTTTGCGCAACGAGCACGTACCTTTGAAGGAAAATTACAGGTTAAACTAGCTCAGCTAGAACATCTTTCTACGCGACTCATTCGCGGCTGGACACACTTAGAAAGACAACGTGGTGGTATTGGTTTACGGGGGCCTGGTGAAACGCAATTAGAAACGGATAAACGTCTCATTCGTCAACAAATTAAAACGATAAAAAAACGCTTAGAAAAGGTTTGTGCGCAACGTGCACAAAGTCAACGCGCCAGAAGAAAATCACAACTACCCTATATTTCCTTAGTCGGTTACACCAACACCGGAAAATCCACCTTATTCAATCGTTTAACGCATGCCGCTGCTTTTGTTGCCAATCAGCCTTTTGCCACACTCGATCCCAGCATACGCCGTATGTCGCTGTATGACGGCCAAATAGCTATTTTGGCCGATACAGTCGGTTTCATACGTCAACTACCTCATCATCTGGTCGTCGCTTTTCGAGCAACGTTAGAAGAAACACAACACGCTAACCTCTTATTACATATCGTAGACGCTACTAACCCTGAGAAAAATGAATGTAATCAGGCAGTCTCTAACGTTTTAAAACAAATACATACTGATCATATTACTCAATTAATCGTTGTTAATAAGATTGATTTATTGGAAAACACTCCACCGCGTTTAGAACGCAACGCAGCAGGTCTCCCCATTAAAGTTTGGATATCGGCTCAATCTGGAATAGGTATCGATTTATTACGTCAAGCCATTATCGAATGTCTTACTTATCAAAATGATAGTGAAAAATCTTATCTGCTTAATCATCACAGGAGTGAACTTTGGAATCGTTCATGGGATCATAACGACTTTGTTGCTGAATTAATAGTTGCGAGAATGGCTCAGCATGCATAAAATGCTCTTCTGAGCGGAAAATTAGTCACAGCTAGATCCACTGCTTCATAATCTAGCGTAAATTGATATAGATATAGGCCTCTTCGAAACATCTTAAAAAGCTAACAATTGGAGCATATTATGCCCTGGAACGAACCGGGTGATTCCGGAAAAAACAAAGACCCGTGGACAGGACGACCCAAACAGACTCCACCTGATCTAGAAGCATTTCTACGTGATTTGTACAAAAAAATCGTCGCTTTATTTAAGTTAAGAACCTTGAATAAAAAATCAGTGCTTGCTCATCCTTTTTTACTCGTAAAACTTAATGCCAAAACGATAGGTTTGATCTCGATCTTCGGTTTACTTATCTGGTTTGCGCTCGGCTTTTATAAGGTAAATAGGGACGAATCCGCCGTTGTTACCCGCTTTGCTGTCTATGATTCTACAGTAGGTCCGGGCTATCATTGGATATTTAAACCTTTCCAACATTATACAATAATCAATTCCGGAAAAATAAATAAACTGTCCACTCATGTCACCTTATTAACGCGTGATGAAAACAAAATTCAGGTGAATCTCAATATTGATTATTCGATTGTTAATCCTCGCCACTTTCTTTTTGCCAGTATTCATCCTTTATCCAATTTGCAAGAAACCCTAGATGATGTAATTAACCAAGTCTTCAGTCAATACACTTTAAACCAACTGTTAACTACTTCACATTTTGCATTAGCAGAACGTTTACAAAAACAACTGCAAAGCGTAGTAAAAATGCAAACGGGTTTGGCTGTCAAAAATATTGAATTACTATCTATCCAATTGCCTGAGCAGCTACAAGCGGTTTTTACCGATGCTGCTAATGCCAAAAACGACAAAGAACAATTAGAGAAGCTAGCTAATATTTATGCTATGCAAATAAAACCGCGTGCGCAATTATCAGCACAGCGGCTGATAGCAGATGCTAAAGCTTATCAGCAAGAAATAGTTTTAAAAGCTAAAACCGACATTATTCATTTTTTAGCTTTACTCCCTGCCTATGAAGCATCCCCTACCTTGACAAAAAAACGGCTTTACTTAGCCGCCTTACAAACGCTAATGGTGCAAAGCAATAAATTGCAGAGTGCGAATAATGCTGATAGCAATTCTTCGTTAACGCTCGACCCATTTACTAAAACAACCTCTGTCAATACAGATAAATTAACGGCTACTGTTATTACTAATAACGATAAAAAAGCACAAATTGATAATAATAACCCAAGTAATAAAATTAATAATTCTATCCCTAGTAGCTATAATATTTCCGGAGGATATGAATGATCTCGCTAAGAAATAAAGTTCATTTACTCTTAGGCTTATTAGTCTGCCTATTATTTATTGTTTATCAAAGCATTATTATCATTCCCGAAGGCCATCGTGGATTGCTATTGTCTGAAGAAAAATTAACCCACTCCTTGCCAAATTCGATTCTTAAGCCTGGTTTACATTTTATAATCCCTTTTTTCATGCAGCCGATACTGCTGGATAATCGCTTGCAAACTTTGATATTAAGCGAAACGAGCGATGAAAATAATAACCCATCAGAAAAACCAATAACTATTGATTATTTTGCAAATTGGCGCGTGAGTGATCCCATCCGTTATTACCAACAAACAAAAAATAATTTTCAGCAAATTAAATTATTAATCAGCCAACAAATAGCGACGTTGTTTAATGCTAAAGACGCTCCTATGCCCTTCAGCCAATTCATTGCACATGGCTCACCTGCGCAAATTGATGCTGTCTTGTCTATAGTTAATAAACAACTTAAAACAACTGGTATCAAACTTATCGCTATTGGTTTTAAACAATTACATCTTTCTGCAGACGCCAATGCACGAATATTAGATAATATGAGTATTGAACAAGAAAATAGGGCTACTGCCCAACACGCACTAGGTAAAGCCAATGCCGAGTTTATTCGCGCAAATGCAGACAGTTCAGTTAACTTAATTTTGGCTAAGGCAAAAGAAGAAGCTGCAAAAATTCGCGCGCAAGGCGATGCCGAAGCCGCAAAAATATATAATCAAGCCTATAATCAAAATCCTGAGTTTGCTACTTTTTATCTCAATTTAAAAACCACCCATCAACAAGGATATAATAACCCATCTTTTATGAATAATTTTTTATCAGTAAATAAAAAAGATGAACACTACAAACTTGAAAAAACTCATAGTAAAGCAGCTCAAATTAAACAATTAATGGTATCATAGGATAAATTATGCAATTATATTTCCTATTTAATCCCATTAGCCTATCAGCTTGTTCCATATATTTACTGCAATGGAATTTTTTAAAAGTTGTCCGTGTAGTGAACAACCGGAATGTATTCAAGATACATGGGGCTTGTGCTTAAACGACAACTTCGCCAAAAATTCAAATACAAAGAATATATTAAGTTAATTTAAATCATGACAAAAACTATCATTATTGTGGGTTGCCAATGGGGCGATGAAGGCAAAGGGAAAATTGTTGACCGGCTAACCCAATACGTTAAGGCTGTCGTACGCTTTCAGGGTGGACATAATGCCGGCCATACTTTAGTTATACAAGGCAAAAAAACGATTCTACGTTTAATTCCCTCTGGAATTTTACATGACGGTGTTGCCTGCTTGATTGGGAATGGCGTAGTCATTTCACCTGAAGCATTCATCAAAGAAATGCAAGAATTAGAACAGCAAGGCATCCCTGCACGCCAACGTCTCAAACTCAGTGCGACCTGTCCTATTATTCTGCCCACACACGTCGCTCTTGATGAAGCCCGTGAAAAAAAAGGAAAGAATGCTATAGGAACTACAAAACGCGGCATAGGGCCTGCCTATGAAGATAAGGTAGCGCGACGCGGTTTACGACTTTGCGATTTTTTTCATCCGCAACAATTTTCGGAAAAATTAAAAACACTCTTCCATTATCATAATTTTATACTTGAACACTATTATCAAGCCCCAACGATTAATTATGAGCAGGCTTGTTCAGAATTATTAGCGTTTGGCAAACAATTAGTTCCTTTAATTACCGATATCCCTGCACTTTTAGCCGAATACCATCAGGCAAAACAACCATTATTATTTGAAGGCGCACAAGGTACATTTTTAGATGTCGATCAAGGAACTTATCCTTATGTCACTTCTTCAAACACCATTGCTGGCTCAGCAGCCACAGGTAGCGGTTTAGGAATTCGTTGTTTTGATTATGTATTAGGTGTGAGTAAAGCCTATAGCACACGCGTCGGCAATGGTGTTTTTCCTACGGAGTTGCTCGATAAAGACGGTGATAATCTTAGAGATCGCGGCAATGAATATGGAAGCGTCACCAAACGTCCGCGTCGTTGTGGATGGCTAGACACCGTTTTACTCCGCCGAGCCATTCAACTAAATAGTGTCTCCGGTTTATGTTTAACTAAACTCGATGTCCTCGATACACTTGCAACTATTAAAATTTGTACTGCTTATCGATTAGGATCACAATTATTAACTGACCTACCTTTAAATCCAGAAGACCTTGCTCAATGTATTCCACAGTATGAAGAGCTTCCTGGCTGGCAAACATTAACAACACCCATTAAAGAATTTGCCAAACTCCCCAAAAATGCCCAAGATTACCTACGCCGTATTGAAGCATTGACCGGCGTACCCATAACCATCATTTCTACCGGTGCGGATAGAGATGAAACAATCGTTTTAGATCGGATTTTTTAATTACACACTAGGCTTTATTTAGTTCAACTTTTACTTCGATCGCTTTAGATTTTGGATGCAATCCAATTAACATATTTTCCTCTAATTCTTCTCGTGGAAGAAGTGGCGAAAGATCTTCTAGAGGAGGAGATACAATTGAACCATCCTTTTGTAAAGCCAGGGATAATTTAGGGCTAAATAATTGTTCTGGATGGGTAAATACTTCACAAATGACGGACCCAGCTAAACTTTGTATTTTGGGTATTTCTGATTCGACATCGGCCCAACTGCGAATAATGAATGACGGAATATTAAAGGCTCCTGCTAGCGCTGAAAAATCAGGACAACTCACACCTGATTGTTTATTAGTCCCAGCATACCTTCCAGAAAATAATGCCTTTTGAGTGTGTTTAATCATAAGATAACCATCGTTATTAAACACAAATATCTTTATAGGCAGCTGATGGTGCACTATGGTTTGCAATTCTTGCAAATTTAGCATCATTCCACCATCACAATTCAAACAAATTATCTCAGCCTCCGGATTAGCAAATGCTGCACCCAAAGCAGCCGGAAGTGCGTATCCCATTTCACCAAGTCCTGTTGATGTCATTAAACGTTGCCCTTTTTTTATCGATAATATTTGATGCGTACTCAACAAGGCAGTTCCCATATCAGTGACTATTATTTGATTATTTGTAAAATACTCTGATAGTTTCTGTATGAAAGTATAAGAATTAATATAACCATCACTATCATGATATTCCTTGCTTACTGGATATTTATTTCGATAATGAATACATTGTTCTAACCAAAGCTTTTGTTTTTCAATAAATAGAGCATTTGGTTCGCAGATATTTAACAGAGTCTGCATAAACTTTTTCGCATCCGCCAGTATGGGTATAGAAACCTTGTCCCCATATTTTTGTAGTTCGGTCAGATCAATATCTACTAAAGCTAATTTAGCATTCCTAATAAATTCATTTAAATCATAGCCAATTTGTGGAATAGCTAAACGCGTTCCCACCGCCAGAAGAAAATCGCAGTTTTGTAAGATAAAATTAGCTGACCGTTGACCATAAACCCCCGCTCTACCAAAAACTAAAGGATGATCAGAGGACACCATATCAATGCCTGCCCAAGAAACTAACACTGGACATTGCAAAAAATTTATAAACGGTTCAATTAAATCTACTGCATCAGCTAAGCGAATACCATGCCCTAACCAAATCACCGGTCGCCGTGCCTTACTTATTGCATTCCACACATTGTTTACTGCCCGATAAAGTTCGGTGAGTGATGAAGAATTTACTGAACAAATTTCTGATTTGAGCGCTTGTTGATTTCGAGAAAAATTATAATTCTTTAAATCCATGGCTTGGATGTTCATGGGAATATCTATCCAACAGGGTCCTGGTTTAGCCTGCAATGCATGGTAATAGGCCGTTTCCAAAGCGAATAAAGCTTCATCAGCATTAAGAACCCTAACAGCATATTTAGTGACTTTACTCACCATAGCTACTGAGTCATAACCTTGAACCCCCCAAACTCTTAAAGGATTATCCTCCAAAGTATATTTAGAATTTTC
The DNA here is from genome assembly GCA_005877695.1 of Gammaproteobacteria bacterium. Taxonomy (GTDB): domain Bacteria; phylum Pseudomonadota; class Gammaproteobacteria; order Diplorickettsiales; family Diplorickettsiaceae; genus Aquirickettsiella. The sequence continues at coordinate 149,315 of VBOA01000010.1, read as the reverse complement.
ATTACCAGAAATGATCAGACAAGGAATAGAATCCATCCATGCGCTTACCACTCCAGTTACCGCATTCGTTGAGCCTGCACCTGTTGTCACGATTGCCGCAGATAAGATTCCGGAAATACGGTAATATGCTTGTGCCGCCATACAAGCTGCTTGCTCATGGTGAACACAAATTATAGTAGTAAACCCTTTTGAAGTAATTGAATCAAATAACTGTGCATTTCCCGCACCAATAATACCAAACACATAGCGTATTTGTTTTTCAGCCAAAAAGTTTGCAATAATTTCACTTATCTTCATAAATCCATGCTTAGTAAATTTCCGTACACTAAATTAATTTTGCTTTTTTTGCTAAATTATCAGCCACTTCCAAAATGATATCTTCTTGTCCTGCTATTATCTTGCGTCGACCTAATTCGATAAAAATATCTCTTGGATCTACATCAAACTCTTTAGCTCTAGCTAATACCGGTTTAAGAAATCCAGAGAAAACGCCCGCCAGTCCACTTATAATACTGAGTGGTTTTATGGAGGGAATTTCTTTTAATAACGTTTGCTCAGCGAGATCGCTGGCATCAAGCATTTTATAAAAATCAATTCCGGTGTGATAACCCTTTCTTTCAAGAACTCCCACCAGCACTTCAAGTTGGGTATTACCCGCACCGGCTCCAAACCCCCGGGCACAACCATCCAAAATGCTTGCTCCAACCTCTACAGCCGCCAATGAATTGGCAATAGCAAGCCCTAAATTATTATGTGCATGAAATCCTATCGGAATAGCTAAATGTTCAACTAATATTTGCACTCTTTCCATCACATCCTGCGGCAAAAAATTGCCTGCAGAATCCATAAAAACAATTCCCTGTGCCCCATAAGCCTCCATTTTTTTAGCTTCAATAAGTAATTCTTTGCTACCTATCATATGCGCCATCATTAATACACCATAAACTGTTTTCTCTTGCGAGCGAATAAATTGGATATGCCGTTCGGTGATATCTGCTTCAGAACAGTGAGAAGCGACGCGCACTACATCCACTCCTCCCTCAACAGCTGGACGTAAATCTTTTTCGATGGTTGCAAAACCAGGAATAATATGAACACCTAAGCGAGATTTTTTAAGATGGGTTCTAGCAATACGGATAAGCTCATTATCGCTTAGTTTGGCTATTCCAAGTTGCAAAGAAGATGCACCTAAACCATTACCATGGCCTACTTCAACAATAGGTATCCCTGCTGCTTCGGCAGCCATACAATATTTGGCAATCTGCTCACTATTTAATTGATGTTGAAGTGCATGATTTCCATCTCTTAACGTAGGATCACTGATTAAGATTGATCGCATAACATTTCCTTATGCAACATAGTTTTGGCGTATCTTTCTGCTATAGCTAACGCTGCACAGTTAATTATATCAAGATTTCCTGCATAATCAGGAAGATAATCCCCCTGCCCTTTTACCTGTACAATCACTGTACAGGTATCTTCTATCAAAGAATTTAAAAGTATTTTAAAACCAGGTACATAACTTTGGACCTTTTTTTCAATCTCTGCAGCCGTTTTAGTAAATTTATTTCTATCTAAATCATCGACTTTAGCAAAAATGGTTGTTTGCATATCAATACAAGGAAAAGCAGGATTAAGATTCAAAATAGCTTTCGCGTTTGAAATCCCAGTAAAAAATTTTATGGCACGTTCCGTTGTATGTATATACTCATCTAAATTAATTCGTGTAGCCGGTCCCGCACTCAACGAAGCGATACTCGATACTACTTCAACATAATGAATCTTGGCATTTAAAATTCGTAAAGCATAAATAATCGGCAAAGTAGCCTGACCTCCACAAGTAATCATATTCAGGTTTTTATATTGCAAACTACTTTCTAAATTAATAATAGGTACGCAAATTTCACCTATTTTCGCAGGAGTCAGATCAATAGTAAATTTATGCATTTTTTTTAGAATGGGCGCATGCTGAGTATGTGCCATGGCCGAAGTTGCATCAAACACTACTTCACAACAATCAGGATTTTTTTGAATATACTCAATTCCAGAAGTTGATGTATTAATACCTAATTCACGAGCTTTTTGTATTCCTTTTGACAATGAATTCCGACCTATTAATACGCCACATTCTAAATAAGGTGATCGCAGCACTTTAATTAATAAATCGATACCTATATTGCCACTTCCTAAAATTGCAACTTTCATTGTTAGCTAAAAAAATAACAAGTCAAAAATTAACCCTTTCCTTTTCTATTACTAAAGGGCGTTTTAAAACTTGGTGATGAATAGAAGCAATATATTCACCGAGTAACCCGATAAAAAACATTTGCAAAGAAAAAAAGAAAAAAGATCCAATTAATATCGGTGCAAAACCTAAAGGAAACTTATCCCAGTAAATTAATTTAGCAATAATATAGATAATGGATATCAGCATACTCAATAAAGCAAGACAAAATCCACCGATAGAAACTATCCTAATAGGTAATTTTGAATGAGAAGTAATTCCGGACATGGCAATATCATATAAACAATAAAGACTTCCCGAGGAAGTTCCTCGCTTACGTTTTGGTTGTTTAAATTCAATCTTTGCCACCTCGAAGCCAATTTCAGAAACCATGCCACGCAGATAGGGATAGGAATCGTCAAATTGTCGCATTATTTTAATAACAGATTGATCATATAAACCAAATCCAGTAAAATTATTGACTAAATTTAAATCTGAAATTTTATTAATAAATTTATAATAATTTTTTCTAATAAAGAATTTAAAAAAAGATTCTTCACTTTGCGATTTAGTTCCAATCACTATTTTAAAACCTTCTTCCCATTTTTTAACAAAGCGATCTATTAAATCAGGCGGATCTTGAAAATCGGCAGCCATATAAATAACTGCATCACCAGAGGCTTGTAATAAACCATGAAAAGGTGAACGTACCCAACCAAAATTACGGGAATTAATAATCAACTTAATATTTTGATCTAACTGTGCAATTTCCTTTAATAAATTAATGCTATTATCCGTTGAGCAATTATCAATAAAAATATGCTCATAGTGATATTGATCTAACTGAGAAAAAATAGTTTTGACTGTTTTGTATAAGTCCTTAATATTATCTTTTTCGTTAAAACATGGGGTTACCACTGAAATCAATTTCATATTAATTTACCAAGAGGCGTTGAATTTGTTTTTGATGCTTATTTCTATGTAAAAAAAAGAAATTTGTAGTAACTGTCTCTTCATTCATCGTAAAAAATTCAAGAAGTTTATTATTTTTAGAAATAAAACATCGATATCCTAAATTAGCAAGTAATTTAATAATATCATTGGGATGATAATTAAATTTTTTGGACCATTTTCTTAACATTTCAACAAATAAAATCGGCGTATGCAGAGTTATTGACTTTAGCCCACCCTGTAAAACTAATAATTCACTTCCTTCTACATCACATTTTATAATATCAAGTTTATTAATTTTTTCCTTATAAAAAAAATCATCCAGTAAAGTCACATTGACAGAAACTTGTTCGATGTCCTTAATTTCCGCGATATTTTGCGCAGAAGCATTTCCAGACATTGTCGGATTTAAATAAAAATTGACCTTATTATTTTTATCAAGTAATCCGATATTAAATGGATAAATATTATTAAGATCATTGATTAAGATATTATTGCTTAACAATTCGAAGGTATGAGGAATAGGTTCAAAAGAAAAAATTTTTATCGTTTTATGTAGTTTAGCCGCCATCATCGAGTAAAATCCAATATGGGCACCAATATCAAAAAAAACCATATCATTTTCAAACAAGCTGAAAAAAATATCTGCATCTTGCTTTTCATACGAATTAAAATTTAAAATTTCAATCGGGATGATTCTTTTATCTAAAAAATAACATTGAAGTTTAATATCTATATTTTTTAACGTAAACACTAAATAATCTTCATATATTTCTATCTTTGCAATATCGGTATTTTTAATAAATCGAGTATATTCAAATAAATAGGAATGAAAATTTCCCATAATGTCTATATAATTTTTTTTAGATAATTGTCCGGCTTGGAATTTATCCCGACACACAATCAAACTCATACAAGCTCCTCATTGTTCGTAAAAAACCTTCTTCAATAGAAACTTTTGGGAACCAACCTAATACTTGTATTTTTTTTATATCGGGGATGTTAACTGATATTTTACTTTCTAAATAAGTAGCTGACGAATCTCGGCTTTTTTGAATTATTTTTAATTTTTTATCAGAAAATAAATTTTGTAGCCGTATCGCAAGTTCCATTACACTTAGGCAAGCATTAGGGTTACCTATATTATAGGCTTGGCTTGCATCTCCATTTAATAGTAAAGTGAAAAATCCTAATGTAGCATCAGTTAGATAACAAAATGATCGAACCGCTGTTCCTGCTCCAAATAACGTAATATCTCGACTATGGAAGATGTCCGCAACAAAATCGGCATAAACTCGGCCATCATTTAAAGACATTCCAGGACCATAGATATGAAATGGTCGAGCTATAGTAACATGTAATTGATGCTGATGTGCATAGGAAATACACATATTTTCGCCCATTCTTTTGCTTTCTGCATAACAGGATCGGACACACACCGGATCTAGATATCCATAGTTGTTTTCATTAATAGGTATTTTTTCAGCGGTCACTTCTCCATAAACTTCACCTGAACTAAAATATAAAAAATTTTCGACTTGGTATCGTTTAGCTAATTCTAATAAATAATAAGTACCTAACACATTGGCTGATAACGTACCCACAGGATCAACGCCGTAATATTTAGGACTTGCCTGACTGGCTGCATGTATAATGTAATCAATTTTTAGATTGAGATGAACGGGCAAGGCAATATCTTGGAAAAAAAAAAGTAAATCCTTTCTATTTAAATAAGATTGAAAACGAGTGAACGTTTTTTCCTTATTTCTTGCAAAAGCTAATATTTTTATATTATATTTTTTTCTATCATTGATAGAACACAGTGTTTCTATCATATAAGCGGGTAAAAAACCATTAGCTCCCGTTATTAGGATGGTTTTATTCGCTAATTTATCCCAATGTAGATTATGACCTGTAATCGTAGTTATATCTTCATCAATAATTTTGCAATTCATGCGTTAATCCAAACTATTAAAACTTTGAAACTAATTCGTTTCATCTAAAATTTCTCTATTGTTAATATTAACTTTAATAGAAAAGATCCTTTTATTAAGATAAAAAGACAAGATAGAGGTAAGTGACATGGTTAATAATCCTGATATGTAGAAATTATTAATACTTCTATTAATGAACTTAATCAATGTGATATGTATAAAATATAACAAGGTATTGATCATTATGAATTTATAAAAAACACAAAAACGCTTATTTTTAAAAACAATTCTTCCAGTCGTTATAAAATTAAACATTAAACCTAACACAGCAGCAAATAACAAAGCTAAGTAATAAGGAGTATTTAGAAAGATAAAAAAAGCAAAAATAGAATATCCAAAGATTGTATTCATTACGCCAACACAGAGAAAAATTAGAAATTGTTTTTGAAGAGCTTTATTCAATTTCATTGAATCGATACTCGATTATTAACATAGCCGTTTTCAAATTCTTTAAAACATCGATAGATATGTTGTATCATAACTTCAGTCATACCATGATGACTACCGATTAAAATTCCTCCCCGCATGATTTGATCTGCATGAGGATATCCAACATCGGATTCACGCCGTAAAATTTTTTCAAATCCGGGTTGGCGCAAAATATTTCCTGTAAATATCGTTCTGGTTTGAATATTTCGGCTTTCTAAAAAGATTTGCAGATCTTTACGATTAAATGGCGCATCGTCTTTTATTATCAGAGGAAAAGCCAACCAAGCTGTTTTTACATCAGGTCGTTGTTTTGGAAAAATAAACCAATCTCTATAAGTAGAAAAAAAATTTAGATGTGAAGCAAATACTTCTTTGCGTTTTTCAATATTTTTGTTTAATTTTGCTAATTGAACTAAACCAAATGCAGCCCCTAACTCAGAAGGTTCCAAATTATAACCAATTTCTTCAAAAATAAATTTTGCATCATAATCTATCTGTTCAATTTTTTTTTGAAACCGCGCTGATATACTTTCTGACTCAACACATAATGACGAACTGCGTCCCCAACTTCGGAGTAACATCGCTTTTTTGGCAAATTCTGGGTTATTTACACACAACATCCCACCATTCCCAGCACAGTTTATTATGTGTGAACCATAAAAACTTGTCGTACTGATATCTGAATAAAAACCACTGGAATTTTCGGAGAAAATGGCTCCTAAGGTATCACAAGAATCCTCAATAATTAATAAATTATATTTATCGGCAATGGTCCGAATTTTTTTCCAATCAGGTAAATTTCCGAGTAAGTTTGGAATCATTAACGCTTTAGTTTTGGGGCTGATCATACTTTCTATTTGATCAACATCAATATTAAAGGTATTTAATTCAACATCAATAAAAACTGGAATTAATCTGTTCTTAATTAATGGTGCAACGGTGGTTGAAAACGTTAATGCGGGTGTAATGACTTCGGAAAACTCTGGTAATTTTAATAATTCTACAGCCAAATAATTTGCTGAAGAACCTGAATTAAGCATGATTCCAAATTTTTTACTAAACAATTCTGATATTTTTTTTTCCATTTCACGAACCGCTTCGCCCATCTGCGTAGAACGACGTAACACCGAAACCACTGCGGCAATTTCATCTTCTCCATGCACAGTTTTTCCATAGGGTACGTGAATAAATTCCTTAGTCATTCAATATTTCCTTACAGATTTCTTTTTGTATTGGACCGCATTCACTTGCAAATTGATTAATTTGGCTTATGGTTTTATCCAACATAGGCAATCCCTCTTGATAAGCATAAAACCACTCAGACGTTTTTTGAAGCCCAGTTTCTAGGTTCCATATTGAAACCCAATCCAAACGTTCTTTTGCTTTTGAGCAATCTAATTGTAAGGTACTTGCTTCATGCAGATGCTTATTTTTATCCTTAATCCATTTAATTGAACTATTACTTATTTTAATGAGATAATCGGTAACCCAACTGACAGACTTTATATCTTCACTATCGGGTCCAAAATTCCAACTTTCCGAATAGTCTTGTGGTGAAAAATATAAACGTTCCGCTAAGTTTAAATAACCATACAAAGGCTGTAAAACATGCTGCCAAGGACGCACAGCATCCGGATAACGTAATAGAATATTTTCTTGTTTAATGCAAGCAGTCAACACATCAGGGACTAAGCGATCCTTAGCCCAATCTCCACCGCCTATAACATTCCCAGCTCTTGCGGAAGCAACGCCTACTTCTCGTTCTTTAAAAAAAACATCCCGATAAGTTTGAGTAATTAATTCCGAGCAGGCCTTACTATTGCTGTAAGGATCATAACCGCCTAGTCTATCTTTCTCACAAAACTTGTTATTTAATCCGGTATTTTCATAGCATTTATCACTGGTTACATTAACAACAACTTTTACGGAATCTATCCATCGTGCTACTTCTAACAAATTTATCGTTCCCATAATATTGGTCGAATAAGTTTCCAACGGAGCTTGATAAGATTCTCGAACTAAGGATTGTGCCGCCATATGAATAATAATTTCGGGTTGATACTTTTGAACTACCGCATACAAACTTTCATAATTCCTTATATCGCTTATGATGTTAATCATTCCCTGATGAAGCTGCGTGATTTCAAAGAGATTTGGAAAAGCGACTGGCGCTAATGAATAACCTATCAGATTTACACCTAGAGATTGTAGCCATAAAGAGAGCCAACTCCCTTTAAATCCAGTATGGCCCGTTAATAATACCGTTTTTCCTTTCCAAAATTTCATAATGTGGCAATTTAAGTGCAAATGGCAGTTTCTATCACTTGAGACTCATTTTCCCAAATCTTCCAGGGTACATTACCCGATGCCCAGATCTCTTCTAAGGTATTCTTATCGCGCAATGTATCCATCGGGTGCCAAAAATCATGATGAAAAAAAGCCGATAACTCACCTTGCTGTGCTAAGGTCTCCAGAGGTTGCTTTTCCCATGATATATTGTCGTTGTCTATGTAGTTTAATACGCGAGGAGATAACACAAAAAAACCTCCGTTTATCCAAGCACCATCTCCTTGTGGCTTTTCTTTGAAAGCAACTACTTTTTTATTCGAAATATCAAGCGCTCCAAATCTCCCAAGCGTTTGAACCGCAGTTAAAGTAGCCAAGGTTTTTTGCATTTTATGAAATTGGATCAATGCCCTTAGATTGACATTACCTAAGCCATCACCATAGGTAAAACAGAAATCTTCATTATCTAAATAAGGCGCTATTCTCTTTAATCGTCCTCCTGTCAACGTCTGTTCCCCGGTTTCCACTAAAGTTATTCGCCAAGGCTCTGCTTTATTATGATGGATTTTAGTCTGATTTTTAGTCATATCAAAAGTCACATCAGAGGTATGTAAATAGTAATTAGAAAAATATTCTTTAATGAGGTAGCCTTTATAGCCTAAACAGATAATAAAATCATAAATTCCGTAGGCTGAAAATATTTTCATAATATGCCATATGATAGGTTTACCCCCTATTTCAATCATAGGCTTGGGACGAAAACTGGTTTCCTCACTGATACGCGTCCCTGCTCCACCCGCTAAAATAACTGCTTTCATAAAAATAATCCCTTTAACAGATATCTGATATTTTCTCTCTATTTAATAATATTTTAAATATTTTTAAATTTTAATCGAAATGTAAAATCTAAATCCTGTGGTTTTCCATCCACAACAGCAAAACCATTTTTGTAAATTTTTTTCGCCGAAGCCCACCAAGTAATCGCATTACCTGAAACGCTATTAGGAGAAGTTAATCGAAGTAAATAAGTATTGCCTTTTTTAAGTTTAATTGCTGGAAATTTAAATCTTTCCCAATTGTTATCTTGTATTAAGATGGCTAATCTTTTTGTTATATAGAGTTGTTTATGATCCTCTGTGAGCAATTCAAGGTGAATGATTGAGTGATTCTTTCTTGCAAAGGTTGCTAAAAACAAATCAACTTGTTTAAGGTTTGAACCTATCGCTTTAAAACTTTGTTCAAACACTCTATTTCTCGTTAGTTCCCCAAATACCTTCTCTCTAGATTGATTAAGAATATAATTATTCGAATTAAGAGTACTTTTTATGAGGGTAATAGCCGCTGGAATAATAAAAATGAGTATCCCTATATAAAACCGTTGCCGAACTTTAGCATAGGAATTAAACCTTAACTCAACTGAAAAATCATACAATAAATACTTATACTTAAGTATTAAATGTAAAACCAAGTATCCCCAAAAAAAGGAGAGAAAGATATTAACGCTAAATCCACCCAAGATTTTAAATAAATTACCGATATTTTCAAAAAATGGAACGGTTAGAGGTATATGTAATAATTTCGACTGAAACATCGTCAAATCAACATTATCTGGAAAGGTTAAAACCACATAAGCAATAAAAAATATCATCCCAAACAGATCAAAGAGTAAAAATTTAGATATTTTATTTTTTGGAGATAACACCGTCGTTAAAGCCAAAGCGGGTGTTATAAATAATAACCATTGTGGGTGCCATAAAATAAATAAAAAAGGATAAATACTTGAAAAAAGAAAAAAATAAGCAGCTATTTTTTTGTAATTTTTAGTTACATCTAAATAATAACTGATACCTGCTAATATAATAAATAGGATGAATATATAGTAAACTTTCTGTGGGCCAAGCTCTAAAGCACTAGAAAAAACTCGACCTAAGGCACCAAACTGCAAAACCCCTTCAATATATGCGTGCGAATGAATATACAATAATTGAATTAAAACCATCGGAATTAAAAAAATTAATCCACATATCAGCAATTTAATTATTCTTTTCTCTAAAAAAAGCAGCAAAGGAACAAAAACAAAAAACGGAAAATATTTAAATGTAACGGCTAAACTAAAAATTATCGAAGCGCTATAGGGCTTCTTTTTTAAAAAAAATAAAAAGCCTAATAACGTAAGAAAAACATAAAAAATATCATATTGGGAAAAAATAAACTGTGAAAAGATCGCCAGAGGAGAAGTAAGCCAAATCCAAGTAGCAAATTTTCCCCATTCGTGATCCTTTTGAAAGAGTTGAGTTACCTGATAAAAAACGAATCCTGTCATAAGATAAACTAAAGAAGTTAAAAGCTTAAGCCAATAAACTAAATAATTTGAAAAAAATAACGGAGATTTTATGACTCCTAGCAGTTTAAAAGGGAAAAGCCATGCAGCAAAGATTAAAAATATGGCTGGAGGATAATTAGCTGCAGGAGAAAGACCTTGGCCTTGAATTTTTTTACAGTTTTCATAAAACTCTAGCGGGCTTCCAAAGAGATAATTTAAAGAGGTCCACCCGGTCGCAAATATATCCTGCTGAAAAAAAGCAAAAAAACAGAATAAAAGTAGAATTCCACCTAAAATATAATCGGCTTTACTTAATCGATTGGAAGGGAATAGTGTTTTTGCTTTCAACTTATCAAAATCCATTTTGCGGGCCATAAATCCAATTAAACCTGATATTCAGTTATTTTGGCCATATGTTACAATTCTTAGTTATTGAGTACAATAACTTTTTAACTTAGCTATTTTAACCCTCCCCCCAACTTAAAAATACAATCTTCTAATATGAGCGTTTTTAATATGGATTTTATAAACTTGGTATTCACTGGAAGAATGAAAATGATCAACTATTTTAAAAACATTTTAAATAATGCCACTCAGTTTTCAAAAAAACTGATTAAATTTTTTTCAATTTTTAAAAATCGCCTATTCGCTAAGTACGTAGTCCATACTGAAAAAGCATTCAGCTTCAAAACTATTTTCTATCGACACAAAGAAAATGTATCAGATAAGTGGGTCAACTACTTTGATATTTACGATGAATGTTTCAGTAACTTTATAGCCAATAGACCCAAAGTTTTAGAAATTGGCGTTCAAAATGGTGGAAGTTTGCAAATTCTTAATAAATATTTAAAAAATGCAACATTTTATGGTGTAGATATTGACCCAAAGGTGCTTAATCTGAATCTTGGGACTAACATACATATCTATAATTTTGATATTACCGATGAACAGGCTATTAACCAATATTTTAACAATATTGAATTTAATATTATCATTGATGACGGCTCACATATTTGCTCAGATATTATTCAAACGTTTAAACTTTTTTTTTCAAAATTAAAACCGGGCGGTGTTTTTTTAATAGAAGATTTACATACTTCCTATTGGCAAAGTCATGGCGGTTCCTATTTAGGTGCTGACTCGGCGATTGAATTTTTTAAAAAATTTGCTGATTTACTTAATTTTTACCATATTAAGGACCATCGTTTCGAGGAAAATCTTTCTTCAGACGATAGATACCTATTTCAATGGCTGCGATCTATCTATTTTTATGATAGTGTTGTTGTTATACGTAAATTATCAAAAGCTCGAAAAACCTTTTACGAAAGAGTCATGGTGGGTAAGCTGGATCCTGTTGTTCCTGTGATTAACTTAGCTAAACAAGAAGGTTGGTATCACTCTTGATAAGCTATTAGCGTTTTTAAAATCCCGGAAGAAAATGTTTCTTTAGGTTGCCAAGCTAATTCTTTATTAATTTTTTCCGCATTGACCGCATAACGCCAATCATGTCCGGGACGATCTTTTACAAATGAAATGAGCTCATTATATTTAACATTAATCGACCTAATTTTGCTTAAACCAGCAAAGATGAAATTTATAACTTCTAAATTGCTTAATTCTGTATTCCCCCCAATATTATAACTTTCTCCTAATCTGCCGTTTCGAATCACGCTATCGATTCCACTACAATGATCTTCTACATAAAGCCAATCACGAATATTGGAACCATCACCATAGATAGGAATAGGCTTTTGTCGTAAACAACAATCAATAATGGTTGGAATAAATTTTTCAGTATGTTGCCAAGGTCCATAGTTATTGGAACAATTGGTTATACTAACCGGAAGTTCATAAGTATTATAATAAGCACGTACCAAGTAATCAGAAGACGCTTTACTCGCCGAATAAGGCGAATTTGGCCGGTAGGGTGTCAGCTCAGTAAAAGCAGGTTCATCTTTTCTCAAACTACCATATACTTCGTCGGTAGAGATATGATGAAATCGACAATCATTTTTCCCTAAACCAAGCTCTTCTAGCCAGATTTTTCGACATGATTCTAATAAAGTGAAAGTACCTAAGATATTAGTCTTTATAAATTTTTCTGGTGTATTAATTGAGCGATCAACATGGGTTTCGGCGGCAAAATGAACCAACGTATCTATCTTGAAGTCCTTTAATAATTTCAACACTAAATCACTATCCAATATATCGCCTTGTACAAAATGATGTTGTTCTGGGCAACATAAATTTTGTAATTTATTTAACATTCCTGCATAAGTAAGTTTATCAAGATTAACAATAAATATTTCTGGATAATATTTTTGATAATAATGCACAAAATGACTCGCAATAAAACCTGCACCGCCCGTCACTAAAATATTTTTGGGTAGATATGTCATAAACTATAAACCATTTTTTTTAAACCAGAAAACCAATGCGTAGGTCTAATATTAAAAGTTTGTAAAATTTTTTGGCAATCCAATTCCGAGTTATAAGGCCTGCGCGCAATACAGGGATATTCTAATGTTAAAATCGGAATAATTTCTCTTAATAATAAGTGTTGATGCTGCTTCAATTCATCCACTATTTTCTTTGCAAATTCATACCAACTCAACGTGGGCATCCCCGTGTAATGATAGGTACCCCACTGCGTTTGACCCTTATCAAGACAGGCAATTATCTTTAGCAGCGTCATTGCAATATCACCCGTATAGGTTGGCGCTCCTCTCTGGTCCGCTATGATTTTTAATTCTTTTTGTTCTTTTGCTAAACGAATAATAGTCTTCACAAAATTATTGCCGAAAATTCCAAATACCCAACTGACTCGTAAAATAATATGCTTATACCAACTTTCTCTGAGTAAGTTTTCTCCGCTTAATTTACTTTGTCCATAAATCGATAACGGTTGGGCTTCATCTTCTTCAATATAAGGTGTTTTTTTTTGACCATCAAACACATAGTCAGTTGAAATATGTAATAGAGGAATATCGAACTCTTCAGCTACTTTTGCCAAATTTTTAACGCCAACACAATTTATTGAAAAAGCAAGCTCACTTTCCTTTTCAGCTTTATCAACGGCAGTGTATGCCGCGGTATTAATAATATAATTAGGCTTAATGGTCGCAACAGTACGCTGAATCTGGTCTAACTCGGTAATGTTAAGTTGCGAGCGCGTAAAAGAATATAAGGGTAAATTTAAATTTTTTGCCAACTCAACCATCTCACAACCTAATTGGCCATTTGCACCCGTTAATAATATTTTTAGAGAAAACATCCAATATACTCCGCTATTTAAAGTCGGCTAACTTTTTTTTCATAAATATTCCATCTCTAATACCGCTGACAGCAGCCAATAAACTTTTTTTGGTTTCCGGAACAAAAGGAATTTTTTTCATTTCTACAATATTTCTAATTAAAATAAACAAACGAAACAAAATTGGAAATTTATTTTCCCTAAAAAGATAAAAACTATTACGAATAGAGTAATAATATCGCATTGGAGATTGATATTGTAGAAATCTTGTTTTGGAAGATTTAAATTGACCTATGGTATGCTGCATTTTTACGTTTTTTACTTGTTCAATCTGAAAATTTTTTGATAATGCCCGTAAACACCATTCAATATCAACTAAATCTATAAAATATTCTTTTTTAGGATAGCCAATATCCTTTAAAGTAGGTACCCAAACCATCATACCTGAACTAATTAAAATATTATCAAGTTGTAAAAGTTGATGCATTTTTTCTCTATACTGGGTTACCCTTAAAATTCGCTTTAATTTAGTTTTTATTCTTTTTTTAAGATTATTTTTTACTTCCTTTTCCTGATACCAACCGATTATTCGTGGATCTTTCCATAAAGGACCGACCGCACATAAGCGAGGATATAATTTCTGTAAACGATAAAAACCTAAAACCAATAGATTGATAAAATCTTCCGGTAATAGACTATCCTGATCGAGAAAAAGGACAAAATCAAAATTTTTTGCTTCCGCCAATTTACAAGCATAATAGTGAGCACCAGCCACACCTACATTTTTTTTACTTTTATAAAAAATAATTTTTTCAGAGTGCATAGATTCTGGACTCTGTTCATAAGATGAATTATCAAAAAGTAAAATTTTTACCGACTCATAAGCTAGACAAATACGAAGTAATCCTATTAATTTATCTTTATCTGGGTTGTAAAGTACTATATTAATTAATAAAGTGGGTTTGAACATGTGATGCCTTTCTAGAGATAGTATTAATATTAATCAGTCATACTTTTTTCATACAAAATCCATCGATAACACCCCGAAATGCCGCAACTAAACTTTGTAGAGGATTGGGTGAAAAAATAATTTTTCTTAACTTAAATAAGTTACCCGCGAGAATAAAAACTTTATGAGAAAATAAAATATTTTTTTCATGAAATAGAAAAAAACTATTCCGTAATGAATAGTAATAGCGAATAGGTTTTTCATATTGAACAAATAATTTACTAATTTTTTTTATTTCACCTATCCTGTGTTTCATACAAACATCTGGTAGCATAACAATTTGATAATTTTTATATAAGGCGCGTAAACACCACTCGGTATCAACCAAATCGATAAAATATTCCTTTTTTGGATAACCAATATGTTTTAAAGTAGGCACCCAAATCAACATTCCTGAGCTAATTAATACCTGTTTTAAATTGGGTGCTTTTAACAGATTTCTTAATTTATCTTTAATTGCCTTGGTTTTGGAGTTTTTGAACTCAGGATCATCCCAAGTGGGGCCAATCGCACACAAACGAGGATGTAAATTTTTTAACCGATAAAAACCTGAAACCATATCCATAATAAAATCTTCAGGCAACTGACTATCCTGATCAAGAAATAATACAAATTCAAAATTTTTTTCTTCAGCCATTTGACAGGCAAAATAATGTGCACCCCCTACACCGACATTTTTGGGGCTTTTCAATATAATAATACTCTTAGTACTAGCATACTCAAAAACTTGAGAAGCTTCAGTATTATCAAATAACAATATTTTGCTTTTTTCATATTGCGAACAAACATCAATTAGATTCAATAGCTTGCTCTGATCCGGTTGGTAAAGAACAATTGTAATTAATACAGCAGGTTTAAACATTTTGTCCATAAGCTATTTTAATAAAATTCAATATACCTTACACTAGACAAAAATTGAAGCTAGTCTCTATGCTTTTTTTCAACTCGCTAACAAGGAAAGTTATTCGTGAAAGGGATCATTTTATCCGGCGGCTCAGGAACGCGTTTACATCCTATAACTAAAGGGATTAGTAAGCAGTTACTTCCCATTTATGACAAACCCATGATCTATTATCCACTCAGCGCTTTAATGTTAGCGGGTATTCAAGATATATTAATCATCACCAGCATTGAAGCCTTGTCCCAATATCAAAATTTACTCGGAAATGGTACACAATGGGGAATCAATCTTAGTTATTTAACCCAAAAAAGTCCTGATGGTTTAGCACAAGCTTTTATTATAGGCGAGAAATTCATTGGGAAGGATTCAATAGCGCTCATTCTGGGTGATAATCTATTCTATGGAGAAAAATTTTCAGAAACTTTAAATGCGGCTGCTGGACAACAAACGGGAGCGCAAATTTTTTGTTATTTTGTCAATGATCCGGAACGTTATGGCGTCGCAGTCTTCGACAAAAAATATAATTTAATTGACATTGAGGAGAAACCAAAACTTCCTAAATCAAACTGGGCCGTCACCGGTTTATATTTCTATGACAACCAAGTCATTGAGATTGCTAAAAATATTAAACCTTCTCCACGTGGCGAGTTAGAAATAACCGATGTCAATCGCTATTATTTAACGCAAGGACAACTCTCACACCAATTAATTAGTCGGGGTAGTACCTGGTTAGATACCGGCACGCATGATGCGTTATTAGAAGCCTCACATTTTGTACAAGTGGTTGAAAAGCGCCAAGGCTTAAAAATAGCTTGCTTAGAAGAAATTGCGTGGCGAAAAGGCTTCATCAATACTGAGTCTTTAGAAAGGTCTGCTTATAATTTAGTCAACTGCAGCTATGGAAATTACTTAATCGATATTATTAAACGAGAATCATGAAAATTATTCCTACTTCAATCCCGGATTTAGTTCTAATTGATCCTAAATCTCACCAGGATGAGCGCGGATTTTTTTTGGAAGCCTTCCAGGAAGAACGCTATCAAAAACTGCTAAACAGAAAAATAAATTTTGTTCAAGATAATCTCTCTCGTTCGAATAAAAAAGTCTTGCGAGGTTTACATTATCAGATCCAACAACCACAAGATAAATTGGTAACCGTCATTCGTGGCAGTGTGTTTGATGTTGCTGTGGATATCAGAACTCAATCTGCTAGCTTCGGCCAATGGTTTGGTACTATTTTAAATGATGAAAACCATTATCAACTTTTTATACCAAAAGGTTTTGCTCATGGATTTTGTGTATTAAGTGAGATCGCTGACTTTCATTATAAATGTAGTGATTACTACAACCCAAAAGCTGAACAAGGTATACTTTGGTCCGATCCCAGTTTGGCTATTGATTGGCCATTATCCGAGCCAATAGTATCGCCTAAAGATGAAAATTATGCTTATCTAAAAAACATTCCAGCTAAATTTTTATTTTAGCAACCACTTCCATGAATAATATAAAGCTGATTTACTCGCGATCCAAGCCATACGCCTGTCCTGGTAAGCGGCACGCCGCCAGACATGTCTTATTTTAACGGTGGGTGAGTATGCGATTTGAGAAACTTCAGCCATACGCCGACCTAAATCAGAATCGTCATAATACATAAAAAATCTTTCATCAAAGCCATTTAATTGCTTTAGCAACTTTAATCGACAAAACATAAAACAACCAGTAGGATTGCTTAAATTAAAAATGGCTTCATTATAATTTTTATCTTGCATTTCAAATTTATTTAATTTTTTATGAAAGATTTTTTTGAATGAATTAGGAGCAAACCGACGTAAAAAACTAATCCATAAGCTCGGATTTTGTCGACATAGGTGCACTCGATTATTCTCCATGTCATAGACGTCGGGGACTAACATTCCCACCTGATTGTATTTTTGCATAAACTCAAATGCATTATTCAAAGTATCGGCCATTAAATACACATCGTTATTTAGAATAAGATGATATTCTGCATCACTGTTTAAAATGACTTGATTATGGCCATAGCCATAACCCCCATTTCGAGTAGATAATAAATAAAAAATAGGTAAATTAAAAAAATTTTTTTTAATTTCCCGTTGGAAATTAGCTTTTTTATTGAGTTCTGCACCATTATCCACAATACCTATTTTATAGTTTACATTATCTGGAATCGCATTAATCACGCTTAAAAGGCAATCTTTAATTTGTAAAAAATCTTCTTGATAGACAACAATGCTGATTGAAAGTTTAATCGAATTCATAATTTTTCTTAAATTTTATTTATCCAGAATATGAATGTACTTCATGATAAAGATTTTTTACCTTTGTTATCATTTTCTGTGTAGTAAAATTTTCTTTAGCATAATTATACGCTGATTGGCCTAAAATACGTCGTAATAAAGAATTTTGATAAAGCTTCAAGATGGCATTTGCCAGTACCAATGGGCAACAGGGTGGAACCACCAAGCCTGTCAATCCATCTTTATTTAAATTACTTGCAGCATGCGTTACATCGCAACAAATAACCGGCTTTGCACAGGCCATCGCCTCCAATTGTGCGATTCCGAACGCTTCACTTTGATCAATAGAAGGCAGGCAAAATATATCACAGGCATGATAATACGCAGGTAAATCTTGCTTTGCTATTTGCCCGAGAAAAACAACACGATGTCCTAGATTTAAGTTTTTTACTTGTTTTTGAAGTGCCGGCGTTAATGGACCTTCACTTCCTAATAATAAAATAATATTACTAGGCAATTGTTTCATTGCTTCAATTAAATAACAAAATCCTTTGTAATAAACATGTCGACCTAAAGCAAATATCAAAAAATTACCCGCGTGTTGATATTTAATTTCTTCAATTTTCTTCTGATAGTTATTGATCAAAAAATAATCAAAATCAACACCGTAAGGAATAATATGTATAATATTGCGTTCTCTAGCAACTTTAATTTGAGCAGAATGCGCAGCTAAATACGGTGTCGATACAATAACAGCGCTCGCTTGTTTTAATAAGCGATTTACGAATGGTTGGTATATCGGTAGTAATTTTTTTTGCCGAATCACATCACTATGCCAGCTAATGATCCGCTTTACTGAGTCAGGTAAAATTTCGGAGGCTAAATGTGCCATTGGATTAGGTAAATGTAAATGGACTATCGAAAACTGATAACGCTGGTACAATTTATTTAGATAGTAAGGCATATTAGGACAGATAGGCGTTCGTGCAAACATCCCTGCTAATGGGGCACAATATTCGATATAGCCTGTTTGCTCGACTACTTTATTTTTAAAATGGTCATTAGCGACCAGATTGAATACCTTGAAATCTAGACTTAATCCCAAGAGCAACCTATCTACTACTGTTTCGATACCACCCACTCGCTCATTTGAGAACTTACCTAGATGTAAAATGTTTTGCATAAATCATTTTAAACCTAATATTTCTAAGAAAAATTATAAAATAGAAAAAAACAGTAAATTGCTATCTTCACTCACAAAAGTGACGGGATGACCAATATTTCGTTTTATTTCGTTTTCAATAGCAACCCCATGATCACTATATCCCCGTCGATCAATATAAATCCCATTAAAACCAAGCCTTTTTATAATTTCAATCTGGTGTTTCATCGGTTGATTAGCTAAATAACGAAAAAATAAATCCCCCCGTCTACCTTTCATTCCACCCGAACTCCAATGTAACGTTGAAGAATGTAAATAACCGCGAAATGGGTCGTAAGAATAAAAGTTATTATTTATCACTTCTTCTGGAAAAGGGATATAAGGAAGCTGATAGACAGCGCCGTTGGGAATTAATTTTTCAATTTTTTTAACAAACATAGCATCGTTAAGAAATTGATTTTTCAAACTGATTACCTCTAATTTTGTCCTAGTAAAGGTTTGATCCCAAACACCAAAGCAGATTAAAAAAATTCCTACATAAATTTCTGCTTGTTTTAAAAAACGTTTATAAGTAAATTTTTTTAAAAATTGTTCCGTAGATAATATAAAAGTAGTAATCGCAGCAAACCCGATAAACACACTTATCCTATTCCAAGCCCTAATCATAGGCGTAATCAGCAAAGCAAATATTGAAGCAAAACCACCTATAGTCGTAAATAAAAATAGAAAACTTGTCAAAAAAGCCAATAATTGAATATGGCTATCGACTTGAAACCGAAAAAAAGGCGTAGCTATGGCAACAGCTAATATGATAATTAGGCCACAACTTCCTATTAAACCCAATGAAGCCGTCATATTTTCAGCCACTAAAGGGAACGTTTGATTATATTTCGTGCTTATTTTACGTAAAAGAGCTGAGCGATGTAATGGCTGTGGTAA
This sequence comes from Gammaproteobacteria bacterium, assembly GCA_005877695.1. Lineage (GTDB taxonomy): Bacteria > Pseudomonadota > Gammaproteobacteria > Diplorickettsiales > Diplorickettsiaceae > Aquirickettsiella. The sequence continues at coordinate 129,586 of VBOA01000010.1, read as the reverse complement.
TAGCATCTGAATGAGTTTTAATCCATGATACTCGGATTCCATTGCAAAGCGCTGTGCTACTGTAGGATTCGAACCATATTTATACGAATGAATTAGATTGGGAGAGATATTTAAACCTACACCCATTGTCAACATAAATATTGCTATAAAAGCGGAAATCAAATTTTTATTCGATTTCCATTTTAATGAGCCAGCAATTCCTGAAGCCAAAAACATTAATACTGCAAAAAAAGTATAGTAAACACCAAAAGAAGCTAAAAATAATAAACTTAAAAAAAGTTTAATTTTTTTCCAAGCATTTTTACCGCATTCAAAAAAAAGAGATTTATTTGCAAATATTTTAAACGCATACCACGTAAATATAGGAATGCTAAAATACCAAGTAAAAAATAAATGGGCTAAGCGGAAAAAATGAAAAGGAAGAAAAGTAAATAAAATCGCGCCTGTTATTGAAAAAATGTTATTACAACCAAACTTTTTTAATATTAAATAGGAAATGGATGAAGTGACTGCAAATCCTAAGAGAATATAGATATTTACTGTTAGAATATAACTATGAGTAAAAAGCCCTAATAACTTTAATACCGTAAAAGTTCCCATATCTGAAAATGGAAAATCATAAAAAGCAGAACCAAAAGGAAATCCAGAGTAAACACTATTGAAGCTCCAGAAGCCATCAATTAAACGCTTGATAATCCAAGACATGAAAAAATTATCACCACCATAAGCAATGGGATAATTCAAATTAAAACTGCCCATAAGGTACCAAGCTAATAAAAAGCAAAAACCACCCAGAGCAATGGGAATTAGCTTGGCTAAGAATCCGAACCCTAATTTTTCTTGACTTGCAACTAGTAAATCCTGGTTTACTCTTTCATTCATAAAGCGCCTATCCTTAGGAAATCTTAATCCATAGCCAAAATAAATAATTTTATGGTAAAAAAATTTATTGACTCCATCTTTAAGAATTAACATTTACATAGTATCACTCCCATCAAAAAAAGTAAGTTATCTAGCTTTAAATTTGCAACCTATTTTTTTTGCTTTCAATAAGGGAGGTCTATTGATATCCTAAAAAAGCTATGCTTCAATAGGGGCTCAAAAAAGATAAAGATGAGTTTATCGGGTTAAAAAAATAACTATTCTAGTTATGTTCGCTTCTTGACACTTAACAAATGCTACATTCATATTAACCCAATCAAGGTTTTAAATTTTTTTATAAGGCTATTTTTTGTGCATCTAGCTGGATATCACTTATATTGAAACTAAAAAGTTCTTTTTAAATTTAAAAAACAAGGAAAATTAACAAAAAGAGTAGAAAACCAAATTTTATAAGTACCTTTAAACCTCAAGGATGAGAAGATGCTAGTTCCAACTATATTATCCGGTGGCAATGGATCCCGCTTATGGCCTGTCTCTCGAGAAGCGCACCCAAAACCTTTTATTCGACTCCAAAATGAAACTCACTCTTTATTACAAAAAACTTATCAGCGAGCAGCCAATATACCTAATGTCCAACAGATCATTACCGTCACTAATTTTGAATACTACTATCAAAGTAAAAATGAATTAAGTAAACTGGTAGCCCTCTCTAAAACAAAAGAATTTAACTTCTTATTAGAGCCTATTTCTCGCAATACAACATCGGCTATCGCACTAAGTGCATTATTTATACAAAAATTATTTGACCCTGATGCGGTATTATTAGTATTACGGATCATGTTATTACTAATCAAATTAAATTTAATCGCTGCGTAAAGCAAGCTTACCAATTAGCAAAAAAGGGGTTATTAGTCACCTTCGGTATTATACCCAACAAACCAGAAACCGCTTATGGATATATCGAATATAGTCACTCTAAAACACTAGACCTAGACCCCGCCTTTCATGTCAAAAATTTTCATGAAAAACCTTGCCTAGAGAAAGTGCTTGCTTTTATAGAACAAGGGAATTATCTATGGAATTCAGGCATTTTTTGTTTTACCGCTAACACTTTATTATATACCCTAAAAAAGTATAATCTTGAATTTTATAAAAAAATATTATATTGCTGGAAAACAAGTGAAAATTATCTTTCTTTTTTTCAGAATAATCTCGAAAAAAAATTTAGATTTGATCAAAAAAGTTTTTTAAAATTAGACAATATCTCTATCGATTACGCTTTAATGGAAAAAGCTAAAAATATGGTCGTTATTCCTGCTGATTTTGGTTGGTCGGATATTGGCTCTTGGGATAGTTTAAGTAAATTAATAAAATCTGATAACAATGGTAATCGGGTATTAGGAAATGCAATTTTGCGAAACACCACTGATACGACGGTTTATAATCAAAATTCACCGGGACGTTTAATTACGGTGCTAGGCGTAAAAAATTTAACCATAGTCGATACCAGCGATGCCTTACTTATTTGCGAGCAGTCACAATTGCAGCAGGTTAAACAGTTAGTCGATGAACTAAAAAAATTTGGACATGATGCTTATCGATATCATCAAAGTGTGAATCGCCCTTGGGGGCATTATACCGTATTAGATCAAGGACAAAATTATAAGTTGAAGCGGATTGTTGTCCATCCAGGGGCGAGCTTATCTTTGCAGTTACACCAATATCGCAGCGAATATTGGGTAGTCGTTAAAGGAATAGCAACCGTGCAAAATAATCAAAAAACATTTCTTTTGAAGCCACAAGAATCTACATTTATACCCATAGGAAGCAAACATTGTCTAAGTAATTTTGAACTCAACGACCTAATAGTCATTGAATTACAAATCGGGAATTATTTAGGTGAAGATGACATTATTCGATTTAAAGATAATTATGATCGCGTAAATAAAGATATTACACTCGCCGAAGAAACTAAATTATTAACCATAAAATAGTCTAAAAAAAACTAATCGAAATTAATTCTTTCTTTCTCAATAACCAAGGGTTTTCGCCGAACTTGGTTATAGATCGCTAAGATATATTCCCCAAGAATACCTGCAAAAAGTAACTGTATCCCACTAAAAAAGAATAAAGCAACAATAACGGTAGGAATGCCGCGCCCTGCTTCAAAGGTTTGACCCATAACCGTCATAATCCCTACGAAAAAAGCATAGAAAAAACTAAAGCCAGATAAGATTAATCCAAAAAACAAGGCTAAACGTAAGGGAACGTTACTAAATCCAATAAATCCATTCATTCCTTGACTAATCATCTGCATAAAGCTATTACGAGAAGCATCATTCTTACGTGCACGCCAGGTATAGGGAATCCCAAAGGAACGAAAACCGCAATCAAAAGTCATTAACCGCATAAACGGTTGGGCATCATCAATTTGCTTCATGGCATTAAGAACAACACGATCAACTAATTGAAAATCACCCACATCAGGCGGATAATCAACATAAGTACATGCCGATAATAATCGATAATAAGCCTTACGCAGCATCTTAATAAAAAAATTTTCTTCGCGCTTGGCGCGGATACCATAGACGATTTCATAACCTTTTTCCCATTGTTTAACAAACTCGAGGATCAATTCCGGAGGATCTTGAAGATCAACGGGCATAAACAATATCGCCGCATCGCCAGTTGCATTTAGAACACCATTATAGGTGTTTTTTAAGATACCAAAATTACGAGAATTAGCAATAATTTTAATACGCCGGTCGACGGCTGCTTTCTGCTTTAAAATACTCAGAGTATTATCACTTGAGCAGTTATCGCAAAAAATATGCTCTAATTCATACTGTGGTAAATCTTCTTTAAAAATCTTTTGCACTTCATCAATGCATTCATGAATATTGTCTTCTTCATTAAAACAAGGAGTAATAACAGAAATCTTTTTCATTATTATAAAACCTTCTGTTCAATACGATTCCAAAGTAAATTTGTGGTTTCATACCACTCATAATATTGTTTTTCACCGTAAAAAAGATCCTGAAGTAATTTAGTTAAAAATGGGATTCTATCATCAGAAAAACTTGCTATACCGGTGGAAGCGGTATCAAATGGGTGTAAAAAAGAATAAGTATGATTTTTATTATCTTTAACTAAAAAATTAGTATCCCTGCTATCGGTTGCTAACTTAACAGAACAAGTAACTAAATTTACTCCTGCTATTTCGGCTTCCCAGTTCTCTGCTTCATTAGACTGATTTATGTTTATTTCTGAATAAGAAACAGTGTCATATCCTAGCTCTGTGAGCAAGGCAATTAAATGAATTCCATAAAAACGTAAAGCCCCACCCCCTTCCTGATGTAAACGTTTCCAAGTTTGGATATTTTTTGCATAATGATGTGCTTGAAAATTCCAAGCGATATTTTTTATTCCACCCAAACTGGCAAGTAAAGTTTCACCCCACTCCGTATAACGAAAATTATATGCAATTCGGAATTTTTTTCCCGATTTTTTTAAATTGGTGATTAAATCAATGGCTAAATGAGGTGTAATGGCTACTGGTTTTTCCAGCAGGAAATGACTTATATGTTTATAACCCAAGCATTTTTTCACACAGATAGTTTGTTGTCTAGGAGGTAAAGCAATGATAACTCCTTCACAAATTTCTAAGAGTTCCTCATCTTTCTTAACCCATTCAACCTGATCGTAAAAAGATTTTATATCATCACGCTGCAGAAAATGTTGCTGGTAACGCTGAGGAAGAATAATATTTAAATTGTCGAGATTACATAAAGCGGGTAAATAGCCATAAAGACCGAAACCTCCACCTAGTATGGTAATTTTCATATCAAGTTAGGTCTTTTTCTGAAATGATATTGATGATAGGGCCATAATAACCCCGCTCTTCTAGATAAGATTTAATCTCGGTTGGGATATGCCATGCAAGATTGAGCAAAGGCGCCGTATTCTTTATGAAATCAAATTTATCATCGGATAAAATGGGTATTTGCGTTCCTGGAATATAATGATTAATTTTACTAGATTGCGATTTTTCATAAGTTGCTGAAATTAAATCACTATCAAGCTTTAGCATTTTAACGAGAATAGCAGCGCGGCCGGGAAATGCCTTGGCTGATAATCTTCCATGCTCACTCACAAGTTGCTCTATATTCGCGCGTTTATCCTTGCACCACGGATCAATTTTTTTGGCCATTGCTTTAAATTTTTGGAAAAAAGATTTTTCTTTTTCAATAATTCCTAATAATTTACTGTTGTGCTGTTCACCCACTTGCCTTGGTAAATAAACAACCCGGATATTTCCGTTATAACGTGATGGAAATATAACATCACTCAGATTAAGATCTAATGTGGCCGCTATATGTGTAAAAGAAGTACAACTATAAGTTCGTGGATGCTCATGATAAAACGTATCAAATTGAAATTTTTCAATGATAGCACCTAAGTAATGATTCTCAATAATAATAACCGTTTTATCATTAATAAGTATTTTTAGTGCTTGCAAAACCTTTTTTAAATTTTCAATATGTGCAAAAACATTGGTAAACGTTATGAGATCAGGTTGTCCATATTTTGTTACAAATTTAACTGCAATATCTTCATTAAAAAAATCGTTCATCACTTCATGACCCGCCTTTTGAGATTCCTTAAAGGCATCGGTAGGCTCAATTCCGAAAGTCTTAGCATTCTTTTCTCGAAAAAAATTTAAAAGACTGCCATCATTACAGCCGATATCCAAAATTTTTTTATCCGTTAAATCACCATAATGTTCATCGCAAAATTCAACAATTTGTCGCATACCATTTAAGACATCGGCAGTATGGCGAGATCGATAATGGTAATTTTGTGGGAATAGCTCTGTTTTTGAAACCTGAAATCGTTGATGTGCGGTAACACACTTTTCACAAAACAAAATTTCAATCGGATATTCTTTACAGATACGTAGGTCTCCTAAAGGAACGAGATCATCACACATCGGATGTAAACCTAAGTTAAGAATAGAGAAAAGGTTTTTATTATCACATATTTCACAACTATTAATTTCAACTAACATAAATTTCAATCTCCTGATATATTGCTAAAAGTTGTAAAATAAAAAATCTTTTAAGCTTAAACTTGCTATAATATCTTTATCTTTTATATTGCATATTCAATTACACGTTGAAAATTTATTTTTCAACCTATAGGAGCTTAGTATCTAAATTTTATTAGTATAATTCTATAAAAAAACTGATAGAAACATCGATTAGGAAAAAAATATTAAATTTGGCAAGAAAAAAATTTATAGTCCGTTGCTTTCTATCCATTTACTCTAAGTCTGAAAAAATAAAGTAGCAGAACATTCCGCTATGTAAACAAAAAGGATGGTGATTACACAACACATAGGAATCCTACAATTTTTACTTTCTAAATACAAGTTTAACGATTAAGATTGTCGATAACGTACAATTTTTAACGGTTGAACCTATCCCTATATTTTTTAACTAGGCACTTGCAAGCTTCCGATAAACATTAATGATATTTTCAATACAGACTTTCCAAGAAAATTTTTCCGCTTGTATCAGTCCTCGTTGCTTAAGCCTAACTCGTAATTCTTCATTACCTAACAATTGGCACAGTTTTGCAACTATTGCATCTATATCAAAAGGATTAACTAATAGCGCCGCATTTTCCACGACTTCTAAGAGAGAAGACCCGTTAGCAGTCAGTATAGGAACACCACTTGCCATAGCTTCCAATAAAGGTAAGCCAAAACCTTCATATATCGATAAATAAACAAACGCAAAAGCTCCTGAATATAAATAAGCTAAATCAAGCTCAGAAACATAACCTAAATAATGGAGTTGTTTCTTTTGCAAAAGTGGCTTAATCAATTGTTCTAAGCGGGAGTGATTCCAACCCTTAACACCCACTAAAACTAAAGGGTGACGATTTCGTTGCTGTTCGGATAGTTGCTTAAAAGCAAGAATTAAGCGTTCTAAATTTTTTCTGGGCTCCAATGTCCCAACGCTGAGCAGATAGTTCTTTCCTAATAAACCCAATCGACAAAGTACTGCTTTTATTTCATCAAACTGCCGTGGCCTATATAACTTTGAAATACCATGATAAATACGCGTTATTTTTGCTGGCGATATATTGAAGGTATTAATAACCTCTGCCCGAGTAAACTCAGAAACTGCAATGATATGATCGACCTTTTCAATACTCTGTGGTAAGTAACGCAATAAAAACTTGACTCTTTCTTTGGGATGACACTCCGGATAATAAATATGGGATAAATCATGCACAGTACAAACTGTGGACCCTGCATACGGTCGAATAATATAAGCCGGTTCATGATAGATAAAATTTCTGTCTCGCAATAATTGCGATCTTTTCCGGAATAAGCGATTACGACAATTATTTAATGCGATATAGCTACCTGGTAGCGATTTGATTATTTTTTTAAAATTGGATTGCAAAAAGTTATGGGCTAACTTACTCCTCTTATTATCAAGTTTTATAGAGGGTATGCATATTAACTGGTTAATTAAAGGATGGGTTTGCAAGCCTTGTAATAAGTACCAAGTATACCAACCTATCCCAGTTAAAGGGTACTGTAAAGTTTGTCCATTTAAAATAATATTCACTAAAATAACTTTCTAAAAGTCCATGTAATAGAGAAGTAGCATTCTAGCAAAGATTTTGCTAACATTCCTTTTTTTCAAAGGACTGAAAATGAGCAAAAAAGCATTAATAACAGGAGTTACCGGGCAAGATGGCGCATACCTCGCTCAGTTTTTATTAGCAAAGAATTATCAAGTATTTGGTTTAGTTGCACGCCGCACAAGTGATAGTCTATGGCGTTTACGTGAATTGGCTATTGAAACTGAAATAAAATTAATTAATGGCGATATGATGGATCCTGCTTCCTTAGTCCGTGCTATGGAAGTCTCCGAAGCCGATGAAGTTTATAATCTTGCCGCACAAAGCTTTGTTGGAACCTCTTGGGAACAACCCAGCTTAACAGGTCAAATCACTGCTCTTGGCGTCACCCATCTTTTAGAAGCTATCCGCTTAATTAACCCAAAAGCTAGATTTTACCAAGCTTCAAGTAGCGAAATATTTGGCTTGATTCAAGCCGAACAACAAAATGAAACCACACCCTTCTATCCCCGCAGTCCCTATGGTGTCGCAAAACTTTATGGTCATTGGATTACGGTAAATTATCGAGAAAGCTTTTCACTGCATGCCTCCAACGGCATTCTATTTAATCATGAGTCCCCTTTACGAGGCATTGAGTTTGTTAGTCGAAAAATTACGCACTCCGTTGCTCGAATAAAGCGAGAAAGTTTAAAAAAATTACATCTCGGTAACATCGATGCCAAACGCGACTGGGGTTTTGCTGGAGATTATATTGAAGCGATGTGGCTAATGTTACAACAAGAAAAACCAGACGATTATGTTATTGCAACAGGTCGAAGTATCACTGTTAGAGAACTTTGTCGGCTGGCTTTTGCACACGTTGGTTTAAATTATGAAGATTATATTGTTATCGATCCAAAATTATTTCGACCTGCTGAAGTCGATATACTTTTGGGCGATCCAAAAAAAGCAAAAATGAAACTAGGCTGGCAAGCAAAAACTAGCTTAGATAATTTGATCAGTATGATGGTTGAAGCAGACTTAAAACGTTTAAATTAAATATCTACCGAACTAAAAAAATAAAATATGATTAACGTTAATTATTTTCATATAAACTTAAACTCAGAAGATATGATCAATCTTAACCATCATAAAAAATATCTTATAAAAAAATTTAGATTTTTTTCTCTAAAATTTATTAAAAAACTATCAATAATTTTAAAATATAGCTTAAGACTATTACTAGTCTATATATTTAAAATAGTTAGAAAAGTTTTTCCCTGTCAGTTTATTATTAAATTAATACCTAAACAACTAAAAATAACAATTAAAGCAAAATTAATATTTTATCCAAAAATATCAAAACTTATTAAATTTATTTTTAATTGGTTAAAAGATATAAAAACACCTGATAAAAATGTGTACTTGGAATATATTCTACCTCTATTAATAAAGAATTTCTGCTTGCCTTTTTTAAAGTTAATTTTAACTAAAAAAAACTGGCGTCTAATAATTTTACAACAATTAAAGGATACGCCCCATTTACAAATAAGATTTAAACAATTAGTCAATGACAATACCAATCCTCCTTCCCCAAATACCTTTTATTCAGAAAATAATAAAAACGTCGAATTGTCATTAGCTAGCCTAGAAATTTATAAAAAATTAAAGAAAACCATTGAGTATTATGAAAGTTAATTTTTCAGATTTTATATGAAAATTGTTATCGATCTACAAAGCCTACAAGGCATCAGTTGCAACCGGGGAATCGGTCGCTATAGTCTTTCTCTCAGCCAAGAGTTGGCTAGACAAGCAAAGCATCATGAAATTTATGTATTATTAAACACAAATTTACCTGATCAAATTGATATAATACAAAGCTCCTTTGATAGTTTAGTCCCGCAAGACCGAATTAAATTATTTGACGTTCCCCAAAAAATATCCGGTCATGATTATAAAAATAGTTGGCGAATAAAAGCCGCCGAGAAAATACGCGAGCACTTTATAAATAATTTATCCCCAGATATTGTTTATGTATCGAGTGTATTCGAAGGCTGGATAGATGATGTGCCGGTATCTATAGGTGAGCTTCAATCCAACCATTTAACAGTAGCCACTTTATATGATCTGATACCATTTATTTATCCAGATTTGTACATAAAAGGATTTTCTGCACCGCATTTTTTTTTTCAAAAAATGCAATATTTAAAAAAAAGCGATCTATTAATCACACTTTCAGAATCTGCATCACAAGAAGCCAGTAACTATCTGGCATTTCCAAAAGAAAATATTGTTAATTGCTCTGCGGGTCTAGACCCAAAATTTAAAATAATTGATATTGAAGATAAAAAATTTAAAAAAGTTAAAGAAACTTATGGAATAACGCGAGATTTTATTTTTTATATAGGAGGTATTGATTATCGTAAGAATGTCAACGGCCTCGTTGAGGCTTTTTCTCTTTTACCTATACGAAGAAAATTTCAATTAGTGATCATAGTCACCATTAATGATGAAGCTATCCTTCATTTTTCAAATTTTTTTAAAACGCGTTTTAATCTCGATGCGGATGAGCTGATATTAATACGTTATGTACCCGAAGAAACATTAATAATACTCTATAATACTTGCAGTCTGTTTGTGTTTCCCTCCTTCCATGAAGGATTTGGTTTACCGATATTAGAAGCCATGGCCTGTGGAGCACCCGTCATAAGCTCTAATATGACCAGCGTACCTGAAGTCACCGGCTGCCAAGAAGCCTTATTTGATCCAAAAGATTCAAGTTCACTAATAAGTAAAATGCTAGAAGCTTTAACCGATGAAAACTTTAGAAACTATCTAAAACAACATGGACAAACGCAAATAAAAAAATTCACTTGGGAAAATACCGCAAAAAAAGCCTTAAGTGCTTTCGAACAGTTGTATGAGGCTAAAAAGCTTAAAAAACAAGTAGTAAAGCCTATTAGAAAAAAAATGGCTTATATATCACCTTTACCTGCAGAAAAATCAGGTATAGCCGACTACAGTGGGCGATTAATTCCAGAGTTAGCCTGTTTCTATGACATTATACTCATTAGTGATCAACTGAGTGTCGATGATGCATGGTTAAATGCAAATTTTCAAATGCATAGTATCAATTGGTTCATTCAACATGCCAAGACATTTGACATCATTTTATACCAATTTGGAAATTCATCACTACACCACTATATGTTTGATTTGTTAAATATCTATCCAGGTATAGTGGTATTACATGACTTTTTTCTAAGTGGACTGTTAGATTGGATGGACGATTTTCTTCCGAATAAAAATTACATTTTTAATCAAACACTTTATCATTCTCATGGATTCCAAGCGTTAGTCTACCAGGAGAAAAATGGCCGAATTAATACCCATTATACTTATCCTTGCAATCTTTCAGTATTAAAACAAGCCTTAGGCGTTATTGTTCATTCCCAATATAGTATTGATTTAGTCGAAAAATGGTATGGTCCAAATTTAATTAAAAAAGTAAAATTAATTCCTCATCTTTCGCATGCCAAGACTCAATTTTCTAATCTAGAAAAAGATAAAGCTAAAGAAAAATTAGGTTTTACTAAAAATGATTTTTTAATATGTTCATTTGGGAATCTTCATCCTAATAAACTTAATCATCGATTAATAAACGGCTGTTTAAAGATATTAAAAGAAAATGAAAATATCTATCTTATCTTAATTGGTGAGGAACCCTATCCAAGTTACTATGAAACATTGTTAAATCTTATCAAAACTCATAAACTACGTAAAAAGATACAATTTAAAGGCTTTTCTAGTAAAGATATATTTGAAGATTTTTTATTGGGGGCTGATACTGCTGTTCAATTACGCAGCAATTCAAGAGGTGAAACGTCTGGCTGCCTGTTAACTTGCTTAGCTTACGGTATACCAACTATAGCCAATTCTCATGGTAGCATAAAAGAATTACCTGATAATGTGATCATAAAATTGAATGATGATTTTACTGATCAAGCATTAACTAATGCTATTAATAAAATTTATACTGATGTCAGTTTACGTCATACTATTTCCAAAAAAACCTTGGAATATATTAATAAAAATCATAGACCGGACAAAATTGGCAAACAATTCAATGGTATCATTGAAGAATTTTATTATGAAAATAACACCAGCGAATCATCGCTTCTTAGTGAATTAGTCATCAATAATACTCATCTCATTCATCAACAGGATCTATTAAACGTCTCTAAGATTATAGCTGCCAACCGCTCAAATGTAGGCAATCCGCAAATACTTATTGATATAAGCAACTTTATAGAAAATACTAATAGAGAATGCACTCATATTCATAAAGAAGTTTTTAAGAAATTAATGAATAGTGACTCCTTAAAACATAGAATAGAACCTATTTATTATCATAAAGATAAAAAGACATATTTTTATGCACGTCATTTTACATCATCAACTTTAGGTTTATCAGAAAATCAATTAACCGATATGCCTATTGATATATTTCCAAGCGATATTTTTTTCGTATTATTTCCAACTAATCTTAATGAACCTAATGAGTTATTAAAAATTATCAATACTTGGAAAATAAAGGGCATAAAAATATATCTCTTAATTTTTGATCATAATATTACTGTAGAACGCTATCTATTTGAAATAGCAGAAGCTTGTATTTGTTTAAATAAGAAATATATTGGCTCTTTAACAAACTATCTTAACTCAAGCTATATAGAAAGAGATAAATCTTTGAAAATTGGCTTTTTAGATCATGATAGTTTGAGTGAAGTAACAGATAAATTATTGAATATTATTTGTTTCGATCAATGGACTAATGAATGGAGTCCGGAAATGATTGCTGGGCAACAAATACCTTCAATAAAAAGAACTATTAACATAAATAACACAAACTATTTATTTGAAGGTGATATACGCTATTTGCGTAATGCACCTCAAGAATTTGATTCTGCCTTACTTTCTATTTTTAAAAGCTTTTGTTGTGAAGATTCTTGTGTATTAGATCTTGGCGCTAATATTGGTTTAACGGCTATAGCTTTAGCTGATGTTTGTTTTAAAGGGAAAATTGCTGCGGTTGAACCTTTTCCCCCAAGTTTTGAGTTTCTCAAAAGAAATATTGCTAATGCGAATAAAAAAAATATTTATTTACATAATTTTGCAGTAGGCAATAAAAGTGGGGAGATTGCAATGCGAGCTACCAATGATTTTTTAGCGGGTGCTTATATCGCCGATCAATTTGAAGCAGATAAACAGCATTTTTGTATGAATGTTAGACTAGAATCATTAGATGAAATCTTCTACCAATTTAATTTCGATAAATTAGATTTTATTAAAATGGATTTAGAAGGTTATGAAATCTTTGCTCTTGAAGGATCAAAAAAAATTTTAGAAAAATATAAACCTATAGTTTCTTTAGAAATGAATCATTGGTGTTTAAATGTTTTTCATCGTATAAGCTTACCAGAGTTTCAAGAACGACTTTGCAAATTATTCCCTTTTATTTATGCCATTGAAGGCAGTACTTATTTAGATTTTACAACCATAGATAATTTCTATCATATTGCTCATGAACACGTAACCACTACTCATAAATATTTCAATCTGATTGCTGGTTTTAATCAAAAAGAAATGTTAAACAATCTAAACTTAATGACAAATTATCTGAACAGTTTTGCGTAAATTAAAATTAAAATAATTAAAATAAAATTTATTAAGTTTTACAATTTTACAAGCTTAATATTCTTAACCGTAAGTTTAGCAACACCTGAAGTAAAGGTTCTAATTTCATAGTTATTTTCTGAAGGATTTGCGGGAACGATAAACATACTTTCTATTGTTCTTACTTCATTATCAGTTCCAAATAAATCCATAGTAATATCATTATCTGTTGGGTGAGATAAAATATCCCAGAGTCCTATCTTTTTAGAACTGGAAGCATCACTCCAGTATGAGATTGAAACGCGATATTTTCCTGATGTTAATGTAGTATACGGACCAAAAGTAACATAGCCAGGACCATCCCCTACTTTAGCTGTGCGTTGTTTTAAATCTACGCTATTAGGGAATACACTAGGAAGGATAAACGCTGGCCAGGTAAATAGATCCCCTTTTTTGACAAAAACAGCTACCCGAAGCCTATTTTTTGGATAAATTAATAGTTTTTTATTACCACAAAAAATAATTTGTTCAGATGGACCATTGATATTTTCAATATAAGCTTGGTTAAATTCAAGTTCATTGGATTTTTTTTCATTAGACACGTTATCCAGGATAACAAAGGTATAGGAATTCGAGTTACTTACTTTTGTGACATTAGTGTTCCACTTAAAAGGGGTTAAATTCCCGAAAAACTCATTTATAACCAAGCCTTGTTGGCTAAACATCGAAAAAGGCCTCGCTATCCAATAATTGGCAATGCCATGATGATCATGATCTTGCAAAGCCTTTTCAATGCAAGATAACTCATAGGGATAATAACTTCCTTTAATAGAAAACAAATTATTATAAAAGAGCTTTGCTTTGCTTAAAACGAAATATAATAGTATAAAAAAAGCAAAAACAAATAAAGCTTTTAATAACTTTGAATAATTAAAAAATGATCCAATATAAAAGAAAGTTAATATCGGAAAGAAAAACAAAGGTTCTAGATATCGTATTGTGGGATCTATTTTTACGGATAGAAAGGCTAAAATAGTTGAAAAACAACTGAGTGTAATAAATAAAGTAAAGAAAATATTTTTTTTATTTAATAAAATTTTTTTGAATTTAAATCCAAATACTGCACTAAAGAAAATAAAGAGTATGAACGTATAAAACAATAAATAAACTAAATTGATCAGTATATAAGGTTGAAACAATTTCAAATTATTTATAATGAAATGAATATTATATTTGATTGTATCAAAAGGGACTTGACTTAAAGAATGTTGATTTAAATAAGTCCAAACTTTACCTTGCTGTAAAACAAAAGGAATTAACCACGCACCTAACATTGAGAAGCATAATGGTATAAATGAAAATATGAATACTTTCCTTACGCCTATTTCTCGCTTTATTAACATAATTAGGTAGGCTAATAACACAGGTAAGGAAAATTGAACAATAAAAAATAAATCAGATAGCCCCATGATTAAACAAATAATAAGGGCTAATAATAGCCAAAAATAAAGTTTGTTCGGGTTTTTGAATTGATCGATCAGTTTAATTTGTACAAAAAAATAGAAAAGACCTATCGTTAGCGCACCTACATGTTGAGCAGGTACGAGTAAAAATATAAAAGGCTCCAGGTTATTCAACGTAAAAAATAAAAAAATACTAAGCGATGCTAATGAAAAAATAAATGCATATTTTTGAGGAAAAAAAAGGCTATAAATAAGCCTAACCATTAAATATAACAATAACGTATTTAAACACGCCATTATAAGTAACTGATAATAGATATTTTTACTTAAACTAAATCCTATAAAAAAAACCAGCCAATCTGGAATAAACATAGCGGTACTAGGAATGGCCCAATCTTTTAAGCTTCCTCCTCCCGCCAAATCTTTGAATATATTTGGGATGCCTAAGATATCTGAATTAAAAAATAATCCCATTCCTGATTGGTTTAAATAAAATACGGCGATTACCGAAGTAATAATAAATAATAAAATTACTTCAATCACATAAAGCCATTGATTTCTTTTATCGATCATCCACAAGATTCCCTATCCATTAAATTAACTCTATCAATTTAATCTTTTTGAATGGTTAAATTTTCAAAAGTAAAGTTTGTACTTCCAAGAAAGAATATTCTGATTTCAAAAGGATCTTTATTGGCTTGTTGTTTAGTCACGTTAAATTTTCCGTTTATTTCATTCGTTTGATTATTAGTTCCAACAATAGGATGTTCAATAGAAATAGTTCTTGCGGTAACAGACATCACATCCCAATAGGCAACCTTTTTATCCGGTGCTGCATCACTTGAATAACGTATAATGAAATGATAGTGTCCCTCGGATAAAATAATATAGGGACCATAACTTAAAAAATTGGGTGGATCCGTGGGTTTAGCAATTCGTTTGCCATCACTTATTTCTGAATTTGGATATCGGCTGAATAAAGTATTAGCTGGCCAGGTAAATGAAAAACCTGATTTATTTAATTTGTTTATTTTTAAGTTGTTTTTTTCATAAATTAATATTTTTTTATCCCCACAAATTACTGTTTTTTTCGGTTCCCCATTATTTTGCTTAATTAATTTTTCATCTAATACCCAGGTTAATCTTTCGGGACTTTGACCTAAATCAATAATCGCAAAGCTAAACGGCTTATCAAACCATTGACTATTATCAATAAAACCAAAAGGGGTTAAATCACGTTTTAATGGAAATGCTCTAATGTTCTTCTTGGATAACATCGTAATATTAAAAGACTGCCAATACTGTGCAACGCCATCATGCCCTTCGTTAGTTAAGGTTTGGTCGAGGCAAGCAATATCCTCTGGGTAATAATCTTTTTTTAATTTTCCATTATTTTCAAAATAAAAATTAATTAATATTATAAAAAAAATTAACAATAAACTTACTGAAAAAAAAGATAAAAAATTTTCAACTATTTTATTACGATTAAAGAGTGATCCTATATAAAAAAAGAATAATATCGGATAATAAAAAAATGGGTATATGTAGCGCACTCCGGAGTTTTCTAGACCGGTAGCTAGAATATTAATGACTACGCTAAATATAAAAAAGCAGCAAATAAAAATCACATTTGAATTTATATTTAGTACTTTATCTCTATTTTTTTTACTAAAAAAAAAATATAAAAAAACTGAAATAATACTTATATAAAATATAAAGAAAATTATACCAATTAACGGAGATATTGTTTTAATAAAATGAAAGATATAAAGAGTAAAATCATCTTTTAGTGACTGCAATGAAAAATTCGAACTAGAAACTAATTTTAAATAAGCCCAGAGGGTGGATCGGTGTACAACATGCTTAATTAAGCATCCGCCTAGGCCTGAAAAAATTAATGGTAATATTGAAAATTTTAAAACTTTTTCGAGATTTATTTTTCCTTTTAGGAAAAATAGCACATAGACCATAAATACAGGTGCAGTAAATTGAACAATATATAAAAGATCTGATAGTCCCGCAGCGAAGGAAATAACTACCGCAAAAAAAAGATAGTAGCTACTTTTATTGATTTCATGGTTAACTAGCAATTTTAATTCCAGCCATAAATAAAAAATTCCAATTGTAAAAATACCGACATGAATATTTGGCAAGAAAAGCGCCTGATAGATAAACCCTTGAAAATATTGTAGATTGGAACTTATCGCCAGAAATAAAAAAATGCTTATAGATGCTAAAGAAAATAGAATTGCTTTTATTTTCGAAAAAAACTCTAAATAAATTAGTCTTGTCGCCAAATAAAGTAATAATACATTCAAACCTGCATTGATTAGAAATTGAAAATATACTTTTTTGGTAAGACTAAATGCAATAAAAAAAATTAGCCAATCGGGAAAAAAATAAGGAGCTGGTGTGAGACTCCAATCTACATAATTTCCGCCATTGTAAAATAAGTCGCGAAATAGCATTGGGAGATAAAGCATATCCGCATTATAAAATGCGCTGATTATTTTTTGACTTAAATACGATGTAGATACAGCAAAGAGAATAATAACTAAAATACAAACTTCGAGCAGATAAATACCGATCTTCTTCTGCATTTAAAACATCCTTTTTTTAAACTATGATTTCCATATATCCAGTTTGAAAAATTTATTATTCAAACTTCGCAATTACATTTAGTTAACAGAATCTAATTGATTATATCTAGCAAACCCCTCATCAAGGTCACCAAAATATTTAAGTTGGCCTTTTTCAAGTAAAACAACTTTATTGCAAAGACGTTTTATTGTTTCATTTGAATGAGATGCTAATACCATAATACTGGATTGTTCAATAAATTCTGTAAGACGTATTTCTGCTTTCTTTTTAAAATTAGCATCCCCTGCTTCTATCATTTCATCCATTAACAAAATCTCTGGCTTGATACACGTCGCTACTGCAAAAGCTAAACGCAATTGCATACCTGCTGAATAAGTGCGTATTGGAACTGACAAGTATTCACCTAACTCAGTAAATTCTGCTATTTCCTGCGTCTTGGCTTTAATCTCTTCTTGACTCAAACCTAATAAAAGTCCACGGACTAAAATGTTTTCATAACCAGTTGATTCTGGATTAATCCCTAACATGACATTCAAAAGTGGAGACACTCTTCCCTGAATATGTATAGCACCATGATTGGGCTCGTATATTTTAGCTAATACTCGTAATAAAGTACTTTTTCCTGCTCCATTATGGCCAATCAAGCCAACACGATCACCATGTTCCAAGGTAAAGCTTATATTATCTAAGGCTTTAACAATAACGGTATGTGTGGTTTCTTTACGCAAAGCACCACCGGTTAAACGTAGAAAGCGTTTCCTAATTGAACGGGCATTAAGATGATAGATAGGAAAATCAATCGATAAAGAATTAAGTTGTATCAATGCCATTCTAAGTGCTCTTTATAACCAATATGCAATTCTAGCGCGGTAACGACTAAATATTATAAACGAAGAGAAAATGCCTAAAATAGTTAATCCTAAGGTTGTAATTAAAGTATAGTTTGAAGGCAATGTACCTAATAAAGGATTTCTAAACAATTCCATGAATTGTGCAAAAGGATTTAAAGCAATAATATAATGATAACGTTCAGGTAAAATGGTAGGTGACCACATAATAGGCGTTAAGAAAAAAACGACTTGGATTAAACTCGCTACCAAAATCGGAATATCGCGAAATCGTGTACCCAAAAGCGCTAATATAGTGCTATAAGAAACGGCATTAATCCACAATATTAATAAACTAATAAATATAAATAATGTATATATATTAATTTTAAGATGAAAAAATAATATCAGTGGAACCAACACTAAAATATTATGGAAAAATATAATGAAGTTTCTCGTCACTGATTGAAACAAAAAAAATAAATACGGTTGTTTCATTTGTTTTATAAACTGTTCTACGCTAACGAATGTCATTGTTGCATCATTAACAATCAAGGAAATCAAATTCCAACCCAAAATACCGGTTGCAAGAAAAGGATAATAGACGGCTAAATCCATCTTAAATAAATGACCATATAACACCCCCATCGTATAAATGGTAATCGCCATACTAAGCGTAATCCAAAATGGGCCCAATGTAGAACGACGATAGCGGAGTTTAACTTCATGCCAAGCTAATAATAGCCAAATTCGCCAGGATTTTAAGGCATCAACCAGATCGATCAATGCAAGACGATAATTATGCGATAATGAAAATTTAAGCATCAAAAAACTTTTATTTTAAAGTAGTAAATTTTTTAAACGCACTTGAATATACGCAGCCAAATCTGGAACGTCAACCTCCTTATCTTTTATAACAAAATTTAAATTTTAAAAAAATACCAAATTATTATATGCATCGAATAAAAAGCTATAACGATCAATTAGCAGCACTTTCTGCTAAATGCTTATGCTGCAATTTTGCTGCTTCTATAAAGCCTACAAATAAAGGATGACCATCGCGTGGGTTTGACGTGAATTCAGGATGAAATTGGCATCCTATAAACCATGGATGATTTTCTAATTCGATCATTTCTACCAAATTCCCATCTTTAGAACGACCAGAAACTATTAATCCAGCCTTTTCCAATGAGGGTAATAATTGATTGTTTACTTCATAACGATGTCGATGACGCTCAATAACACTTTCACTATTGTATAACTCTCGAGCCCTGGTTCCTGGTTTTAAACAGCATATTTGGCCGCCTAAACGCATCGTACCACCTAAATCGGAATCTTTGTCCCGTTTTTCCAGTTGCCCATTAGCTGTCGTCCATTCTCTCACCAAAGCAACCACTGGATGAGGGGTATCAGCATCAAATTCAGTACTATGCGCATTATTTAATCCAGCGACATGGCGTGCAAATTCAATCAATGCGGTTTGCATACCTAAACAAATCCCTAAATAAGGTATATTATTTTCACGTGCGTATTGTGCCGCTAAAATCTTACCGACTATTCCGCGTTTACCAAAACCACCCGGTACCAAAATAGCATCCAAAGGCTCGAGTAATTTTACACCCTGCTGCTCTAAAGCTTCCGCATCGATATACACTACATTAACATGCGTATATGTTTTAATACCGGCGTGTACTAAGGCTTCGCTCAAGGATTTATAGGAATCCGCTAAGCCCATATATTTGCCCACCATACCAATTTTTACTTCGGCAGTAGGATTTTCCTTAGCGGCCACCACTTCTGACCAGGCTTTTAAATCAGCGGGAGGATAATCTTTTAAACCAAAACGTTGTAACACCCTTTCATCCACGCTTTGTTGATGCAATAACAAGGGTATCCGGTAAATATTATTCACGTCAGGCAAAGAAATAACCCCTGAGAGTTCGACATTAGTAAATAAAGCAATTTTTTCACGGGCATGTTCTGGAATTTCATCTTTAGAACGACAAATAAGCATGTCGGCCTGTATCCCAATTGAGCGTAATTCTTTTGTAGAATGTTGTGTCGGTTTAGTTTTTATCTCGCCAGCGGTACTAATATAAGGCACTAAGGTTAAGTGAATGAATAAAGTAGATTGGCTACCGAGTTCTATCCGCAATTGACGAATAGCTTCCAGGAACGGCAAAGATTCAATATCCCCTACCGTACCACCAATTTCGACTAAAGCAATATCCACTCCATGCGCGCCTTTCAATATCGCTTGTTTAATTTCATCAGTAACGTGGGGAATAACCTGCACGGTACCCCCGAGATAATCACCACGACGTTCTTTACGCAATACATGAGCATAAATCTGCCCGGCGGTAAAATTATTGTCTTTAGTCATTTTAGCACGCACAAAACGTTCGTAATGACCTAAATCTAAATCGGTTTCTGCCCCATCTTCAGTGACAAATACTTCACCGTGTTGGTAAGGGCTCATTGTACCGGGATCAAGGTTTAAATAAGGATCCAACTTTAATAAGCTAACTTTAAGCCCTCTAGACTCTAAAATAGCCCCTAATGAAGCGGCAGCGATACCTTTTCCTAAGGAAGAAACGACCCCACCGGTAATAAATATATATCGTGTCCCCAAATATCGAGTCGCCATTTAAGAGAGTTTAACCTCCGAAAGTAAATGATTATTTAACCAAGTTGCCAACAAATTAGCCACAAAGCTTGCTGCTTGGGCTTCAACCATAAACCCTTTATCATAAACTGCTTCACAAACATCCGCAAAGCAAAAACCTTGTTGGAGTCGATTTAAGACTAATGCTTCAACCTCAGTTAACGCAACGGCGTAAGACTGTAATTCTTTACGCCAAACTACACAGTGACTCTTAGTTTTTTGTATATTTGGTATAAGTTTTTCTTGGGCTAAGGCTTGCCAAATTGCATAGCTGTTGTAATTAAAGCATAGATATTGTACTGAAGGGTGAAATTTAAAACATAAAGAGGGCCAATTTTGTTCGGCAACATTAGCTAAGGCTTCAAAATTCAAGCAAGGAGCATCCGCTGCTTCTAAACTAATAATTAATGCCTTAATCAATTGTGTTAATTCACTTAAATGGGGTTGTTGGGAGTAAGGTATCTGTTCAGCTAAAAATTGTACTAATGGCTCACTAAACTTTGCGATGGAATAAAACTGTGATGGATACGCATCGATAAAGGCTTCTGCCAGCTCGGTAAAAGCTTCATCGCCTATTAACTTAGTTAACAAACCGTATTCTTGATGTAGAGCATCTATCAAGCGCCAATCATAAGCATTACTATAGACAGCTAAACGTTCGTTTATCGTTCCTGTTACAGGCAATACTAATTTGTGTAAAATTTGATCATTTTCGCCCATAACATGGGCTTGTACACTCTGTTGCAAATTAGCTAATGCAGACATGTTCCTTCCAAATATTTTTTGCTAGCTTTTTAGCCTGTTGTAACTCGGCGAATAAAACGGGAAATTCCGGTATATCGTCATCACGCTCTATCATAGTGGCAACCCTGCCAAATCGTTTTACTGCTTGTGCATACAACGACCAGACACCATCGATAATCGGTGCATCATGTGTATCGATAATATAATCCCCACAATTTTTATGACCGGCTAAATGAAATTGGCGTACTCGCTGGATGGGGATTGCATTCAAATAGTCTAACGGATCGAAATGGTGATTGACAGAACTAACGTAAATATTATTTATATCAAGCAAGATTAAACAATCGGCCTGTTCAGCGATAGCCGTTAAAAACTCCCATTCAGTCGTATGTGAATCGCGGTACTCAATGTAACTGGAAACATTTTCTAATAGAATTCGTCGACCTAAAAAATCTTGCACTTGTTTAACGCGATCAACCACATGCTTCACTGCCTCTTCAGTGTAAGGTAATGGTAATAAATCATGCGTATTTAAGCCATCAATCCCTGTCCAACATAAATGATCCGAAATCCAAGCCGGCTGTATTTTTTCTGCCAACATTTTTACTTTTTTTAAGTAATCCATGTTAAGTGGATCACAACTTCCTATCGATAAAGAAACACCATGCATCACCAACGGATAAAGCTCACGGATACAGTCAAGATAATAAAGAGGTTTGCCACCGGGTACTAAAAAATCTTCAGTAATCGCTTCAAACCAATCTACCTTAGGACGATGTTCTAAAATATAAGAATAATGTTGAGTACGCAAACCAAGACCAAAACCTAAAAAAGCATCCATTGTCAGGAATCAACCTATATAAATCTTATAAAAAAAGCCGCGTATAATTACGCGGCTTTATTGTACACAGTCATGTGGCTGATGAACAGCCATGAACTTACTGCAAATTAATTATTATCCATTCATTTGGCTGGTTGCATTTTCAGCAGTTCTGCAACGGCGATGATGGCGGTGATGTCTTCGGTGTTTTGGAGGACATACTTGCTTGCATCGGCTCATACATTTACATGTATTACATGGAGCTGCGCAAGGTGGCGCACAAGGTGTTTCACAAATTGGTGTATTTTCTGGTATGTTTCGCGCACCTGTTGCACAACCAGACAAGAATATAGCGGCTGCAGCAGCAGCAATAACTAAACCAGACTTTTTCATGATCATGATCATCTATCCCCTGTAATAAAAATGGATAAGAAAAATTTTTCTGTCACTTATTACTGTTATAGCATCATACTATGGAACAGCAAGTGACACTTAGTTTTTATACATAATTGTAAAAGAATGCAAGTATTTTTTAATTTTCAGTTAATAAACGCACAAAAAATAAACTATTTTCATTTTTTTATGAGCGAATTGCGATAATAATTAACAACAAAAAAATAAATAACAAACAATATTAAAAAACTTATAAACATAATGCTCTCATTAAATTGATAATAAAAAGCACATAAACCAATTAATCCTAATACAAAATTTGTACAACCAAAAAGTATAATAATTTGTAAAGGAAAAAATTTTAATTCTAATAACACATGGTGACCATGCTGCCTATCGGAAAAAACCATCGATTGTCCCTTTATTAACCGATGTAACATAACTGCTGTGGCATCAAATAAAGGAATTGACATAACCCATAACATGGTCACAGGCGTTATTGGCCTAATTTTGCTTTGCGAAAGCTCAATTAAAAACCACACTAAACCAAAACCCAGCAACATACTTCCTGCATCGCCCATAAATATCTGGGCATGCGCACGCGCAAAAAAAGGAAAATTAAAACAAATAAAACCTAACACACAGGATGCCAATAATAACAATATCAACATTGCTGAAAATTGTTGTGTTATATTCGCAGCATAAATTAATAAAATTAATTCAACTAAAACTAAGGTTCCTGCCAAACCATCAATACCGTCTATCATATTAATGGCATTAATAATTCCTAGTCCAGCAATCAACGTCACAATTAAACTGGTGTAATATCCTAAATAAATATCTTTAAAAAAAATTAAATTACCAAGATGCTTAATATAAACATTTCCCCAAAAAATCATCAATAACACCGCCGCAATTTGAGCAAAAAAACGGCTTTTTGGTGATAACTCTTGAAAATCATCTAACATGCCGACAAAAACTAATAACGTCGATCCCGCTATAAAGCTACGATAATTTTGTAAAGAAATAGGTAAAGTTAACAAGCCGACTAATAAACCCATTAACATTGCTAAACCGCCAATCAAAGGAATGTTTCCTTGATGTTGTTTTCGAATATCCGGCGTATCAATTAAATCGAGACGTAGGGCTAAAGGTCGTAATAAGAGAATACAGCAAATAGTAATAAAGAAAGTTAATACTAGCGAGAAAAAACTCATCATATCATTAGTTTACCTTTCGTTGGTCCATTTTGATAATAGTTTTAAAAAAATTGAAAATCTTTGGAAGATGTATAATTAAATTATTTTTTCTAAGAAAAAGAGAAAATCTAAGCCAATAATTTCATTAAATTAGTTTTTTAAAGATTAATTAATCTCGAAATTGCATACTGTAAAGTTTGGCGTAATAGCCACTTTTTTCGAGTAATTCTTGGTGTGTTCCTCTTTCAACAATATGTCCCGCATCTAACACTAAAATCTGTTTTGCTCTTTCAACCGTTGAAAGTCGATGCGCAATAACCAACGTCGTTCGATTATGCATCAGCTCTTCTAATGCCGCTTGGATATGGCGTTCAGCTTCGGTGTCTAATGCAGAGGTGGCTTCGTCTAAAATTAAGAACGGAGAATTTTTAAGCAAAGCGCGTGCAATGGCAATCCTTTGTCGTTGCCCACCTGATAGTAGCACGCCGTTTTCACCAATTAAAGTATTAAGACCTTGAGGAAGTTGCTCAATAAATTCCATAGCATGCGCCGCCTTAGCTGCGCGTATTATCATTGATTCACTCACACTGCTGAGTTGCCCATAAGCGATATTATGTGCAATCGTATCATTAAATAATGTCACATGCTGAGAGACTAAAGCAAAGTGACTACGCAAATCTTTTAATTTTAATTCACGTATGTCAACACCATCAATTAAAATTTTTCCTAAATAATTATCATAAAAACGGGGTAATAAGTTTACTAATGTAGACTTTCCACTACCTGAGCGACCCACTAAAGCCACGGTCTCACCGGGACTAATTGTAAAATTGATATCTTGTAACACCGGTTGATCGGATAAATAAGCAAAACTGACATTCCGGTATTCTAAACTTCCTTTTAAAACATTAAGTGTATGTGTACCTAAGTTGTGTTCATTTTTTTCATCTAATAAATTAAAAATGCTACCTGCTGCAGCAATTCCGCGTTGTATAATGCTATTGACTGCCGCTAAATTACGCATCGGTTTTAGCAATAACAGCATGGCGCCTACCATCGAAGTAAATCCACCCGCAGTAATATGCGTTAAATGTGAAATGGCTAAGTAGATAGTCACTACGGCAATGGCGCCCGCAATAAGTTGCACGCCTGAGCTGGCTAAAGAGTTAGTGACCACCACCTTTAATTCACGAAATCTATTTCTCTCTAACAAGGTTTGAAATTTTTCAGATTCGTATTCTTCACCACCAAAGGTACGAATCACTTTATAACCATCGATAACTTCTTCTGCGACTTGCGTCATTTCACTCATCGACTCCTGAACAGCATTATTTAAGCGACGCATACGCCGACTAGAATAGCGTGCTATCCAAACCATGGTGGGAACTGTAATAAAAAATAATAAACTCAACTGCCAACTTGCCATTAACATCACAGCAATTAATCCAAGCACAAAAAAACTTTCTTGTACCAAAGTAATGAGTGCATCCGTACTAGCATTAGCGACTTGATCGACATTATAAATAATGATCGAAAGTAATTGGCCTGATGTCGTATTGTCATAAAATTTTGCCGGTAAACATAACAATTTATTGAGTATATCCTGTCGGATATTCATCACTACGCTTCTCGCAACCCGCGCTAAGCAATAACTCGATGAAAAATTAGCGACTCCGCGTAATAAAAAAGCAAAGATTAAAATAAAAGGAAGATAACGAATAAAATGTTCGTTTTTATCAACAAAACCTTTATTAATTAAAGGTTTTAAAAACCAAATAAGCCCAGCATCAGTGCTAGCTAACAAGATTGTGCCAATAATACCTAATAAAAACCAACCCCAGTAAAAACGAAGATAATATAATAAACGTCGGTAACTATAAAAACCCGTATGATATTGCAATGGCTGTTGTTCTGTCATATTTTTTTCTTAATTAAATAGCAGTTCCACCTACTGTTAAAGCATCTATTTTTAAAGTAGGTTGTCCCACCCCTACAGGAACACTTTGACCTTCTTTACCACAACTACCAATACCGCTATCGAGTTTAAGGTCATTACCGATCATAGAAACTTGCGTTAACACATCGGGTCCATTGCCAATTAAAGTGGCTCCTTTAACAGGACGCGTCACTTGACCGTTTTCAATTAAATAGGCTTCACAAGCAGAAAATACAAATTTCCCTGAAGTAATATCCACTTGACCTCCGGAAAAATTAACGGCATAAAGTCCCTTTTTAACGCTTGCAATAATTTCTTCTGGAACATAAGAACCCGGTAACATATAGGTATTAGTCATACGCGGCATCGGTAAATACGCAAACGATTCGCGCCGACCATTTCCTGTGGACTGTGTTCCCATCAAACGCGCATTTAATTTATCCATCATGTAAGCTTTCAAAATACCTTTTTCAATTAAAACTGTGCGTTGTGTGGGTGTGCCCTCATCGTCGACCGTGAGAGAACCGCGACGATAAGGAATCGTTCCATCATCGACGACGGTACATCCTGCCGCTGCGACACGTTCGCCGATTCGACCTGAAAATGCCGAGCTTCCTTTACGGTTGAAATCCCCTTCTAGGCCATGACCCACCGCTTCATGCAATAAAACTCCTGGCCAACCCGACCCTAACACCACTGGCATGGTACCTGCGGGAGCTTGCACAGCATCTAAATTCAAAATAGCTGAACGGACGGCTTCTTTTGCCAAATCAAGAGCAACGTGATCTTTCACAAAATAATTATAATCGGTTCTTCCTCCCCCTCCTGCAAAACCTTGCTCACGCAATCCTTTGTCTTCTGCAATAACACTAATATTTATACGCACTAAAGGACGAATATCAGCTGCCATTCCGCCATCACTATTAATCACTAAGATCATTTCTTGTGTACCGACTAAACTGACATTCACATGCTTAATACGTGGATCACACGCGCGCGCTACTTCGTCAATTTGACGAAGTAAGCTTAATTTTTGTTGTTCAGTCCAGGAAGAAATAGGATTAATTGAGGAATACAACGGCTTTATAAGTGATTTTTTTTGCCAGGCTTGGATTTGGCCATGCTGCCCCGTTCGAACAATACTTCCCGCCATATTCGCGGCTGATTCTAAAGCAGGTAATAAAATATCATCTGAATAAGCAAAACCGGTTTTTTCGCCGCTGATGGCACGTACACCCACACCACGCTCAATATTAAAACTTCCGTTTTTAACGATGCTATCTTCTAATACCCAGCTTTCTAATTGGGTAGCTTGAAAATAAAGATCCGCCATATCCACTTTAGGTGCTAACAAACGACCTAAAATCATTTGTAGCTGACTCTCAGTCAATCCAGCAGGATCTAATAGGACTTCACGGGCTAAAGTAAGACTATTTTTCATCATGCCGCCATCCTAACTTAGCTGAAGCCTGGATGCAATTTTAGTGATTTCAACTCAAGTTTAATAAAATTATCTCTTCCCAAAATTGATAGGTTGATGAGTTACGTATTTCGGATCAAATTGCTTATGACTAGGGAAAATAAAAAGGGCTGTTTTTAAATCAAAAGCTAACTTTAATGAATCAGCTTTTTTTACCCATAAAATGGGATCGATGGTTTGTAATTTGGCATTTAAATATTGATGGCTACGCGGACCAAGGTAAATTGTATTGTTGATTTGAATAAACTCATTAATTTTCAATAATAAATCGTCTTTAAAAACCTTAGGAACTTCTTTAATGCACCTCTCTAATTGATCATACCCAATAATTTCACAGACGAATGTGTTAGGAATACTAAAAAAATTAAAAATTTCAAATAGACAATCTAATATTTCTTTAACCTGTGCTTGCTTATCTTCTACTAAAATTACAAATATTTGCAGCAATTTTGGAAAACACCATTTATCCCCATCATGACCAAACTCAGTTCTATTAAAATATTGGTCTAGATCGCCAATTTTTAATGCACTTAAAAGAGTATCCGGAGATATTTTTACCCAAATTGATAGAAATTCTACTGCGTCAGAAAAGTTGCGATTGATGTTAATACATCTTTTAAAAAAAAACTCCAGATAGAAATCAAATTCCTTTTTCTTTTGTTTCTTAGGAGTTTTATTTGAAATAAAACATTTCTCCAATTCATTCAATAATTGATTAATTTGTCCTTCCCCGGAATGGCAATCTAAGCAATAATACTTATTCGATTGGCTTTTCCGATCTGTATTATAATATTTTTTAGTAAATTCTACAGTTGAAAGCTCAAACATCATTAACCTTCTTGTTCTATTAAAATTAGGCGATTAAGAAAAAAGCGTTAATTTAACTTAATAAATTTACCAGGTAAACCATCTTTTACAATTTAGTTAAGGTTTTTAAGCAGACGTTTTAACAACATCTGGTTTACTCCAAGATCCGGTAATATGATAGGAAGACTCTGCAATTTTTTGCACCGTAGAACCTAATACTGCATTAGCTAACCAAGCGACAACACCTGCAACCGGGCCACCCGCCAATCCAACGATTACCGGTAAGCTGGAAGTAAAATGAGGTACTACTTTAATAACTAAATCATAATCCTTATTCAACATACCAATTCGACCTGCAATAGTTATCGAAGCAACCGGACCTTCGATCGTCACATCGCGGGTGATAGCATTACCATTTCTTAAAATAAAATCACCTTGGAAGTTTGTAAAATCAAATCCTTTGGTTTTTAAATCACTAAAATCTAGCTGCAAGCGTTTGGTTAAACTTTGTATACTTAAAAAAGTAAGCAATCGACCAAAATTTAATTTAGCTTCGTTACTAGAACCAATATCAACTATCTGGCCGTTAGTTGCAGTAAAAGAAAAATGACCTCTAAGTTTAGTAAAACTCACCTGATAGGGAGCACCCGGCCAATTCAAATTAAAGCGCAGATGCGCCTGTTCTGCGATGATACTCCCTGGCAAACCCCAATTTTTTAAAAAGCTGCTTAAATTCACACTGTCTAATTGGCCGATCAATTGAGTGGAACTACCGTCTTCAGTATGCCAAGCACCGTTAGCTATCAAATGATAATTTGCATCGCCTGCATTCAATTCTCTTACGAGCACCCCCCCTAATATTGGGTTTAATTTTAATTGAACTGCTCCGAAATTAATATTCTTATAACGCACTTCTCTAGCGTTTAAATTAATTTTGGGTAATTGCTTTAAGTTCCATGAGTTGTTGTTGGCTTGGTTAGCTTCAATCAATGATTCTAAATTGATAGTGTCAAAATTCGCTAGAATCGGTTGTAAATTACTCTTAGGAATCAAAACCGTTCCTTTCGCGGTTTGATTATCAATACTGAAGCGCCAACCATTGGCCTCAAGTTTTAAATGAGTCAAAATATCATCATAATTAATGGTTATTTGCAGATTGGGTGCCGATTGAATAGCCAATTCAATTGGCTTTTTCCATAATATTCCTGTCAATTTTTTCGCTGATACGCCGTTCTCAGTAAAACTAAAAGGCCCCGCTAACTGATCTAATTGAATATCATGTGCAGGAATTTTTAATTTAGCATTTTCTATATGAGCAAGACCTAATAATTTGAGTTTTTGTTTTCCTGTTTCTAGCGGAATCGTTAATTGCATGCTAAGTTGCAAAGGGCCAATCAGTATTAAATTTTTTAATTGACTCAATGTTCCCCGAGATAAAGGTGTTGCGTTTAAAAAACGTTGGCCTTTTTCTAAACGCGTATTAATCTCATCGCTCATAATATGTAATATCGCCTGCATATTTTTTTTAATAATCGGGATATTGGCTTTTATATTCCCTAAATGAGTACCCAACAATTCTGCAGTAGCGATTAAGATTTGCATTTGTCGGCCAGAAAAAATAAGTTCGCCATTTATTTTATGTAAACTAGGCCAAGCCGGTTCGTAATTTAAAGTAGCGTCTGTTATTTGAGTATCAATTAAAAATGTTCCATTATGTTGATCAAAAGGAAACTGATTCAATGGGCCCTGTAATACTAAAGTTCCTAATCCTGACCCTTTATTAATAGCCGTGTTCAACCAATGTAAAAGTGCTGGGCCTAATACCGTTTGTGGTAAATAATAGCTAATATGTGATGAATTATGTATTTTCACATGCGCTAATAAACTAATCTGTGATTGAATTGTTTGTTTTGGAACTAATAAGGAAAACTTTGAATTAATGGCAATATCCTGATTGGCCGCTTCAAATTGTGGAACTTGAATTATCCATTTTTCATCTTTTTTCTGCCAATTCAATTGGCTCGTTAGACTATCCAAATGAACCGGCATTTTAAATAGCTTATTAAAATCTAAACTACAATTTTGTGCATGTGCAATGAGATTTCCCATATTCGGCGTCAAATGCAGATAGGCGTCTAATCCATGGATGCCAGGAATTTTTTGCCAAGCTTGCATACTGAAACCATGTACAACCGCATCTAAATTCCAATTCTCGGAATGAATCCTTTGCCAAAGAAGACGCATAGAGAAAGGTGAAAAAGCAATACTGGGTTGTTTATTAATTTTTATTGATGGTGACTGCAAGTTGGTGATCAATGCTTGAATTTTTGTAAAATGATCAAATTCCCAATTAGCCCATAATTTAAAATTTGCACTTGCATTTTGCAGTTGTAATATGGGTTTCCATTGATTGAACCATCGATCAAGGAAAATATTTTGGCCCTGCAAATAAACAGGTCCACTTAGATGGGTTTGAGAGGACGACAAAGAAGTTCCGCTCAGATCGACTTTAAAATCCAATTCAGAAAATTTTTCTTGCAAAAAACCTAATCGACCACTTAATTGATGTCGATCACCACTATTTTTTAATAATAGATTTAATTGCATACGCGGCCACGCTGGACCCGACTTTGGATAAAATTTTAAACCTACATTCTTTAAACTTAATTGTGGTTCAGCTAAAACCCAAGCTATTAATTCATCGATTGCATTTGAGTTAAGATCAGAGTTTTGCTTAAATAATGTACTAATTCCAGAAAAAACTAATTTATTATCAGTCGTTTGATGCGCAACTAATTCAATTCCGTTCACACTGATTGCACCAAATTTAATTCCTCCATTAAGCAAACTATTAAAAATATCAATACCTATATTGAGCTGTTTAACACTTAATAAGGGAAAGCTTCGCGTATCATCCCAAATAACGACATCAGATCCATGAAAAATCGGCGTTAAACCCTGCCATACCACTGAAAACTGCTGAATTTGTACCGGCTTGTGTAATACTTTAGTCGCTAAATTAGAGATCCCTTGTACTTGTTTGTTTAAATAAGGCGTTAAAATTCGTCCCGTAATAACGACTAAAGCAAAAAAAACGATACTACTTGTTAAAAATACGATAAGTAAGCGCAATAGTGAATACAGGAATTGTTTCATTCGATGAAAGCCAAGAAAAATGAATATACCAAGCGTTGCGGCTATAAAAATATCAACTTTTTTATATTGTAAAGCAATTAAAACAGCTGTACTTTAGATGAAGCTTAACAACATGTCTAATCGCATCCTGAAATGCGATAATTATAGGCTTATTATACTTTAAAATATTTAAAAATTTTGTTTTTTTAACACATAATGAAAATTAACTGATGTCAGGCACCATGTCATTAAAATCACCCAATATTTCTGTCATTATAACTACCTACAATCGACCCGATGCCTTACGACTCATTTTGCTCGCTTTAACACAGCAAACACTCTTACCAAATGAAGTCATCATAGCTGATGATGGTTCAGGAATTGAAACTCGATTATTAATTGAACAATTATCCAAGCAACTTAATTACCCATTCAAACATGTTTGGCAGAAAGATGAAGGTTTTCAAGCAGCGAAAATCCGCAATAAAGCGGTTCTATATGCCAATAACAACTATCTTATTTTTTTGGATGGTGATTGTATTCCCTTCCCAGATTTTATTGAACAACATCGCTTATTAGCTGAGCCACATTGGTTTGTTTCTGGCCATCGAGTATTACTCAACAAAAAATTTACGCAAAAAATCTTGAAGGAATTTTTACCTATTTATAAAGACTCAACACAGCAATGGCTATTACATTATTTTCATCATCAAACCAATCGACTTTTTCCCTTATTACGTATTCCGTTAAATAAATTGCGCAAATTAACTTTTAGGCGTTGGCAGGGAGCAAAAAGTTGTAACTTAGGCCTATGGAAAAAAGATTTTTTGACCGTCAATGGTTTTGACGAAAGTTTTATAGGATGGGGGTATGAAGACTCAGACTTAGTCATCCGTTTGATCCGTGCGGGGGTTAAACGGAAATCAGGAAAATTTGCCATACCCGTTATTCATTTATGGCATCAACAAAATGATCGTAAAAAAGAACAAATAAATCTTAATTTACTAAAAGAAATAACTAAAGATCAAAGAATTCGCGCAAAAATTGGTATAAATAATGTTAATTAGCTGACTTCAGACTAATTTTATCCGACTTATAAGGTAATGCAGCAAAAAATAAAGCGGTAAAAATAACATAAAAACAACCCTGAGTGAGATCCATAAGCCATGAATTAAACAATGAACCTACCACAATAGACATCAAAACCGCTTGCGCAAAATATTGATGTAAACCTTGCAAGCGAAAGCTTGTCCAGGCATGAACAATAAACATGGCGAGTAAAACCAATACACCCAATAAGCCAAATTGAACAGCGATATTAAGATATTCATTATGGGGATTTTGTGTGGCAAATTGTTTACCCGTTGAAACACTTAAATAATCCTGCGCAAAGCTCCCAGTACCTGTTCCTATCCATGGATGTTTTTTTAACAGTTTAAAACTATTATGATAAAATTCTAAACGCAAACCCACCGAAGTAGCAAAGCTTCCTTGTTTGTATTGAGTAATTTCGCTATGAGCTAAATTAAAACGTTCTTTGAAATTATCTGGTAAAAATAATAAGCCGCCACATAAAAAAATGGAAATTAATAGTCCAGCTAATAAACCTTTCCAACCAAATAGTTGATTCGCCAATAACAACAATAAACTAAACAACACGACATAACCAGAGCGGCCTAGATTGATAAATAGTACATTGTAAGCAGCAAGCAAAAACAAAACGACAAACAGCCATCGCCAGGCATTTTTTATTGAAAAAGCAAATACAGCAAAACAATAACTGCTAAAAGCAAATAAAAACCCGGTAAAAATATGATCTTTAAAAACACCCGAATCTGAAGCAAAACGAGGAAGGAAATTCCAATGTTCAAAATATTTGAGCAACGAGAAGAACAGCGTTAAGCTAGCCGCTAATAAAAAAGCAAAAAAAGCAAAATGGGCGGTTTTTTCATGTCGAAATGTGCTAAACAAGAAAAACCCTAATAAAAATTTACTGTATTTAGTTATTGTATGTAAAGCTATCGGCCATTGCACTGTCGTATAACTTAGCCCTATTAGAAATAATGCAAAAAATAAAATAAACATCAATGCCATAGGGTTATAGCGTAACATTAGATATTTTCCATACCAATTCCCTGCTAATAAGCAACAAAGTACTGTCGCTGTAAAAAAAATCATCAATGCGGCTGTAGATAACGGTAAGGCAAATGCAGTTAGCACCGCAAAAATTTGACTAAGTCTTTGAAAATAATCTCTGAGCGGACGACGAGAACGGCTTAACAAGTCATCAGACATAATTTATCCTAATTCATAAAGATAGATTAATTTTACATAACGATAAAAAACACCCAAAGCATTGGAAACTGCGAGTATAAAACCTTCACGGCCATCCAAAAAACCTAAACGTAACAAATAACCGCGAATAAAGCACCATTTTGCATGCAAAATAGCTTTTAATATCGACGATTTTTTGTGTTGCTGATAAGATTTTTCTGCAGTAAAACTAGAATAATGTTCTATTTTCACTAAAACTTGGCTAATAGTTTGCATCGTATCATGAAAAATGACTCCTTTTAAATGACCAGGATTTAAATAACCCTTTAATTTCTCATGAATTATTACGGGTGTAAATTGAATAGACGGTAATCGACAGAATAATCTGACAACTTTATCTCTACTCCAATCACCATAACGAATTTTTCTCCCACAGAAAAAGGAGACTCTTTTTATCGCATAAGCATCATGTTGATCCTCAGCTTTGCAGATAATTTGTTTTATTTCTTCAATTAAATCGGTGCTTAAGGTTTCATCTGCATCAATAGATAATACCCATTTACATTGTGCTTTATCTAAAGCACGATTCTTTTGGATACCGAATCCTGGCCAATCGGTTGAAAAAATATTCTGAGTATATTGTTGACAAATTTCCATGGTATTATCTTGGCTTCCTGAATCTAAAATAATAATTTCATCAGCCCATTTTACCGATTCCAAACAGCGCTGGATATTCTTTGCTGCATCTTTTACTATCACAATCACACTTAAACCCGACATACAACTTTTTAAAACCTAAAAAGCTAGCAGGATATACCATATACTTATTAAATTGAAAGTATTAACTAAGGTAAAAAAATTTAAGTTGTGAAATGTTCTGGATAATCAATTAACACTCTGACCTTTTTAATCACTTGCTCGGCGGTTAAGTCTTCTAAACAACGACTACGACTTTTAATATGCCGATTGCAACCTTCTTTAAAACAAGGAACACAGTCTCCCGAGCCTTGCATTAAATAAACATTATTCCTATGCTGAGACCCTACTCGAACAAATGGATTAGTTAAAGCCCATGCTTTAGGCCAAGGCCCCCATTTTACTGGATTACTTGGACCAAATAGCGCCAAAGTAGGTGTACCTAACGCAGCCGCCATATGTGTCACTACCGTATCGGGACCAATATAAATTTTAGATTTACTCAATAAATAGCCAAGTTGATTTAAACTTAAATAACCTACTAGATTAATTATCCCTTCTGGAAGTATATCCAACAATTCCACAGCTAGCGTTCTTTCTGGTTCAGTTTTGTCTCCGGTTAACACGACCGTATAACCTACTCGTAATAACCAATTGGCTAAATTTACCCAAGCTTCTTTAGTCCATTCTTTATAAGAAAATTTAGGACGGAGATGTAAAATAGCCAATTTTTTATCCATATCAACGAGCTGCTTTACTTGATGAGCATCTTTTTCCTGCCAAGCAATAACAATTTCTGAATAAGGATCTAACTGTAAGATTTCAGCTAGGCGTAAATTCATTAATACCGTATGCGTAGAAATACTATCAAATTCTACTACTTTAGAGAGTAAACAACGTTTCCACCAGCGACTTTTGTCATCACCTACCATACCTATGCGATAGTTAGCGGCAAAATAGGCATAAAGTGTGGATCTATCACCTGTCAACGTGGAAACAGATAAATCATAAGCACGAAAAATTTTTTTGATTAATTGACAATGTTGGAAGAAATCAGGCCGTTCTTCGATACTAATAATATTTTC
This sequence comes from Gammaproteobacteria bacterium, assembly GCA_005877695.1. GTDB lineage: Bacteria > Pseudomonadota > Gammaproteobacteria > Diplorickettsiales > Diplorickettsiaceae > Aquirickettsiella. The sequence continues at coordinate 94,264 of VBOA01000010.1, read as the reverse complement.
TATATCGGGATTTGAATTCAGTATCGACTCAGTACCTTTAAAAACCAAAAGATCAATTTCAGCTTGTGGCCAATGTTGCTTAAAGGTACGAATTAAGGGAGTAACCAATAGCACATCACCAAGACGGCGAGTGCAAATAATTAAAAGCCTTCCTGGCGGTATTTTGCGCATATCCCTTTAAAATTTTTTTCAGCCTTATATCCAGATGGCTAAGCTATCATTTTGAAACTAGAGGTGCGATTATCAAAACATCATTTGTCATGAAGTTCTTTTTTAAAGATTATTTTTAGAAATATCAACTTTTACATCGCCGAAGCATTGTATATTATAAAATTCATCTTTTAAATCTTTAAACCACTTCACTCGAGAATCAATACCAATAATTTCACGAATAATTTGAAACATTTCTGCATAATGGTTATTGCAACCAAAATCATGTTCAAACTCAGTACCATCAGATAATATAATCTTTACTTTACTCATATCAAGCCTTTTTAGGATAAGGTTTTGCCATTCTCTGTGCTGAAGACCGACCTGTTGCTAAAGTGATATGTATCGGCAATATGGTGCTTAGGTTTTCCAATAGCCACTTATTTAAATTAGCATCTTCGCCGCTCAAACAAACATTAATAGGTCTTTCAATATGAGCCGCTATTTTTGGTGCAATACATTTTTTAAATGCAGCATTTCCTGAATAACTTAATAAGCTACGCTTATTACTTGCTTTTTTACTAAACATATATCCCCCTTGGAACCATTTTCTTTAGATTGCTGATAAATATTTGACTTTAGATATGTGGTTATTGAAATTAAGCAACCTAGAACTCAATCTACTCAGGCTTTTAATAGCTCTTACTACTTGCTTAAATTAGGCTTTTATTGTTGAGATCGTTGGAACATCCATTTTTCTAAGAATTTTTGATGCATAAGTTACAAAAATCAGTCTTACTAAATATAGTAGTATTTTTTTTTATAATAACTATATATAGTGTTATGCATTTTACTTACGTTATTTTATACAATTACGTATAATAACTTTAGCAAAAGATTGCATTATCCACAAGTTTTCAAGGGCTTTTTCACAGCTTATACAATTAGTTACACACTGATAAGCAAAGTAATAAACAGAAAAAGTAATTAATCCAAGGTTTTACTTAAAACAAAAATAGATACTGAAAGAAACAATGTTGACCATTAAATAGGGTCAGCATTGTAAATAAAAATAAGAATTGTTAACTAATTACACAACAATTAAATGTATTTGCTGGGTTAATTATATTTACTCAAACTTCTCTTATGAAATTATTTTTTTTTACCGGTCGGTTTAAAAATGCGCGGATAATCAGAGTGCTGATTTGGATAATATTTTTTAATTAAAGCTTCTAAAAGACTAATCGTTTTCACACTCGGTTCACCTGAATAGCCTTCAGGTTCAAAATGGATTTGAAAAGCTCTTATCACATCTCGAGTCTGCTCATCAAATTGTCCCGTTGATTCGATATTATAACCATACAATCGGAGGTTATCTTGTATCCATTTGTAATCAATCCCTCGACCAATATGAATTGCTTTTTCTATTGTTGCTACCCGCTGTTCATCCGGCCATGCCCCTATACCTCGGTCGGCTAATTTTTTCCATAAAAGCGGACCCGGATCAGTTTTTCTACCCGGTGCAATATCGACATGACCTATTATGAATTGGGGCGATATTTGGTAATACACCTCCCCACTTTTTTCATCCATAATGGTTAATTGTTCTTGAATATTTTTAATAAGATTAGCCAAGGTATCAATTTGATGTTCAGTATACTCATCCCAACTAAGTTTACCCTGTTGCTCTAGTGAGTAAAGATCCTTTTGAGTAACATTAAGAAAAGGATCATTTTCTATTCTCCATTCTCGTGTTAATTGCTTATATTTTTTTATAAGTTCAGAAGACACTTTTTCTTTATAGGTGTTGCGATCGGCGGGAGGAACTAAACTACGCTGCATATCTGCTAAAAAGGCAGTTAATAGTTTTTCGCTGTCTAAAAGTTGATATAAGGATTCATCTTCTTTTTTTAAAGTTTCAATGATATATTCTTTAAGTTGATTTTCAACCTGGTAAGTAAATAATACTTCTCCTGAATCCTGTTTTAAACCATAACCATAGTTAACGATTTCTATACCAACTGAAGTATCATTTAAGCCATTTCTACCACCAAAATTGCTTATACCTGCATGCCAAGCCCGATCTTCTATGTCTAAAAATTGATAATAATCATAGGTTTCATCTCGATCTTTAAAAACTTGTTTTGGAACTAAAAAGTGCGCCCCCACACCTCCACGCGTTAATGTCTCTATAGAATCTTTTTCATCTGAAACAGTGTAATGCAAAATGATAAATCGCTGACGTCTATCAAAATTTTGTTTGTCTGCAGATATAAATTTTTCTTTCATACTAATCTCAATTTATTTTACTTTGTTCAAATAACAGTTTACAAAATATTTTTCTTAATATAAATAAAAAATTAATGTCTTCTATCCAAAGGATTTATTCGCAAAATGCTGCCCATTAATGGCCAAACTAAAGCACTCACTAATAAGGGAATCCAAGCCCAACGAAAATCAATGGGGAATCCCAGCCAGGTCTGTATTAAAATCAGTACAACTTGATAGATCATCAGCATGACAAAAATAAATAGTATTTGTTGTGGCAAAGGAAACATGCGAAATTGCAGATGGAAACGGTAAGCCAAATAAGCGACCACACATAAAGCTAAACTATGCTCACCTAAATAGTTGCCATATAACACATCGATAAATAACCCGAGTATCCAGGCTAAAGTAAAATGAATATGTTCTGGCAATACCATAATCCAGTAAATTAAAACTAAGGGGAGCCATAAAGGAAAAAATAATGTCAATGCGGGAGGTAATGGAATGATATTAAGTATAATCGCTGCAAAAAAGCTAATCGCTATGAGCAATAAGGTAGAAAAATAAAGTGGTTTCATTCTGCTATCCTATTTTTTAATCGCGCGTGTAGGAATTTTAGTTTTTGAATTAATTTCAGACGAGACATCGGCCGATGAAATTAATAATACCGGTCGATTTCTATTTAATTGCGCACTCGGATCAACCTGTATACTCGCAAATTGTGCGGCTACATTCGTGTTAACAACGCTGACGATACCCACAGGATAACCTGCTGGATAACGCCCGCCTAAACCTGAGGTGACTAACAGATCGTTGACTTTAATATCCACTGTTCCAGGCGTATCTTTTAATAAAAGTTTCGCGAGTCGTCCTCGACCCACTAAAATACCGCGTGCATCGCTACGCACATCTTGCACAGGAATCGCACTGCGAAAATCGGTGAGTAATAGCACGCGACTGCTTAAAAAATAAATGCTGACAACTTGACCCATCACACCATTGGCATCTAATACGGGTTGACCTACTTTAACACCATCCGATTGTCCTTTATCGACTATTACTTCATTCAGTAAAGGATCAGCATTAACCAATAAGAGTCGTGCCAAACGAAAATGTTGTTTTTTTAAATGTTCAGTGGCTGCTAATAATTGATTTAATTGTCTATTTTCACTTTCTAAAGCCGCATAGCGTTGTAATTTAGCTTGTAATAATACTTGTTGTGTACTGAGTGCTGCATTTTCAGATTGTAATTTTTGGCGTGTTACAAAATTGCCCCTTATATTATGAAATAGTTGCACTGGCGCATCTACCATATACTGCAAAGGGGCTACGACGTTATTCAATACTCGACGTAGCGAAGGTAAATAATGATGGTAATCTAAAAAAATAAGTAATAGAGATAAAAGGATAAAAAAAACAACTCTTAAGCCTAAAGAGGTTTTTCCACGGTTAAATAATAGTTTAATAGTGCTTACCTGCTAATCTTTGACTAGGAAATCCCCACCCATTTCATCGATAATTTCGAGCGCACGACCGCCACCTCGTGCAACACAGGTTAATGGATCTTCTGCAACAACAACAGGCATACCCGTTTCTTCAGTAATTAATCGGTCCAAATTCCTAAGTAATGCACCACCACCCGTCAGAACCATTCCTCTTTCTGAAATATCTGCCGCTAATTCAGGGGGTGTTTGTTCTAAACCAGTACGAATGGCACCAATAATATTGGATAATGGCTCTTGCAAAGCTTCTAAAATTTCATTGCTGTTCAAAACAAAAGCTCGAGGAACACCTTCTGAAATATTACGTCCTCGCACTTCAATTTCGCGCACTTCAGACAAAGAAAACGCCGTTCCAATTTCATGTTTAATCCGCTCTGCAGTGGGCTCACCAATTAAACTTCCGTAACTACGCCGAACATAATTAACAATGGCTTCATCAAATCGATCGCCACCAATTCGAACCGATTGTGAATACACGACTCCACCTAAAGAAATAACAGCAACTTCCGTCGTTCCACCACCAATATCAACGACTAATGATCCGCGCGCTTCATCAACTGGCATACCTGCACCAATAGCGGCTGCCATAGGCTCTTCGATCAAATACACTTCTCTCGCACCCGCACCTAGAGCAGATTCGCGAATAGCTCTACGTTCAACCTGTGTTGATCCACACGGTACACAAACCAAAATTCGAGGAGCAGGACGTAAAAAACGATTTTGATGCACTTTACTAATAAAATGCTGCAACATTTTTTCAGTCACATAAAAATCTGCAATCACACCATCTTTTAAGGGGCGGATCGCACTAATATTACCTGGAGTACGGCCCAGCATCCGTTTCGCTTCCCAGCCAACTGCAAGTACGCGACGTTGATTTCCCTCTTCTGAACGAATAGCGACTACGGAGGGTTCATTGAGAACAATACCTTCGCCACGAACATAAATTAATGAGTTTGCCGTGCCTAAATCTATGGAAATGTCTTTAGAAAATAAACCGCGGAATTTGCTTAGCATAAAGTTGACCACCTACCTATGAGCGTTTACCTACACAATATAGTGTGTGCCTACGCACTTTAGCAAATCTAGAAGATTCTATGCAAGCAACCCCATAGATAGGAAAAATAACAGCCGCAGAAATACGAATCACTCTGTCTTTAGATTTACGATTCGCAAATCGAAGCGTAATAGGTATAATACCGGGCTTTTTACTGTACTCGATTTGGAGTTTCACTCATTATGGTGACACACGAAGATGTTATTAAATTTGCCGATCTAGCCAAAATAGCAATAGATGAGAAGCAAATAGACCATTATTTAAAAAGTTTACAAAGCATACTTGATTTAGCGGGACAAATGGAGGTGGTAGATACGACCTCCGTACAACCCGTCGCCCACCCTTTTGGCATCACACAACGCTTGCGTCCAGATAAAATCACAGAAATTGTTCATAGGGGAGATTTTCAGAAACTAACAAAGCACACTGAAGCAGGGCTTTATTGTGTTCCCCTTGTTTTAGAATAACTTTAGAGATTAATAACTATGCATAACTACACGATCACTGAGTTATCTAACGCGCTTCGAGCAAAAAAAGTATCGAGTACAGAATTAACACAACTTTTTTTAGCGCGTATCGATAAGTTTGATAAAATCTTGAATAGCTTTATTACGGTCACGCCAACGCTTGCATTAGAACAAGCCAAACAAGCTGATTTACAATACCAAAAAGGCAGCGCTGGACCATTGACGGGTATTCCTTTCGCTCATAAAGATATTTTTTGTACTGCGGGGATTAAAACCAGCTGTGCTTCGAAAATGTTAGATAATTTTATAGCTCCCTACGACGCAACATTAGTGACTCGATTGAACCAAGCGGGGACAGTGCTATTGGGTAAAACCAATATGGATGAATTTGCGATGGGGTCATCGAATGAAAATAGTTTTTATGGGGCAGTAAAAAATCCTTGGGATATCTCCCGTGTCCCAGGCGGCTCTTCCGGTGGCTCTAGTGCGGCGGTTGCTGCACGATTAACGCCCGCTGCAACGGGCACAGACACCGGTGGCTCTATAAGGCAACCTGCCGCATTGTGCAATCTTACCGGGCTTAAACCCACTTATGGTCGCATTTCCCGCTATGGTCTTATTGCTTTCGCTTCTAGCTTAGATCAAGCCGGTCCAATGACACAAACTGCAGAAGATGCTGCCCTTTTAATGAATGCTATGGCGAGTTTTGATGATAAAGATTCGACAAGCATTGATCGAGCCGTTCCTAACTATCTGTCGACATTGAATGATTCACTCGAAGGCTTAAAAATTGGATTACCCAAAGAATATTTTTCCGAAGACCTTGATCCAAAAGTCGCTGCAACTATTCAAGCAGCTATTAAGCTTTACGAAAATTTAGGTGCAAAAATTAGCAGCGTGAGTTTACCCAACTGCCATTTAGTTATTCCGCTGTATTATATCATTGCCTCAGCCGAGTGTTCCTCCAATTTAGCCCGCTATGATGGCGTACGTTATGGTTATCGTTGCAATAATCCTACTGATTTAAAGGATTTATATGAGAGAACGCGCGGCGAAGGATTTGGTAATGAAGTAAAACGTCGGCTGTTGATGGGCACCTATGTTTTATCTGCAGGTTCTTATGATGCTTATTATGCTAAAGCACAAAAAATTCGTGGTCTCTTAATCCAAGAATTTAAAGAAGCCTTTCAGCAAGTTGATGTCCTTCTAGGACCTACCACACCCACGACTGCCTTCAAACTGGGTGAAAAAGTTAACGACCCGGTAAGTATGTATTTATCGGATATTTACACCATCGCTATCAATTTAGCAGGCCTGCCCGCTATTTCAATTCCAGCGGGATTTATTGATGGTCTTCCCTTAGGGATGCAACTGATTGGCAGTCCTTTTACAGAAGCGAAATTATTGAATACTGCACATCGTTATCAACAAGAAACCGATTGGCATAAAAAAGTACCGGAGAATTTCAACCTATGACCTCGGCTATATCTAAAAAATCACTACCTAATCAGCTCCAACCCTCTGATAAGGCTGATACTTGGGAATCCGTTATAGGACTTGAAGTACACGTTCAATTATCAACCCAATCAAAGCTGTTTTCAGGTGCGGCGAGTGCCTATGGCGCTGAAGCCAATACGCAGGCCTGTGCAGTTGATTTAGCTTTACCTGGGGTTCTACCGGTTTTAAATGCAGAAGCAGTGAATATGGCGATTAAATTTGGTTTAAGCATCCAAGCAAATATCCCCCATTATTCTATTTTCGCGCGTAAAAATTATTTTTACCCTGATTTACCTAAAGGCTATCAAATAAGTCAACATGAAAATCCTATTGTCGGAGCAGGACATCTGACGATTAGTTTAGAAAATGGAGAACAAAAAACGATACGTATTACTCGCGCTCATTTAGAAGAAGATGCTGGAAAATCCTTGCATGAAGGATTTGAAAATATGAGCGGCATTGATTTGAATCGTGCTGGAACACCTTTATTAGAAATCGTTTCAGAACCCGACTTAACTTCGCCCAAAGAAGCAGTTGTTTATCTTAAAACACTGCATACACTCGTACGTTATTTAGATATTTCAGATGGTAATTTGCAAGAAGGCTCATTTCGTTGCGATGCCAATGTCTCAGTGCGTAAAACCCATCAAAAACAATTGGGAAAACGTGTAGAAATTAAAAATTTAAATTCTTTTCGCTTTATTGAAAAAGCGATTCAATATGAAATTGATCGTCAAATTGACGTTTTAGAAAGGGGCGGAAGCGTCGAACAAGAAACCCGTTTATATGATACCGATAAACAAGAAACCCGCCCAATGCGTAGTAAAGAAGATGCTAAAGATTATCGTTATTTCACTGATCCTGATTTATGTCCTGTCGTCATCACGGCTGACTTTATAGAAAAAATTAAGCAAACCTTGCCTGAATTGCCACAACAAAGACATGCTCGTTTTCAATCTGAATATAAGCTCAGTCTTTATGATGCAAGTTTACTAACCAGTACTCGTGAATTAGCTGACTATTATGAAGAAGTGGTCAAAGAAAAAATTCCAGCTAAGCTAGCGGCTAATTGGATCATGGGCGAACTTGCTGCAGCGCTCAATAAATCCAATTTAACCATTCTTGAATCACCTATTAATGCTAAAAGGCTAGCGGGCCTATTACAACGAATTGCTGATCAAACGATTTCTAGCACCATAGCAAAGGACGTGTTTGAAGAATTATGGGTTAGCCAAAAAACCAGTGATGAAATTATTCAAGAAAAAAATCTACAACAAGTCACCGACCAATCCGCCATCTCAAAACTTATTGATGAGATTTTACTAAAATATCCTGAACAATTAGCCGACTATAAATCAGGAAAAGATAAACTCTTTGGTTTTTTTGTAGGTCAAGTCATGAAAGCTTCGGGTGGAAAAATAAACCCGCAACAATTAAATAATTTATTAAAAGAAAAACTTAACCAATAAAAAAATTTATGTTAGAAAAGCTCTACATCGAAACACATGGCTGCCAAATGAATGAATATGATTCGGTGAGCATGCATAATCTTTTAGCGGATTCACATCGTTTAGTCTTAACTAAAGATCCTAACGAAGCGGATGTTATCTTATTAAATACCTGTTCTATTCGCGAAAAAGCCCAAGAAAAAGTTTTTTCACAACTTGGGCAATGGCGAAAAATTAAAGCGTTGCGATCACACGTCATTATCGCTGTCGGTGGCTGCGTCGCAAGCCAAGAAGGAGCAGGGATCATTCAACGAGCCCCTTTTGTTGATATCGTATTTGGTCCTCAGACATTGCATCGACTTCCGGATCTGATTAATCAAGTCTTAGAAAAAAAACGATCTGTAGTTGATATTTCTTTTCCGGAAATCGAAAAATTTGATCATTTACCCGCACCAAGAGCCGAAGGCCCACGTGCATTTGTATCCATCATGGAAGGATGTAACAAATATTGTAGTTTTTGTGTCGTTCCTTACACACGAGGCGAAGAAATTAGTCGTCCTTTGGATGATGTACTGGCAGAAATTGTACAATTAGCTGAACAAGGTGTTCGAGAGATTACTTTATTAGGACAAAACGTTAACGATTACCAAGGTCCACGCCATGAAGGGGGCACCGCTGATTTAGCCGATTTAATTCGCTATATTGCCGTAATCGATGATATTTTGCGCATACGATTTACCACTTCTCACCCCTTAGCGTTTTCAGATCGCCTCATTCAAGCGTATGCAGACGTCCCCAAATTAGCCAATCATTTGCATCTACCGGTGCAAAGTGGATCAGATCGTGTGTTAGCCGCTATGAAGCGTGGTTACACCGCATTAGAATTTAAATCTAAAATTCGTAAATTGCGCAAAGTTCGACCCGATATTGCTATCTCTTCAGATTTTATTATTGGATTTCCTGGGGAAACTGAAGCTGACTTTCAAGCCACACTTAAGTTAGTAGAATCCATTGGTTTTGATCATTCATTTAGCTTTATTTATAGTCGTCGTCCCGGAACACCTGCGGCCGAGCTATCTGACGATGTAACGCCTGCTGAAAAAAAACAACGTTTACAGATTCTACAAAATCTCCTAGTATTTCAAGGACAAGCCCTAAGTAAAAAAATGCTTGGCAAGGTTCAACAAATATTAGTTGAAGGCGCTTCTAAAAAAAATAAAGATGAGCTGCAAGGGCGCACAGAAAATAACCGTGTGGTTAATTTTAAAGGTCATGCACGCTTAATAGGTCAATTAGTTCCTATTACCATCATTGAGGTATTAAGAAATTCTTTACGGGGAGAATTAATAATCAATTGAATACACAAGCTTATACTTTTCAACTCATTCCCGAAGATAATCATCGTTTAGCCAATCTTTGTGGTCCATTTGATCAGCATTTACGTCAAATAGAACAAAAACTCAACGTTTGTATTTATAATCGGGGTCATGATTTTCAAATTAATGGTGCTAATAATGCTGTCGAAATTGCTGCTAAGGTATTACACCATCTTTATGCAGAAACTGGCACTAAAAAAACCACTTTAACTTCGAATACTATTCATTTAGTACTTCAGAATGCGCAAACTGATCCCGATATGACACTTAAACCTCCCAAAACGCCAGGTATAGTGATACAAACTAAACGTGGCACCATCAAACCCCATAGTCCTAATCAAAGCTTATATCTCGATCGGATTTCAAATCATGATATCAACTTTGGTTTAGGCCCTGCAGGAACAGGAAAAACTTATTTAGCCGTGGCTTGTGCAGTTGCTGCACTTGAAAAAGAGCAAATTAGTCGCGTTGTACTAGTTAGACCTGCCGTTGAAGCCGGCGAAAAATTAGGTTTTTTACCAGGGGATTATTCACAGAAACTCGACCCTTATTTTCGCCCACTTTATGATGCATTGAATGATATGCTTGGTTTTGAGTTAGTCATGCAACTGGTCGAACAACACATTATTGAAGTCGTTCCTTTAGCTTATATGCGCGGACGTACATTAAATGATGCGTTCATTATTTTAGATGAAGCACAAAATACCACGAAAGAACAAATGAAAATGTTTTTAACCCGTATCGGTTTTAATTCTAAAGTCGTTGTCAGTGGTGACACCACTCAAACCGATTTACCCCGTGGCATAGAATCTGGTCTATGTCATTGTTTAACTATTTTAAAAAATATAAAAGGTATCAGCTTTACTGAATTCCAAATGCAAGATATTGTCAGGCATACTTTGGTACAAGCTATACTACAAGCCTATGCGCAAAACGAAAACCAAAGAAAAGCGCATTAAGATCACCCTGCAAACTATAGCTAGTAACACTTATATTCCTAGCCGTTATTTCCTGCAGCGATGGGTAAACAAAGCTTTGTCAAAGCAAATATCTAACCAAGTCAACATACGACTCATTAGCAAAAAAGAAAGCACTGAACTAAATAGCCGTTATCGACATAAAAAAGGCCCAACTAATATTTTATCCTTTCCATTTGAACCCCCACCTGGAATTTCCTCAGCTTTTTTAGGGGATTTAGTCGTCTGTGCCGCATTGGTTAATCAACAAGCGAAACAACAAGGAAAAACTCGCTTAGAACATTGGGCGCATCTTATTATCCATGGATGTTTACATTTAATAGGTTATGATCATATTCATGAAAAAGATGCCAACAAAATGGAAGCTCTAGAAATTCAATTATTAAAGGAATTAGGTTATGAAAACCCCTATATCTGACGATAAAATTAAGATTAAAAAAAAACGTCAGCCATGGTTCACACGTGTTCATCAAGCTTTCAAGCAAGGACCACGAAATAGAAAGCAGCTCCTTGAGTTATTGCATTATGCTAAGCAACGCAATTTACTCAATGCACATGCCCTCAAAATGTTAGAAGGCGTCTTGCAAATTGCTGACATACACGTCAGAGATATTATGGTGCCTCACGCTAAAATTACAGTAATTTCTGAAAAAGCCCATTTATCTGAGCTGTTACCATTGGTCATCGAATCCGGTCACTCGCGTTTCCCTGTCATTAATAATGAACGACATGTCATTGGATTATTGTTGGCAAAAGATTTACTTAAATACAACCCTTTAGCGCATCAAAACAGCTTTAATATTCGCGACATCCTAAGACCGGTAGTATTTATACCAGAAAGTAAACGCTTAGACAGTTTACTCGAAGAATTTCAACATAAGCATTATCATATGGCTATCGTTGTTGATGAATATGGTGCGGTATCGGGTTTAGTTACTATTGAAGATGTTTTAGAAGAAATAGTGGGTGAAATTGAAGATGAATACGATGCTAACGATGAAGTATTTATACAAGAACAAAACCCCAATCAATTTATTGTCAAAGCCTTGATGCCTATTGAAGATTTCAATAACTTTTTTAATGCTCATTTGGCAACCCATCAATTTGATACTATCGGTGGGGTAATTGCGAATCGTTTTGGTTACTTACCCAAACGTGGTGCCAGTATTACGCTTCACCCTTTTCATTTTAAAGTTTTACGTGCTGATAGTCGCCTTATTCGCTTATTGCAAGTCACTGTTGAAAAACCCAAAAACTGAAAAATCGGAATTTTTTCACTATGAAATTAACCAATACTACATTGTTTCAGCAAAGCTGTTATATCAATGGGAAATGGATCCATGCAAAAAAAACCATCAAAGTTAATAATCCTGCTACAGAGGACATCCTTGGAACTGTGCCTAATTTAGAGCCAGAAAATATGCTTAATGCCATGGCTGCTACAGAAAAAGCCTGGCCGATGTGGCGATCAAAAACCGCTATAGAGCGAGGTGAATTGTTATATCGTTGGTATACACTTATTTTGGAAAATATTAATGATTTGGCACTTATCCTCACCTTAGAACAAGGCAAACCCTTTAAAGAGGCCGTCGAAGAAATTCGTTATGGCGCTTCTTTTATTCAATGGTTTGCTGAAGAAGGCAAACGCATCTATGGTGATATTATACCTGCCCCTCTAACCGATCAACATTTGTTTGTCAGCAAACAATCGGTGGGTGTGGTCGGTGCAATTACGCCCTGGAACTTTCCTAATGCAATGATTACACGGAAATGTGCCCCGGCTTTAGCCGCCGGCTGTACTATTATACTCAAGCCTTCGGTTTTAACCCCTTTTTCAGCATTAGCATTAGCGGTACTCGCCGAAGAAGCAGGAATACCGGCTGGTGTGTTTAATATCGTTACCGGTGATTCTGAATTAATCGGCAATCTTTTTACTGACAGTCCTTTGATACGTAAACTATCGTTCACCGGCTCTACAGCCATTGGTAAATTATTAATGCAGAAAGCGGCCAGTTCTGTAAAAAAAATATCCTTAGAATTAGGCGGAAATGCTCCTTTTATTGTCTTTGAAGATGCCGATATTGATCGAGCAATCCTTGGCGCTGTTGCATCAAAATTTCGGAATAGTGGCCAAACCTGCATTTGCACCAACCGTTTTTATATTCATGAAAAAATCTATGAAATTTTTTCAGATAAATTAACGCAAGCCATCCAACAATTAAAAGTAGGTAATGGTTTAGAAGATAATGTTCAAATAGGTCCATTGATCAATGAAGCAGCCATCAAGAAAGTTGAAAAACATATTGCAGATGCGCAGCAAAAAGGCGCAGAATTGGTTTGCGGCGGGCAAATTCATAATTTAGGTGGGAACTTTTTCCAACCTACCCTTTTGAAAAATTGCACTGCCAACATGTTAATTGCGAAAGAAGAGACCTTTGGCCCAGTAGCCGCACTATTTAAATTTTCTGAAGATAAAGAAGCTATCCATTTAGCTAATGCCACTGAATACGGTCTTGCCGCCTATTTTTACACACAAAATATCAACCGAGTCGTCCATGTCGGCCTGCAACTAGATTACGGTATTGTCGGCGTCAATACTGGGCGCGCTTCGAATGCAGTCGCGCCCTTCGGTGGCTTTAAACAATCCGGCATAGGCCGTGAAGGTTCAAAATATGGTATTGAAGAATATTTAGAAATTAAATACGTCTGCTTAAATACTGATTAGACGCTGATTTAAATTTTTTACTTTCATCACATTCTTCTTCTATTGTATCTAGTGAAAGTCCACGCTTAAAAGCTTTATTCCAAAAAAATAATGGAGATTGTTGCTGCCTACTATTATTCAATTGCTCTTCGAGGTTTGGAAATAGTTCTACTAATTTAATATCAGAAATGGTGACTTCTGAAGGAATAAACTTCTTGATTTTAAGCAAGTTAAAAAAATCTAATCTCTTTTCAAAATCCTTACCTAGTAAAAGTAGTTTAAGTTGTTGTATATCGATAGTTTCGCTTAGTTTATTTCTTGTTAGTAAATGATCTATTAAGAGATAAACTCCTTGATTATCGTAGGTTTTTAGCATACTTATGACATCATCCCAGGAAAAATTTGCCTTGTTGATAGCAGAAGCTATACTGGGTAATTTAAAATAATAAGACAATGAAGTTTCAGAGATACATCGAAATAAATCGATAATATTCTGAGTGCTTTTAAGATATTCCTTTAATAATTCTGGCTGGCTTTGCTGAAATTGTAAAAACAAATTAAATTGGTCGTTTTTATTTTTACAGGAAAATTTCCTTAAAAAATCTTGAAAATGGTTTTCTTTGAAAACCTTTGAAGCATTATTTTTTGATCGAGTTAATGGTTTTTGAATGGGATTTTTCAATACAAAATTTTTCTGTGGAGTCTGTTTAGAGTCTTCATTTTTTTGATTATTTAATCTATTGGCATTATTTTTAAATATTTTTTGATCTCGAGCTGGAGTCATTTGCTTTCCAGCTGGTTGAGCTAGAAAACTTTCTAAGAATTTTTTTTGACTAAACGGTAGTAATTTATAAAAGGCAGCGTCCTCAAGTAAACAAGTTTTAATTCCTTCTATTTGTGGTCCAGTTAATTGGATATCAAAATTATTCTTTAAAAGTTTCAACGCATTATAACGTTCTTCCTTAGGAAATAAAATGATAATGGCTTTTAAGGCAATACCCCATTTAGGGGTTTCGAGTTTTTCTTTTTCATCATCGATAAGTTTACGAAGCTCTGAAGTACGAAAAGACGGGGATACTTTTTTTAAAGTACCTAATAAGCTTATTTTTTCATTATGATTTTTTAAATTCTTGACCGATTTAATTTGATTGGATCGAGGTGTTGTTATTGTCGTCATAATTTTTTTATTATTTGAATGATTGGGCGTAGTCTAACAGAAAAATCTTATTGATCCGTTATAAAATAATATTTTAGAAAAAAAATTCATAGTATATTTTCTAATTATTAATTTTATTGATAAATATTCAAAAAACGTTAACCCGCCCTTTATCTACCAAAGCCTAGTGCACGCCGGAATGGCCAAAACCGCCAACGCCGCGATCGGTTTCTACAAACTCTGGAACTAATTCAAACTGCGTTCTAATGACCGGTACAAAAACCAGTTGGGCAATTCTATCACCTGGTTGGATGACAAAATTACTCTGACCGCGATTCCAACAAGAAATCAATAATTCACCCTGATAATCGGAATCAATAAGACCAATAAGATTCCCTAGTACAATCCCATGTTTATGGCCAAGACCCGAGCGTGGCAAAATCACTGCGGCTAAATTGGGTTGAGCGATATAAATTGCTAAGCCAGTTGAAATTAACTCGGTCTGATTAGGTAATAATTGGATAGTTTTCTCGCTACAAGCCCGTAGATCAAGACCAGCAGAGCCATCGGTAGCATAGCTTGGCAGTGGAAATTCTTCTCCTAAACGAGAATCCAAAATTTTCAGTTGGATGTTTTGCATAAAGGTATCCTCTGGAAAATGGGCCCTTATTATAACCCAATCGAAATGTGCAATTTTTAAACAGTTTTAAGGTTTATAACCTGGTATTTACCCCCCCTGCTGCCTATACTTTTGTTAAGAACGATAAATAAATACACTCGTAGCAAATTGAATTTTTGCCAAGGCGCCGTAACATAAACAACGAAATGTATATATTTTATACATAAAAATTGTCAGACCAACAGCACCAAAACCAAAATTCAAATGTGAAGAGTAGTCCAATAATTATTTCATTTCCATGGGGTATAATATGAAAAAATTTAATTCATGCGTCCTAATAGGCGTTTTATTAATAGGTCTTACCGCCTGTGATACGA
This sequence comes from Gammaproteobacteria bacterium, assembly GCA_005877695.1. Classification (GTDB taxonomy): domain Bacteria; phylum Pseudomonadota; class Gammaproteobacteria; order Diplorickettsiales; family Diplorickettsiaceae; genus Aquirickettsiella. Next base: position 78,666 of record VBOA01000010.1, on the reverse strand, counting down.
TGTCACCTGACGAAAGACGCGTTGTTGGAGGTTTAGGAGGGGCTGCGGTAGGTGGTCTTTTAGGTAACACCATTGGTGGGGGTTCTGGTAGAACCGTCGCTACGATCGCCGGCGCAGGATTAGGTGCAGTAGCAGGAAGCAGTCTTGCAGGTAGCTCAGGCAACCGATATTAGAAGCGATATTATCTGCTTAGAAGGGCTTAGATATACGCTCCCCGTAAACGAGCGTATGTTTAGGCTTTTTTATTAACCCCTCTTTTATTCTCGTTAAACTTACCTTTTTAGTTATTATTTAGCTAATTGTTCTTTTATATTTTCTATAAATGCTATACTTTTGCCTATATTAAATTGATATTAATACCCTATGCGTCTAGAAAGTATTAAATTAGCCGGATTCAAATCCTTTGTTGACCCTACCACGGTGGCGTTTCCTAGTAACCTTACCGCTATCGTTGGACCCAACGGTTGTGGAAAATCGAATATTATCGATGCCATACGCTGGGTTATGGGCGAAAGTTCCGCGAAACAACTCCGTGGCCAATCATTGGATGATGTGATATTCAATGGCTGCCATACCCGTAAGCCTCTAGGCAAAGCCGCTATTGAGCTGAATTTTGATAACTCCGATGCAAGCTTAGGCGGCCAATACAGTAGTTACGCGCATATTTCGATACGACGTGAAATCACCCGTGAAGGCCAATCGATCTATTCACTTAATGGGACGCGCTGTCGAAGACGAGATATACGCGACATTTTCCTCGGTACTGGCCTGGGTCCGCGTAGTTATGCCATCATCGAACAAGGTATGATTTCCCGTGTAGTAGAAGCTAAACCCGAAGAGCTTCGAGCCTATATCGAAGAAGCCGCCGGGATCTCAAAATACAAAGAACGGCGTCGTGAAACGGAGTTACGCCTAGAGCATACACAGGAAAATTTAAATCGTTTAAATGATTTAAGAGAAGAACTTAGCAAGCAACTTAAACATTTACAACGTCAAGCAAATGCAGCAGAACGTTATAAAAACCTTAAGCAAGAAGAACGTTTTTTAAAGGCTCAATTACAAACCTTACGTTATCAAGCCTTTCAAAAAAAACTAGATACTCAATTAACTGAAATACAAACGGTTGAAGAACAACTGCAGACATCGCAACTTGAACAGCAGCATTTAACGGCACAGATAGTCGCCGATCGCACTCAGCAAACTCAAGCAAGATTAAATTGTAATAACCTTCAAACAGAATACTATGAACTTGGTAATACTATTACACGTTTGGAAGAAAATTTACGCACACAAACCACACAGTTACAGCAAAATCAACTTGAGCTAGCTGATTTAAGCAAAAAGAAATTGCTGCTTGAACAACAGTGCCAATCCAGTGAAACTAAACAAACACAAATTAAACAAACGCTTAATGAGCTTCAGCAAAAACAAAATCAGCTCCAAGTAACGACTAAACAAAGTCAAGCTTTACTAAAAGAAGCTGAGAAAAATTTTGCGGAATGGCAAACCCACTGGGAAAAAATTCAAACATCCTTTTCTGAACAAAAACAACAGCAACATATTGCCTCGACACAAAACCATTATCATCAACAACAATCGCAAACATTAAAACAACGTATAGAACGTTTGCAGCATGATCATGATGAACAAGCTAAAATTTTAAATGCTCAGAATGAACAGCCTGAAGATTTAAACATAGTTTTAGCGCAGGTTGAAGAAAAGCAAATTCAATGTAAAACCCACCGTGAGCAGATAGCTCAACAAATTCTTGAGCAGCGCTCTCATTTACAACAAATAACTAAAGAATTAGATCAATTAAAAAGTCGCTTACAGATCACTCAAGGCGAATATGCTTCACTTATGGCTTTGCAACAAGAAGCTTTAGGAAAACGCGAACATACTTTGTTGCAATGGTTTAAAAAACATAATTTAACGGAACAACCTCGATTAGCGCAGTTATTGCAAGTTGAAAAAGGCTGGGAACGTGCTGTAGAACTTGCTTTAAATCAACATATTCAAGCCGTCTGTTTTACTGATCGAGATTCTTTAGATGATTTTTTAAATAACCCGCCACCAAACACCGTCAGTTTAATGACAAAATCAATGCCATGTGAACATTTTGAATCGACCTTTCAGAATCAGTTAGCGCTAGCACCTATCAGTAGCAAATTTACCGCTCCCTGGCCACTTGAACACTTATTAGCTGGAGTCTATGTGGCAGAAAGCATGTCCGAAGCCATGCAACATACCAAGCAATTAAAAAGTTATGAATCCATCATAACACGCGAAGGGTTTTGTTTGGGAAACCATTGGATGCGTTTAACTGCGAATGCTGACCATAAAGCAGGCTTATTGCAACGTGAGCGTGAGATGGCTCAACTCCAAAAAACTCAACAAGATCTTCAAGAACAGCTTGATAAAAAACAAATACATTCTCAACACACCCAGAAACAGCTAAAAAAACTTGAAGATTCTCAAGCACTACAACAAAAACATCATACAGAATTAATCGCACAACAAGCCGATTTAAATGCACGAAAAACGGTGCAACATGCGCGGTTAAATCAAGCTAAACAACGTATTCAAACAATACAACAAGAATGGCAAGAACTTAAACAAGCTAATGAAACAACCCAAACTAAATTACAACAAACCTGCAAAGAGCAAAAAATTACGGATATTCAACTACAGGAAATAGAGAAACAACGACTCGCACATTTGGAAAATAAAGAAACATTACAGAATCAACTTAATGAATCAGTACGCAGCACCAAAACCTATGAATCTGAACTTCATCAACTCGAATTAAGTTTACAAGCAACACATCATCAACTTAAGACCGAACTTAGCACTTTATCCGCTCTAAAACAGCAACAGATGCAATTAGAAAAACGTCTTGATCAATTGCATGACCTGCTCAACGGCGCTGAAAATCCGATAAGCTCACTTGCACAACAACTTAATCATGCTATCGATAAACGAAATAAACTCGGCTCACAACTTAAAGAAAGCCAAACCCAGCTAGAAACCATCGATAGTCGCATCGTTCATGCCGAAAACCAACTACAAGCCTTGGAAACTAACCTTAACTTAGATCATGAAACCTTAGAACAACAACGTTTACAATCGCAAGAATTACGTGTACGTGCTAAAACTTTGGAAACAATTACAAGAACAAGGTTATGAACTGGAAAAACTCTTATCAGAAATACCTTCTGAACAAATTGATATCGCTGAGTGTGAAGTACAACTCACAAAAATAACTCAACGGATTGAGCAACTCGGTGCAGTTAATTTAGCTGCTTTAGAAGAACAACAAACAGTTTCAGAACGTGAAAAATATTTAGAAGACCAATATAAAGACTTAACTACCGCTTTAGAAATGTTACAAACAGCCATTGAAAAAATGGATAAAGAAACGCGTAATCGTTTTAAAGAAACCTTTGATAAGGTCAATCAGAATTTTACTAACTTATTTCCAAAACTATTTTCTGGAGGAGTCGCTTCCCTAAAATTACAAGAATCTGATTTACTGAACAGCGGTATCTGCATCATGGCGCAACCACCAGGAAAACGAAATAGTACTATACATCTTCTTTCAGGAGGAGAAAAAGCATTGACTGCGACTGCTTTAGTTTTTTCTTTTTTCCAGTTAAATCCCGCTCCTTTTTGTATGTTGGATGA
>VBOA01000010.1:11964-74898 GCA_005877695.1 Gammaproteobacteria bacterium | reverse complement strand
TATTAGCCATAATAAAGTAGCGATTGAAATGGCCCATCATTTAGCAGGTGTAACTATGCATGAACCGGGTGTATCACGAATGGTTGCTGTCGATCTAGAAAAAGCCATCGCTATGACCGAGGAATCCCTATAATGGACATTGACTACTTACTCATTATTTTACCTAGCATTATTTTTCTTGGCGTTTTTGGTTTAATACTTATTATTTGGCATGGGAATTTTCGAAGTAAAAAAGAAAAAAATAATTTAAATAACAATGATCCCATTGCAGAACCTTTCTCCAAAGTTGAGCCGCCCACCTCCCGACTCGAACCTACTTTGACTAAATCAAACCTTAAAGAAAACCCAACCACCAGCAATTCGACGGTCCAATATGACATTGATAATTATATTATTTTACAATTAATGGCTCCCCCCCAAAGACCTTTTCAAGGGTATGAACTCATCCAAACACTAACCAGCACTGGTTTCCATTACGGCAAAATGAATATTTTTCATTTTTATGCTGATCCTCTAAACAAAAAAGAACTTTTGTTTAGTCTCGCCTCTGCTATTGAGCCTGGAACATTTGATTTAGATAATATTGGAGAAATAATTTGCCCCGGGTTGTGTCTATTTATGCCAATTTGTAACGTAAAATCTGCAGTGACGGCATTTGATTTAATGTGGGAAACAGTACAAACCCTCGCCCAAGATCTAGACGGTGTACTTTGTGATAAACAATTACAGCCGATTAATGATCTTAACGGTTATTATGATCAAACACTAGGACGCTTGGCAGCGAGCCGCGAGAATGAAACAACGGGAGTATTAACGTAATACATATAAGAATTTAAGAATTGCGATTTGACTGGTCAAACGAAAATTTTATTTCGAAGCGTCTATCCCTGTAAACTTTATGCATATGCCTAAACCATCTGATACCATTATAAAAAAAATCGCTCAGCTTAAAAAAAAAATTAATGAACATAATTATCGCTATCATATTCTCGATGAACCTCTAATTAGTGACGCCATTTACGACAAACTTTTTCGTGAATTAGAAGATCTCGAAAAACAATATCCAGAGCTTATTCGCAATGACTCCCCTACTCAACGGGTAGGTAGTACTCCCTTAAGCTCATTCCAACAAGTCCAACATGCTGTCCCCATGCTTTCTTTGGAAAATGCTTTTTCTGAAAAGGAAGTATTCGCTTTTAATAAACGTATACAAGAACGGTTACATACGGAAAAAGAAATAGAATATGCTTGTGAACCCAAATTAGATGGTGTGGCTGTCAGCTTAATCTATCATAAAGGACTATTAGTTCGCGCTGCAACTCGAGGTGATGGCACTATTGGAGAAGATATTACTCTAAATGTCCGCACCATTTTGAGTATTCCCTTACAACTACGAGGCTCCGATTATCCTACAGACTTAGAAGTGCGTGGAGAAGTGTATATTCCCAAAAAGGCTTTTCAGCAACTTAACGAACGATTAAAAAAAGCCGGCGAAAAAACTTTTGTTAATCCGCGTAATGCAGCCGCAGGAAGTTTACGTCAATTAAACCCAAAAATAACTGCCCAACGATCGTTAGCTTTTTTTACACACAGTGTCGGCCAAATTAAAGATGGAAAATTAGCGGCTACGCATACAGCTATTTTAAATCAATTTAAACAATGGGGTTTACCGCGTTGCCCGCAAACTCAAACAGCCAAGAATATCTTAGCTTGCTTAGCGTATTACCATAAAATTGCACAACAACGGACTACACTTCCCTATGATATTGATGGCGTTGTCTATAAAGTAAACTCTATCGCTTTACAACAGCAGCTTGGCTTTGTATCGCGTGCTCCACGTTGGGCCCTTGCGCATAAATTTCCTGCACAAGAAGAATTTACTCAAGTTTTAGCGATTGAATTTCAAGTAGGTCGTACTGGAGCCTTAACGCCGGTGGCACGATTACAACCTGTTTTTGTGGGTGGAGCTACGATTAGCAATGCCACTTTACATAATATGGACGAAGTTAAACGTAAAGACATCCGCATAGGAGATACTGTAATTATCCGTAGAGCGGGGGATGTTATTCCAGAGGTCGTCAGTATCATTAAAGAAAAAAGACCTTCCAACACTCATCCTTTAAAGCTTCCTAAGCATTGCCCCATTTGTGGTTCAGATATCATTAAAATTGAAACCGAGTCCGCTGCTCGATGCAGCGGTGCACTGTTTTGTCCAGCGCAACGTAAAGAAGCCATTAAACATTTTGCCTCGCGTAAAGCCATGAATATTGAAGGTTTGGGCAATAAATTGGTTGAACAATTAGTCGATAACCATTTGATTAAAGATGTATCGGGTTTATATCATTTAACCCCTGGACAATTAGCTGATCTGGAACATCTAGGTGAGAAATCTGCACAGAAATTATGTAATGCCATCCATGCCAGCAAAAAAACCAGTTTAACTCGTTTTTTATATGGATTAGGAATACGCGATGTGGGAATAACGACGGCTTTAAATCTGACCCAACATTTTCAAGATCTAAAATCTATTATGGAAGCCGATGAAGAATCCCTGCAGAATATCCCTGATATTGGTCCCGTAGTCGCTGCCCATCTTAAAAGATTCTTTAGCGAACCTCACAATCTCGACGTTATCAAAAATCTTTTAGCCGCTGGAATTAGCTGGCCAAACCCTCCCGCTATTAAACCAAAACATCTTTCCTTCTTAGCCGGAAAAAGCTTCGTTTTAACGGGCAGCTTATCTGAATTAAGTCGCGAACAAGCCACGCAAATCCTCCAAGAACTTGGCGCTAAAGTCAGTTCTAGTGTAAGCAAAAAAACCGATTATCTCATTGTAGGTAAAGACCCTGGCTCTAAACTCGAACGTGCCCAAGAGCTAGGTCTCACTATCCTGAAAGAAAATAAATTCTTAGAACTATTAAAGAAGGCCAATTTATCGTAAAATTACCTTTTTGGTAATAAAGATTCATTTGAGACTGGCCACTTGAATTGACATTATTTGCCTATGCTTTTAATTTGGCCAAAAAATTTATATGGATTAGCATGATTTTATAGCCCCAATATTAATGCATCGATAGGCTCTAAGCCTGATGGAGGTTTTGAACGAGATTGACCAACAAGGTATTTTTTACAAATTGGCAATGTGATTGTATTAATTAATCCCCGACAATAAAAAAATCGTCGCATCTTCAAATGCGAGCTGAATATAAAAATAACAATAATGAGGCAAACTATGCGTATCCTATTAGTTGAAGATGATGGTGCATTAGGTGATGGAATTCACAAAGGTCTAAAACAGTATGGCTATACTGTTGACTGGCTGACTGATGGTCGAACCGCTTTAAGTTCTATCAAAACAGAAACATTTGATGTCATCCTACTTGATCTAAATTTACCGGGTCTCCCCGGATTAACTGTCCTACGCGAGATGCGCGCAGCAGGCATTACTACACCTGTACTCATCTTGACAGCACGTCACACCATCGAAGATAAAGTAAAAGGATTAGATAGTGGTGCTGACGATTACTTATCTAAGTCTCTTTTAGAGCTCGATGAACTATCTGCCAGAATTCGTGCTTTACAACGCCGATTTTCCAGTAATCGCGCTGCCCCGCTCTTGACGTATCGCAATATCGAATTAGATCCTAGTTCGTTTTCTGTCACACTTAAAGGACAGGCTATTAGTCTGTCTCGTCGTGAATTTAGTTTATTACAAAAGTTATTAGAAAACCCTGGTCATGTTGTTTCACGTGATTCACTTAATCAATGTCTTTATGGCTGGGATGATGAAATTGATAGTAATACATTAGAAGTACACGTCCACAATCTACGCAAAAAATTAGTCGATACCCATTTTATTCGAACAATACGTGGCGTGGGTTATATGGCAGAAAAGGAAAATAATTAATGTTTACTATCTTTTCGATTAGACGCTTTTTATTATTTAATCTATTAAGTACGGTTGTCGCGACTATCATCATCACTGCCTTTGGTAACTACTATATAGATACCCAAGCTATTAATGTGGGTTTAGATAATTTATTGGTAGAAACGGGTTCATTGCTTAAAACCATTACTAATAATCCACGCTTTTTAACACCTGCAACACTTAGAGTCGTTCAATCACAACTCAATAAAGGTAATATTCCAAAAAACGCCTTTTTTAATTCTCATCTAAAAATAGTTGATATCACCAATAAGCAATTACGCTATAAATTTCAATTATGGGATGGTGATGGCAAGTTGTTATTAAGTTCAGAGAAAGCACCGACAACACCACTCATCAACAAACCGGGGCTCAGCGATAAAGTGATCAACGGCCAAAAATGGCGTACTTTTACCATTTACGATAGTCAACGTGGTGTCATTTTAGTCTTAGCAGAACAATACTCAGCACGTCATACCATGATCCATGACATGTTAGTCAGTGATACTTATCTTACACTTTTTATTTACCCGTTATCAGGAATGTTTATTTGGCTTATCATCGGTAGCGGATTAAAAAGTATCCGTTTTTTTGCTAAAGAAATGGCTGAGCGCGCTGTTGATCACTTAGATCCCGTTGATTTAAACGAAGTTCCTGTAGAAATAAGTCCTTTAGTGGATGAGTTAAATAAACTGTTTTTACGTTTACAACAAGCTTTTGAACGTGAACAACGCTTTGCTGCTGATGCCGCTCATGAATTACATACACCTCTCGCTGCTTTAAAAACTCAAGCGCAGGTAGCACTCAAAACGACCGATCCACAAGAATGCTATAGGCATTTAAAACAAGTCATTGCAAGTGTTGATCGTTGCTCTCATGTCGTCCAGCAATTACTCACCTTGTGCCGCTTAAGTCCAGAAACCATCATGCCGGAACACTTTATACAAGTAAACTTATCACGTATAGCGGCTGAAGTCATTGCCCAATTAGTCCCACAAGCACTTCTTAAGCAGATAGAAATTGAATTAATCGCAAAAGAAGCCGACTATATGTTACTCGGTAATACCACAGGTTTACACGTATTAATCCGTAACCTAGTCGATAACGCTATACGATATACACCGGTTGGAGGACTTATCAAGGTACTTATTTTTAATAAACTTGATTCTATCATCTTGCAAGTCATAGATAACGGACCGGGTATTCCCAACAAATTACGCACACGCGTATTCGAGCGTTTTTTCCGAGTCTTAGGAACGAATGCACAGGGTAGTGGCTTAGGGCTTGCTATTGTAGAACAAATAGCAAAATTACATAAGGGATCAATCTCATTAGATACACCCGAAATAGGTACTGGATTACAAGTTGAAGTTCGTTTTCCAAAAAATAAATTGGATATTCCCATGTTTCCGGTGGGACCATTTTGAAAATAAATATAACTACAGCAAACCGAGTTTAAGCTATTCTATGGCATTTGAATTATATCACTTAAATTTGTTGGGAAATACTCTCTATGTTGATCATTGGAGCATCTTTAATGGATGTTTTCTTAAATAATGAAGCATGCGGATAATTTGATAATATATTATGACTTAGGTTAAATTCTTCTACATCTGAAATACCGCTGTCGGACTGATAATCTAAGTTAGTCAATGGGCTTTCTTCTCCTAAACCCTGCGAATGTTGCTCTACATTCAGACTCAAAGTATCGGAAATATCCGATCCATTATCATCCCATTCAGAATCGTCCTCATCATTCTCTCTTGCATCCACTGCAGATTCTTCATCAGAGTAAAATATAAAAGGAGCATTTTCCATTTCTTTACTTAATTCAGTGCTCAAAAATAAAACTTCGTTTAAAATAAATTGACTCAACTTAATCATGTCTATTTTTAAAGGTTTAGGATCGATATTTAGAGCACAACTTTCAAGTTCTTTAGCCAATTTTGTCAGGTTACCCAAGGCCGTAGATAATGAAGCATAAGTTGCATTATCAAATTTTTGATTTGTGAAATGAAAAAATAAATTTTTATTGGTATAAAGAAGCGTTTCTAAATGATTTAAAATATTATAAAAATTAGTGCTGTTTTCAAAACAAAATTCATATTGCTTATCTAAATTTTTCCTATGACATTCATAGTAAAATTGAATTTTACCAATAGATAAATTTATTAACTCAACAAACTTGGTTAAATGATTAGAGCCATCATAACTTGGATCATTATTATCTTCACATATTAGCTTGAGTCGTTGCTTAATGCCTTCAATTAGATTATAGATACCCATTATTTTAAAGGCATTGTTATAAATCAAATTTTTTTTAATAGAATTTTTTAATGCATTTACCTTTTCTTCAAATAAAGAAAATTTTTCTTGATAAACTAAATATTTTAAAGACGTTAATTCTTTCGAAAGTATTTTTTTTTCATTGGAGTCTAAAAGGGCTTTAATTCTATAGTCTAGATACTTAAGCAAAATATCTATATCTGCATTTTCTTTGCATTTGTCAGAAATAGTAATATTATTTTCATTATATAGTTTCGTTTTGTAGGATGCTTCCCATACTTTGATAAAATATTCCTCATCGAGCGATCTATAAATTAAAGGGCGAATTTTATCTTCAAAAATTTTTTCTCTAATAATAGATAAAGCTTTATAAGAATTTCTTTCCAAATCAACTTTTAATAAATAATTTTTAGTGTTTGCTAATCGATTTTGCATATCTCTTAGAATATTTAATATTCGTTTAGCCTCTATTAAATTACGAAGCTTTGGTTTAGGTTTTATAAAAAAAGAAATAAATACCTGCAACCAATGCATTATTATCCAACTAGACTTAGGTGTGGATTCGTTCTCAAGATATTCAGGAAAAAAATTTTCTAACAGATCAATAATAGGCTTATTTTTAATAGTTAATAAAATTAAATAATCTAAAGCATCTCGCTGGATTTCATTTTTATTGATATTTTCTTTGCTTATATTTTGAAAGTAAAAATATATTCGATTTTTATCTATTTTATTTATTTTTTTAAAAAAAATTTTCGTTGAATTTTCGAGATTAATTTTATAGGTAATATCATCTTTAGAAATTTTATTTAATCTTGAATTATAATCATTTAATAATTCATCAAACTTTTCAATTTTCATAAATACCTACTTTTATTATTTTTTTTATTGGTATTATTTTTAATAAATTGTAGGCTACTTTCATCAAATGAAATTGTCAATAAAATTTAATTTTTAAATAAAATTTAAAATAAAAATAAAATCAATATTTAATAATAAATTAACTTTAAAAAAACTAATGTAAATCTTTTTTTAATACTTTTCCCAACATAGATTTTGGCAGATGATTCAGAAAGGTAATATCATGCGGTAACTTATAAGCCGTCAATGCCGAACGGCAATAATCTAATAATTCTTCTGCAGTAAGACTTTCATCTGCTCTCACCACAAAGGCTTTAATGGCTTCACCGGTTTTATTGGATGGAACGCCTATCACAGCTACTTCTTTAACTTTTGGATTTTGTTGAATAACATGTTCAACCTCTTCAGGATAAACATTAAACCCCGAAACTAAAATCAGTTCTTTTTTTCGCCCGACGATAAACACAAACCCTTGCTGATCAATACGCGCTAAATCGCCGGTTAATAACCATCCGTCGGGCGTTAATTCATATTCCACATCGGCCGCTTGCATCCAATAATTTCGCATGACTTGAGGACCTTTAACCCATAATTCACCTATTTCCCCAATTTTCACTTCATTTTTTTTATCATCACAAAGACGAATATCTGTAGAAGGAAGTGGTAAACCGACATGATCACCCGCAACAACTAAGTCCCAAGGTGGGGCACATACCACCGGCGATGCTTCAGTCAAACCATAGCCTTCTAATAATAATTTTCCAGTTATTTGTTTCCAGCAAATTTTAACAGTAGATTGGATAGGGGCACCTCCTCCTAAAGCAATCTTTAAGCTACTAAAATCTAATTTTGTAAAGGTACGATGTCTCAGCAGTGCTTTAAATAAAGTATTAACACCCAACAATGTACTAAAGGGTGTGTTTGCAAGTACCTGAATCAGCTGCTTTATGTTTCGAGCATCAGGAATTAAACAATTTTTCCCACCTAACCGCACACACATTAAGCCATTAACCATCAATGAAAAAATGTGATACAACGGTAAAGCGGTAATAAATGTTTCTTGGCCTTCACATAAAATAGGTCTGACCCAAGCCGTTAATTGCTCGATGTTGGCTAACATATTACGATGGGTTAGCATCGCCCCCTTTGGAACTCCGGTCGTGCCCCCCGTATATTGTAGAAAAGCTAGATCTTCTCTTTTAGTTACAATCGTTGATAATGTTAATTTTCGACCCATTTTAATGGCCGCTAAGAAATCAATCGGATGTACCGCCGAATTTTTTTGCTTTTGGTTTTTAATCAACCAATCTGCGGAAATATTGATTAGCCAAGACCGCGGCCACGTGAGCATATCGCCTAAATGGGTGGTAATGACATATTTTATTCGGGTTTTTGTTAATGACTGAATTACATTAGGTAGAAAATTACTTAATATAATTAATAACTCTGCTTGTGAATGATCAACCTGCTGAACAAACTCGGGTAATGTGTAAAAAGGATTTACGTTAGTCACCACCAATCCTGCGCGCAATATAGCAAAAATTGATATCATATATTGTGGACAATTGGGTAACATAAGTGCAACTTTAGTCCCTTTACTCAACTTCAATTGTTGCTGTAAATAAGCTGCTAAGCTGCGGCTTAAATCAGCCCATTGCTCATAGCTAATGGTTTGTTGAAAAAAACTTAGCGCAGGTAGCGAATGGAATTTTTCGCAAGCCTCTGTAAATAATCGATCGAGTGATTGATAAATATCAGAGTTAATCTCAGCAGGAACTTGTTGCTGATAACGATTCAACCAAATTTTTTCCATCCTAGCACCCCTATAAAATTAAAGGCGAGCATTCCCTCTTAAGTTTTAGTATATAATGCCTATTTTATTTCGACATTTTATCGCGATCAGGTGGACTATTTATGCACAGTTTGATGGGAACATCACAAGAAGCCTTTAAGTTAAAGGCGAGTCTATTCACACTAACAACGTTTCATTTATTAAACGCCGATGCACAATTAGTTCATCAACAATTAAAACCTTTAGTTGAGCAAACTCCACGCTTTTTTCAACAATTACCGATTATTTTAGATTTATTTTCTTTGCCTTCAGTAACCAATCACATTGATTTTCCTGCGATTATTAGCTGTCTACGTGGTTATGGCTTAATTCCTGTTGGAGTTCGCGGTGGTACTGCTGAGCAACAAACCTTAGCGATACAATCAGGACTTGCAATCCTCGCTAATATAAAAACTGAAACTACCGACACTACTTCCAAACCCAATGTGCCAACACCCGCAATACATTCTAAGCTGATTACCCAACCGGTACGCTCAGGCCAACAGATCTATGCGAAAAATAGTGATCTCATTATAATTGCCTCTGTCAGCCCGGGAGCTGAGCTTTTAGCGGATGGTAACATCCATATTTATGGTCGATTAAAAGGTCGCGCATTAGCAGGCGTTTCTGGAAATCAACATACGCATATTTTTTGCCAAAACTTAGAAGCGGAACTCGTAGCAATTGCTGGTCATTATTGGCTTAGTGAAGATTTGCAAGATTTACAGCAAACATTAACTAAAGGCAGTGTACAAATCTTTTTAGAACAAGAACGTTTACAACTAAAACAACTGACTTAACTTAATTAGAACATTCACTACTTTTAGGTACTATCCATTTTTCCAGTAGATAATCCATTTGTTCTAGTTTAATCGGTTTAACCAATACTTCGTCGATACCGGCTTGAAGAAATTGTTGTCGATCTGTTGACTGTCCGTAAGCGGTTAATGCAATGATAGGAATGTGTTCTTCGTCTGTTTCTTGTTGTCGAATTATCTGGGTAATTGCAATACCATCACTATCCGGCAAAGCAATATCGATGAGAATAAGATCGTAGTGATTTTGCATATAATAGTTTAAAGCCATTTCTGCATTGCTGGCGATATCGAAAGCTATTCCTTTTTTTTTAAAAGCAAACTATAAATACGCTGAATAATTATGTTATCCTCTATTACCAAAATACGTAGTGTCAATGTCACCACGTTGGCAATATCCAAGCTATTTTTTTTTACCACGCTCGTTGCAACACAAGACTCTCTTTAAACTCTTTTAAGGGAATCCGACAAATAAATTGACTTCCCTTTCCAAGCGAGCTTTCAACTTCTAAAGTTGCTTTTAAAACGCGCAAATAAGTTAAGATAATGCCTAAGCCTAAATTAAATGTCCGATAGCACCGATTTTTCTGATGACTAAATTGCTTAAAGCAAGCATTTAATTCTAATAGCTCAGCTTCACCCATCCCCCCTTCCGGTATCTTTAATACTCACTATAAGTTCGGTGTGCGAAGGGGCAGATTCCTTTATTGCACTTACAACCTGTATCATGACTATACCCTGTTCAGTATTGATCAAAGCATGACTGCTTAGGTGAAACAAGATATGGTAAATCAAATTCGGATCACCTACCCACACCAGTGGGATCTCTTCTGAATAATCGAGGATTAGCTGTAAACCACGTATACCTGCCTGGTAAGATAGCTGACTCATCATTTTTTCTAGCAAGTTTTTTAAATTAAAACTACTGAATTGTAGCTCGATATGTTGTGCTTCTAACTCAGAAAGATTCAACATTCGATTCACTAAAGGCAAAATAGTTTCGCATGCCTCTAGGATATCCGCAACATAACGTTGTTGGGTAGGCAATAAGCAATCCATACTTAATAATTGCGCAATACCGATAATATTAGCCAAGGTAGTACGCAGCTCATAACTCAAATTAGAAATAAAATCTGACTTTGTACGATTAGCATTTTCCGCACGTCTAGCATTTTTGATGATCGTTGCTAATAAATGCTGATAGGCTTCTTCTTTCATATTTTTTCCTTCATGAGTACAAACTTCAAACTATTATCAAAAAGCTTAGATCTCCTTTAATTGTGAGAAACAAATAGTTGGCCAGCGTTCCATGGTCAGCTTTAAATTAACATGACTCGGTGCTAAATAAATCAGATTTTCTTTCGCATCATGGGCCAAGTTTAAAATAAGTCGATGTTGGAATTCTTTTAATTGTTTATTATCATCAGAACTTACCCAACGCGCCGCCACGATATTAATCGATTCATAGGCACATTCTACTCGGTACTCATGCTTTAACCGATAAGCCACCACATCAAATTGCAAAACACCGACTGCCCCTAAAATTAATTCGCTCCTGTTTAAAGGCCTAAAAATCTGTATTGCGCCTTCTTCAGAGAGCTGCATTAGCCCTTTTAATAATGCTTTAGATTTCAACGGATCTTTTAAACGAACCCGTTGAAATAATTCCGGTGAAAACGAAGGAATTCCAGTAAACTTTAAGGTCTCACCCAGTGTAAAACTATCACCGATCTGTATCGTACCATGGTTATGTAATCCAATAATATCACCTGGCCATGCTTCTTCGGCTCTCACTCTGTCGCCTGCCATAAAAGTCAGTGCATTATGCACTGTAATTTCACGCTGGGTTCGGACATGAAATATTTTCATACCTGGTGTGTATTTTCCAGAACATACTCGTAAGAAAGCAACACGGTCACGATGCGCAGGATCCATATTCGCCTGAATTTTAAATACAAACCCGCTAAAATTACTTTCTCCTGGTTGAACTCTTCGAACGTCAGTTTGTCTAGGCTGCGGACAAGGAGCATATTTCACAAAAGCGGCTAATAATTCTTGTATGCCAAAATTATTAATCGCTGAACCAAAAAAAACCGGTGTTAATTTTCCAGCAAGATAACTTTGTTCATTAAAATCTACACTTGCTCCCTTAATCAGGGCCAATTCATCCTGTAATTCATCAAATAAAACGCCAACCCGTTCTTTCACTTTGGGATGGTTAAGACCTGGAAAACATTCACTTTCTCTCCGTTTTAAATTACTTGATGATACATAAAAATAAACTTTGTCCTCTAAAGTATGGTAAATGCCTTTAAATTGTTTTCCCATACCAATAGGCCAAGTAATCGGCGCACAAGCTATTCCCAATGTTGATTCAATATCGTCTAATAACTCGATGGGCGTACGCGCTTCTCTATCCATTTTATTAATAAACGTCAAAATTGGAATCTGACGTAAACGACAAATCTCTAATAATTTTTTTGTCCTCGGCTCTACCCCTTTGGCAGCATCAATCACCATTAAAGCAGAATCGACAGCCGTTAAGGTTCGATAAGTATCCTCCGAGAAATCAGCATGGCCCGGTGTATCTAATAAATTAAAAATGCAATTTTGATAAGGAAATTGCATGACAGAAGTTGTCACAGAAATTCCTCTTTCCTTTTCTAACGCCATCCAATCCGAAGTGGCATGGTGCGCGGCTTTACGCGCTTTAACTGTTCCGGCAAGCTGTATGACACCTCCCCATAACAACAGTTTTTCTGTCAATGTGGTTTTACCCGCGTCTGGGTGAGAGATAATTGCAAATGTTCTTCTTGATAAAATTTCTTCCGGATACGATTCGTCTGACATAAAAACCCATGAATTTAATATTAAAAATAACTATTATTTTAAAGAAGTTGTTATTGTATACTCATAACAATTAAGTTTTTTGAGAGTGGTTCCGCATAGTGAAACAACTAGAATGTATTAACATATACATGAGGATCGCGAGTTGAGCGGCTGCACGACAACAATTCCAATGCAAAGAGTATATACGAAATTCTATTATCGTTTTCATCCAATTCGCCAATTCCTGATAATGCTAATTGCCAAATTATGTATTCTAGTTTAACCTGGCAACTTTCTGGGAGAGGTGTCCGAGCGGCTTAAGGAGCACGCCTGGAAAGTGTGTGTAGGTTTATCCCTACCGCGGGTTCGAATCCCGCTCTCTCCGCCAATGGTGGTTATATCGGTCCCTTCGCAACGCAAAGCAGCGAACCCCGTCAGATCCGGAAGGAAGCAGCGGTAGTTGTCCATGCGGGTGCCGAGGTGTGGCTGCTATAACTGCCTCCATTAAAGATCTGATAATCAGGTCAAGGTGGTTCTTAATGAGTTATCAAGTCCTTGCGCGAAAATATCGACCTCAATCATTCGATCAGTTGATTGGTCAAGAATCGACTTGTCGCATCCTAAAAAATGCACTGAATACACAACGCATTCATCACGCCTACCTTTTTACAGGGACACGTGGGGTTGGAAAAACAACCTTGGCACGTTTACTCGCTAAATGTTTAAATTGCCAAACCAAGATCACGCCTGAACCTTGTAATCAATGCGCAAGGTGCCTTGCAATTAATACCAATTGTTTTACCGATCTCATTGAAGTCGATGCGGCATCACGCACCAAAGTAGAAGATACGCGTGATCTATTGGCTGATGTTCATTATGCGCCTAGTCAAGGCCGTTATAAAATTTACCTTATTGATGAAGTGCACATGCTTTCCTCGCATAGTTTTAATGCCTTATTAAAAACACTCGAAGAACCTCCACCGCATGTGATTTTTTTATTAGCCACAACTGATCCACAACGTTTACCCGCCACAATCCTTTCACGTTGTCTACAATTTCATTTAAAAATTATTTCTGCTACGCAAATTAGTGATCATCTCGCTAACGTACTAAACAATGAAAATATTCCTTATGAGCCCACAGCACTCTCACCACTTGCCCACGCAGCACGAGGTAGTTTACGTGACGCACTAAGTTTATTGGATCAAGCAATCGCTTATACCAATCAACAGCTGACCCAACAGGACGTCAATACCTTACTCGGTCATGTTGCTAATACTGAAGTAAGCAGTTTACTTGAAGCATTGATTTTAGAAGATACTGCGCAGCTTTGGTCACTCGTTGAAAAATTAAACGCCCAAGCTGTGGATTTTTCGTGGGTTATTGCAGAGCTCATTACTTTTTTACATAATATGGCACTCAGTCAGCGATTTAAGACTGAAACCAACTACCCCCAGGCGGTTATTAATTTAGCTAAAAAACTTTCGCCTGAAGACATACAACTTTATTATCAAATTGCTTTATTTAGTCAACGCGATCTCGCACTGGCACCCACGCCTCGATTAGGCTTTGAAATGATGTTGCTGAGACTACTCGCATTTAAGCCCGCTATCGAACAACAGACTGCTCAACATCGCTTAGTCAAATCAACAATTTCACCTGTGACGGAGAAAAAACCGGCCACTGCAGGTAATAAAATAAGTCCAGCAATAGAACAACCGCAAAAACAACAAAAAAACTTGCACTGGCCAGCACTTATCAAACAATTGAATTTAACGGGTTTAACCTATGCCCTCGCCCAGCAATGTGCTTTACAATCTTATCAAAGCAACCACCTTTCTCTATATTTAGACCCGAGACAAGCCGCACTCCGCAGTGTTAAACAAGAAACTAAGTTAGCGCAAGCACTTTCCGGCTATTTCGGCCAACCCACTACATTAGAAATTACCCTTGGCGATGCCGATTTATCGACTCCCGCACGTCTGGAACAGCAACACAAATCGCAGCGTTTAGAGCAGACAACTACCGCATTACAAGAAGACCCTACTATTCAAGCGATTATGCAGACATTTGATGCTAAACTACAGCCTGAGTCGATTCAGCTACTGGATGAAGATTGAATAGACCCCTATATATATCGATTGCACTTCTAGATGTGAACGAGTATTTTGAGATACTTACTATTATGAGGAAAATAAGATGAATATGAAAGTTGACCTAGACACGCTGTTAAAACAAGCCCAAGACATGCAATCCAAAATGCAGTCTGCTCAAGCCGAATTAGCACAAATAGTGGTTACTGGCGAAGCAGGTGGCGGTATAGTTAAGGTTGAAATGGATGGCCGACATACAGTGAAATCTGTTTGGCTCGACCCAGCGTCATTAAAAGAACCGAAAGAATTTGTCGAAGAATTATTAGTCGCTGCATTTAATGCGGCCTTAAAAGAAATTGAACAAGCATCACGTAAAAAATTAAATGACTTAACCAGTCTAATGCAAACAAAATTTAGTAGTGATATCGCAACAACTGAATAAGCAATTCATTATTTAGCTTCAATAGATGTAAATACGTATGGCATTTAGTCCTTTGATAACACAAATGATCGCGCAATTTTGTTGCTTACCAGGAGTAGGGCCTAAGTCAGCGCAGCGCATGGTTTTTCACTTACTAGAAAGAGCACGCGCTGATGGTTCAGCGTTGGCAAAAATTATCGCGCAAGCGATCCAAGAAGTTGGAAATTGCGAACAATGTCGGAGCTTAAGTGAAACACCTATTTGTACGCTATGTTCAAGTCCAAATCGAGATAGTAGCCTACTTTGTGTGGTTGAAACACCGGTTGATGTACTCGCTATCGAACAAACAGCCAGCTACCGTGGTTATTATTTTGTTCTGATGGGCCGCTTGTCGCCACTTGATGGCATAGGCCCTGAAGAACTAGGTATAAAACACTTCGTCCAACGCATCACAACCCAGCCTCCGCAAGAAATCATTTTAGCCACTAATCCCACCGTAGAAGGTGAAGCAACCGCACACTATCTCACTGAACTGGTTAAACAAAAAGGAATTAAAATCAGCCGAATTGCCCATGGCGTACCATTGGGCAGCGAGCTAGAGTTTATTGATAACCATACGCTCGCTCGATCCTTACATGCTCGTGTTGTAGTTTGATGATGGAGTATGTTTTTGAATATATTCCGATTCAGAGCTTAGCCTATTAAAAAAAGTAACGTTAGGAGCTGCACATGATGCTGCATCAGATTGCATAGCTTTTTCATCTGCTTTTAAATAGTTTTTATAGATCTCTTCTATAGGTAGATCAGGGTATTTTAGCGCTAACGTGCTCAAAGTATAAAATTTGGATGTACCCGCAAATTTATTTATTTCACCCAGATGAAGAATACCTTGATAAATAGGGTTCATAATAAAGGTTGTTTCTTTAATTCCTAAGGCATAAGCAACAAATGCAGAAGGTCTAGCACCTATAATGCATTCAGGACCTGCCTTGGAAATAATTGCGTAATCTGGCCCTTCATTAATAACTTCTGTGTAATTTGCAACAAAAACCGAGTTAAATAAATTTTGTTCGCATAATGGAATGCTCTGTATATTTTTTTTACTTGTATCAATCAAATAAACATATCCATACGTTCCAGCGGAAAAATCTTCATGCTCTAAACCCGTAAACTCTCCCTCGTTACAATAGGTATTAGACGCACAAATAAAATCAGGATAGTTTTGTTTAATATAGTCTAAATTTGCTAAAATACTTTGTTCATCCCCTTGCGCAAAACCTTCAGTAAAAACTTTATTTAAACCTTCTATTAAATGCTTTTTTTCATCAAAAGCTTCGCCACGCCATAAAAATCCATTTTTTGGACCAAAAGAAATTATAATTTTATCTTGATTATAATGAGAAAATTCAAAGGAAGTTTCAGGAAGTGCTTGATCAGAAATATTATCCATAACTAATTATTATCCTTATTAAGTTAAAAATACTTAAACCATACTAACAGAATTAAAAAATATTAGGAAGATTAAAAATAAATCTTCAACATCAATAAAATTTAAAGAAATACGCTCACCTTATTAATTTTAAAAACGGTTAATAAAGTGAGGTTATTTAAAAAAAGATTAAGCTAACGCTTGCTTAGCTTTTTCTACGAGTTGAGCAAAAGTAGCTTTATCAGTAATTGCTAAATCTGCTAAAATTTTACGATCAAGTGCAATTTCTGCTTTATTAAGGCCAGCAATAAAGCGGCTGTAAATCATATCATGCTCACGTACTGCAGCGTTAATACGCACTATCCACAGTGCACGAAAATCACGTTTCTTTTTTTTTCTATCGCGATAAGCATACTGACCTGCTTTAGTAACCGCTTGTTTTGCAGCTCGAATAACACGACTTCTGGCACCTCTATAACCTTTCGCTGCTTTTAGAATTTTTTTATGTCGGGCTCTTGCAGTAACCCCACGTTTCACTCTTGGCATCGTCTTTAACCTCTATAATTTTATTTCGTTGTTTTAAGAACCGTGTAACATACGTTCGACTGCCCGTACGTCACTAGGATTCACTAAATTGGTATGACGCAAATTACGCTTGCGCTTACTATCCTTCTTAGTAAGGATATGGTTATGATGTGATTGCGCACATTTATAACCTTTCGCTGTAGGCTTAAAACGCTTGGCAGCGCCTCGGTGACTTTTTAACTTTGGCATAGTATATACTCCGCTATTACTTATATATTTATACTCTTCGCACCTGATATTGTCTGTGTTGCCACTCAATTGCTGTGAGTATTATTTTAGCTACTTGGTTTTTTTTGGGCTAACCACTAACACCATCTGCCGACCTTCCATCTTAGGCTTATCATCGATTGCAGCATAAGCAGCAAGATCCTGTTCTAAACGCTTGATAAGTTTAGAACCTAAATGCGAATGGGCGATTTCGCGACCCCGAAATCGTACTGTAATTTTAGCTTTATTGCCTTGCTGTAGGAAACGGATCAGGTTGCGTAGCTTGACCTGATAATCCCCTTCTTCTGTCACGGGTCGAAACTTAATTTCTTTCAATTGAACGCACTTTTGCTTTTTTTTCTGCGCGGTTTTTTGTTTATTCAATTCAAAGAGATATTTTCCATAATTCATGATTCGACAAACCGGAGGAGCGGCTGTCGGTGCAATTTCTACTAAATCAAGATTGGCTTCTTCAGCTTTTCTTAATGCATCATTTAAGGTAACCACACCTAATTGCTCACGATCAGGACCAATTAGCCTTACTTGAGGAACACGAATTTCGTTGTTAACCCTCACCTTTTTTACGTTGCAAGTTCCTGATCTAGGTTGAAACCCTCCTCCAGGTCGATGCTGAATAACTTTTTCGGTACTAATAACTATTTCTCCGTAATTCGACTATGCGGCACAATAGCCTGCCGAATCTTCTGATAAAACGTATGGACCGACATACTACCCAAATCATCCCCTGTTTGTCTACGTACGGCGATTTGTTTTGTATCGACTTCCTTAGCCCCTATCACAAGCTGATAAGGTATCTTCTGCAAGCTATGTTCGCGGATCTTAAAGCCGATCTTCTCATTTCTCAAGTCCAATTTAACTCTTAGCCCCAAACCCTCCAATTCCCGGGCTATTTCATTGGCATAATCACGCTGCTTATCCGTAATGGTCATGATAACCGCCTGGATAGGCGCTAACCAAAGCGGGAAAAGGCCTGCGTAATGTTCAATAAGTATCCCTATAAAACGCTCTACAGAGCCTAGAATAGCCCTGTGCAACATCACCGGGGTTTTACGCTCACCCTGCTCGCTGACATACTCAGCGCCTAACCTCATGGGCATAGAAAAGTCGACTTGTACGGTCCCACATTGCCAAATACGACCTAGACAGTCTTTTAAAGAAAATTCAACTTTTGGACCATAAAATGCTCCTTCGCCGGGCGAATAAGTCCATAATACTCCGTCTCGTGCATCTAAGGCTTGGGCTAAGGCTTTTTCAGCTTTATCCCAGCTTGCATCTGAGCCAACACGCACTTCAGGACGCGTCGCTAATTTAAGAATGACCTCATTAAATCCAAAATCCGCATAAACGCTATACAGCAAATCAATAAAGGCAGCCACTTCAGCTTGAATCTGATCTTCGGTACAAAATATATGAGCATCGTCTTGTACAAACCCACGCACACGCATTAAACCATGTAAAGCGCCCGAGGGTTCATTACGATGACAAGAACCAAATTCAGCAAAGCGTAAAGGCAGATCACGGTAACTTTTAATCCCTTGATTAAAAATTTGAATATGCCCAGGGCAACTCATCGGCTTAATCGCAAATTCAGTATTTTCGGTAGCCGTCGTAAACATTTCTTTAAAAAACTTATCCCAATGACCTGACTTTTCCCAAAGTTGGCGCGCCAATAATTGCGGTGTACGTATTTCTTGATAACCTGCTACTTGCAAACGTGAACGAATGTATTGTTCAATAATTTGATATAAAGTCCAACCATGAGGGTGCCAAAACACCATGCCTGGTGCTTCTTCTTGGATATGAAATAAATCTAATTGTTTTGCTAACTTGCGATGATCGCGTTTTTCAGCTTCTTCTAAACGATATAAATAATCTTTTAAATCAGTTTCCGTTAACCAAGCAGTACCATAGATACGTTGCAACATTTCATTCTTGGCATCACCACGCCAATAAGCTCCCGCAACATGTGTTAATTTAAAGACTTTAAGCTTACCGGTACTTGATACATGAGGTCCGCGACAAAGATCAATAAAGTCTCCCTCACGATAGAGTGACAAAACTTCTCCTTGAGGAATAGCGGTAATAATCTCGGCTTTGTACTCTTCTCCCAAATCTCTAAAAAACTGAATGGCTTCTTCCCTTGGCATCGTCGAACGTTGTATAGGTAAATCCTGCTTCACAAGTTTGTGCATGCGTTTTTCTATTTTTAATAAATCATCTGGCGTAAAGGTATGTGATAAAGCAAAGTCATAATAAAATCCATTTTCGATAACTGGTCCAATCGTGACTTGCGCGGTAGGAAATAATTGTTTGACGGCATGTGCCAATAAGTGCGCTGTCGAGTGACGAATAATGGCTAACGCCTCAATGTCCCGTGTTGTTAATATCCGCAAACGAATATCTTTAACAATTGGATAGGATAAATCCACAAACTGACCATCGATTTCGGCAGCAATAGCCGCTTTTGCTAAACCAGGACCTATTTGTTCTGCTACTTGAAAAACAGTACTGCCGCTGGGGATGGTACGCTGGCTTGCATCCGGTAAAGTAATGACGGGCATATCTATAAAAATAGTTTGGTAGGCACGAGTGGGATCGAACCACCGACCACCACCATGTCAAGGTGGTGCTCTACCACTGAGCTACGTGCCTACAGGTTACAAAAGATTTAATCAAAATTAATGGAGAAAGAAAATAACACTGTTGATTTAGAGACGCAACTGCTTAATCGATTCCCATTATTTTTTCTTTTAGTTTTTTTAATTTATCACGTACTTCAGCGGCTTCTTCAAATTGTAAGTTTTTTGCATAATTAAACATTTCGCGTTCCAATTGCTTGATTTTTTTAGCGAGTTCTTCCGGAGAGAAAGTCGCATAATAAGCTTGTTCTTCAGCCACTTTAAGCAAATGCTGTTTATCCGTTGAAACATCGGATCGCGCACCTTCAAGTATATCATGCACTGCTTTTGCTATACCTTTGGGCGTAATGTGATGTTTCTTATTAAAAGCAAGTTGTTTAGTACGACGCCTCTCGGTTTCAGCTATCGCTTTTTGCATTGAACCCGTTATTCTATCCGCATACAAAATTGCTCGACCATCAATGTGGCGAGCCGCACGACCTATGGTTTGGATTAATGAACGTTCGGAACGTAAAAACCCTTCTTTATCCGCATCGAGAATTGCAACGAGTGCAACCTCCGGCATATCGAGCCCTTCGCGCAGTAAATTAATTCCAACCAATACATCAAATTTACCTAAACGCAAATCCCGAATAATTTCGACCCGCTCCACGGTATCAATATCTGAATGCAGATAACGTACTTTTACATCATGTTCGGCAAGGTATTCTGTTAAATCTTCAGATAAACGCTTCGTTAATGTGGTGACTAAGACACGTTCATTTTTTGCCACACAACGATTAATTTCAGAAAGTAAATCATCAACTTGTGTTGCAACGGGTCTTACTTCAAGCAAAGGATCGACTAAACCGGTGGGCCTGATAACTTGTTCCACCACGGCACCCGAATGTTCAAGTTCATAATGACTCGGCGTAGCAGAAACATAAATAGTTTGAAAGGCTAAATCAGAAAACTCTTGGAATTGTAATGGTCTATTATCTAAAGCAGAAGGCAAACGAAATCCATACTCGACTAATGTTTCTTTTCGAGAACGATCACCTTTATACATGGCGCCCAATTGTGGAACCGTTACATGAGATTCATCAATGACTAACAAAGCATCTTTAGGCAAATAATCCAATAAGGTAGGCGGCGGTTGACCCGCACTACGACCCGATAAATAGCGAGAATAATTTTCTATTCCATTACAATAGCCAAGCTCCAATAACATTTCGATATCAAAACGAGTCCGCTGCTCTAAACGTTGCAATTCTACTAACTTATTAGCAGTTTGTAGTTGGGCCAAGCGTTCTTTTAATTCAACTTTAATCAATTCAACGGCGTTTAAAATTTTATCTCGTGGCGTTACATAATGTGTTTTTGGATAGATGGTTAAACGCGGTACTCGTCTAAGTAATTCGCCTGTTAGTGGATCAAAGTAGCTAAGCTGCTCGATGGTATCATCCAATAACTCAATACGTACTGCTTCCTCTGCAGATTCAGCAGGATAAACATCTATTACATCACCACGCACGCGATAAGTTGCACGTCGAAAGTCAGTATCATTACGCGTATATTGCAACTCAGCTAAACGCCTTAAAATAACACGTTGATCAATTTGATCACCTCGACGCACATGTAACATCATATCGATGTAAGTATTTGGATCGCCTAAACCATAGATCGCGGATACTGTTGCAACAATTACCACATCTCGACGTTCTAACAGAGATTTAGTAGCCGATAAGCGCATCTGCTCGATATGCTCGTTCACGGCCGCATCTTTTTCTATATAGGTATCGGTGGTGGGAACATAAGCTTCAGGTTGATAATAATCATAGTATGAAACAAAATATTCCACGGCATTATGCGGAAAAAAATTTCGCATCTCACCATACAATTGCGCTGCTAAGGTTTTATTAGGCGCCAAAATAAGAACAGGTCGCTGAATTTTTTGAATAACATGCGCAATACTGAAGGTCTTACCCGAACCAGTGACGCCTAACAATGTTTGGTAAGCTAAACCCGCCTCCAAACCCTGAATCAACGCTTTAATAGCAATGGGTTGATCGCCAGCGGGTTTAAAATGTGAAACTAATTCTATAGTTTTAGGCATATTGCCAAAAATCCAATTGCTGTGAGTAAATGTTTTAGTTTGCAGAGCATGCGCTCGTCCTAAGATTTTAATTTTCGGTCCGTCTAAAGTTCTTATTTCCAGTTCGTAATGAGTTAAATCTATGGTCATGATGCGAGCGTCCAAAGCAGACTTGCTTTATTATTAATCTCTCGCTGATAATAAAGACCCTCAGCACCAGTTTAGCTTAAGTAGGCCTAATCTATGAAAATAAATCTATCGCATCGCGTTTCGCAAATTAAACCTTCACCTACATTAAGTCTTTCTGCAGCAGCCAATCGACTTAAAGACGCCGGTAAACCTATTATTAACCTAACAGTAGGCGAACCGGACTTCGATACTCCTGAACCCATTAAACAGGCGGCTCGCTTAGCCTTAGATGAAGGCTATACCAAATATACCGCTGTAGAGGGTATTCCGCTCTTAAAACAAGCGGTGATTGAAAAATTTAAGAAGGAAAATCAACTGAATTATTCGTTGGATCAAGTCATTATTTCCACCGGCGCTAAACAATCTATTTATAATTTAATGCAATCTTTATTAAATCCAGGAGATGAAGTTATTATTCCTGCCCCTTATTGGGTTTCTTACCCCGATATGGCTTTATTAGCAGAAGCAAAACCTGTTTTTATCTCGAGTTCACTTGATTCCGGTTTAAAAATTACGCCTAAACAATTGGAAGCCGCTATTAATGACAAAACTCGTCTTTTTATCATTAATAGCCCCTCTAATCCCACCGGTATGGTCTATACCGAAACTGAGCTCACAGAACTGGCCAAAATTTTACTACGTCACCCCTCTGTCTTTATTCTCACCGATGACATTTATGAGCATATTTATTGGGGAAACGGGCCTTTCAAAAATATTCTCAATGTATGTCCTGAATTATATAAGAGAACACTGGTTTTAAATGGCTGTTCGAAAGCTTACGCGATGACTGGCTGGCGAATTGGCTATGCCGCTGGACCTGTAGAAATTATACAGGCCATGGCCAATATTCAATCACAAAGCACATCCAATCCTAATTCAATTGCCCAATTTGCTGCTAGTGCTGCCTTAACCGGTGATCAAAATTGTGTGAATGATATGAATAAAATTTATCATCAGCGTCATACCTTACTGTTAGAAGGACTCCAGCAAATCCCTGGTGTGCATTGTTTACCTGCACAAGGAGCTTTTTACAGTTTCCCTTCGTTTCATTCCTTTATTGGAAGCAATCGTCCATTTGCTTCCGATTACCAATTAGCTGATTATTTGCTTAATAAAGCGAATGTCGCCACTGTCCCTGGTTTAGCCTTTGGTACGCCTGGCTATTTACGCCTTTCTTATGCTGTTGACAATGCAAGTCTTGAAAAAGCAATAACCCAATTAAAAAATGCCTTAGTGAATTGCTTGGGGTAAAGGCCTTTTAACTCCTCCCAGTGAAGTATCATCAACCACGACACCCCGAGTTTCTTTGACAAAAATCGCTAATATTGCAGCAATAACAAATGCAATGGGGATAATTGTTAATGCATACTGAAAGCTTTCTGTCGAGAATGCCATTAGATTTCCTCTAATATGCGTACCTGTTAATACATCTAAAGCTTTACCAATTAGAGGCTCAGATAGAGCACCTCCGAACATAACTAATAAATTAGTCACTGCAATCGCAGTACCTGCAAGGCCTTGGACATTCAGCTCTCGCGCTATAGGAAAAACAATAATTTGCGCAGAACTACAAAGCCCAAAACCAAACAGTAAAACACCCAGGAAGTGGCTTGAAATAAACGGAAAGTATATTAATAAAGTAAACAAACCGGCCCCCAGTAAAGCACCAATAATAATGGGGTGACGTCGATTGCCAATTTTGTCAGAGATCCAACCGACTAAAGGGCTACCAATAGCCCAACCTAAAAATATAAATGAAATATCGAGCGCTGCTGTGGAATTAGATAAACCATAGGTTCGAATCAAATAAGGAATTCCCCAAACTTCAGCGAAAGCAGACAAAGATAAATATAAAAGACTCCCTATAGCTCCAACCAACCACATTTGCGGATTTTTACATAATTTAAGAACCGCTTGAAAAAAAGCACTGTAGGTTAGTGCTGAAGTTGCTGATTCCTCAGCGCTTTTCACACCATTGCTTTCGGGAATGATATACCATAAACACACTGTGAGTATTAACCCTACGGTTGCAGCGATATAGAGCGTAACATTTGATCCTAGAGAAAATACGAGTTTAGATAAAATAATATCACCCGTCATTGCACCTATCATTCCCAATGAAGTTGCCATACCAGCAATAAATGCAAAACGAGAAGGTGGAAACCATATCGCAGCCAATTTTAACACGCCGACAAAAGCAAATGCAGAACCAAATCCGACTAAGAAACGACCTATTTGTGCAGTGGAAAGGTAATGATGGGCAAATAAATAGGTTCCTATAGCACAAACTAAACAAGCAAAAGCCAGTAGCTTGCGGGGGCCAAACCTATCCATCATCATCCCTACGGGTAATTGCATAGGCGTATAAGCGTAGTAATAGAAAGCTACTAAATTTCCAAACGCTACGCCACTGATATTAAACATTTTTAGTAAATCTTCCGTCATCACACTAGGCAAGATCCGCAAAAAATACTCATAACAATAAAAAAAAGCCCCTAAGCCACATACTAACCAGGGAAAAAGGTCAATACGTTTTCTTGGCATAAAATCATACCCCCAGAATAATATAATAAATGAGTATTAGGCCTGCGAATTAAAAATTAATATTAATTTTTAAGCAAACCAAACCATAGTTGGATTAAACTAAGCAATTTTAGCCGAGTCTGCGTTATCAGCGCCCTTTTGGGGACGTTTACGGTATTTTTGTTTGAATTTATCAACACGACCACTGCTATCAACAATTTTTTGCGTGCCTGTATAGAAAGGATGGCATTTTGAGCATACTTCTACATGAAGATCAGGCTCTCCTAAAGTAGATCGGGTCTCGAAACGATTACCACAGCTACAAGTAACAGTAACTATATTATAGGCTGGATGGATATCTTGCTGCATAATAATTTTTATATCCCTTGAATTGAATGAGCTCGGCATTATAGCAGAACAATTTATAAAACGAAATTTTTGGGAGAATTTCAGCTCAATATCCAACTTTTTCACGAAAAAAAGTAAGCCGTTTGTAACTTCGTTTAAAAAGCCCGCTTTTACCTTTTCTGGCCTAAAAAAGTTAAGACTAGAGACTTCCGTATTGATCCCAACCTATTTCTCTCACTTCAGGCGAGTTTTTTCTAAAAGGGGAACTTCTACAAAATAGGGAAAACTTGGTCTTTTCTTAACAAAGAGTCTATTAAAAATGTCATAATAGAAAACATTTTAACCAATTAACTCATAAAAGTTTAAGGATAAACGCATGATTAGCTATGAAAATGAAAGCACTGAATCGCCCCTCGTCAGGGGTAATCCGACTTTAAACCAGCCGACAAGCCTATTCCCTCCCGCCCCAGAAACCCATTATTGGTGGACTTCTTATAAAGATAGCAATGGAAATTATACCGAGGTTTTTAAAGAAGTTTTTTTTATGCTATTCAACCATCATTTAGAGGATTTGAATCGCAATATACCCACAGCTAAAGAAATTCACCAACGCTCAAATAATAACTACGATCAATTTTACTGGCTAAGATTTTGGTTAGAGAGAGGATTAAAAATTTATAGTAATAAACACAAAGACATCTATCATATTCCAATCACTGAATTTGGCGGTACAGGTTATGGGAGATATGGGCCTGCCACACACGCTGAAACAAGAATGGCCTATGATCTTTATCACTCGGGTCGAACCACTTTTTTTCCTACAGATATTTTTATGGAACCAGGAGATGAAATTGAGATTCTAGTAGGAACACTTGATCATCCGCAAACAATCTGCTCTGCTGCCACCTGTCACTTATACCCTTATGATATTATTAAGAGTGTACGCTTAGCTGAAAAGCAAAATATTACCTATAAAGCAAGTAACTCAGGAACTTTAATGTTATCCTGTGTTAATAATAACCAAGGTATGCAAAGTTGGGGAAAAACAATAGAGATTAAGCTCAAACTTAAAAAAACAAATAAAGGAAAGAAAGTCCCACTTTTCATTTTTGGTATCAACTCACAAAAAGAATGGATGATAAACATCAGCCAAAACCCTAACCCCCTTAATCAAATACAAATATTCAATGGTCTCCAAAGAATTTATATTCCTGGCGACATAATTAAAAGAATGACTCGTGAAGTTTTTATCAATCAATTACTTTCTGAATATTTATTAATTGGCGTTGCGTACGATTTATTTAATGGTTTTGACGGTTCAGGCCTTTTACATCTCCCCACTCAAGACTTACAGATTATTACCTATGAACGCTGCGGTTATTCTGAAATGGATTTAGTAGCTGTATGCAATGATATCGAAACTCGAAATTCAAAAACTAAGTTTGTCGATTGGCATGAATTAGGCCATCAAAATACGATGGGTTGGTCTTGGGGAACTGAAATAGAAGTTGTAGCCAATCTTTATGAGCTTATCGCTGAACGACTTCTTAAAGGCAAGAAAAATGATTGGCGTTTATACGACATCTATTATTACGCTCCAGAATATTTTAATTCACAAAAGCATGGAACAAGCCAGGTATGGGATCCCAACTCAGTGGTCAATTTTATCAAAACTAATATTAATCAGCCTAATTTTCAATATAACCTTCATGGAGGTTATGATGAAATGTCGTCAATTACATACGATGAAAGAAAAAGTCAGCTTCCAAAACCACAACATATCAATAACGAATTCTTACGCTTACAAATGTTTTATCAATTATTATTCACTTATAATGATCATTTCTATGCTGAACTAGGAAAAGCCTATCGAGAAGAATGGAATTTTTTTGAAGGCTGGGATACATTCAACACCAATCAGAAAGATAAAAACTGGTTTGTTAAAGCCGCCTGTGACATTACTAAAACCAATCTACTCCCATTTTTTGATGCTTGGGGCTTAGGTATCAGTCCAGAAGTACGTAAAAGAATTGAAGATCAAAATTATTCTTTTCCGGTTTAAAAAATAGATTTAATAGGAAAGTTAAGCTAAAAATTTAAGCTAACTTTATCAAAGAATGATGTTACCCTTTCCTACACAAAGGGATAAAATCAGCTAAACATTTATACAGCGGATTAAGACAAAAATATGGAAAAAAATTTGTTAAAAAGAACCATTACTTTGAATAAAACATGTTTGCTGGTTTTAAGCTTCATTTCTCTTGTTTATTTTCAAGGCGTCTTCGCCTCAACCTATGGAATCCAAATCTCATATGGAACAGGAGAGCCTGATCATTTAAAAGGATACCGGCTCGCAATCCAACAGTTTTGGCCTTGGATCGGTTTTCCCAAATCTCCTTTGAATTTAATAGGCTACTGGGATATCAGCTATGCCAATTGGCACACCAGCCCTCCATTATTTAATCAACCTCGTTCGATCAGTATTTTAGCGCTATCACCTCTGATACGCTTACAGACCTGTGAAAATTGCTTTTTATTCGCACAACCCTATCTCGAACTAGGCATTGGAGCCAGCTGGCTTTCTAATAATCATTTAGGACACCGAAATTTAGGTGGTCAATTTGCTTTTCAAGATTTAATGGGATTAGGTTTACGATGGAAAAATAATACAACGGCCATATCATTTAGTTATCACTACCTGCACTACTCGAATGCCAGTCTATTCCCCCCCAATCAAGGCATTGATGTGAAGCATTTATTCACGCTGGGCTATGAGTTTTAATGCATTGAGAATGATCCTTGGAAGTTTTTTTTAAAAACTATATTGTAAAATATTATGATCATCATATACTGCACACAAGCTGCTCTTAACCCATACCCACCCAATATCGACCTTATAAAAGGCAGCAATGATCAAGGGTTCTTTTTTTAAGAGGCTATAAAGTAATGGCCAAAAGCAAATCATTATCCGAACATTCTACGATTGAACATCAAGCACTGCGTCTTTTCACAGAAAAAGCCTATCTTGATTACTCCATGTACGTCATTCTTGACCGAGCCTTACCCCATATTGGTGACGGTTTAAAGCCCGTGCAACGACGAATCATTTATGCAATGTCTGAATTAGGTTTAACAGCATTGGCAAAATACAAAAAATCAGCACGTACGGTCGGTGACGTTTTAGGTAAATTCCATCCTCATGGTGACAATGCTTGCTATGAAGCCATGGTCTTAATGGCTCAAGATTTTTCCTATCGTTACCCACTGATTGATGGTCAAGGTAATTGGGGATCGCAAGACGACCCTAAATCGTTCGCGGCCATGCGTTATACCGAATCTCGTTTAACGCGTTATGCGCAAGCGTTACTCACTGAACTCTCCGACGGCACAGTGGATTGGCTTCCCAATTTTGATGCTACTTTGGAAGAGCCAAAATTATTACCTGCTCGCTTACCAAATATCTTATTAAACGGCGGATCAGGGATTGCTGTCGGTATGGCCACCGATATCCCATCACATAATCTCAACGAGATAGTCAATGCATGTATTCTTTTGCTAGACGAACCTGACACAAGCTTAGCCAAAATTTGTGAAGTGGTTCTTGGACCTGATTTTCCTTCCGCAGCAGAAATAATCACTTCCCGTAGTGACATTCGTAATATTTATCAACAAGGTCAGGGAGTCATTCGTGCTCGAGCGGTTTTCACCGAAGAAAAAAATCAAATTATTATTACCGATCTGCCTTATCAAGTTTCGGGCGCTAAAATTATTGAACAGATTGCAGAACAAATTCGCGATAAAAAATTACCATGGGTAGAAGATTTACGTGATGAATCCGATCATGAAAATCCAACCCGATTAGTGATTGTGCCCCGATCCAATCGAGTTGATATTGAAACGTTAATGGCCCATTTATTTGCAACCACCGATTTAGAGCGTGGCTATCGGATTAACCTTAATATGATCGGCCTTGATGGTCGACCTAAGGTAAAAAACCTATTGGTCATCTTGCAAGAGTGGTTAGAATACCGACAAGCGACTGTCAAAAAGCGTTTAGAGTTTCACTTAAACAAAATTTTACATCGACTTCATCTTTTAGAAGGTTTTTTAATTGTCTATTTACATATCGATGAAGTCATAAAAATTATTCGAGAATATGATGATCCAAAAATTCGTTTGATAAAGCGGTTTAAATTGAGTGATATTCAAGCCGATGCCATTTTAGAAATCCGTTTACGACAATTAGCTAAACTAGAAGAGATTAAATTACAAACCGAACAACAAAATTTAATCAAAGAACGCGATAAAATTCAGAAAATATTATCTTCTAAAGCGCAATTAAAAAGACTCATACGAACTGAATTACAAGAAGATGCGAAACTCTATGGAGATCGGCGCAAATCTCCCTTAGTGGAACGTAGCGCCGCACAAGCCATCCAAAAAACTGAGATCATTCCTTCCGAGCCCATGACAATCATCTTATCGGCTCGAGGTTGGATCCGTGCTGCAAAAGGTCATGAGTTTGATGTCAGTGGTTTAACTTTTAAAGCGGGTGATTCTTTAAAAGCAACTTTACTGGGTCGCAGTAATCAATTGCTGGCTTTCATTGACTCAACAGGTCGTAGTTATTCAACACCTATACACACACTTCCTTCTGCACGTAGTTCGGGAGAACCTTTAACAAGTCGCTTTAATCCTCCACCAGGCGCGAATTTTGAAGAAATGATAACCGGGGATCCTGAACAATCTGTATTAATTAGCGCTGATGCCGGATATGGATTTATTACGAAATTATCCGAACTGTATTCTAAAAACCGTAATGGAAAAATCTTATTAAAATTACCACCTCATGCCCATGTTTTACCCCTACTAATAGTTAACGATATAGCTTCTAATTATATTGCCATTGCAACCAATACCGGGTATTTGTTAATTATCGCTGCACAAGAATTACCCTTGTTAGCGCGTGGTAAAGGCAATAAAATGATACAAATTCCTCCTAAAAAACTTGAGCTTCGCGAAGAATTTATAAGCAGAATTGCGATTTTACCTACAAAAAATAGTAAATTGCTGCTTACTTCTGGAAAAAAACAATTTACTTTGAAAAATTCAGATTTAGCCCATTATATTGGAAAAAGAGGACAGCGTGGGCATAAATTACCGCACGGTTTGCAAAAATTAGATTCACTTACAGTCGACCTAACTTGATCTAATGGTTAATTTAAATAATGAATAAGAATATAAATTATTGTTGGTTTTTCTTACTTGCTGCTTTTTGGAGCGGTTCATTCATGGCCATTAAAGCCGCTGTATTATATGTCCCTCCTTTTTTTGCAGCCATGCTAAGGGTTGGTTTAGCGTTAGTATTCTTAACGCTGCTTTTTGGCTTTTTAAAAAAAAGCGTAGCTGTTCCATTCAATCTACGTTGGCGCATATGGATCATGGGTCTTTTTTCCCAGGGAATTCCTTTCTTCTTCTTATTTTATGGTGAGCAATTTATATCACCCGGCTTAGCTGGTATTTTAAATGGAACGGTTCCCATCTGGACATTAATATTTAGTTTAATTTCTCCGCAAACCAGAAATTTTTCTTTTTTTAAATGTATTGGTTTGCTCACAGGTTTATTGGGTATTTGTGTTATTTTTTGGCCATTATTAAATTTGTCTACCAACCATTTTGCATTATTAGGCACCTTGTCACTATTACTAATGGCTATCAGCTACGCAATTGGAAATTTACTCAATCAAAGAATGTTGTCAGATCAAACTAAATTAGATTTTTATGCCAACATTTATCATCAGCATTGGGCCAGTCTTATCTTTTTAATGTTAGTATCATTGCTATTTGAACATTGGCCCAGTAGCAGCTTACTATTGCATAAACCCATTATCTGGATAGCAAGTATTTATATGGGTTTATTTTCCACTGCCATCGCATGGATTATTTATTATCATTTGATTCGTGAATGGGATGCCGTACGAGCGAGTGCAGTAATGTATATAGTTCCTATTATGGCTATATTTTGGGATTTCATTTTTTTTCACAATCGTCCACAATGGACAGAAGGCTTAGGGGTGATTGCCATTTTACTAGGTGTTTTAATGATACAATGGCCTAAAAATTTACTGAAATCATTTCGATTGGTTAAGTAAAATAATCATCCTAGTTTAGAAGGCAGCTATAAGGAAAAAGTCAATAACATTTAAAATAGCTAAAATTAAAAACATTATCTCATAGCTGTTCATTCTAATTAAAGATCAATTGTCAGCTAAAAAGGTTTAGCCGTTGAGTTTAATTCATAATTATTTATAGATTCAACAATGTGATCCTCATGCATGCGTCTTTCGAGTTGGGTGCTATCCCTGTGGTTTTTTCTAGGCACTTTAAATAATGCTTGAGCCAAAACTAACCCTTGTGAAGCATTGAAGTGATTCATTCCTATATTCATTTCAGAAATTGAACTTTGATTGAACGGACCAACCTCACTTTGAGAAGCTTGTATAGGATTCTGAAAAAAATGAGTTGTATTCGCTATAGGATTAAGTGAAGCATTCAATCCCTGCATATCAAAAGCATCCTTTACCAACCTTTCTTGGGGTTTAGAAAAATTTATGGCTTGCTTTTTTTAAGCGTTTCATTTTTTTTGGTTCTGATTAACTTGAGGAAGGGTCGGATTAGTTAATAAATCATTTTGTTTTAAGACGTACCGACCTAGTTCTTCAGGTTTATCTTGATGAACTGGGTGTACACGAACATAATCTGCATGCTTGACAGGATCTATGTTTGTACCTAATTGAAGTAAAACCTCAATTAATTTTTTATCTTCATTTTCCATGGCTAAATCGAGAGGAGTATTTCCATTTTGATCTTTATCTTCTAAAGAAAGACCCCTTTTTTAGAAAATATTCCACTAAATCTAAATAGCCATTCAATGCGGCAGCATGCAATAGGTTTGCCCATACTTATCTTTAATTTTTAAATCAGCTCCTTGTTGCACTAAATAGTCGACAGTTCCTAATTGGCCAAACCAAGTCGCATAATGTAAGGGTGTACTACCGAAGTTATTTTTAGCTTCAATTAAACTGGGATCGATATTAATTATATAACGAATTAATTTTTTTACTTTTTCTAAGTTGCCATTACTAGCGGCAATATGTAAAGGCGTATTTCCTAGCTTATCTGTTTCATGCAAATTGATATTAAATGTTGGAACCGTTTTAGTGCTATTGGATTTTCTTTTAAATTTTTTATTGGCTTCCATTTTATTTTTCTCCAAATAATTATTTAATTTATTTTCAAATATACATTCCCAAACTACATAAAAACTATTATAAAATCAATTTAATCATTTTTTTATTTGTCCATTTTTATAAAGTAAATATTTATTTTTTAATAAAAAATAATATTAAATTCAGGAAATACGCTTAACCCTGAATAGCAGGGTTAAATTTTGTTGCTAACACCTGTTGTAAATGACTTGCGAAAGTTTGACTTTCTTCTTGGCCAACTATTCTAGCATCGGTTAACTCTTGTCCATTGGGCGCAAAAAATAAAAAGGTCGGTGGCGCAATCACATGGTATTGATGTTCTAAAGCCTTATCTTTGTCGTCATTGGTGGTAACATCCGCTCTTAACAAAATGAAATGTGACATTAAGGATTTAACTTGCGGAGCCGTAAAGACGACCCGCTCTATTTCTTTACAAGATAAACACCAATTAGCATAAAAATCGAGTAGAACGGGTTTATTTTGTTGTTTTGCTTGTTTCAAAGCTACATTTAAATCAGTAATACTTTTAATTGTCTGAAAGTTGCTTGTATCTGAGCTAACTACTTGATTGGGATGAAGAAGCCGGAAAGGCCGAGAATTAGTCGGGAAGATGCGTGCCAACAACCATACTGCCATAGCCAGCATCAATATACCTAAGATAATTTTAATACTATTCATCCAAGGGCCTGATTTAGGCAGCCATTTACCAGCCGAAGTCCCAATAATCAATAAAGGAACGCCTGAGCCTAAACCTAAAACAAATAATGCCAACCCTCCTAATAGGGCATTACCGGTATTGCCAATATAGGTTAATACTCCAACTAAAGGCGCTGTTACGCAAGGAGAAATAACTAACGTAGACAAGCAACCCATTAAGGCTACTCCTATGTAATTGCCACCTTGTTGACGATTGGTCATATGAATTAATTTTTCATGCCAACTTGCTGGCAAACGTAGCTCATAGAAACCAAATAAGGAAAATGCCAAACCCACAAACAACGCACAAACGATGATAATGACCCATGGACTTTGTAAAAATGCTTGTAAATAACTCCCGGCTAGACCAGCAAAAACTCCCGCTACCGCATAAGTCAATGCCATCGCCAGAACATAGGTTATTGATAAACTAAATGCTTTCACCGTTGTCAATTGCTTTTGCCCTAAAATGATAGCTGATAACACTGGGATCAATGGCAAAACACAAGGGGTCAACGATAATAATAATCCAAAGCCAAAAAAACTAATCAGCGTCCAAAAAATATTGTGACCCGCTAGCAAACTCAAAATTTTACTTTGTTCACTCGCAGTTTTTATCGTTGTTCCTTGATTGTTTGTTGTCAAGGCATTCTGATTGATGTTTGTGGAATGATTAATTTCGCTAACAGACATCCCAGAGTGAGTTAATGTAATATGTTTAATCACCGGAGGATAACAAAACCCTGCGATGGCACAGCCTTGATAATGGATTTCCATATCTAGGTTTTGATCAGGTAAAGGATTAATAAATTTTAATAACGTAACGACATGTCCTTGATAGACTTCGTACTTTCCAATAAATTGGTTGTGTTTAATGATGCCTTTTGGAAAAACGACTGAATTTATGCGTATTGGTGTACTTTCAAAGTGTATTTTATCTCGATAAAGGTAATAACCGGGTTTAATAGTCCAACGTGCTGTGAGCGTTTTATTATTTAAACGCTGCACGGAGACCTGAAAAACTTGATCCACAGGTAAAGCCTGCTGTGTCGCATAAGCAGGCAATATCCCTGCACTCAAGCTTAAACTAACAACCAAAACTTTTAAAAATTTAATAAAATTAAACAAAATATATCTTCCTTTCAGGTAGAGAGATATGAGGAGCAAACCTCATATATTAAATAGACCTTTTCAAGCATTTTTTCTAGGGATGTATCGCCATTTCGCACAATCATTGAAGTAAAGGCAGGTTTTTTCTGCATTAATATGCTAAATATTTAATAAAAACTTGGCCTTATCCCTACTCTGAGGCTAAGAAATTAAAAAAATCAGCCAAAGATGCTTGTCGCAACCTCCTAGCTACTATATCATGGAAACTCCTCTGACCTAGTCAAGTCTCAAAGGATAATGTATATGCAAAATGCACTCGATCAACTTCCTGTTCTTCCTATGGTTGCTAGCTCTGATGCACCTCAACAGCCGCTAAAAACTTATGTTGAACAGGCTTTAGAAAATTACTTTTCGCAACTAGATGGGAACTCACCCTCTAATCTTTATGGTCTTGTTTTAGCCGAGGTTGAATCACCTATGCTAGAAGTAGTGTTACGTCAAACTCGCGGAAACCAAACCAAGGCAGCGAAAATGTTAGGTATCAGTCGTGGTACTTTACGTAAAAAGATAAAACAATGCGATC
Organism: Gammaproteobacteria bacterium; assembly: GCA_005877695.1. Classification (GTDB taxonomy): domain Bacteria; phylum Pseudomonadota; class Gammaproteobacteria; order Diplorickettsiales; family Diplorickettsiaceae; genus Aquirickettsiella. The sequence goes on along the minus strand of VBOA01000010.1, from coordinate 40,165 downwards.
TTTGCTAAATCAAAAGTTCAGTTAATAAACCTCTCGTGCAATTATAAAAAAAAATAACAATAATAAATAAATGTCCTTTACAACAAAAAAAATCTATTTTAATTGGATATTTTGGTTTTTCATTGGAAATGCCTTATTATTGTGGGGAATTGGCATACATTATCTTGCCGTTATTCTCCCCTTTCATTTATCGGTTTCCTCACTCGCTAATCAATTACTAGCCTGTTTATTTTTATTCAGCGCATTTTTTGGTCAACTTGGTTTATTTGCTTGTATTGCTGCCATTATCCCTATTCTTCTTGTCATTCTTTGTCCTAAAAAAAACCTCATACTTCCTGTTTCGGTTAGTATAGGTTTCCTAATCGTTTATTTACTGAGTGTCGATACGTTTGTATTCGGCCAATATCACTTTCATTTAAATGGCGTTATTTGGAAATTACTTACAAGCGGGCAAGCCAACGAAGTTTTTGATCTTTCTTGGTTAGAATGGTTATCGATAGGGGTATTATCTGGACTTTTACTTGTTTTAGAAATCGCTTTAGGCTTAATTATATGGAAAAAATTACGCCATAAAAATTATGGCTTACGTTATCCCGTTATAATGCTTGCTTGTCTATTGTTCTCCTACTATATGCTAGCCCTATTAATTAAAAATTCAACGGCACTAGCACTTAACCAACAAGCTTATGCGATCCCCCTCTATTATGAAGTTCTAGCAAAATTATTACCGGGCCAACAAGCGCTTTCTCATTTAGAGAACCTTTACCGTTCCGACTTTGTAGAAATTAATCATGCGAATCAAAAACTTAACTATCCCCTGCATCCTTTAGTTTACAAACCCTATAAAAAGCCAATTAATATCGTTTTTATATTAATTGATAGCTGGCGGTTTGACATGATGAATCCAATTAATACACCCAATATTTATCGCTTTGCACAACAAAGTTGGCAGTTTCAAAATCATTTCAGCGGTGGCAATGGAACCCAACCCGGCCTATTTTCTTTATTTTACAGTTTACCTGCCACCTATTGGGCAGCAACTATTAATCAACATAAAAGTCCCGTATTTATTGATAAACTACTCGATGAAAATTATCACATGGGTATTTTCACTAGCGCTTCGTTACTCGCCCCCCCTTTTAACCAAAATGTGTTTGTACGAGTAAAAAATTTAAAAACCTCAACTGTAGGTTATACCCCTTACGATAGAGACAAACAGATTACTAAGGAATTTAAGCAATTCATCAAAGAAACCTCTTCGCCTTTTTTTAGTTTTGTATTTTATGATGCTGCACATAGCTTCTGTCTTGGCGATAGTCCCACAGCTATTTTTCAGCCCAGTATAGCGGTCTGCGATCGGCTAACTTATACTAGCCATACTGATCCTCTCCCAACATTTAATCGATACAAAAATGCCTTATATTACATCGATGAGCTAGTGGGAGAAGATCTCACTTTACTAAAAAAACAACATTTATTAGATACTACCTTAGTCCTAATTTCTGCGGATCACGGTAATGAATTCAACGATAACTATCAAGGTTATTGGGGACATGCCAGTAATTTTACTCGTTACCAAACCCAAATTCCCTTGATTATTCATTGGCCTGGTCAAAAACCTCTGCGAGTTGAGCATACAACGAATCATTACGACATAGTACCTACCTTATTTAACCGCATCTTTGGCTTACAAAACCCTTTACCAGATTACAGTATAGGTCAGTCCTTGTTTAATAAAATACCCCCAGCTTTTTTATTAACGCACAGCTATATCAGTTTAGGATTAGTAAATGCTAAAAAAATTATCACCATTTATCCTTCGGGCTATTACCAAACCCAAAACCTTCAAGCTAAGCTATTGCCTAATGAGGCATTACCGATGAAAAGTATCATAACCGCCTTAGGCTTAACTCAACGCTATTACTTTAAAGATAAAAATTAAACTTTTTTACTTTAGCGCTTGACAGATTCAACACGGCTTTAGCACAATAGGCCACTTTTAGTTATGTTAGAAAGTTTCGATATATAGCTGTAGGGTTCGCGCCGAAAGTAGCACAGTTAAGTCGAACGGAATTGAAAAGGTTTAGGCTATGTAGCTCAGTTGGTTAGAGCACAGCATTCATAATGCTGGTGTCGGTGGTTCGAGCCCACCCATAGCCACCAGAACCTTTGGAATTAAATCATTTAGGAAATAGGTTAGATTCTCACACCCAAAGTTAACGTAATCATATATTCATTGATTAATCACGTAAATTTAAAAATTAGTTTAATAAAAAGAAAAAAATTAAAATATGATTGTTTACATAATATTATATGATCGATATTCCCACATAATTTACCAGCCTTCAGCATCAATTACCTACATTCAGTTTTTTATCGTAAGCCAGGTTGATGCGTTTTTGTATCAAAAAGGAAATCTCGATGATATTAGATAAAATAAATCTTAACCCCCTTAATATTCTAATTGATAATCATTCTATTGATATTGTTATTTCTGACATATTTGATACTATTATTTGTAGAAAAATTCACCCTGAAAATATCAAAAAACTTGTTGCAGTACGATTAAACACTCTCTTTCCTGAAATATCCTCAAAAAATTTCTATCAGATTAGAAAAAAAGCAGAACACTATTGCTATGAAAGCTCCATAATCTCCTATGGAGAAAAAGAACTCAACTATGCCGCTGTAGTTTCTACTGTGTATGAATTACTAAAAAAAAAATATTCCTCAAAAATTTACCTCCCTAAAAACGAATTTTATCTTCAACATCAAGCTCTTGAATTAGCCATCGAATGCCAGTATCAAATACCCGATACTCAAATTGTAGATTTTTTAAGAACACAGAAAAGTAAAGGAAAAAAAATAATTTTGCTAAGTGATTTCTATATGAATAGTGATCTAGTCAATAGGATGTTAACTCATCATAATATTCATGATATCTATGATCACCTGATTGTTTCCTGTGACTTTATGAAAACAAAACGGTCAGGTCAGCTTTACCAAATCATTATTTCTAATTCAGAATTATGCTCTTCTTCAAATATTGTAATGATAGGAGATAATTATAATTCTGATATTGTTATGGCTGAAAAGTTTGGAATTAAGGCATTTTATCTAGAAAGAAAACAGCAACAACTATTTTATAACCAACAATTATGTTTACCTAAAAAAAAGTGTATCGCTGAAATTGAACAAATTATTAATCATCCAGAAGATAGTCTGTTTGATCATTTATCTTTATTACTACTAATTGTCATAGGTAAAATTTATCACCACTGTATAAAACATAAAATTAAGAAACTATATTTCTTTTCAAGAGAAGGAAAGCTTCTACAAGATCTTTTTGATCAATATCAAACCTTTATTAATGGTAAATCTACTCCCCTACCCATTACTACCGATTATTTATTAGTTTCAAGGCGTTCAACTGCGGCTGCCAGTCTAGGCCCATTAAAAAAAGAAAAATTTAACATACTTTTTCGTCAATATACCAATATATCAATTAAGCAATTTGCCAAGTCATATAATTTTGAAATAGAAAAAATTAGTCAGATATGTCATAACTTAAACATTGATATCGAACTTATTCAATCACATTTACCTTCTTCTGAATGTTTTAAACGTTTAAAAAAAGATTCGCAATTTATCCAATATTATAAAGAATTTAGAAAAAAACAACGAAGTAATTTTTTAGGTTATTTACAAAATAAAAATTTCTCTTTAACAGCTAAAAAATTATTTTTATTTGATATTGGTTGGAAAGGATCAATTCAGGATAATTTGAATAAAATCTTCCCTAAAAAGCATTTACATGGTTATTACTTAGGCTTAGCATCTCCTGGTGCTGTATATAAACATAATACCAAGGAAGGTATTTTATTCGATTTTAGGCGAAAAAATAAAAATTTTTGGGTTTGTATTGAAAATCTTTCTTTATTCGAACTTATTTTAACCGCAAATCATGGTAGCGTAGAAGGATATACACGTAAAGATGATGGTGAAATAATAGTTAATTTAGAAAATAACGACTTGGAAGAAAAGATTTTTTTAAAAAAAATATTTCCAATTCAAAAAAAAATATTTGAAAATTTTTTAAAAATATTAATGCTATTAGATCACTATTCCTTAGACCTAAATTCTATTGAAAACTATGCAAAGCGTTTAAATCAACTAAAAATAGTTTCTCCTAATAAAAAAGAAATAGACTGGTTTACTAATATTCACTTTTTTGAAAACTTTGGGTTATTTACCTATAGCCAAATAGGCTGTGATATACCATTTAATTCACCTATTAAAAACTTATTTAAGCTACTAAAATCTCCAAAAATTTATAGACGGTCAACATTTTGGCTTTCTGTGAGACTTTCACAAGAAGGTCTTGGGTTTATAGCATTTTTGTTTAAATGCTATTTATTATATTTAAAACCTATTTTGAGATATAAAAGATGAAAAAAATTTTATTTTTAATTGGTAGCGCAAATATCTCAGGGGGAACGTATGTCATTTTTCAACATGCACTTCATTTGCAAAGCATCGGGCTTAATATCACACTAGCTTGTATAGAATTTGAAGAATTTATCTCATTAAAGAAAAGCAATGACTTCTGGCATCCCGGTTTGAAACAACTTGATTTTATCTCTATCAATGATGTCAATAAAAAAGAATATGATTTAGCAATTTTCACCTGGTGGAAAACTATTTTTTATCTTCCAAATCTTCACACAAAAAAGATTGTCTATTTTATCCAGTCTATAGAATCAAAATTTTATGATCCATTAGACACCCCGTTATGCAATCTTGTTAATTCAACTTATACTTTTAATATCCCGGTCATTACTGAAGCAACTTGGATCAAACATTATCTTTATACGCATTATGGAAGCCATGCACAGCTAGTACATAATGGAATTCGAAAAGATATTTATTCTGAAAAGACCCTTCCTTTGTTGAGTAAAAATAACAAAAAACTTCGTATTTTAGTTGAAGGACCTTTAGGTGTACCTTTCAAAAACACTGAAAAAACTTTAAAGCTTTGCTCAACAGTCCCCAATATTGAACTCTGGTGGTTAACAAGTAGTAAAGTTTCTCACTATAAAAACGTCGATAAAGTTTTTTCTTGCTTGTCTATTGAAAAAACTACTGAAGTTTATCGCTCCTGTGATATTTTAGTTAAATTATCTTATGTGGAAGGAATGTTTGCTCCACCCCTAGAGATTTTTCATTGCGGAGGAACTTGTATTGTTTATGATGTAACAGGCCATGATGAATATATTAAAAACAATTACAATGGAATTGTAGTGAAAACAGATGATGAAGAGAGTGTGATTGCTGCAATACAGCTTTTAATTAATGATCAAAAATTTTTAAATAAACTTAAAGCGGGTGCTTTAGAAACGGCCAAATTGTGGTTAAGTTGGGAACAATCGAGTAGCAAATTTCACCGGGCTTTAAATACTATATTTAATACTTCACTCCAACAGCATCGCCAAGCAATAAATAACAAAATAACTGCAGCCTATAAGCAATACGAGATAGCTATAAATAAACAACCCTTTTCCTATCAAATAACTAATAAAACAAAATCAATATTGAAATATTTATTAAAAAAAAATCTAAAATTAAATAATATTCTTAGAAAAATCTATTATGCAACGCGCAGTAAGTCAGGTTACAAATATGAATAGCAATATTTTAATTACCGGTGGATGTGGTTATATAGGTAGCCACATTGCGTTATTACTTAAAAAACAAGGATTCAAGATTATCGTTATCGACAATCTATCGACCGGCCATCGTGATAATATGTTAGAAGAGGTTATTTATGAAATAGGCGATATTGCAGATAATAATTTTTTAGCAGCTGTATTTAATCGGCACCCGGTTGATATTGTTATGCATCTTGCCGCCAAAACCTCAGTTGAAGAATCTATTCAGCATCCAGAACTGTACTATGAGGAAAATTTATTGAATTCCATTAATTTAATAAAAGTTTGTGGTCAACAGGCTGTTAAGCATTTTATTTTTTCATCCACAGCTGCGGTCTACGGAGAAACAACTCAACCCACTGTCCATGAAAATCAAAACCTTTATCCCATGCATCCCTATGGGAAATCTAAATATATCACTGAATTAGCGTTAAGTCATTTTGCCCAGCAATATGCTATGCAACTCACTATATTGCGATATTTTAATGTCGCAGGCCATGATCAATCATTAAGGGTCGGTAATTTTAATCGAAAATCAGGGGCACTCATTCCACTCATTTGTCGTCATATCGCTCTAAATAAATTTAGTATTACTGTCAATGGTAATGATTTCGATACACCCGATGGCACCTGTGTAAGAGATTATATTCATGTCATGGATATCGCTAATGCCCATAGTATGGCTATCACTTGTTTTTATTCCTCGACCCAACAAAAAAATTTAATCCTTAATGTGGGTTATGGAAAAGGTTTATCCATTCTTGAATTAATTCAACTCATCAACTCTCTATCTGATCTCCCATTATGCTATACGATTGGGAATCGAAGAAACGGTGATATTCCCTATTCAGTGGCCGACAACACGCTTATAAAATCGTTAGCTTGGACATCTTTATTTCAAAATCCTTATAAGGAGATTATTCTTTCGGAAATTGCATGGAATAAAAAACTATATAAAATATAAAAACATGCAAAAAATAAATATAGATAATAAGCTACTGATTGCCGACACCGAATTCTATGCTAAAAAATGGAGTTTTTTATTTCATGAATTTTCGTATTGGTTACTTTATCATTGTCATCAACAAAATTTAAAAAAATTATTTTTTTTTACTCGAGAAGGTGCTTTTTTTATCGAATTAGTAAAAGCGTTGCAAAAAAAATTTAATCTGTACCCTAATATCGAATGTCATCTACTTTCAGTCAGTCGAATTGCAACTTTTTTACCGTCAGTTAACATTGATCAAGAAAATCCTTTTCAACGTTTATGGAATATCTATCCACATCAATCACCTCGAGCATTTTTTAGATCGCTGGATATCGAAGATGAAACCTTATCAAAAATATACCAAGAGAAATTTTCTGGAAATTTTGACCAAAAAATTTCTAACATAACTAATAATCTTATTTTTAAACAATTTTTGAACAACAGTATTGTAAATTCCATTATTAAAAAAACAATCGTGGCTAAAAAAGAATTATTAACCAACTATCTTAAACAAAATGATTTTTTAAATGATAGGACGATAGGTATAGTAGATATTGGCTGGCGTGGCAGTATACAAGATAATCTTAGTTTAATTTTTCCAGAAAAAACCATCTATGGTTTCTATTTAGGTTTACATCGTTTTAGAGGAAAATTTATTTCTGCTAATCATTTAAAAAAGGCTTTTTTGTTTAATGCCAATATGGGTGGAATTATTCAACCGCTAACAAGTTTAATGCGATTTGTATTACCCTTGGAAATGTTATGTACACCAGCGCTAGGATCAGTAAAAAGATATAGGCTTGATGAGGATCATAAAGCATTACCAGAAACCCAACACTATAAACCTGAAAAAATTGTCATAGAAAAAATAATAGAAACCTTCCAACAATCTGTTCTAGACAATTTAGCGTTTTACACATTAAATAAAAAATTCAGATATAGAAAATGTAAGAAAATTGCTAGGAAAATCATATGGAACCCACAAATGTTTCAATTATTTGTTTATCATAACCATAAATTTGATGAGGAGTTTGGTCTAGGCAATGCTACACAAGCTTATCCTTCAGATATAACTGATCAAACTAGCTTCTCAATTAAATCTAAAACAACTTGGATAAAAGCGCTTAAGGAATCCGCTTGGATTAGCGGTTATTTATATAATAAGCTTCCTAAGCCGTTTCTTCGAGCATTACCTATTCTTTATTTACTCTATTCTCTATTAACCTTTGATAACTATTTATTACGTTAGCTAAAGAATAGTGTTCTTTAACCTTTTTATATCCCGCTAAACCAAGCTGACTCAAGGCTTGTTTGGTTTTCATTGACATACAAAGCATCGCATCATACAAGCTTTGAGAGTCTTTCACCTTCACGACTAATCCATTGTCATCGCTAACCAACTCTCTACAACCATGTGTATTGGTAGTAATAATCGTTCTGCCGATAGCCATACTTTCAAGTAATACTCTAGGTAAACCTTCTGAATAACTTGGCAGAATAAATACATCGCAGTCCTTAATATAAGTCCTGACGTCCTCCACAAAGGATAAATAATGAATACCCACTTTTTGAAAATCGTTTAAATCCATCGCATGTAAACTGGTAGGATTATATGGATCGTAAGGCGCAATAACGGTACATTTAAAAGGAATGTGATTATTTTTTAACTGTTTACAGGCCTCCATTAGCTCAATAATACCTTTATCTTTAATCAATCGACCGATAAACAAAAAAGAAATAGTTTTTGGATGTTCATTAATAGGCGAGAATTTAAAAAATTCTAGATTCACCCCTTCTCCAGGAAAAACCTTAGCGTATTTTTGTAGGCAAAAGCCTTTTTGAATAAAATAATCTCGGTCATCCGTATTTAAAAAAATAAAAAAATCTTGATGTGTAATGATTAATTTTCGCAGATGCATTAATAGATAAAGGATTTTATCAATAAAAAATTTATACTTATTAATAAGACTACTACCCAAACCCGTAATAAAATAATAATTGGGTATTTTCCAATTACCCAACATAGAAAAAAAACTAGATTTCAAGGAGTATGAAAAAATAACGTCAGGATTAATCTTTTTTATGATTTTTGAAAATTGGATGAGAGTTGCAAAATCTTTAAATACATTGATGGATCGACAAAAAGTAATATCAAAGAAAAAAACATTCGTATATTGAAAGTTCAATTGATAATTTTTTTTGTCTAAAGGACAGACAATGTAAACTTGATGAGTTTTAGCTAAATATTTTATTATATCCCAACGAAATTGGATCATAGTATTCAGACTATTACCCAATAGTAAAATTTTCATAAAATTCCAAATCCATCCTATTATTTTTTAATCTACTCGATCTTCAAGCATTAAATAATACAATAATTTTTTAGTTTATTTTATATTTTCAAGCATTCCCATCTGGCGTGCTGTGTCTAATGCTTCTGTTAATTGTGCCACAGGAAAAACCGTCATGCCCTCAATTACTTGCTTGCTCATATTGGCCCTAGGAATAATTGCGGATTTAAAGCCATGTTTAGCGGCATCACGCAAACGTTCTTGACCATTGGGTACTGGACGGATTTCTCCTGATAAACCAACCTCACCAAATACCAAACAATCCTCAGGAAAAGGTTTATTGCGTAAACTCGATAACACCGCTAATAAAACTGGTAAATCCGCACTGGTCTCCAATAAACGTACGCCTCCAACCACATTAATAAAGACATCTTGATCATAGGTCATAATACCGGCATGCCGATGCAGGACAGCTAACAACATGGCGAGACGATTACTTTCTAAACCTACCGTCACTCGCCGTGGATTACCTAAATGACTATTATCTACCAAGGCTTGTACTTCGACCAATAGCGGACGACTACCCTGCCAGGTCGCCGTCACTAAACTACCTGAAACGGTTAAGCCAGATCGCGACAAAAGCATAGCTGAAGGGTTGCTAACTTCGCGCAGACCTTTCTCGGTCATGACAAACACACCTAATTCGTTAACTGCACCAAAACGATTTTTTACCGATCGTATCAAACGGTGCCGACTATCCGCTTCCCCTTCAAAATACAAAACGGTATCCACCATATGTTCCAAAACACGAGGGCCTGCTAGGGTTCCATCCTTAGTCACATGGCCCACTAAAAATAAGGCAATACCAGTTTGTTTGGCCAAGCGCGTCAATTGCATAGCGCTTTCACGTACTTGCCCTACTGCACCTGACGCCGACTGCAGTAAATCAGTATGCATGGTTTGTATTGAGTCAATGACCAAAACCTGGGGCTTTTCTTGTAAGGCATGCATTAAAATACTTTCAATGCGCGTTTCAGTCAGCAAACGAATGTTCTTTTGGGGTAATTCTAAGCGCTGAGCACGTAAAGCAACCTGTTGTAATGATTCTTCTCCAGTAATGTAAAGCACTGTCTGATGCTCACTCAACTGGCAAAGGCTTTGTAATAATAAGGTCGACTTTCCTATACCGGGATCGCCCCCCATAAGAATCACTGAACCGGGGACTATCCCTCCGCCTAAAACTCTATCTAATTCTTTTATCCTTGAGGAAAATCGCTCAATTTCACTAAACCGTATATTATCTAAATCCGTTATTTTGGCATCAGCCGCAGCATAACCCTTCCCCCCCGCCAGCACGCGTGATGAGGAAGAGCTGCACTCTTCTAATAAACTATTCCAGGCTTGGCATTCACCACATTGACCGGACCATTGTAAGAACTGTCCGCCGCAGGATTGACAACTATAGATACGTTTTGGCTTAGACATGCTGTTCTTCCTGTAATAATTTTTGTACAGCACTTAATAGATCGGGAAATACCGGAATCTCATCCGCTAGTTCGCGGTTATTTAATAGTGTTTGCTCGCCATTACCCGTTAAAACTAAGATAGGCTCACAACCCACTTTCAATGCGGCTTTGATATCCCGTAAAGAATCCCCAATGGCGAAAATGCCTTTTAAATCGAGTTGATAATAGTCAGCAATTTGTTCGAATAAACCAATCCCTGGCTTACGACAACTGCAATGGTCTTCCGGATGATGGGGACAATAAAACACTTTATCCACCTTACCGCCCAACGCTGCTATACTATCCAACATCTTTTGGTGGATAAGTGCTAAATCTGTCTCAGTGTAAAACCCACGACCAACACCCGATTGATTGGTCGCCACCGCAATCGTATAGCCCGCCTTGGTCAATAAGCTAATAGCTTCCAAACTACCCGGAATCGGTAACCATTCCTTAGGGGTCTTAATATAATCCTTGGATTCAAAATTAATCACACCATCCCGGTCCAGAATAATAAATGCAGGGTTTTTAGCAGTTTTTACCATTTTTTTCTATCCTTTAAGTCTCTCTTAATATATAAGGCCTATACTTTGCAAATAAATACCATAGGTCAAAAAATAATCAATTATGTTACAAACTAACGAAGAAAATTTAAAATCATTATTAGTTCAAGGTATAAAGCTTCGAGATGAAATTCGTTTATTTAATCAAAGAACTTTCTCAACATTTCCTGAATTTAATAAATTTCTTAAATCAATAAATGAAAAAAGTAATTCATTAAATATGCTTTTTAGGACTTTCATCAGAGATCTTCCAAATAATGAAGAAAATGCCATTTTAATAACGATTTTAAGATCATTCAAAGCTAATTTAAAAAATTTAGAAAAAGTATGTGTAATTAATAATAGCACTTACTCTAATAAATTTTTTAAAAAGGCATCTCCGCTAACCGATCCAACTCAAAAAGAATATATAGAAACTTGTTTAGATTTGTTTACTGGTTCATTGAATCTATTAGAATCTTATCTAAACGGTTATTTACATTATGATACTAGACCAAACTCTAATTACCCACCCATCGCATAACGTGCAATAGCATTTTTCAACCCTGACACATTATTAATAAGACTTAGCCCAAACTGACGGGTTCTTTGTATTATCGGATTGTTACTTGCAAATAGATGTTTAATTCCATCCACACCGCCCATCATAATCCGATTATAAAAACGTCGTTCTCGTTCATAGCGACGCAAAGTATGAAAAGCAGCTATCGATCGCTGTTTCTGTTTCGCTTCTAGAATGACCTTAGCTAAACACTGGGCATCAGCAATACCCAGATTAGCACCTTGACCAGCTAACGGATGAAGGGTATGTGCTGCATCTCCGATTAAGGCAATACCCGACTTTATATAATGCTCTGCTTCTTGAATTTTTAAGGGATAACTTAAACGAGAACTGGTCGAGATCACTACGCCTAAACGTTGTTCGAAAGCCTCAGTTAATTCTTTGCAAAACGTTTCATCATCCATAGACACTAAACGTCTCACTTCTTCGGGTGTATTCGACCAAACAATGGAACAATGATGCGCATCCTTTAAAGGTAAAAAAGCCAAGGGGCCATTAGGTAAAAAAATCTGTCGTGCAGTTTGCCGATGCGATAATTCAGTTTGTACAGTGGCAATTAATGCATATTGTGCATAATCGGTCGATTTAATTTGCATGTCTGACAATTGTCGAACTTGAGATTGCGCACCATCCGCACCCACAACTAAAGCCGTACTTAATTCTATCCCAGAGTCTAATGTTAATAATGCTTGATTTTTATCTATCTGTAATTTAATTAATGAATTGGGAGCAAACCATGTCAATTCTTTATCAGTTTTAGCTTGGACATATAACCCGTGCTCTAAATCAGAATTTTTGATGATATAACCTAAGCAGGATGTGCCGGTGTCGGCACTATCAAAAAAAAGATCGGCCGTATGTTGTGATTCCCATACTTGCATACAAACAAATGGCGTATATTCTTTAGGATCGAGTCGCTGCCAAACATTGAGCGCTTCCAGTATATGTTGCGAAGCTAAGGTAAGCGCTAACACACGGAGATTAGAGGTAACACTTTTTTTAGGATGGAAAGTGTCCTGATTAATTATAGCAACTCTTAAATCCTGATCCCGTAAATGACAAGCTAATGTCAAGCCAACAACACCTGCACCAACAATAACAACATCATAATCAGTGCTTGTTTCTTTTGCTAAAGTCATAATGAAGGTAAATAGTGGTAGTTAACATATTCTGGAGACCAAAATTGACGTTCAATTTCTTCGGCTAAATCAACAGACTGTTTAACTTTTGCAAGTCCTTCCTGACGTGCTTGTGTTGCCACTGCCAAGGCAATACAGTGACTAATAGCCTGTACATCTTCAAAATTCGGTAACAAAGCCTTTTTTATATCCGGAGCATTACTTGCAAAGCTACTTAATGCTTTGCAGGCTTCCCAAAGCATGGTTTCACTTAAACGGGTAGCCTGAGCTACTAAAACACCCAAACCTATTCCTGGATAAATAAGCGCATTATTGCATTGCGCAATAGGAATTTTTTCGCCTTTAAAGTCAACTTGACCAAAAGGACTGCCCGTTGCAATCAGTGCCCGCCCCTCTGTCCAATTTAATAAGTCATCCGGGGTAGCCTCTGATTTTTCAGTGGGATTCGATAAAGGAAAAATGATAGGGTATTCGACTTGTGCGGCCATGGTCTTAACAATCGCTTCAGTAAAAATTCCACCTTGACCGGAACAACCAATTAATACGGTAGGTTTAAATCTTTGTACTACATCGTACAATTGTAGTGTAGTCATCGATTCGCCCTTTAAACGTTGAGCATAAGGCTTTTGAAAAGCAGTTAGATTCGCCACGGCCTCATGGATCAAGCCGTGTCTGCCTACCAAATAAAATCGTGATAAGGCTTCTTCTTTAGATAACCCTTCTCGTATCATTCCAGCGCAAAGTTGATCCGCTATTCCGGTTCCTGCAGTCCCAGCGCCAACGATAACCACGCGCTGTTCAGTTAAAGGAGTTTTGCTACGCTTAAGCGCTGATAGCAGTGCCACTAAGGTCACAGCACCCGTTCCTTGCATATCATCGTTAAATGTACACATTTGATGCTGATAACGTTCTAAATTACGTCGGGCATTTTCTCGACCAAAATCTTCCCAATGTAAATAGGCTCGTGGTAATTTTCTTCGTATCGCAGAAACAATTGTTTCTATCATTTCATCATATTTTTCGCCTTCTAATCGCGGATGACGCCAACCTAAATATAGGGGATCATTCAACAATTGTTCATTGTTAGTTCCGACATCAATTTGTATAGGTAATAAACGATGTGGGTTAACTCCCGCACACAAGACATAAACCATCAATTTTGCAATACAAATATCCATACCACCGATGCCTTGATCACCAATACCTAATACTCCTTCGCCATCGGTCATGACAATAATATCCACTTCGGGATTCAAACGATTTTCCAAAATTTCATCAATGCGTTCTTTATCGGGATAGCTTAGATACAAACCGCGCGGTTGCTGAAATTCTTGACTAAATTGTTCAACTGCTTTTCCGACAGTAGGGGTATATAAAATAGGTAACATTTCAGTTAAATGTTGACTCACTAATTTATAAAACAAGACTTCATTGGTGTTGTGCAAGCTACGTAAATAAAGATGTTTCTCTAAATTATTTTCTTTTTTTAAAAATTGTTGATAAACACGCAGTTCTTGTTGCTGCAAATTTTCAATACTGTAGGGTAATTTGCCAAGTAACCTAAATTGTTGACGCTCGGTTTCGGTAAATGCCGTACCTTTATTTAATTTAGCGGTAGTCAATAAGGCGGAACCTAAAGCGTTGGTTTCTAGGTAAAGAACCTTAGCATTTTCGTCAGTAATAGATCTAAATTTTGGCATACTAATATTCTTCTTATTGTAAAGTTAAGCCGCGAACTAAGCGGGGAAGTCGACCATGAATTCCCATTAAGCGGCGCGATAAATTTCTTTTGAAGGGTGAGAGTAATTCCATTGCTAATAGACCATTATTGTAAATGAAAGTCAACGGGTCGAATTGGGTTTGCAACCGGGTCAATTGCTCGGTAAAACCAATGATTTGGCGCTGTGCTGTTAAACGTGACTTAAGGTACGATTGAGCCAAACACGCATCACCAAGATCTTGAGATTGCTCCAAAGCTTTAGCAATCAAATCTACACACTCAGCCATATCTTGCAGACCTAAATTTAAGCCTTGAGCAGCAATAGGCAATAAAGTATGTGCAGCATTTCCTAGCAAAATTAAACCCGCTTGCGCTTGGACTTCGGCAATACAACTTTTTAAACCATAAACCTGGGGTTTAGTATAATGTAATAGCTTGCCAAAACGATAAGAAAAATGATGTTGCAAATTCTCGAAAAAGTCCAGCTCAGTTAAGTTCTGTAGTGTTTCTATCGTTTGTTGTTCTGATGTCCAGACCAAACCTAGTTTATTATCACGTAAAGGTAAGCAAGCAATAATACCTTGCTTAGTAAAGCGTTGATAAGCAATATGTTGATGGTGATGGCTCGTATCGATAAAGGTTGTTAGTGCCGCTTCAGAGGAAGGTTTGGTTTTTAAACCAATATTGAGTAATTTACGAACCGTAGAATGCGTACCATCTACGCCAATAATTAAACGAGGGTAAATAATTTTTTTTTCTTTTTGGTTGCTCACAACGACCTGCCAAGCACCTCCTAATTGCTCAATTGACTCACAGCAAGCAGGATTATATAAATCTAAACATCCTGGTTTCGTCTTATATGATACGACCTGAAGCAAGGACTTGGTTAATTGTTGTCCCAAATGTGCAGCAGGAATAACAGTGCCTAATTGCGAAACACCCAAATCTTTGGCATTAATTCTTGATTGAGTAAAACAAGCCTGTTTCGAAATATATACCGATTTAATTGGATTAGCATAAGTTTCTAAAGCAGACCATAGATTTAATGTCTGTAAAATTCGAAGACTAGCGAGATTCAAAGCGATAGGCTTGCTTTCTGAAGATAAGGAAGTATCAAGTGTTTTAAAGGGGGATTGTTCAATCAATGCAATCCGCAATGGTAAATCTGACAAAGCTAATGCCAGACTAGTTCCTACAATTCCGGCACCTACGATGAGGATATCGTAATCTTGTTTCATGAGGAATTTCGCATTATGCTTTCAATATCAGCAAGCACTTTGGGCGTTTGCGATGTTAACACTTCACACGCCTCAGAAGTCACTCGCACATCATCTTCGATACGGATACCAATATTCCACCACTTTTCATCAATATCCGCAGCCGGCCTAATGTAAATACCCGGCTCTACGGTAAAAACCATATCTGGCTCTAAACTTCGCCATTTTTTTTCTCTTTTATAATCACCTACATCATGAACATCAAGGCCTAACCAATGACTACAGCCATGCATATAAAATCTTTGATAATGCTTCTGGTGAATCAGATCAGGTAGATCCCCTTTTAATAAACCCAAATCAATTAAACCTTGGGTCATCCACTCCACACAGGCTTTCTGTAATTGGTTCCATACCAGACCTGGCTTTATCAAATCGATAATGGCTTGTTGGGCTGTTAATACAAGCTGATAAACGGCCTTTTGTTCTGGACTAAAGCGGCCATTAACTGGAAAAGTTCGCGTAATATCTGAAGCATAGTTTTGGTATTCACATCCCGCATCTATTAACACTAAATCACCTGATTTTAACTCGGTGCGATTATCCGTATAATGTAAAATACAACTATTCGCACCACTAGCGACAATATTGGGATAGGCTAAAGCTCGACTACCTTGCCTATAAAATTCATACATTAATTCAGCTTCTAATTGATATTCATATAAACCAGGCCGGCAGGCGTGCATTGCCCGTAGATGCGCTGCGCTAGAAATATCCGCTGCCCGACGTAAGCAATCTAGTTCTGTTTGACTTTTTCTAAGCCGCATTTCATGAACACTATCAACTAACCCTTTAGCGTATTCAACAGGAGTTTTTTTTAAAGAGGCTAATAGGTTATTAATGCGTACTAAAGTAGAATTGTTGAGGCTTTCATCCGCAAGGGAATAACAAGTGCGGGTATGGGCTACGTATTTAGCTAACTTAGTTTCAAGCTGTTCGATGGGATAGGCTTCGTCAGCGCCATATTCTTTCCTAGCCCTTATTTGACCGATACACTCACCATTCCAAATAGCAGCTGCCACGTCCTCAGCACGATTAAATAATATAAATTTTCCTTTTTTGCCATCCGGTATTAGTAAAGCAATCGCTTCAGGCTCAGGAAAAGCTGTTAAGTAGAAAAAATCACTGTTTTGACGATAAGGATAGAGTACATCGCCATTACGAAGATATTCAGGCGCCGCTATTAAGACAATTAACTCATCATTCTTGATATAGGATAATAATTGCTGGCGCCGATCCTGCAATTCGGAAAGCTTAAACATAGATAATTTCAGTAACCAACTTAATGAAGGTACATAGAACCCGCACTTCCTTCTACTGAATAACGAATCAATTCTTCGTAAATCAAGGGAATGGCATGCGTAATAAACTCAATGGCCTCGTCATAAGCCAATTTATCCAATTCAGTCACTTCTAAGTGGATAATTTCAAGTTTGGCAATCTCAGCAATACAATATAAAGCCTCGTGTATAACATCCGGTGTCTCATCTTCAATAGAGCTACCCCCTAGACCCAAGCCGTATAAAAAACCTTCACACCACAAACTTAAAGCTTCAGCACGTTCTTCTAACTCATGTTGTTCATCAGGTAACAATAATTGAAAAGCTTGCAAACCACTTAATTGACGACAAGCTGCATCATACAAACTAACGATAGCACCTTGGGATCCCAACATAAAGGGCGGTCTCGTCCCAAGCCGCTTTAATAAAATATCGATCAAAAAACCACCATTGAGTTTTGGACCTACACACACAAACCCACATAACATCCCATGGATTTCTGCTGGAGAAGTTGCCACTTCTGCTTCTGTTAGTAGGTGGTAAAAATCATCGAAAGCGGGAGATTTAGCCTGAGTTTGCATGGGCGCACTCTGTAAAAAAATAAGTCTTAGGTATTTTACCATTCTAAGCGAGGTTAATACAGTAAGCCAATCTGAATAACTAAAATTTGCATAAATAGTCGATAAAAAGGGTTACTTTCTATTCATTGGCATTTTTGTCCTAAAAACTAATTTTAAAATTTTCAAATATAAACATGGGTCTTGAAAATAGATTATACTAATCACGTATCTGACTCAGTCGATAGTTTTTCGATCGATACTTTTATAAAGTTAGGGATAATTGATTTATTTACGGTGTGCAGGCTTGCAAGGTGTGCCAAACGACGACATACCTTAGCAAGATGCCTAAAGTAGATAGCGATATCCCACCTGCATCCCTGGATCAGGAAACATAGCTGAGTCAGATATTTTATTAACTAGTATGCAAACTATGGACACTCGCCAATTTACTCGCAAAAAATTAAAACAACAACGAGCCCATATTAGTTTAAACGATCAAAAAAAAGCTTCGGCCATTATTAATGAACAACTGAGTCACCACCCTGTTTTTTTACGCAGCCAAACGATTGCTGGTTATAAAGCTATTCAGCATGAAATTGATCCAACCGCACTCATCCATAAAGCTTGGCAAGATAAAAAAAGATGTTACTTACCTGTTTTACAAGGACAACAATTAATATTTTGTGCTTATCAAGCAAATACCTTGTTAAAAAAAAATCAATTTAATATTCTCGAACCACACCTCTCCTTAGATAACTGCATTGCCACTCATGATCTCGATTTAGTATTAGTTCCTCTCATAGGCTTTACCGAAAAAGGACAGCGTTTAGGCATGGGCGCCGGTTTTTACGATCGAACTTTTGCTTTTTTGCTCAATTCACCGAGGCCCGCTCGACCTTTTTTACTTGGACTTGCTTACGAATGGCAAAAATTAGCGACATTTACCGAAAAAAACTGGGACGTTCCTTTAAATGCGGTAATAACTGAAAAACAAATATATCTGTTTACTAATGATTCAGACCATTGAGAACTGTGAATTAACCAGCGATACAGCCAAATATCAAGTACGAAGCGTTTGGAATTGATGATCTAAATGTTGGATAAATTGTTTAAAAACACTGCCATTTTTATCCATTTTTGCTGGTGCATTTAATAATATTGCAAATGCACCTAAATCACCATTTTTCATACTATAATAACCTGCCATCGTATAAACCGATTTTGGCACACTAATATGGCCCGTTTTAAAACTTGACCATTCCATCCAGGGATGTTGTGCAGTACTCATGCCGCGCCACATTTTTTGTTGCCCTGGCATCACTAAACTTCCTATATAAATAGGAAAATCACGTTTATTTTTATAAACTCCTTCTAAAAGAATAATAAGATCCCTCGCTGACACTCGATTAAATGGAGTTAAGCCACTTGCATTTTTGAAAATAGGTAAAGCAGCGGTATTCTTAACACTAAAATGCGTGTTGGCCAACATAGGCTTATAGTTGTCAAAAAGTAATTGTGTAGCCTGACTTAACTGTATTGATGTCGTTGATTTCGCTTGCTTTTCTCGCCATAAATCCAGCATTAACATATCTGCTATATAATTATTTGAGTAAAATAACATATCTTGTAAAGAATGAATAAGTGGATCCCCCTCAAATTGGGTTAACAATTTATCAGTTTCTAATAAGCGTGTTGACTCAAGTTTAATTTTTCCATTTAAATGGATGCCCGCTTGCTTCAGAAAAGCCGCTAATAGGTTTGCCGTTGTTAAATTGGGATCACCTACAGAGCGATAAATCGTTAGTGGTTCACTTTCCACTCCCAATTTTCCGGAAATACTTAAAATTTCCTGGTTATTCTGAGTAATACGGCTGAGTTGAATCGCATTATTTTTTCCGGAAACAGTCTGCACGGTTCCTTTAAGCACGATATTATCTAAAGCGTAAGGTAAAATTTTTATTATCGCTGCATCACCCACTTGAGATCCGGGCGCAATAAAAACAGCGATATTTCCAAAGTTACTGCCTATTGAAGAAGGTAAACCATCATAGGCTACTTTACTACGTGATTTTGCTATTATTCGATCAGGATTGTCTAGAATTATTTTCCAAAAATATGAGATATTAACAATTAAATTCCTGTTAACTTTTTTTAAACCTATTTGTTGCAGATTATTAATCAAACTCCAAATTTTTTCATTGGTAAATTCAGGGTCACCCAAACCATAAAAAACTAAATCTCCATTTAAAACACCCGCTTTGATATCGCCTCTTGTATAAACTTGGGTAGAAAAAGTATGTCTAGAACCCCATTGTGATAATGCACTGGCAGCAATAAAAAGTTTAGTCACCGATGCAGGAATCAAACGTAATTGATCGTTTTTAGTATAAAGGATTTTCGGATGAGTCAAATCAACCCATAGTTCAGAACGTTGAATTGCAGCATTGTTTTCATTAGCAAATGCTGTTGTAGAGGCTAAATAAAAAATAATAAATAAAAATTTTAACAAAAAATATTTTTTCTTTCTCATAGAAATCTACTTCTTCTGATCTGAAAAAAATCAGTGCAAAGAATAATTATTCACAGCATTTGGATTTTGGCAAAGCGCTGTGACAATAACTGGAATATATTAGTATACATTAGGATGGCGAGTTGAATAGCAACGCAGACCATGTCAAATGCGAAGAGTAAAATTAATGACTAATAACCTGCCAAACTCCCTGATTATTTCGACAAGCGGTGTAATTAAATGAAGGATGCTCAAAGAAACCACGAATTAACGTTATTTCATAATCTCTGCAGCCCTGCCCTTCGGCATTAACAAAAATCTCTTTACTGGTAAAAGCAAAGCGAGCTCCGGTAGCATCGCTAGTCCAATTTATAAATTCTTTAGCTTGTGCAGTGGCCACTAAATTTTGCAGCTTACTATGATCAACATTTCCCATAAAACGTGCAACAGAAGGATCAATAAAAATATCCTGATTATTATTTATTTGTGGCTCTCGAGAGGTTGTAGGGGCTGTAATTTGGTGGCTCGCACAAGCCGTTAAATTAAAAATAAACAATCCAATGAATAATCCTCTAATCATTTTATTTTGCATCATTTATTTCCTCAATGCGCGTACGGACTAACTGTCCTCGGTTAATGCCACATAATAATTCAAAACGAAAGGATGAAGTACTTTCTGCTACTTGTTCGATAGGAAGCCCTGTTCCCCATAGCACCACCGGATCACCTATTTTAGCATCCTGTTGGTTCGATAAATTCACTGCCAACATATCCATAGAAACTTGTCCTATCAATTCACAAAGCTTGTCATTCACTAAAATAGGTGTACCGCTTTCAGCTCGATGGGGATAACCATCTCCATAACCTATTGCCACAATACCAACACGGAGTGGCTTAGGGGCAATCCACTTTCCTCCATATCCTACTCTATCTCCCGAGTCTAATAGGTGGATCGATATAATTTCTGATTTTAGGGTCATAACCGGCTTTAGTGAAAACTGTGCAGCAGAAGAATCTGAAAAAGGTGAAACACCATATAACATTAATCCGGGACGCACCCAGTCAGCATGGGCTTTAGGATGAGCTAAAATGGCTGCAGAATTCGCCAAGCTGGTTGGAAAGCTATATTTTTTAATCGTTTGTTCAAATAGTTTTATTTGACACTGTGTCGTCGTATCTTGTGATTTATCGGCACTTGAAAAATGCGTCATGACACACGTAATTTTTAACCATGGGCAGCGATCTAATTGTTTCAAAGCCGCAGAAAAATCATCAGGTGATAAACCTAAACGATTCATGCCAGTATTTATTTTCAACCATACATTAATGGGATAGGGTAATGGATGTTCACTTAGCAAATTTAATTGATTACGATCATGAATGACTGTGTCGAGTGCATAATCGGTTAATAAGGGGATTTCATCCTTAGAAAACAAACCTTCCATTAACACTATCCGTTGGGTTAATCCTGCTTGACGTAAATATAATGCTTCTTCTGAACAGGAAACGCCAAAACCTTCAACATCAGTTAACGCCTTTGCGATAGAAATTAAACCATGTCCATAAGCATTTGCCTTAACCATGGCCAATATCTTGGATTGTGGAGCAATATCACGTATCTGTTTAACATTATAACGTAACGCAGCTAAATCAAGTTCTACAGTGAACGGTCTGCTCATGCATAATTCTCAGCATGATAACGCTGTGGAGCAAAATTCTCAAAACGGGTGTATTTTCCTAAGAACGTCAATCTTACTTTACCGGTCGGTCCATTACGTTGCTTTGCAATAATAATTTCTGCGCTACCCTTATCTGGACTTGCTTCATTGTAAACTTCATCACGGTAAATGAAAATAATTAAATCGGCATCTTGTTCGATGGCGCCTGAATCTCGTAAATCAGACATCACCGGTCTTTTATCAGCTCGTTGTTCCAAACTACGATTTAATTGTGACAAGGCGATGATAGGAACATCCAATTCTTTAGCTAAAGCTTTTAATCCACGCGAAATTTCGGATATTTCAGTGGTACGATTTTCCTTAGAGCCTGGAACTTGCATTAATTGTATATAATCAATAACAATTAAGCCCAATGATCCTTGCTCTTTTGCGACTCTGCGTGCACGCGCGCGTACTTCTCCAGGGCTTAATGCGGGTGTATCATCAATAAACATTTTTGCTTCTGATAACATACTTACTGCAGAAGTCACTCGAGGCCAATCTTCATCACTTAATTTTCCCGTACGAATTTTATGTTGGTCAATGCGTCCTAATGACGACATCATGCGCATTGCTAATGCTTGACCTGGCATTTCCATACTAAAAATTAACACTGGCTTATCGCCCTGGATAGCGGCATGTTCGGCAATATTCATTGCAAAGGTAGTCTTTCCCATAGAAGGGCGACCTGCAACGATAACGAGATCAGCCGGTTGCAAACCTGACGTCATTTCATCTAAATCCTTATAAGCCGTCGAAAGTCCGGTAATAACTTGATCAGAATGAAATAAAATATCGATTCTATCGACCGCTTTTGCCAAAAAATCACTAATTCTAAGTGGACCACTCCCACGCGCGCCTTGATCAGAAATCTGAAATACTTTACGCTCTGCCTCATCCACCAGTTCAGTAATTGAACGACCTTCTGGCATGAACGCATTTTCAGTAATTTCAGAAGCAATGCCTATTAATTGCCGTAAAACAGAACGCTCGCGTACGATATCAGCGTAGGCTGCAATATTTGCAGCACTGGGGGTATTGCGCGCCAATTCAAATAAATAAAGATCACCACCAATTTCTATTAATTCATTTGTACTTTTTAAAGCATCGGTGAGCGTAACGACATCAAAAGGCTTACCGTGATTGGCAAAACTGACGATAGTACGAAACAGGATACGATGGGATAACAGATAAAAATCTTTTTCTTTTAACCTATCAGCCACTCTATCCCAGGCTTGATTATCCAGCATTAAGCCACCCAAAACCGATTGTTCGGCTTCAAGTGAATGTGGAGGTAACTTAAGGTGATCGGTTTTTTGCATAGCAAGGATTGCCTAAACCATAAACTAACAAAAATATTAGCGTTGTTAGTTTGTATTTTACAAAAATCATTAAAGTGTTTGTTTATTCCTACAGATAATAGGACTTAACACTCAAAATACAACATCTTTGTTAGATTAGCCAGCTATAATCAATATCAAAGCAAAATTGTTAAAAATAAATAATTATTTATTCTTCTGCAATAATATTTACCTTCAATGTTGCAATAACATCACTATGTAATTGTATCGAAACTTCATGTTCGCCTAATTGGCGTAAAGGACCATTAGGTAAGCGAATCTCACTCTTTTCAAGAGTAATACCTGCAGCCTCTGCTGCTCGAACTAATTCTGAAATACCAATGGAGCCATATAAACGACCTTCTTCTGCTGATTTAACCGGCAAGGTTAATATTAAGTCATTAATAGCAGCTGCGCGTGTTTCTGCCATTTGTAATTTATCCTGTTCAATTTTTACAAATTCTGCACGCTGTTTTTCAAATTTAATAATGTTTTCTTTAGTAGCAGGTACTGCTTTTTGGCGAGGAATTAAATAGTTTCGTGCATAACCATCACTCACCGTAACGGGTTCTCCCAAAACGCCTAAAGAATGTATTTTCTCTAATAAAATTACTTTTGCCATGAAAAATAAACCTCAAAATTCACTTGTTAATATCTCATCCAATCCCACAAAACTCAGTTACATCCTCGTTCTAAGTTTTATCAATGTCTCATTTCTCTTTTTACCTCAAACACTTCTTTTTAATCGGTAGCGTATATTAAATAGGCTATCAATCACTGCGAATAAAATTAGCACTATGGCTACATAAGGAAAAAAAACTGCCAATACGACATAAAATAAAAAAATCCATTTATTAGCCACATTTTTTAAATCAGCCATTGCATGAAAAACACTAATGCCTGCCAATAAAAAAATTAACCCTATAACAGGTAAAGCATCTTGCGCCATGGCCACACCTAGGAAACTGGATATACCTATTAGCAAAAACACCAATACTTCCCAAGAACTAAGTCGAACATTTTTTAACTCTGGACGAAGTTGACCAGGGTTGTATAGCATTGACTGGAACCCACGCGCAAGTATTAAATTAATAAGGACTGACAAAGTGATAAACGCGATTTGAAAACCCGTTGCAAACTTAGCAAAAAGTTGTAACCGTGACGTATTAACCACTACATTAAATTGGTTTTTAATCAATAATGCATAATGCTCAAACTGATTTACCCAAACCTCAGTGATATGAGGTATCCAAGCGTGCGCCAACAACACGGCCAATAAGCCGAGTAACAAACTTGCTGTTAATACCGCTTTCCAACTCTGTGTTTGACGTAACACTAAGGCTAATACATAAGTAAATAAGCTACCGCCAATAATTCCATATAAAATAATTAAACGATTACCTAAACTCGCAACAACGACTGCCGGTAAAATAACCCACAATAAAACGATAGCGCCTTCTTTAGCCCCTTTACGTAAGGTAACTAAAGAAACAATGACATTACTCACCCAACCAAATAAAGGCAGGATAGTAAATAATAATCCTACGATAACTGCCTGACGGCGGCCACGCATGACATAACTTGCAAAACGATGCAACATTCCCATCACTTTAACTTACCTGAAAACATTAACACATGTTTTGATGTTTATCACAATAAGGAAGTAAACAAATATAGCGTGCACGTTTAATCGCTTGGGTAATCTTGCGCTGAACCGACGCTGAGGTTCCTGTCGTACGGCTGGGAACTATTTTACCCGTCTCGGTAAGATGATTTTTTAGCAACGGAATATCTTTATAATCGACGTCTGTACCTTCGGCAGAAATTCGGCAATGTTTGCGGCGTCTATTTTGGTAATTGTTCATAAAATCTACTCATTCTATAATTAAAAAAAGCTTATTAAGTACAAGGCAAGTGTTAAACCGATCTTCCTTCTACTTCAGTTTCTCTAGAATAATATTCACGTCTAGTTTCCTGACCTTGCATTTCTTTTGCCTTTGCTAAAGGAGACATTTCAGTAATTGCTCGATCGACTCGAATAGTAAGGTAACGTAACACCGCATCATTAAAGCGAAAATTATCACTGAGTTCAGCCATTGCTTCCTTTCCGGACTCAATATTCATTAGAATATAATGTGCCTTGAGAAGTTTATTAATAGGGTAGCAAAGCTGTCTACGTCCCCAATCTTCAAGGCGGTGAATCTGTCCGCCACCATTTTTCACGATAGCGGTATAACGCTGAACCATAGCAGAAACCTGATCACTTTGATCAGGATGAATTAAAAGCACGATTTCATAATGACGCATCTGAATATCTCTCGGTTAAAGCCCCCAACTAACGTGGTAGAGCGAGTATACTTAAAGCCGGGGTCCTGAAGAGGGGACTCCCCTAAAAGCGGCCTATTATACGGTTGGGTTCCTCAAGATGCAATAAAATCCCTGTGGCTTGACAGGCCTTGCCACGCCGCCTAGCATTCGGCTTTAAATTAATCATTATAATCTATCAATCCTATGGATTTAGCGCCTATAACAAACTTGGTTAAAAACGAGCTTAACCAAGTCGATGCTCTAATCGATTCTTGCCTTTATTCTGAAATCCCTTTGATACCAGAATTGGCAAAACACCTTATCGATAGCGGTGGCAAACGTTTACGTCCTTTAATTGCCCTACTTAGCGCGAAAACTTTTAGCTATACTGGCGAAGGACATATTCAGCTAGCCGCCAGCCTGGAGCTTATTCATACCGCTACCTTATTACATGATGATGTCATTGATGGATCCGAACTTCGCCGTGGCAAAAAAACAGCCAATAATTTATGGGGGAACTCAGCCAGCGTGCTCGTCGGCGATTTTCTTTACTCGCGTGCCTTTCAATTGATCAGTCAAATTAATAATGCGCAGGTTCTCACTTCGCTTGCTGACGCCACAAACACATTATCACAAGCCGAAATTTTACAATTACTGAGTTGTCATAATGCCAATGTGGACGAAGCCTACTGCTTAAAGGTTATCCAAGGTAAAACTGGCGTACTCTTTTCTATTGCCGCCGAACAACCTGCCATTTTAACTAAGCGCTCCCAAGCTGAAATTTCAGCAATGGCCCACTATGGGACACATCTAGGTATTGCATTTCAATTAATTGATGATGCGCTCGATTATTCCGGAACCAGTTCACAACTCGGTAAAAATTTAGGAGATGATTTAGCTGAAGGGAAGCCAACACTTCCTTTAATCTATGCTTTACAACAGGCTAATGCTGAACAAGCGCAGTTAATACGTGAGGCCATTACCAAAGGTAATCAACAACATTTAACAGCCATCCTAGCCATTCTCCATTCTACACTCGCCATCGAATATACGCATAAGCTCGCTCAACATCATATTCAACAAGCCTTGATGCACTTAAATAGCATTCCTGACTCGACCTATCGTCAAGCATTGATGCAACTAGCAAATTTTGTAAGCAAGCGTAGTTATTAATGCATTAATAGTAATTTGCTATTTCTAGCTTATATAAATTTGGGGTTAAAACATTCACATTATTTTTTTATTATTAAAGCCCCGTTTGTTAAGGTTCACTTAATTAATGTTTATTAACATTCAGGTAATGAATAGTAAAATAGTTATGCAAAATTTAAAACAAATCTATAAACACCCCTCTGCATTTAAGCGTAAAAATGAAATAAAGAACGACGGACGCTTCTCACATAATATATTTAAAGCAGATAAATTAAAAAAAAGTATAAACTCACCAAAAAGTCAATGGTTTGTCAAGTTTTTAGGTGAGAAAAGAATCGAAACTTTAGCAGAAGTTCTTACGCAAGAAATGATGCGCTTGATTCTACCATATCAACCAAAAACTCGTCGATTGATTAATATTACACAAGAAAAAAGAATTCATTATTATGTACTTTCTAAAGAAATACCTCAATTTGATGATAAGTTTTTTTTACACCCAGAAAATACTGAACAGATACACCATAATAAGATAACCGGATTAGCGGCTACGCAAATCTTAGCTTTATGGTTAAATGAAGTTGATTTTAAAGCTGGAAATGTTGGCGTCGATCACAATGGACGGGTTATAAAAATTGACGGTGGTTTAAGTTTTATTATCTTAAATCCGGGTTTTGATTATTTACATAATAATGATTATAGGATTACTCCCGATGATTTAGAAGCGTTGCCTAACCTAGTTAATTATGCCGCTTGTAATTGGTTACATCATATTCAATGGACTAAAGAAGGTTACGCGAAAAAAAAAGAACCTACCGAGTTCGATAAAATCGTCAACCAAAGTGTCTACTTTAAAAGTGAATTATATCGAACTATATTGCACATTATTTCATTACCTAATGAATTTATTACATTTTTTACGAAAAATTACATCGCTAACTCTACTGATGTGGCAAAATTCTCAAATTTTATGATCGAGAGAAAACAGCAGTTGGAAGATGCCGCAAATACAATTCCTGCTTTTAATACCTATCGTCTGAGCAATCAAGGACAGGGAGACTTATTTAATTTTTTAACTAATTTAAAAAATTTTAAAACAATGGAAAAACTATACTTAGTGGATGCATTTCATGACCGATATGGAATTAATGCCGAGTCGCTGATAATTGAAAAGGAAATTAATTTCATGCTCAATACCTTAGCTACTGATCTTGATAATTATCTAGCATACTTGAATTTAAACCTTGATGTTAATAACCCTATTGATATCGACATGTCATCCTTTAATTTAAAAGAACTGAGTTTTTATATCCGTTATTTAAAAAATAGCATAACCAACTATTTGACTTCATCCAACAACGCAGAAGAAGACAATTTCTATGACGATTTGGCCATTGTTTTAAAAACCTTAGAGCCGCTTAAAGATGATTTTTTAATAAAGGATTCAAGTGTTTTATATTTAATCGAATCCATCAAAAAAATAATGTTATACAAAGACCACTTACCATTAAAAGTAAAAAAACCGATACCAAGTCCAAGAAAGAATAAACCTCTTCCATCATTGATTCCAATAACGTTTTTTAATCAG
>VBOA01000010.1:0-11957 GCA_005877695.1 Gammaproteobacteria bacterium | reverse complement strand
CGTTTTTTAATCAGATCCAGCCCAATGCGTCAGAAATAAATCAGCCTTTGCAATCCATGCTCTCCTATTAAGATAATTATTAATTTTCACTAAAAAACTTAGCGAACAATTTCCTGGATTGTTCTGCTTGCCATTCAAAGATAATCAAAGTACTTATTTCGTATTGATATTGCGAAAATCTTTACGCCACCCTACTCCTCTCCTTTAGAGTTAACACACTCCTGGGATTATAATTAATATTTTGTTAATATTATTATTCTATTCCTAATAAATTATGTAGCATAGGATAAAAAAAATAAAATTCTGCATGCTACTTATGTGAGTAACAAAAAAGAAGATAATATATTTTTTTTATTCTGGAGATACTATGCAACAATTCGAAAAAAAATATTTTAACAAACAAGGCTATCTAAATCTAAGAAAGCTTTGTCCAGATAATGTGAGCTATTTAATAGAAAAAACCAATAACAGTGAATTAAATATAATGTGTATTGATTCTGAAGATGTGAAGTCTGTGGATCTTATCAAATGGTCAGATTTTAGTTCAGAGGAAAAGACAGAAATTGCAAAAACGCTATTAAAGAATGAGAGACAATTCTATGAAAAGCGGGTTTCTGAAATTGAGAAAAAGCTTTCCCAGGCAATGATGATATTTTTCCTCAGCGGCTCCATCTCAGGAATATTTTTTATAATTTTTTTTATAAGTCCAGCTATTTTAGTTTTGCTAACATTACCAGTTGCTAGTTATGGAATGTATCAAGCTTGTGTTCATGGTCTTATTAAACTAAAACTAGCTAGGATCGATAGACTAGAGGAGGAATTATATCATTTTCTAGTAAATACAAAGGATCAAGAGGTCAAGATTGAGCCGAATGATACCCCTGCTGAACAAGTAGAGAAAGTAAACTTAATTGCTAGCACTCCTAGCAAGAATAGTTTTTTTCAAAACTCCCCTGTCAAAGATGTTTCTGCAAATGATCAGGAAACTCACATTTTTTCGCAGACACTTACCAAATAATAGAACTCGGAGCATAAAAAATTATGCTCCGAACTAATTTACCTAAATCTTTAGCTTATTAAAACTGTATAACAGAAGCTATCCAATCTCATAACACATTCAAGTTTTGTTTTGTTAAACGTTTTGTTACGGTATTTCAACCACACTGTATAGGCATATTGTGCATGTATGTATGTGTGTGTGGTTCATCTTAAGTTTTAGAAAATATGATTTCCAAGATGTTCCAAGCATTAATCTTAATGCTCTATTTTTTTAAAAAAATTTTTATTAAAATTTATTTAATATATAATCGTGACTTTCTAAACTTATAATTATAAATCTATTTAATCATTATGAAATCTTTATTAAAAAAAACGTCATTAAACCCTATTAAAAATTTTTATCCGGCCTTTTCTGTTCAAGCGAAAACTGAATTTTCCATACGTACATTACAATTATTGGAATTTGAAAAGGTCATTAAAGTTTTTGCTAAAAATGAGGAGTGGAATCCGGGTATCTATGACTATTTACCTTTTTATAGTGCCTATCAGGATGGACACAAAGGATTATTTTCAAATAATAATCAACTAATTGCTTCTTTATCCGCCGCACGCTATTCCAGAGATTTTGCTTTTTTGGGAATCTATATAGTAGATCCAAGCTATAGGGAAAAAGGAGTAGGAGAAAGATTAGCTAAAACTGTTTTATCAGAATTGGAAAGTTGCTCTTTATTGGGACTTAATGGAGTAAAACAACAAGTAGGTAACTATCAAAGAAAATATGGATTTAGGCCTGATTATAATAACTTGCGATTTTCTGGCACTTTAAAACCTCCACTGCGTAAATCCTTAGAGCCAGAAGAAAAGATTAAAATAATAGGACAAGAAAATTTAAATATTAATCAATTAATAGATTTTGATGCAAGTGTATTTTCATTTCCTCGAGAATCTTTTTTATGGAAATGGCTAGAAATGCCTGAATCCTTTCTATTAGCAGCAATTAAAGATGTAGCATCAATTGATAAGAAAAAAATTTGTGGCTATGGCGTTGTTAGTAAATGCGTAAGCGGTTATAAGATTGCTCCTTTTTTTGCAAAAAATGAAAAAATTGCCAAAGCATTATATGATGGATTTTCTTCCAGGTTTAAGGGTAAATTAATGCAAGTGGATATTCCGGAACCGAATCAGTCGGCTATAAAATTAGCGACGCAATTTGGTTTGTATAAAACACTCGAAACCAAACGAATGTATAAAGGTACAAACAAATTAGTTGATGAACTAAATTCAAAAATTGATCAAGTTTATTCGTTAACTTCTTTAGAAATGGGTTAGTTTTAAATAAAATTAATAATAATTATAATACTATGTTAAATTCCTTATTTAAGGATAATTTTCTATCCTTTTCAGAGCGTCCTGCATTGAGTTATAAAGATAAGCTCTATTCTTACAAAGAATTAAATCAACGTTCTAATCAATTTGCTCATTATTTACAAAGTAAGTCTATCAATAGTGGAACTACTGTTGCATTGCTTTCTAGAGACTACTTAGAAAGAGTTGTTAGTATTTTAGCACTTTGGAAATTGGGTGCTTCCTACTTACCTATTGACCCAGATTACCCCAAAACTAGGATCCGTTTTATTCTCCGTGATGCCAAAATAAATTTCATAATTACCGATGAAGACATTTATAAAAACTCTTTTTTAAACAGTAATTTAAAACCCATTTTACTTGATAATAAAGACAACGGAATAAATAGTTTCTCTGTAGATGAACTGCCCGATTGTAAGGATAAAAACTCGCTTGCCTATATTGCTTATACCTCAGGCTCAACTGGAAATCCAAAGGGGGTAATGGTCACTCATGCGAATATATTCAGTATTTATAATGCCTGGGAGCAAGCTTATAATCTAACCTATAGGGACCGGCATTTACAAATCGCTAATTTTGGTTTTGATGTATGTTCAGGTGATATAATAAGGGCCCTTGGTTCAGGGGCACATTTAGTGATATGTCCTACAGAAATAATATTAAATCCTGGAAAGCTTTTTAGTTTGTTAAAAAAAGCAGGTATAACGGTTGCTGAATTTACACCTGTTGTATTAAGGAAATTAATTTCTTATCTTTATGAAAAAAAGTTAGATTTAAAGTTTATGCGTCTGCTTATTTGTGGATCAGATGCTTGGTCAGTTAAAGAATATATAGATTTTAAATCCTATTTAAATCCTAATGCTCGTTTAATTAACTCCTATGGGACCACGGAGACCGCAATAGATAGTACTTATTTTGAATGGAATGAATCCATGTCCTCACTAAATGAACTTTCTGCCATACCGTTAGGCAAACCTTTCCTCAATTCAAAAATTAAAATTCTTAATGAACAACTTAAGGAATGTCCGCCTGGAGCCCAAGGCGAAATTTGTATAGGGGGAGAAGGTGTTTCTCTGGGCTACTTAAATCAGCCAGAACTTACGCAGAAAAAATTTATTTCCCTTTTATTAAATAATAAGAATGAAATTTTTTATAAGACAGGTGATCTTGGATATTATTTAGACGATGGGAATATATATTTTTCAGGTAGGGTAGATGATCAAATTAAAATCATGGGTTTCAGGATAGAACTTCTTGAAGTGGAAAATATTTTAAATAGTTATCAAGCTATTGAAAAAGCCGTCGTTTTATCCCATTCATCTTTTAATTCAACATCACAATTCTTAGTTGCTTTTATTAAGTATAATAAATCCTTCAAAATTAGTGACTATATTGATTTTTTAAAAAACAATTTACCTCCCTACTCCATCCCACTTGTTTATTTACCTATTGATTCATTTCCCGTCTCTCCGCATGGGAAAATTGACCGAGCCAAATTAAGTGCTAGTTTAATTTTATCAGAACAGAAAAGTAATTTTAATAATAAATTAAACAATAAATTTAGAATAGAGAGCGACATTGAAAAAAAAATATTAGCAATATTTGGGCGATTGTTTAATATTTCTAGTTTCAATTTGAATAATTTTTTCTATATAAATACTGATTACTTACTAAAAAAATTGCGGACTGAACTTAAACTTAATGACATTAAATTAGATTTAAAGAAATATATTTCTATTCATACTTTTTATGATATAAAAAAATTATTAGATTTGAATTAAACTTATTTTTTTGTCAATCAAAAATTTATATAAATATTTTTTTACGCTACGATTCGAAAATTGTATAAACCGGAGGTTACAGTGAAAGAAGAAAAAGCTATTGAATATTTAAGAGCCTTGACTTTAAAGATCACAGGATTAGCTCCAGAGAAAGCTTCTATTAAAGATTATATAGACGACATTGTTTATTATTTTACGAATATTCTTCATTCAATGCCGAATAATGTTTATTGGCTAGATAGAAATTGTGTTTTACGTGGTGGAAATGATGAGTTAGCTCATAAACTTAATTTAAAATCAGGATTTGACTTAGAAGGATTAACTTATGAACAAATGGCGCAAGCTGCGAAATTGCCTACAAAAGAGTTTGAACCCTATCGAATTACTGAATTGGCAGTGATGAAAACAGGAACGCCGAGTGTTGCTAAAGAGGAACCGCCTATTACCGATCATGGAAACATGTTTTATTATTTATCTAATAAAACGCCTTTGAAAAATAAAGCGGGTGAAATCATAGGAGTTGTAGGGATTTCAACTGACATAACTAAACTTAAAAAAACTCAATTAGATTTAGATATCGCCTTAAAAAATGCAGAAGCAGCGAATGAGGCTAAAACTGAATTTTTGGAAAATATGCGCCATGATATTCGAACTCCTCTAAGTGGCATTGTGGGCTGTGCAAGAATTATTAAAGCTGAAGCGAACGATCCAAAAAAAGTTTCAGAATATTCAGAAGATTTAATTCAATCCAGTGAAGCGTTATTAAATTTTCTCAATAAAATTTTAGAAGGAATTAAAGTTGCTAATGGTGAAATTCCATTAATCAAAAAAAAATTTGATCTTAAAAAAACTATTCAAGCCATTATCGATCTCAATAAATCCCTAGCTGCCAAAAAAAAATTAGACCTAACTTTAGAAATTGATGAGAAAATTCCTCCCTATTTAATGGGCGATCCCGTCCGACTGCAAAGAATTATATTAGAATTAGTGGCAAATGCCCTAAGATTCACTCAGAGGGGTAGCGTTGATATCCAAATAAAAAAACTAAAGAAAAAAACAAATCAGCAAGCAATCATTGAAATAACAGTTAAAGATACCGGTATTGGAATACCGCTTGATAAACAAGAGATGATATTTACGGCGTTTACTCGATTGACCCCCTCATATAAAGGAATATACAAAGGCATTGGTTTAGGACTTTCTATCGTAAGACAATTTATCAATGATATCGGCGGTGAGATTTATGTCGAAAGTAAAGTAAAAAAAGGAACAACGTTTACTTGTCGCATCCCTCTTCAGGTACCTTTAGTTATGGATAATGTCGGGATAGAGGAGATCTCTTTAGCTGCCGGAAGCGAAAGCTATTTAGATAAAAATAGTTCAAAATTAGAAGTTAAAAGTAATTACGATTTAGATCCTAATCAGAAAAGAATTTTGTTAGTTGAAGATGATAAATTAGCGGCTAAAATTGCACAAAGTATTTTGGCTGAATTAGATTGCTCAATTGATGTTGCACCAAATGCTAAAACAGCTTTAGAAAGTATTCAAAACAAGGATTACCAACTTATTTTAATGGATATTGGTTTACCTGATATGGATGGTATTGCTTTGGCACACCGTATTCGATTACAGCAATGGCAACGCACCGACACGACACCGATTGTTGGATTAACAGCGCATATTGATGTTGAAAATAGACAACGTTGTTTAGATGCTGGTATGAATACTGTTATATTGAAACCTTTAAACAAAGAAATGGCTAGAGAATTATTAAAAACCTTTGTGCCCGATACTAACGTAAATCAAATTCCCTCTACTATGTCTCGCCCAATCACTGGAGCGGTTTTAGACATGGATGCGATGAAAAACATATTAAAAGATGAAGAATTGATTAAAGACTGTCTTCATTTAATGGTTCTTGGCCTAAAAAAGGATCTTGTCGAACTACCGAGATTACATCAATCGGCTAATTGGCAAGCAATACGAGAAATTGCACATAAAAGACAGGGCGGAGCTAGCTATTGCGGAGCCAAACGTTTAGAACAGGCTTGCAAGCAGATCGATGATTATATCCGAGAAAATGGTCCTAATGGCCAAACAAATACGCTTTATCGACAATTGATTCAAGAAATGGAAGCTGCTAAAGCTGTGTGTGAAGATTATATTAAATAATGAAAATTAAATTCATTATATAAGAATAAAATTAAATCTTCTAGTCAAGATAATAAAGATCGATTAAACTATAAATGGCTATAAAAAAGGAACAACTACAACAAAAGGAGTTAACTATGCCTTTCCCCACCGCATTAAAAAATTTTTCTGAGCATGGTTTTTTTGAATTAAAAAATTCGGAATTTTATTCTGAAAATATTCAAGAGCTTGAAAAAAATATTGGACAACTCAAACAGCGCCAATTTAGCATTCCCTTGCGCATTCGCTTAAAAGATATTCAAATGATTCCCAATGTGCCTCGGAAGAAACATAATTCAGGCCCTATGATTCAACATGTTCCACGTCGTTGGCAGGATAGCTATGGAGATTTTACCATTAGTCAAATGGGGTCTCTTATAGTTTGAATGCTCCTATGAGTTTTGGACATTCAAGGGAAATATATTGGCATCCACAGGAACCAGAAACTCCACTCGAAGCATTACAAAAAAATTTGCTTACTTTACTCACTCAATCTTGGAGCTCAATCGACTGGATCAGCTGGCTTTTTGTCCCTATCATCAGGTTGATGCGAAAGCTACTGAGGAGTTTTATACTAAATTATTAAATTCATTAGCCAGAACTTCTGCTTTGAAAGAATTAAGTATAGGTCCTTTTTCGCTGTCTAAACAACATATTGCTTTAATCCCTTTTTTATTGAATACGAAATTAGAACACTTACATCTTGATATTATTGAAGCTAACCGGTTTTCTTGGGAAGAACTTTGTCGAGTCTTGGAGAAGCATCCTATGCTTCAAACATTGAATTTAGGTAACAGTGCTCTTGATGGTTCGGCTTATAAAGCCTTAACTGATCTATTAGATAAGAATTATAAAATTGAAATCACGCTACCAGAACCAACCAATGCCAAATTATTACCAACCTATCAACCTTTAAAACAACGTTTAGCTAAACCCGGCATAGAGCGATTCAAAGAAAAATATTTATCGCAGGATAATTTATTTCAAATTGCTATTGATTCGTTAGAGTCTCTTAAAAAATTCAAATTAATACGTTATCAAAATCTACAACAAGCGCAATTAGAAAAACAATTTGATTTCTTATTAAGGAGTCAAGCCTCTCAAGCTATTTTGGATGGAAACTATGCCGATGTCCTACACCCTATTTATCAAAACCATCGCTATATGATTAATGAAGCATCTCCTGCACTTGTCCAATTGTCTATCGATACCTTAGCAAAAAATAGCACTCAAAGTAGAGGTTATATTCTATTGAAAAAGCTCTAGAAGCTAACAATAAAAGAGTCATGCAAACCTTATTAAATGCGAACGCGAATTTACTTGAATTTCCTCCTCATGAGGAAGAACCTTTTTTAGTGAAAGCTCTGCAAAGCTCAGGGAAAATAAAAAAACTGGTACTGGATCATATTCGGCGAAATACACAATTACAATTAGTGGAGTCTGATCTGCTGCAACTGCGCGTTACCGGTGAAAGTAAAACCATTGGTTATATTTTGTTGAAGAAAGCTTTGAACAACCAAAATATTTATTCTTTAAGCTATTTATTAAACGCTAAGGCGGACTTGTTTGAATTTCCTAAAGATGAAAAAGAACCCTTTTTAGTGAAAGTCTTTCAAAGTCCAGGGGAATGCAAAAATTTCGTGGTTGATTATATTCGCCGAAATTCACGATTAATAGCGTTGACATCCGAGCGTTTAAAAGATTATTCCGGCTTACTCCAAGTCTTTACCGACTTAAAGGATCATTTAGACAAGTACAGCTTGCATTTGGTGAAAAAAGATAATCCTTCGCTTTTAATGTCTATTGCTTATGAAACACTCAGCATCTGGAATAAGATGTTAGGTCTACAAGATCCATCCGAAAAAAAAGATAGTGAGTGTGCGCAAATCTATAAAGATTTAGATGAAAGTCTTAAAGTAATTAATCAGGATCCACTAGGCCTTACCTATGCTGCGTTCTCTGAAGCTCAAAAGATTATGCACAGAATGAAAGAAAAGTCAGTTAATGCCTTAAGAGGTATTTTTAATGTCTCTTCTTTACATGATAAGGCAGTAAAGTTAGTGGATGAATTTGATACCCAGTTAAAAGATCAGCTTCTTGAGCAACAAGATAAAACAATCCAAGATCAAGCAGAACAGATCAAACAACTGACTGAAAATCGCGAAAAAGAACAAGTCGAATTAAAAACAGAAAATGTAGAATTGAAAATAAAACAAACTAACACGGAAGAAAAACTTATTACGACAAGGAAAATTAGCTAAGGCGGAGGAAAGCAAACTGCGACAGAAGAAAAACTTGCTAAGGTAGAAAAAGAACTAAATGAGACGAAAGCAAACCGGAGTCAATTTGAAACGGCCAATGCGGGAATTAAAGCAGAAAATGCAGAGATTAAAAAAACATTGGAAATACTCTTACAACGAACGCGTACTCTTGCTGTTTCAGAAGAGGAAACGAGTGACCAAACAACAAAAACGAATGTTCAGTTTTTTCGCCGCTAATGTAAAAGTTAGCTAAGGAGTGCTTGTGATGTTTATCGAAGATTTAGGTCGACAACTTGCCTATAAACCCTTTGAATGGATGTCCTGGTGGTGGGGGATAAAATGGGGAGGTTTTATTGAGTTATAAAAATTAAGAGTCTGGTCATCCTTAGATATGGTAAATCACTATGCTCATTTGAACAGTGATTATCTTAAGAGAAAATATAATTATTTAGCGACTGGAACAAATTTAGTACATGGACAAAATACAAAGATTCTTGGAGCTAGCTGAATGCTCTTAAACCTGATAGAATTTTTCGCGTTTTTTAGTAATTTTTCTAAAATTCGGGGTGTAGCTCAGCTTGGTAGAGCACTAACTTCGGGAGTTAGGGGCCGGAGGTTCAAATCCTCTCATCCCGACCATGATAACGAATAAAATAAAGCTAAAAAAACACGGTAAATTTTATTAACTTTAATTTCATTCAACTATCTCCTACATTGTTTATGAAAGTGTCATGTACCAAATTTGTACCAGTTACTAAATGCTGCTGCTTTCTTAAGATAATCGCTATTAAAATGAGCATAACGATTAACCATATCCAATGATGACCAGCCTCCTAATTTTTGTAACTCATATAAGGACGTCCCACTTTGCACATGCCATGAGGCTCACGTATGCCGTAAATCATGCCAATGAAAATTTTCTATCCCTACCCGTTTCAATGCTTTACGCCAAGCAGGTGTATTGCATCTTTTAATCGGGTTACCTTTATAGGTAAAAACAAATTCAAAATGTTTTCCTAACTGATCTCGTATTATCTTCACTGCCTCTTCATTTAAAGGAATTGGAATTGCTCTTTTAGTTTTGGACTGAGATGCGCTTACAAAAGCATGACGTCTTATTAAATCAACATTTTTCCATCGAAGCCCTAAAACATTTGCCTTACGTAAACCTGTAGATAAAGAAAAAGCAGCAATATCACTTAAATGCGATGGAAGTTCATTTAAAAGTTGTTCAGCCTCTTCCTTTGTAAGCCAACGCTCCCTAGCCTCTCCTTCATATCTCATTGGTATTCTTGGAACTTTATCAATCCATTCCCAGAGTAACGG
Source organism: Gammaproteobacteria bacterium (assembly GCA_005877695.1). GTDB lineage: Bacteria > Pseudomonadota > Gammaproteobacteria > Diplorickettsiales > Diplorickettsiaceae > Aquirickettsiella. The sequence continues at coordinate 2,035 of VBOA01000010.1, read as the reverse complement.
CTTTATTAAGTATGGCTCTTACTACCTCTAACATTCGGTTAACGGTAGCGGGTGCCACTTTTTCTTCCTCTTTCTTCTTAGCAATCCCATCAAGTAAGTTACGATCAATCTCACTTAATTTTTTATGTTTAAGATAAGGATTTAGCCATTTAAGTTGAATTTTAGCGTTTTCCATACTTCGTTTGCGTTTCTCTTTTACTTCATCTAACCATTTTACAACAGCCTCTTGCCATAATCGATCTGGCTTTTCTTTTAATTTATTTTGGCGCCATAAATCCGATTTAAATCGATCATGCAATTCTTGTGCTGCTAATTTGTTTGAAGTCCAGTAGATCGTTGTATTCTTTTTCCGTTGTGAGAAAGTCTGATCCACCAGATATTGTTTCGTTTACAGAGTGGCTTTTGCGTCATAACGACCATAGATTGAATAAATTTGTGCAAGATATTGCACGATGATGACACAGCGCATCTGATAACTGCGTAGAAAAAACAAGCCATCTTTTAATTTATTAATATGAGCCATATTGCCAAACTCATCCATCAACGCCAATACACCATAAGGTTCATCTGTTTGCGGCTCTCTTTTCGAAATCACATGAATAAGTTGGGCCCAAAATAAGGTTAAAATCGGGCTGAGCCGCTCTTTATCTCCATCCGGAATTTGGACATAGATACTTACCCTTTTTTTACGCAATTCTCTAAAATCAAAGTCGTTCTTACTCGTGGCATAACCCACGAGGGGATCATTAAATAAACTCATACGCGTTTGAAAATCCTTCAAGATGTTTTTTTGAGTTTTCTCATCGGCTCCTAATAACGCAAACGCATTCTGTTTCAATGACTTTGAAAATTCTTCATGATCCATTACTTCATTGGCAAGCCAGGCAAAAAAACTTTCCTGCTTGGATAGGTCGTGAATTTCACATAAAGTAGCCTTCCCTTTCGTTTCTAATAAATACATGGAAAGCGTTAAAAATAATTCTCTGGAAGATTGGTACCAAAATCCATCACCTAATTTAGTAGCGGGTATTAACGTTTCCGCAATCAACTGTAAATCTCTGATACGTAAATCAGGAGAATTACTCACATAAAAAAATGGATTGTAACCTGAAGTTTTCTTATGAATATCAGTTGGAGCCCATAAGAAACATTTATTTAGTAATTTATTTTCACGATAAAAACTCGTGAGGCGATAAAGCTCTCCTTTTAAATCGTTAAAGACTCCAGAACCTGTCCATTCGAGTAAATTAGGTATCGCAATGGCCGTGGTTTTACCACTTCCTGTTGGCGCAACGACTAAAGCACTTTCAAAACCGGGAAGTTTTAAGGCTTTGCCATACGCTTTTCCAAGAATAATCCCTTGATCGGAATACAATCCTGCTTTCTGAATCTCAAAAGCATTCGCAAAGTGCGCTTGACCAAATATTTTTTCAGCTTTAGTTTTTGCTGAAAAACAATTCCCGACTATTCCTATTAAAAGTAATGAATAACTGCCTAACAAACAAAAAATCAAATGGTTTTCACTTTTTTCAGATAATCGTAAAAAAAGTGAAATAATAAGCCAAGGATAAGGCTTAAGAATTAGTTCTTCCCAATGGATAAAAAACATGAGTCCCAACGTACTTAAAAGTAAAAACATACTCCAGTAAATGAAAATTTTCTGGGCGATAGTGCGTTTAATGCCTCCATCGTAGTAGAAAACTGCTGCACAGAGTGGAAAATAGACCAGCATAAAGGCCATTAGGGTGGTTATGATAAAACCATGACGTAAAACCGTGATAAAACTCCAGGGCCAAGCGGTATTGTGCAATCCCAACAAACATAACAGTAATTTATTGCTTAGAATTAAGCCAAATAAAAGAATAAGCGTTATATTAAGAGCTTTAAAATGATAGCTTTGTTTTAAGTGCTGAAATTTTATAAAAAAAACATCAGGCATGGGATAATTGTCCATATTTGTAATACACACTCTGGATATGGCGCCCGTGGCTACCCTTCCCTACTTGAATAATAATATCCACCACTTCATTGATTT
>VBOA01000152.1:2152-2552 GCA_005877695.1 Gammaproteobacteria bacterium | reverse complement strand
TTTTGTATGGGTTTGTTTATATGTGATAAAGACGAAGTTGTAGAAGTGATTAAGTTAGAAGTAATTAAGTTTATAACAACGAATTAACAGCCTAAACAACTACAACACTTTCTTCTCTTTTAATAAATACACAAAAAAGATTACAAACAATTATTTTATTATTGTGACACCAAATAAGTTTTTATAAATATGCCTTCAGCTAGCTACTTATTTTTTAGTGCAATGCTAAAGAAAAGCATAAGATTAAAAGTATTTTATTTAATAATTTTATTATATTTTTGCAGAAATTGTGTGACGTTATTGCAGTTGATTGTGTATACACATTTACAACACTCTCTTCTCTTTTAATAAATACACAAAAAAAAGATTACAAACAATTATTTTATTATTGTGACACCAA
>VBOA01000152.1:0-2003 GCA_005877695.1 Gammaproteobacteria bacterium | reverse complement strand
AAATCTTCCAAGTTTATTTCTTCTCCTCCTTCCAATGTCTTTAACTTATATGCTGAAAGTCTTATTAGCACAAACACATCAAAATGTAGATTTTCATCAGAATGGCAGTCTATATAATATATTGTTAGAATGTTCAATATTTATTTCAATTAAGTTACTGAGAAAATAAAACTTCAATATAAAAGGAAATATAGGTACTGAAATTGAAAGAGTCTTTAAGTGTATGCTTCTAGGCCTTTGTCTTAGGGATTTGTTAGATTCAATATGGCCAACTTTGTAAGCCTAGATCAAATAAGATATTCTTGATAGCAAGATATCTGATGTAATAGATTGTCTTATAATTCAAAATATGAAAAATTATCAAATTCTCATATAGTCAAAGAAATGTTAATGTTAGTGGCACTTGGGAATCAAAATGAAAGTAGTAGTTTTCAAAATTAAAATGAACATGGGCAAAACGACATGCAACAATGGGTTAAAATGGTTTGGTCTCACCCTCTTGTAGTCTTCACTCCAATAAAATATAAATTAAAAGATTTTAAACACTTATATGTTTCCACTTATTAAAGTCGCTTGTGACTATATTTATTTAGATGTAATACTTCAATATTGTATCACTTTTGCACTTTGTTTTATATATCAAAATTTGTTTTTAAAATTGGAGCTCTGAAACTTAACTTTTATTCCAGTCATTGTTAGAACGATAGTCCCTTCTTCCTCCTTTTTCATAAATTCCACTTGAATCCGGAAACGGGATATCTGAATTATCTCACATTTAATTGGTGGATTTCTCACTGATTGCTCAAATTACATGTTTCACGCACTTCTGTTTTACATTTGGCTAATAAAAGTTGTTAATAAGCAATGACCAATAATTCTAATACAAAATAAAATTATTATTCTATAAAATAAATACATGATACTCAATTATTTACCAAGAAATTTAATATAAATGATTTTCTATTCAAAGTTAGTTTTTACATAATGTTGATTTGACCACTGCAGTACTTGTATAAAGACATTTTAGACGTAAGATGACTTGTGAGCTGTCGTCTACTGCAGTTGTTCTGATTTACATTAATTAAATTTGGTTATTTCTACATTTACTTTTCCTTGTGTTATATACAATGGTGTTTATTATACAATTAAGTTACTACTAACAAAACTGTGCATCTAACTAGATCCTTGGATAACATGGGATGTCGTCTTATTTCTAATGCGGTAGCTAGCCTAGGCCTAATGTTATTCTATTCAATAGATTGGTTATCAAACTATTACTGTACATTTATTGGGTATGAATAAGTATGAATTGATTTATTATGAATAAGATTTGATTTAAGGAGGTTTATACTATCATAATTTGAAAATCATTCACAAAAGGTTTTTCATTCTTATCCATCTAGGTTATGTTTGTTGTCCTAGGTTAACCTAACTTTTTCTGTTAAACAAAACTCATAGGCTGGTGTTACCAAAGTTTATTAGGCCTATTTACTTTTTAAAATTAGAATTATATTAAAAAACAAACTGTATCATTGCAAAATCCCCTCAGGGACATCATCAAATGGTTTTGCATGATGTTCCTCTATTTAAGGATACAGTTTTTGTACAAATTATACATATTTACAACTCAAAATCCATATGAAACACAAATTATGACATATACATATATTATAAAAAAATGAAACATATTTTATTGGACATTAAACTATTGACACTAATTTCTTGTTACACTAGTCTGTGGTCATCTCTAAACAGGATTTGAAATGCATGACCTCCCTCCAATTTCTGGATTCTCACTGCTGGAGTCACTTTCAAGTCACAGTGTTCATTGTTTGTCACTATATATATTTCACTTGGTTTTGATTGGATTGTAACACGAATATTAAAATGTATTAACAAGTTATTATTACTGCATGTGGATATTTATTTATTATCCCCTCATCCTCTCATATTTTAACATGAAATAGTAATTATCTTTTTACATTATATCAGAAAATACATAA
>VBOA01000155.1 GCA_005877695.1 Gammaproteobacteria bacterium | reverse complement strand
AGTCAGGTAATTAGGTACGCCCCTAGAACCTAGTTGACAATTAGGAATCCCCCGCAGAGAAAATTGTCACGTAAGGAAAATGAAAAAATTTTCTTTGGAAATTCCCTAAATTTTCACCTTAAAACTTGGCATGGTCGTGATAGGTCATGGTGGCCCATGTCCATGACATGAAATGAGGTACAATGCGGCCTGTCAATATGTTCTAGTTTTAAGCATGTATTGTTTAACATTTAATGTTTTATGCCTAGTCAACGTATCAAACATATGGTAATTGTCATGAAGTTTAAAACAAAATAATTTTTTTTTTAATTAAAAGTGCACATGTACGTAGGTCCATGTGGACCATTTTATCTTAGTCGGCGTCACCTGCATATGTTTCTTGGAAGCTGGGCTTATAAACATACTGGCATTATATTGGATTCTCTGTTTTGTACTGGAAGATTATACTACTGGGATAGATGGAAGTAAAATGCATAATGTGCTGTTTTTGAATAAAAGCTAGAAGTATCGTATTGTGAGCCTAATGGTAAAAGTTAAAATCAGTATTGACTTGTGATAATGTCCGTCAATCGGGCAGATTAATTTATAAAGGGTTTAGAAGGCCGACATTTAAATATTCTGAGAATGGCCCAGGGCCAAGATGCCAGTTGGCTGGCACCTCCCCGTAGATCCTAGTTTGTAATACAGTGCATATTGTTGATGGTGTCTAGATGTTTGTGTTCATGTTTGGAAGTTGCTGTTTTCAAAATCTTAAAAATATAAAATAGCAATGGCGGAGTTTTACTTGAAATTTGTATTTTATTTTAAAGTAGCCATTGGAGATTATAAAATACTTGTACACTGGTGCAGGGCATTGTGTTTCTTTCCAACAATTACATTTGTTGTGGTTCTGTAATTATATTAACTGAAAGTAATGGTGCGATTAAATCAAGTAAAACTGGACCTTAGCCGGATGTCAAGTAATAAACTTTATTACTTTGTGCGAATAATACAGCCGCTTCCATACATGACCCCGCACCAAAGAACACTCCTAAAGTGTTGTGCACCGTGTTGCAGGGTGCCCCTGACCCGCCCTCCTCTTTTGCCACTGCCCCTTTGGTCACCAACACCATGGACACAGCCTCAGCAGCGCTGTGGCACACGGCAGTGTGCGTGCCGTCAACTTCCGCCGCCACACACCACCGCCATCACCGGCTG
>VBOA01000149.1 GCA_005877695.1 Gammaproteobacteria bacterium | reverse complement strand
TGTATCGTCCTTATTGGTATCTATATCATTTTATTTGCCGTCAAATTCATAGTACGCGGATATCGAATTATTTTGTTATTTAGTATGTTCATATCTACTTGTGATATATAAGGTGGATACACGTGCACTTTGTTTACTTAATAAAAATGGACAATACGACAGAGAACGGATATAAATGTAGTCTATGCCCACGAAGGTTAGCTTCGAAATATAGTCTGGAAAGACATATAAGACTTAAACATAAATCGAATAGCGGCAAAGAAATAATAGAAGGTATCCCTGCATTACACGCTACGGACGTCAATATCGATCAAGAACCGGATAAAAGGCCAACAATAATTATCGTGACGTAAAATCATACGCGTCCTTATCTATAATGTAAAATATTTATTATTTTTATTTGCACGGGCGTCGGCTTATTTGTTGTTAGGCTAACGTAAAATAATGAAAAATATATTATTTGGCGTTATGAAGGTTGACTAACGTAAAGAAATGATTTTGTTGTTTAGTATTATAAATTTATTCAAAGTTATGGCACACTAACATAAAATATGGGAAAAGCACATTGATTGCTAGTTTGCCGAATTCATAGTTATGGTACGCGGATGCATGCTAACATAAAGTATGGGAAAGCACATTGATTGTTAGACTAAGATAAAATAGTTTGTCGAATTCATAGTTATAGTACGCGGATATTTATTATGGGAAATTATATTATATTCCTTAGTTTATATTCCTATTATATTATATATTGCTTTATATTATATTCCCTATTATATAATCCTTTTATATTATATTCCTTGTATTATACTCTGTGGGTATTATATTATATCCTATTCAGCCTTTATGGTTTCATTGTTAGATTGTGTCGAAGATCTGTCTAACTTGTTTACGATAGATTTATTATTAACACTATATATTATTAACACCAACCGCTGGTACGCTCGCCTACATAGTCCGCCTAGACATTGACGATAAGGACTAACGTAAAATATATTATTCGCAGATGTCAACTAATGTCAAGAAATAATGTTTTTGTTTAGTATGGGAAATGAAATGTATATTATATGACATAGACGACTAAATGAAAAACAATAAAAAATGTGATATTATTTGCATCGAATTATAATACGCGGATGCCGGCTAACGTAATATTTATTATGGGTATCCATATTTTGTGGGAAAGATCTAGTTGATGATAGATTCTATTGCGCCATTTCCAATGCTATGTAACTGATGTAAAATTCTTTTGTGCCGAATTAAACTTGAAAGGGATGACAACTTCTTAGAGCACACGTCGCATTCATAAGGCTTTAGCTTATCATGTACCGTTAATATGTGATTACGTAGGTTTGCACTCCTCGTAAACAATTTAAGACACTCTGAGCATTGGTGCATTCCTTTTTATATAACGAAAAAAGTGTTGACATATTAAAGCGTATTTATAATTTAACCTCATTCGTTCCCTTGCATCGTATCGAACCGTTAGCGGAACATTTCTCATATTAGCGGAACAT
>VBOA01000146.1 GCA_005877695.1 Gammaproteobacteria bacterium | reverse complement strand
TTGTGAGATCCTGGAGAAATTGGTTAACCTCGTTGTCTAAATTAGTAAATATAAATATAAAAAAAAACAAACTGAAACCCCCTTTACTGGCTCAGTTCAAAACCTTTATTCCCATTTGCACTAGTCCTTAAAATTACAACCTAAACATCCCATTTCAAATCAACACTGTATAAACAATAATACAACAACACTGCCATAATTGTTTGGATGGAAATAGAGTGGGGTGTAGACCATGTAGTAAACAAAGTTGTTACAAAACTTAACTGTATTTAAATATTCAATCAGACTTTACAGCATTACAAATATGTGGAATACAAGGTGTAAAATCTTGATGTATCTTGCTTTACATGTTAATGAAATTATTAATCGTCGTATCTACGGTAATGCTGTTGAAAATAGTTGAGCGCCAGATATGTATCGGTGAGGTGAGAAAAATGCAGCAACAGCTCACTTATCATCTGTACAAAATTCTGTGATTCATACTTGTCACCAAACCCAAAAAAATACTAACATCCGGTGTGAAATAATTGTCTAATTACCAATGGAAAGATCAAAATTTACTTCATTCATTCATGGAATTAATATTTTTATATAAAAAGGTAAAACATACATACGGACATGCATGTAGAAAACGGTAAATGTAATCGTGCAACGTTAAGTAAATTTTTCTATATGATTGCTTCCAATAATTAAATTACCTTGATTACTTTACTTTAATCGGAAGCATTTGTGCAACAATAAAATGTACATTCTGATCTAGTACCGTTTATTTAATTTACCTCAAAATTCACTAAAGGATGTAAATATTTCTTTAAATGACATTTCTGCTTGTCCTAAATGACATACACTTGTTTACCAAAACTTTGAAAGTATTTCTACATACTAACAACCTTCAACCAAGATTCAGAATCTAGCAGGCTTTAACAAAGTGGGCTCACTATTTTCATCAAAATTCGCTGAAATGTATTTCTCGGTTTTGGATCATTTTCAAAAAAGGATGTCTTTAACTAAAAACTTCTTAAAAACGCCAAAAATACTTCATTTGAAAGTTCTTCAAAAAAATACATTTTTACTAACAATTTTTCCGAAGTTTTAATCCCTATATTTACCACAATATTGTATTGTGCTTAAAAGGTCATTAACAATGGCAGAGAGTTTGTAAATCAATAAACTTTCATTTAAATTACAACTAAAATCCATGACACGAAAAGTAAACAAACATACGTACATACGCGCCAGAACAACATTTAAAGTTCACGTTTACTCCAAGTTCTTAAATAAATATTTACACAACAATTACATCGACGACAACTACCACTATTTACAACAATACCCTATTCACTAACTTGCAGTAAACATCATCAGTGGAGGTTACCTAACCTCAATCCACCCTGTAAACAAAAGTTTCTTTTGAGGTTATGTTTACCTCAATATATTTTATTTTCTCATATTTAGCTCTTACAGCTCAAAACTGGCCATACCCTTGCGTAGAAACTGTACCATTCTTTTAAAAAATAATTGCCAGAAACATGTATTATTAGAACATTAAACTAACAAACTTACAGCTAACAAACAATGATAAACCTTGGCCGTTGGGGATTCCATAATGTTGTGAACTGACCTTAAATTCTGTAAAATTTATTTTTTAACCTAATTGGGCTCGAAACGTTGGTAAATTTAGAAAATAAAAGCTTTGGTTTGCAATAAAACCAATGTGTAATCCGGTTGTCAGCTCTAAACAAAGGTTTCCTTATATACTAAGGTTGCGCCTTAACTTTAAACATTACATTTGACCATTTACACATTACATTGACGAACAATAACAATAATAAATAACACGAATTCAGGAACATGGGCGCATCAAGCCAATTAACAACATTTACCCTTTTGGTTTTGTGTGTGCCTACACACAGACATGCCAAGCCGCCAAAAACAAGATTAAATTAGTTTCATTACTTTAAATTCAAAATGTGCATTATTTGAGTTTTGCTTCATAAACTTGTACTAAAACAAAATAGGCCTTTTATTGAAAAAAAACAAGCATATTGTCTAAAAGTGTGATTCAATTTATTTGTTGCGATCGCCCATAGTAGATAAGAGTTCATATAAGCTTCCTTATACCGTAAAACTTCAACTGTGTTAAATTTATTTCAGAGAGTTTATTTCTGCAGATTATAAATTGTTCAAAAACTGGAGTTATCTTCAATTACGGAGCCAAATTTAAAATGAGCTGAAGACGAAATATTAAATAATTAAATAAAGATCTGGCCTTTTGTGTGCTGGCTGGCGGTGTAAGTACTGCGTGGGTCTCGGGTCCCCAGGTAGAGCGGGGTGCTGGAGGATGGCCAGGTCCCTCGCCCATGGTGCCGGCGCATACTGGCGCCGGTGTCGCACCGCTGGTGCAGCCCTGTAGCTCGTCCCTACATCTCGTGC
>VBOA01000145.1 GCA_005877695.1 Gammaproteobacteria bacterium | reverse complement strand
TAGTTTATCCCTGAAAACATTACGGTTCGGATTTATTCCCAAAAATGGCCAAAAACACCATACAATTCAGTGAAATAGGTTTTACTAAAGAGCCGTTATAACAATTTTGATTAAACTTTAGTGGTTGATAGTGCATAAAAAGACATAAATTTGGATCAATTGTTTAATTCTTAACTCGTATTCGTTCAGAAGTTATAAGCAAAACACTGATGTTTAGGTAATTTTGAGGTGTTTCTCTTGTAAAGGTAATATGTACGGTAATAGGTAAGGTTTGTCGGGCCTGGTGGTCGTAGCGGTCCTGTGCATAACCCGCAGAGCAGGGTGTCCGTAAACCTACATAGTACATGCTCTCTATAAGCTAAAAGGGTGGCCGTAGGCTGCCCATGCAAAATTGGACACAATTTAGATTTAGTCAACGATGGCATTCAAAGCAGTATGATTACCGCCTTTGTAACCCCACATGGGGGAAAGTTTGTGACAGTTGCCTGTTACCATTTATTTTATATTTAAATTGGGGCATATGAAGTGACTGTTTCTCTTCAGGGACTATTCATAGCAATCTTTCGTAACAATTCTACTCATTAAAGTCTGAGACGTATTTTTGAGGGATTGTGGCTATTACCAAAACAAACACATGTTTCCTGTAAGAACGACGTATATTTCTGTTGCATTATTAAACTGGTATTACGTTATATTACATTGTTGACATTATGTACAGGACTTCAGACGGTCTATGACGCGACATCCTCAGGGAACAGCGTTCAACTTGAGACTTAAAACAGCCTCAAGTTAGCCGCTTTTTACTGAGAACATCGGGTTATAGAATGGACGAATCGTCTGTACAGTCATAATGTAGTCAACAATGTACAACAGAAATATATACGCAGTTCTTACCAGAAACTAGTGTTGTTAATTACTTTATAACACACAGTAGAATATCCGTTTGTAATGAGACTTAATCACTTTGAAATCAAACTGCGCACGACCCGGAGTTCCAGCGCACTGAGCTTGTGGACTTCATTCTCGTATGAGGTTTTTGTATATGTGTTATATATGTTTTAAGCATAAGGTTCTGTATGCTTAAAAAGCCAATCAACCTTAGCTTGAACATGAGTCCATGTTTCTAATGCAGTCATATAATGTTCTACATTTACATGTTCTAATGCAGGAACAATCGGACCATATAGATTTGAAAGTTATTGTGCACGAATCTTCCTATCAGTGCACGTAGAATAATTTCTTGTGGTATTTTATCCGTCTTTCGGGTTCAATAATGCGTCTCAGGATTGAAATATTACCATTATAATACCACAAAAAAAAATAGGCCTACATATCACATTTATTTTCTTTGATGCCCGAAATAAGGCCACCCACCGCATCATGAGTTATTCGCATCGCCGGATCTACTAAATTTTTCTAACGTGTGGTCAGTTTAGCCAACCTGCCTGTCTGTGAAGACAAGGCCAAGGGCTCTGTCGGCCGAGCAGGGGACGTTGGCCCTGACGCTCCTGTCTATTTTTGACAATGGCGAGTGATTGATTGGTACTTTCCCTTCTTTAGAACGCCGCGGCCATCGATGTAAATCCATGGATTGCTGACAGGCGGTGCCAAAACGGTTCGTATAATTAGGTTTTAGACTTCAATGAAATTGATTAGACGCAAACCAAGGGTTTAGTA
>VBOA01000137.1 GCA_005877695.1 Gammaproteobacteria bacterium | reverse complement strand
GGCTGATCTAGGCAGCGCTGCTCGGTGGCGATATCTAGTAGCAAAGCTGGTAACTACTGCTCCGCATTTAAATGCACTGATTGCTGGTTCACAATTTGATTGAAGCTTTATAGTTTAAAACCCTATAATAAAAATAATTGATTTAATAAATGTAAACGTAGTTGATAGAATACAAGATGAAGGTTGTAAAGATATGAAGAAGGCTTATTTATACTTAATTAGGCAATTTAAATCTGGAGGGGGGAAATTTGTACTGATCTTCAATTTTCATTGTTATAAATTGCCTAATTAAAATTCAAAGGGATCTAATTTGTAGAGGCCTGTTGGTAAGGTCGAACAGGAAAAGTTTAAAAAATTATTAGTTAGCGGTCGTCGCTTGTCTGAATCACTCTGATTGGTTCGAGAAACTCAGATGTGGACCAATCGGAGGGATTTTATTGGCGTCGGGTGTCTAACAAAACCAGATTTTTGCGTGGCCGCGGCACACTCGTCGTCGCCGCCACTACCCTTACTGGTCGTCCGCTCCCAACGCTGAACGCCCAACCCCTTTTGGTAAGTTTGTCTTTCTGTCCGTCATTTAATTAATTAAATAAATATTTCCTTTTATATAATAATGTATTTAAATAATCCACAAGTTGTATAACCGCAGAAATATAAATAGAATAATTAATTAATCTTTGTTTCATAGCCTGCCAAATCAGGATTGCTTGTACATTTTATTTTAA
>VBOA01000136.1:619-2385 GCA_005877695.1 Gammaproteobacteria bacterium | reverse complement strand
AGGTTGAAGCAATTTTACGTGCTCCTGCACCAACAAATGTAACAGAACTCAAAAGTTTTTTAGGCCTAGTAAATTTTTATGGCCGTTTCTTAAATAAGTTAGCTGATGTATTACATCCTATGTACTTGCTATTGTCTAAGGACGTTAAATATGTTTGGTCGAAGGAATGTGATGATGCATTTAAGAATGTAAAACGCTTGATAACGCAAGCACCATGTTTAGCAAATTATGACCCAAGTTTGCCCTTGAAGTTAGCTTGTGACGCATCAAGTTATGGTCTTGGTTGCGTTCTTTCATGTGTGTCCACAGATGGTCTAGAGCGACCGATAGCCTATGCATCTCGAGTGCTCTCGAAAACTGAATGTCATTACTCGCAAATTGAAAAAGAAGCTTTGTCCATTATATTTGGAGTAAAAAAGTTCTATCAATATTTGTATGCTCGTCAGTTCACGTTGTTGACTGACCACCAGCCACTTTTGGCAATTTTTGGTAAAAAAAAAGGTTTACCGCAAATGGCTGCTAACCGATTACAGAGATGGGCATATTTTTTAAGTGCGTTTGATTTTACCATTCAGTATGTTAAGTCTTCCAAGCATGGAAATGCTGATTGTTTGTCACGATTACCACTTGAGTGTTCTGATGCTAATGACAATGTAAATGATTTTGACTATCTTAAGTTTATTCAAACCACTTGTTTTCCTATATCATCTAAGAATGTCAGTAGTGAAACTGTTAAGGATGAAGTTTTGTGCAAGGTATTAGACTATACATTGCATGGATGGCCAAATGATTGTAATAGTGTAAGTGATCAACTTAGGCCATATCACTTAAAAAGAAATGAGTTGTCAGTTGAAGATAATTGTATCCTTTGGGGATATCGTATTGTAATACCTGTTAGCCTTCGAGCTAGTCTGTTAAATGAGTTACATTGTACACACCTTGGTATTGTAAAAATGAAATCAATAGCTCGATCTACTTTTTGGTGGCCAAAAGTTGATGTAGACATCGAGGAAGTTGCCAACTCTTGTGAGTTTTGTCAAAATGAGAAAAAAAGTCCCCCTAAGCATATTTTGTGTAACTGGAACATGCCAAATGGTCCATGGGAGCGTATTCATATGGATTTCTTCGGTCCCATTAATAACCAAATGTACTTGTTGGTGATTGACGCCTATTCAAAATTTATTGAGATCGTCCAAATGCGTTCAATCACATCCATGGCTGCAATTAATCAGTTAAGACAAATATTTGCTAGATTTGGGTTACCGTACTCTGTCGTAACTGACAATGGTCCAACTTGGACATCTTCTGAGTTTGCAACTTTCTTACAACTTAATGGTATTAAACATAGTCTTACTGCACCATACCACCCTTCCACAAATGGTTCTGCTGAAAGATCAGTGCAGACAGTAAAAAAGTGTATAAAGATTGCTATGAAACAAGGTAAAGATGTAAATACAGCCATTGTACGATTTCTGTTTGATTATAGAAATTCTAGTCATTGTGTAACTTGTAAATCACCCTCTGAATTAATGTTTGGACGTAAGATTAGATCTCGATTTGATCTATTAAGACCAAATAGGCTAGAAAAAGTTAGTTCTTCTCATAGTAAGCAAGTTGAAAATTTCTCTGGTAAAAGAAATGTAACATTTGATGAAAATCAGGTAGTTTTAGTTAAAGATTACCGTACCTCACAAGCATCAAATTGGGTTAGAGCTATTATAATAAGCCAACTTAGTCCTGTATCATATCTAGTTAGACTTAGTAAC
>VBOA01000136.1:0-411 GCA_005877695.1 Gammaproteobacteria bacterium | reverse complement strand
AACCAAGAAAAAGCTTACTTCTAAGTCCATCACCCACAAAAGCAATAGGCTTACCTGAAAATCAAAATAAAGCAAATACTAAGAGTCTTAGCCTTAGTCTAGATGGGTCTGTTCAGGAAAATCCTGCTCAAAAGAATGCACAGCATACGTCTTTTTCACCTAAAGTTATTGATAAAATGCCAAATGCAGACATTGTTAGACGTTATCCTGTGCGTGCAAGAGTCCAAAGAAAAATCTTTGATTTGTAAACTTATGAATATGATTCTTTTATTTGTTACTTGTAAAGATTCAAGATTTTAGTTTACCATATTATAAATTGAGAGAATATTATTTTTATTGTTATCCTGTACTAAATATTGTATGTTAAACATAAAAGGGTTTTATTTACTATTTCTATATCTTAGATATGTC
>VBOA01000135.1 GCA_005877695.1 Gammaproteobacteria bacterium | reverse complement strand
TATTTACTTTTCAATTATTATTTAAACATTTTTACTTTTTCATTAATATTTTCCTAAATTTATGAGTAATTGGCTAAATTCATGAGGAATTCACAGATTTTTTCCCGGTTGTATAAAATAATGAGTAATTTCTGGTCCTCCCGACTTTTTCCGGTTGGTGGCAACGATATATTTCACCTAATTTGAAACAGTTAGGCTATAAATAAAAATCACGAACTAGAAAAATAGTCCACGGCATGAAATATTGCAGGATTTGATTACGATGTTAAACAAAGGAATGTTTGGGGAAAGTACGAGTACAGCCCTTCCATCTGGAACAGGAGTTACCCTGCAGGAGGAGCAATGACCTTGAAACGCCGTAGAGGACAAAACGAACGTTTTTCAATCCCACTCTTCGCGATTTTGTTACCTCACAACTCACAAATAATTTCTTTCTTTCACCATTTTATCTCGGTAGTGATTAAGAAATATGAATTGGAGAAGGAAATAAAATACAATTTCATCATGCCGTAATTTTTCAAGGATCGTTTTAAAATTCCCGTACAATTCCCGGAATTCAAGGAATTCCAGAAACGCTGGACATCCTGACTATGTAATCTCTGTAGTGGTTAGGAAGGATGACTTGGAAATAAAATAAAATTTCGTCAATTTTCAAGGTTTGTTGTAAATTCTTGTACATTTCTTGCATTTTACCAGACAATCTAAATGTCAATACAATTCAAGGAATTCCCGGACTCTGGACATCCTAAATTATGACACAAATTGTTTCAAAACAAATAACTTACTTTTTTAAGCCTTAATAACTTCTTTTTTTAAGCCTAGTAAAATTGGAATCAAGGTACTCGGAATTGGAATCGAAAAAAATTGGAATCGACCCATCTCTAGTATATATGTTTCAAAACTTGAAGTTGAACTTAAAGGCTGTATTTAAACTTAAAGGTTGTTATAACTTTAACATTTGCCTTAATATTCCTATTGTTAAGTTTTATATGTTGTGTTTCTGTTCTTTATATATAATTGTTTAATAACAGTGTAAACTGTTTGGGTGTTCCAAGTTCCTTTTCCTTATTAGTCTTACATGTTACATTTCAATACATAAACTGTAGTGAATAGAATACAAATATGTTAGACATGGAACAACAAGGCCTTGATTTAGATAATTTTTTTTAGTTTGATTGATTAATGATTATTTGTGGTACAGTTAAGTTTCCTAGTTTCCCATAACCTGCTAGATAAAAACAAGTTAGGACAGTTTTTTTTATTAATACCCACTTTCAAATAATATTCACTAGGCTACATATAACTTAAATTACTGGTACATTTCTCATTAAATATAACTATGAAGATACTTTGAACTATTTATTTGCCCCTTCAATTCCTTATTCCATTATCATTAGATTAGGATTAGGTTGGTTTATGAGATCTATATTTGGAATATTTTCTTTTTAATTACATGATTCTACTAATTTATTATTTTTAAATTAGTTGTCATTTATGATCTCATTATGATCTATAATTCTCAATATGTAACTTTATTTAGCCTAAAAAAGAAAACTTTTATGGAAGTACAGCATGGTGTACATTATAAATATACAATTATAACACAAAAATTTAAGTTGTCAATAAGTACCCGGAAAT
>VBOA01000147.1 GCA_005877695.1 Gammaproteobacteria bacterium | reverse complement strand
TGAAACTGCCGAGGGGAGCTGAAGAAAATTTGGGAGCTGCGCCGACTTCAAGCTGCAAGACCCTCTTCCTTCAACACTTCGGTGGATTTTGATAGATTTACAGAGGTAAGCAGATGCCGAACCGCCCAAACATTTAACTTGGCCATACTTTTCTCAGTTTGGAAGATATAATACCCCAGAAGAAACCAAAAATCAACTATGAAGCCATCCTGTCAAATTTTGTAAGAGCAATTAATTTCTGTATAAAAATTGTTCGGTAAAGTTTAAAGTAATTGTACTAAATTTTAATGCCTTGAGCTACCTTGTTAAATGTTTAGAATAATTGAATGGAGACCCTAGTGGGAAAGATATTAATTTTTACTTTACCTATATTTGCATTATTTCATGTTCATCTTTGTCAGTACAGGCATACTGAGAGACCACGTTCTCATAATTTGTCAAATATGAAAATACTACCTATATACCACAGTATATCTTTGCCCACATCAACTGTAGTGTAAATATTGATGGAAAAATTACTTAGCTGGAAATTCTGGTCGGTTGACCCATGCAATGTATTAACTTATAAGATTTTAGTGTCTACCACGTTTGTGGTCTAGCCTATATGTATATGTACACTGCCTTCTGTTTAATGTAGCCTAAACTGTATAGACCCTCATACTGTCTACCACTATCACAATTTTTATAGGCCTATTTTGCTATGTTATACAAATAATGTTAAACCCACCACCTTGGTGAGGGCTGAATCCAGATTGAGCCCAAGAAATTACTGTAGCTGCACTAGGGCCAAATGGAGGGCTTATGGGTAAAGTCTCCCATTTATATAACTAGGCCTAATTAATGTGACCTGCCTGAGCCTATCGATAGACATTTTAAGCCTTCAACGGAAAACTGTACGAGCCTAGGCTTTTGTAACATTTTTTCAAATAAGCCTATCCAGTGTATGCGGAAGTAAACCCAGCCTGGTAGGTTGGTCACCTGAATTATTACTCGGCCTGCTATACCAATTTTGGAGGTTGTGGTAAAATCCTAGCCTGTACTTATATACACCTAGTGCTCCCCATTGTAGTGTCTATATAGGTAGACTGTATACTGTAGTCTACGCCGACTGTTCGATATTCCAATATGTAATTTATTTAAAAATTAGACAAAAATTCCCTGTATGAAATTATTTTCTATAAACTTTACATTTCTGTATCCCTGCTAGATTGTGGTAACCACCATGTAATTACGAGCATTCAAATTTCATTACATTGTAATATACATCGTTAGAGCCTAGTCTATTCCATGTGGAATGTCATAGGGTCTTTTTCCGGAGGGCTGGATGTGTTCGCCTAACTCCACTGGCTGCCCCCTTCTGCGGCTGCAAGGTTACCTGCCCTGCTCTGTCATCGTACCGACACTTACCTCCCGGGTGACTCCGGCTTTCGCCCTACAGCCGTGTCTGGA
>VBOA01000151.1 GCA_005877695.1 Gammaproteobacteria bacterium | reverse complement strand
AAACCAACGCTTGATCGTATCGACATGCGTCAGTATCATACATACCAGGGGCTATATCTCGAATAGGCATTTCTCGGGCATCCCAAACTTCCCGTTTACTGACATACTGTCCTGTAGGTAGTTGTTCACCATGGAGTTGATATGTAATAGGTTGCATAAATGTATACGTTGTATCGGAGGCGGTATAGAATTCGCCCTTATTAATGCTGGGTTTGAGAGCTTGGTTGAATGTTAGTACATCATTAGGTTTTGCACCTTCTTTAACATTAGCATCCCAACTAGAGTTGATAGATTTCATATAATCTGTTGGCAACTGGCTAACAATAGCAACATCACTATCTTCAGTACCTTTTGCAACACTTGTGATTTTCTTATTTTTAGCATCCCAGTTAGAGTTAATCTTTTGCAAAACTGAATCAGGTTTCAATAACTGACTTACGACTGCTACGTCATTATCATCTGAACCCTTTCCAACGTTACTTATCTTCATCCTCTTAGCATCCCATGAATTATTATCATTCTTCATTATTTGTCCTATAGCTGCAGCGTCTGAATCATTCTGACCATTAGCAATATTATGAATTTTGCGTTTCAGTGCGTTCCAGCTTCCCTTTTCAAAGTGTATAAATTCAGTGTCTTGTTTTTCTTCATTAGACCGACCAGTATTGCGTGCCAAGGAAATTGGAGGACCCTTTGCCTGGAGAATATCGCCATCCCCTAAAAGAGTCAAATCACCCCAGTAGTTAGCAGGGTCATCATATTTAACGTACATTCTCTGAGCCTTCTCGTCCCACAATATTCTATTCCCATGAATATCTATGAGGTGATCAGCATATAAATACAAAGAATAATTCATATGGAAAGTACGATTAGTTCCTGAAATTCTAAGACCTGTTTTTGATTTAGGGTCAAGATAAATTAGTGGACGTTTTGAATCTTCCGTAATTATTTTAAGTTCTTGATTGTCATTTTTAAAAGTGTTACTTGTCTTATCATACGTGACAAATGACTTTGTTTCACGTTTAAGAGTTTTCAAGTTGACAGCTTCGCCATCATAAAGAGGATCGTTAACGTTGCTTAAACGTTTACCACCAAACCCCCCCCCTGATCATCCGATTTGACTGGTAAGACCTTTTCAATATATCCCTTTGTAGCGACGTCATTTGGTAACACAGGATCAGAAACATTACGTATAAGTTTGTTATTTAAATTATAATTACCTTCAGGTGTTTTTGCAATTACAGCGTTTTCTAAATATTGTAATGTTACAGAATCACTCATCGCTTTAGGATCTTGCACATTTCTTATTACTTTCCCACCTGCATCAAAATCTCCTCCTGAGGTTTTAGTCAAAGCGTGATTGTTAACATAATCAAGATTGACAGCGTCGCCTGGTAGATTGGGTGTACCCAGATTTCTTATTAACTTTGCATTGGCATCAAAATTTAATTGAGCAGCTCGACTTGTAACAAGCGATCTCGATACAAGGTATCGTACAGATACAGCATCTTGCGGAGCAGTAGGGTCGGCTATGTTTTGAAGTCGTTTGTTTTTTAAATCATAATTACCGTCAGATGTGACGAAAAATCCTTCTCCGGGTGGTCCTCTAACCACTTTACGAACGGAATCTTGATGTCGTCCGAACTTGTCTACGCTCATGATGAGACTGGTCCGTAATGTAAAGGCCTATGAATTTATATAAGAGATGTAGGTCAAGGTCATTCGATTTGATTTTTAAAAAACTCTACATACTGAGTATCCAAACTCTGTATGTAGTCTTTTATTTAAATTTGTAATATTGTTTACAATAGATACCTTAAAGAGAATTATTGCAATTTTTTTAGCTTAAAACTATTTACAATATATTTTACATTGTGGATTGATGAATGCTCAATTCCGTCGAGTTGGCTCCGCTCTGCCCATGGGATACAATGTAGAGAGATCCTGGTTGAATAGAGTCCAAATCCATGTTTTGAAGTAGAATGACGAAACGTCGTGGAAGGAACATTTGAAATTTTGGAATGTCGCCAACCTTGAAAGGAGCTTCACTAAGTGTTACAAGAACCGCATCCCCATTAGTAGTGTCCAACTTTCGCATGGTGTGGATGCTGTAATGTTTTTCTTCTTTTAAATCTGAACATTT
>VBOA01000141.1 GCA_005877695.1 Gammaproteobacteria bacterium | reverse complement strand
AGTTATTATGTATTGACAGAAGTGTTTAAGGAATACAATTTACTTACTTCTTTTTAGCGCAGAACAAACAAATAACATCAACGTTCAACAACACAACACCAATTCACACCGTCAACGTCACCGACCAACCAAGAAGATCAAGATTTCATGAATCCAAAATGGAGGGTCGGAGGGACACGACACACAGAAGGGGCCGACGGGAAGGCGGGAGACAAAGGCGCGCCAAGCGGCCATCGGGGTGCACTAATGCACTTTATTTTGACTCATAATATTTTCAAATAAATCTGACTATAACACGAAAATATGTTTGTCTCCTGCAGATTTACCAAAAATTATAATTATGCGCATTGACATAAAACGTAAGGTTGTATCACTGCAAGAAAAATAATCACTAAGGAAGTCCGTTGGAAATCCGTAGGATATTGCCGTCGGTTGCTGATACGGATTCGCTGAGAATGTCCTTAGGACATGACCGTTTCTTTTGGTCCGCCAAATTGATCACTGTTGTCAGGCTTTATCTATTGGTATATTTTAGAGCAAACTCATAGGAGGGTTAATGCTGCAGTATTAAATGATCGAATTCGTCTATACAAAACAAAATTTAAAGCAATGTAGCAAGAAGATAGAAGAATATTCTCAGTATGTACCTAGGATTTCTGCGTCGCATTCAACATCCCGACGGAGACTTCCTACGCATATCCACAGGATATAGTACACAACTGCTAATAGGGACATTATAGGCACATCCTAGGGATATACTTTACTCGTAAGTAAATACACGTTAATATTTTTATTATTTCCATCTCCTTTAAGAACATCCACAAGATATCCCTGGGAAAATGGCAAAATCCCGGGATCACTTAAGGATATTGGGGATCAGTTTGGGATATCGTGAGGATTTCGTGTGCTGTGTGGGTAGTAACGAAAGTGACCTTTTCCAGGGCGCGATCGTGTTTTCCGTGCGAGGCGCAGCCGAGTGCGGAATTCGATCAAGCACTGGAAAAGGACTTTCGGTACGAGTCATGAACGA
>VBOA01000140.1 GCA_005877695.1 Gammaproteobacteria bacterium | reverse complement strand
ATATCGCAAAAATAACTCAAAAAACACCCCTTCCCCCAGCAACCCCTCCCCCTGTCGATTTCCGGCATGTACTATAAGATGACATTACTACGAAGACCCCTCGAGGCCCAGGGAAAAATTCAGCTCTTACGGTTACATTGGACTTGTGTTTTTACAGTCCGATTCCATGTAGTCATCCATATAATAATGAAAATAGCTGTATCTCCTAAACGGTAAGAGATATCGCAAAAATAACTCAGAAAACACCCCCTCCCCCAGCAACCCCTCCCCCTGTCGATTTCCAGCATATACCATAATATGACATTAGTATGAAGACCCCACGAGGTCCAAAGAAAAATTCAGTTGTTACGGCTTAATGGAACTTGTGTTCCTTCCATTAGTCATTAAAGTAACTTATTAGGGTACCCAAAATTACATTTTAAGTCCTCAAGAAACTAAAAATAACCATGTCGAGGTCCCAGGAAACAATAAATATCATTACTTAGATACCCCTACACAACATCTTATACGGATTCATTAATACTTCATTTGATAAACTACATTTGTCTTGAAAAGTTCAAGTAAAAAAATTATTATACTGGCTTTTGCTTATGGCGGATTACACTAGATTTAGACTTAACTATAGTTTCAATAATTAAACTATTGAAGCTCCGAAGCTTGTAGACAGACAGGTTTTCACTCACACTGGTACATCTCAGTAAGGAAAACAACTTTCACA
>VBOA01000139.1 GCA_005877695.1 Gammaproteobacteria bacterium | reverse complement strand
ATCCAGCTAGATAAATCAAGCCAGTTAGGTTAAATCAAGCTTGATTCAAGCGTCCAACTCAACACTTCCCCAGGTTTTAATCCAGCTTGAATTTTCCAGCTTGATTCAAGCAAGCAAGTCAAGGCAAGTGTAAGAAAAGTATGTTGAATCAAGGCTTATTCAAGGTTGAATTATGGATGAATCAAACTTAAAACAAACTGGATTCATGTCTTCATTCCAAATTGAATCCTGCTTGAATTCTAGCTTGATTCAAGGACACAATTATAGAAAATCAAGGTTGAAGCAAGAATGAATCATGGTATATTTTACACCACATTATAGTCAACTGTACTAGTATCCGGTAAAAACCGTGTATATTTCTGTTGTAGCCTACAATGTTCACTTGATGCACAAAGTATTCAGACATGTTGTCCATTCTATGACACGACAACCCTAGTGAACAGTGTTCAACAAGTCGAAAGTTGGACACATTTCTCTAGATGTTGGGTCATAGAACAGCTAGACGTATGATGACTCTGTCATAATGTCAACAATGTAACTTACAACAGAAATATACATGGTTCTTACCAGAAACAAGTGTTGTTTAAAACATTAACCTGTGCTCTAAAACTAAAGTTATACAGTGCATGAATTACATTATACCATTGCCTTCAAGTAATCCTTGTAGGTAACCAGCAAAATAAGTATACAGGATCATTGTAAATTTCTCATGAGAAGTCTAAGCGCAATCTTAATATTAAGCATTACTCACGAGCAGTCTTAATCACGAATTAAATAATGTGGTTGGACATTTTAAAGGTTCCTTCCAGTACTAATTATAATGTTTAAAATGTGGAT
>VBOA01000154.1 GCA_005877695.1 Gammaproteobacteria bacterium | reverse complement strand
TACTGTAAATTATGTGTATGTTCCAAGAAAATAAATGCATATAAAATAAATTGATGTGTTTAACCTTGCTCATTTTTATTTATTTATGTGTTCAAAACCTGAACGAGTTTAATACCGTAGTATATTGTAATAAATAGTAATTCGTATTAATTAGGCGTTGACGGTTAAGTAAAAACATATCGTATAGCTTTTACGGGAAGGAGCACATCAACTGGGGGTATAGGAATATGGCAGTTGGTGTTGTACAAATTGATTATCATACTTTATTCTCAGACCCATGGAAGGGTTTCAACCAAGAATCTACAGTTTAAGGTGGGTTCAGGACCCATGAGATACGACATATCTTCTTATCTGTTACTATACTTCGACGAAATGTCAGTTCATAAACATATTGTTATTTCGATTAGAAATGAGTTTTAAATTATTTTAATGTGGATTCCGAACCACCGGAACACTATATAGATACTTTTATAACAGTATTTCTTAAACGATATATGAGTTCATTAACAGTTAATATATCGTTTAGAAATTAGCTTCAATTTGGTTTAATGTGGATTTCGAACCACTGGGACACGACATACGTCACTTAACTTTCGTTTTAAAAACCATATGTGACGAGCCGGGAATTGATAATCAGAAAATATGACAACAGGAGAAAGTGGTTGTTATTGTATGTTTACGTCAGAAGGGAGGGGGCAAATATTTCTCATTCTGACTCACCACTTCGTGTCTGACAGTTTACTTTGTCGGTTAGCTAGTTCAAGACCACATAATGGCGACTGGTACCAACCATTGGACGTCTACTTTACAGGCAATTACCTTTGCGACAGGCGTCACCAGGGGTCCGTCAGTCCCATGTACTCATGGACCTATGCGGAGGCGAGGCCTGTCACACGCTACCGACAGGCAACATATTATGCGTTATCGAGTGGTAGAGTGCAACAGGCCTCACCTCGTGCAGGAGATTTCCGTTCCTGAGTACATGGTACTTGACGGGGCCCTGCATGTAAAAATACATATCAACAACCGCCCCAAGGCGCAACTGGTGATTAGCCCCTATAGGGCCATTGATAAGGTAGAGGTCCTAGTCAGATTTAAACAAACCAGATGGGTCATCGCTGTTGAAAAGGACAGCGAGGGCCCCGAGCGGATTTCCGCTTTGCGAAAGGGGGACCCTACCCACTTTGCCGCGCGGGAAGCCCTGAGAAAACGTATGCTTCTGGGGGTCATGGCAGGTAGGGCCGGTTCGCGGAGGTACGTAGACATCCCTGATGAGGAGGACGAGGGGGTACACAGCGATACCTCCGCGAACGATGAGTACATGGCTGCAGACATGACGGATCAGTAGTATGTACTTATATTTAA
>VBOA01000153.1 GCA_005877695.1 Gammaproteobacteria bacterium | reverse complement strand
GTATTTTATTTTACTTATATCGGAAAATCGTAAACCTGTAAAACAAGCAAAACAAAAATTATCTCTAACATTCGATAATTTTTTTGACAACCCTTTCTGCTCATATATTTTCATTAGCTCTTCTTCAGTTAAGTAAATAATATCAACCTCCTCACTTAATACTTTAAACTTCTTTAGATTATAATTCATATTTGTGTATTCGTGGTCGATCGAATAGTTCAGAAACGTTTTTAGTGTTTTTATGTGTTTCCCAACTGTATTATTGAGGTGGCCTAAATCCTTTATCAAATAATTTAAGAAAGCCTCATAAAAATTTTGGTCTATATTTTCAAACGTGATTTTGAAACTTTTAGCAGAAGCGAATTGCTGTATCTTTCTTTTGGTTTCAGCGTAAGCCTTGATTGTATTTTTCGCTTTAATTGGCCTTGATTCTTCTATAAACCTGTCATAAACTGTAAAAAAATTATTTTCATTTCTTAATTCTCCGAGTTTTTGAAGGAATTTCTTTTTTATTAGTTCTATAGAATAGTCTTTTTTATTGAATAACGCTTCTCTTTCAATCGTCTTTAACGAATTTTCCAAATCGTCTAATAGTCCGTTTATTTCTTGAAACCCTATGAAGTTGCTTTTAACACGTTGATCTTTCCAAGTATTTGGTTTTGTTTTTAAACGTGTATAGTATCTGAATTTTTTTCCTTTATGAAGGTATGTGAGCATTATTGCGGCTTCTCCCTTCTTATCAGTTTTTTTGAGATAAAAATTTACAGTTGCCATATTTATAATTTTGATGGTGTCAATTTTGGTGTCAAAAAGATATTAATTCAATAGATTTTAAAACTATCAAACTTGATTTGTAATTTTCCGAATTATAACTACTTGTTTGGAATAGAATAAAGTAGAGTAAACTTGGTTATAATTGGATTAAGTGAAGATATTTCTGTCGGGACTACTACTTACTTAAATAGCTAAATGGGAGCAAAATCAATTAATGACATTTTTATAGACCCTCCAAATATTAACTCCACGATTTGGAGATATATGAGTTATGATAAGTTCGATGACTTAATTACAACAGGTGCCTTATATTTCTGTCGTTCTGATTTGTTTAGTGATCCATTTGAAGGCTCAATTCCTACTAAGGACGTTGAAAAAAGAGAAGCAGATTTCGAAGATATTTCTAAAAAATTTGAGGATTTTTCAGAAGATCGAAGACAAAGTTGGTTTGAAGAATCTCAAATACGATTTAGGGCTCGCCATAGAGTTGAAATGCAATCTTGGTTTATCAATTGCTGGCATCTAAGTGAATACGAATCTGCAGGTATGTGGCATTTATATGGTGATAAAGAAAATACAGTTTCCATTCAAAGTACATATGCCACATTTAAGGAGCTTTTGCCAGATTTTTCATTTATCAGCATGGTTAAATATATTGATTATAGAACAGATTCTTTGCTAAGGGGTGGGTGGAATATAGCAGAGCCCTTCAAAACAAAACGACTTTCCTATGAGCATGAAAAAGAGATTCGAGCTTTGATAAATGATGATGATTTAGACATAAAAGAAAAATTAGGAAAAACTCTTAATGCAAGCGAACTGAAAAGAAAACGTGAAGGAGGCCCTTATATTAAAGGTCAAAATGATATCAAAGGCTATAAAGTAAGTATTGATCTCCAAAGTTTAATTCAAAGTATCCGAGTTCCTCCTAATGCATCAAATGACCAAAAAGATAAAGTAAAGGCACTGATTAGAAAATTTGGATTCGACTCTAATATTGTTCAAAGATCAGAGATTGATGTTGATCCAGTATATTAGTAAGACTTATTGTGAATTGATTATTTTTCAAAAACCACCGATTCGGGATCAGCCCCAGTTCTATTAGTGTCTTAAGAGAGATTTTAGCAAAAAACAATGCACTACTACTTTCGGACAACGTATTATCTTATAAGAATCGCCTTCCCGGTCTTTTTAATATAAACTCCACCAGTACTAATAACCTCAATGGTCCAGG
>VBOA01000148.1 GCA_005877695.1 Gammaproteobacteria bacterium | reverse complement strand
ATAATACGGGACCTTTTCGTAAAATGCTGTTGCATGTTAAAAGTGCCTGTTACAATCAAAGATAGCCTGCCTCTTTTTACGTTGCGAAAAGTGCCTGTTACAATCAAAGATAGCCTGCCTCTTTTTACGTTGCGAAAAGTGCCTGTTACAATCAAAGATAATTCATAATTCATAATTCATAATTCACTTTATTCGTTCAGACAAAATGAACACGTACAAATGTTTTAATTACAATGGCAGCAGTATGTTAGCAAATACTATTAGTAACTTACATGAAATTAACAATATTCTTATTATAAAAAGAGTTATCAATAAAATAATTTCTTAGTTTTCTCTTAAATACATTTACCTCTACTTCCTGTTTAATTTGTATAGGTAATTTGTTATATATAGTTGTACAAGTATAATACGGGACCTTTTCGTAAAATGCTGTTGCATGTTTGGGAATTTCCAATTGTTGTCTGCTCCTAGTCACATATGAGTGGTACGATCCACACTCTGAAAAGGAGCTATAGTTCTTGCGGACAAACATGCAACACTCATACCCCACTAGACTGGGAAACGTCATTATGTTCAACTGTTTGAAGAAAGGTTTGCATGACTCTCTTTTTCTTGCCCTCACCATAGCCCTAACAGCCCACTTCTGCAACTTAAATACTCTATAGAAATTTTTCTGGCTTGAAAATCCCCAAAATCTAACTCCATATCGTAGAATTGATTCGAAATGGGAATAATAAACTGTCAACAGTGCCTGGAGACTACAGACCTGAGCAAGACGGCCTAGGGCATAACACATTGATCGAAGAGTCTTACATACATGTTCAACATGAATATCCCAAGTGAGATGTTCGTCCACATGAAGGCCTAAAAACTTTGTCGATTTAAGTTTTTTGATTTGACAATCTCCTGCAAAAATGGGATCATCCTGATTTGAAGATTGAGATTGTCCATTACTAAAAGCTATGAAACCTGTCTTTTCAGTGTTAAGAATCAACCCGTTACTTGCAAACCAATCTAGGGCCTCTTTCATAATACAATTTGCTTCTTCGATAGCAGCTCTATAAGTACTCCGAGAAATTCTAAATGAAATATCATCCACAAATATGACCATTATATCCTCTTGAATGTGCTGTGGAAGATTTCCTATCCAGCAGATATGACGCAAAGAGTGCTAATGCTGGTCCCCGCACGCCGCACGCCTCAAGCTTCCTCAACAATAATTTAACTATCACACTCTCAAATGCCTTCCTGAGATCATCAAACAAACCACACTTTTGGTAGCACACTTTTGATCCAGCGAACTCACTACTGCATGAATGAAGTCAAAAATTGCTGTTGGCGTAGACTTCCCTTTATGGAAGCCATGCTGACTCCTACTAAAGAAGTTATTGCTATTGAGAAAATCCAGGAGTTTAGGACACATAATAGTCTCGATTATTTTTAAAAAAGTAGATAAAACTGATATGGGACGATAATTTTCAACGTAACATTTTTCACCTGCTTTATGAATTGGGTTGACTTTAGACTTTTGGAAAAATTCCTTGATTTAGGCATGAGTTTATCAGATGAGGGAGGATATCTGCTATTACCGTAAAACACTTCTTTACAACCTCAACCGAAACATCATCCAGCCCAGTGGAACGAGTATCTTTCAGCCCTTGCACCACCTCCTGCACTTCCATTACAGAAACCTCACCCATGTACATACTCTTGACCAGTCTAGGGGGCATGGGTGCAGACTGTACGGGCACATCCGGGTCATGAATAAGTCCACCCGCCACACTTGCAAAAAAGTTATAAAATACTTCCGCTTTTTCCTTTCCATCAGTAATAACTCTTCCATTATGATGAATATCACTTCCGGATTTATTTGTTCTAGTCTTTTTGATTGGAAGGGTATCATCTACCACATTCCATATGAAGGGCCAAGGGGAAAAACGATCATAGTCAAAAAAAATGAAAAAGTGACATAAAATATTGTTAGAAAGCTCTGTTGATGCTCTACAACACAGTACTGTTGATTCAGTGGAAAACCGATCGTAGTCCTTAATATTAAATGACGAAAAT
>VBOA01000034.1 GCA_005877695.1 Gammaproteobacteria bacterium | reverse complement strand
TAAACACAGATTGTACCAAACACAAAATCTACATAAAACCACAACACCCCAGTGTACATATCCATACTGTTGTTCTTGATGCACGTCCTAAGTGCGGGGGTTCAACTTCGTCACTATCCATTTAAGCCTCATTTGAAAACTTCCATTAGAAATATAATGACGATACCGTTTCAGTTCAGTGCGAAAGTGTTCTTTGTATGTCTTTATTTCCATAGACTTAGGCATCTTTACCGAAAACATGTTATTACCACGTTTTACTGTGACTAAATGATTAGAAGGCTGTGACGTCACGAGTGTGTACGTCGCACCTATCCATAATTTTGTAAAAGATATGTGTGGAATATTTATTCTATTTAGTCCCAACGCTTCAGGATTATAATTCCTTATTCGTGGCGTTTGTTGGTTTGTGACCTCGTGACTACCAGTAGCTACAGGATTGACATTTGGCATACTTTCCTTTTTGTTTGTTATGGTAGAAGGTTGTTTAATACCACTACCTACCGGATGTTCAGGAATTTTAGGCAGATTTACACTACACTCTTTTAAGTTTTCATTTACGATTGATTGATTGTTAAGTTTTGTTTCTCTACAATTTTTCTCAACTCTAGGTTTGTGCTGAGCACAAAGCGGACTGAAGGAGGGACGATTACATCTAGTGCCTTTCTTTTCATCCGTAGAATTTTTGGCTTTTCGTTTAAAAATGTACTGGCAACGCATGGGAGGAGTTGTTTTTTTTGAAAATCTTTTTTTCTTTTCTGAAGGTTTAAATTTCTGCGAATCTGACAATTCGTCAGAAGACGAGGATTGATTCACAACTTTTACGAGTGACATTGGATCAACCGTATCTGCTAAAAAATGATCAGCAACATCGATATGTTTATCTCCATAAGAAGGTTTATTTCCAGGAATGTTTAAATTAGAGTCAATCAGATGTTCTTTTTCCAGTTCAACATTTTGTTTAGCGTTAGTTATCTTTTCCCGTTCGGAAGGTCTAAGCAATTTGTTTAGGTCGTTTAAAGAATCTTGTATGGGAATTAATTCAGTTTGTGGAAGAGGTTGTACATTTGCAGAAGTTTTAGTTAGTAAGTTGTTTAAAATGCTACCTTCATGAACCTGTGGTTGGTTTAATGTTATAATATTATTCACAGCTTCAACACATTCGTCATTGGGAGAAACCAATGGTGTTATTTTCTCTGGAATAGACGCCATGTCTTCAAGAATCTGTTCTGTACTAGGCCTACGTATGACTGATGGAATAGTTAGTTCAATACTTTTTTGAGAAGGGATTGCATATGGTATATTATTCGAATGTTTACGCTTATATGGTTTCGGGAGACTACTTTTTCTCTCACAGGGACCCTTGTCAACATTACTAGACATAGTATACACACATCAATACACAAAACTCAATAACTAACAGTCACTGTAAAACATACCTTCCAAGCACCACCAACGAAGAACACTGTAATCTGCAGACGATGCAGTGTACTTTTATACGCAAGATTGCAACATAAACTTACGTAACGTACAGGTTGCAGTGAACACCCCAACAGCCCGCTTTACAGAGAACAAATGCTGTAATAATCGGTAGTCCGTCTGAATATAAAATGTTAAAATGAGAATAAAAAACCTGTGGGAGGGGGGAGAGGAGGTGGAGGGGGTAACGTATCACTAATTTTAAAATGTTCATGTGTGTACAAAAATACTGGATAGTAACCAGTATTTTTACCAAGTTGAAACTATGAAAAGTCTTAATTAAATAAATATGTGTGTCCAGTCGATAGGATATTAACCATGTTATTTAGCATGCTGTAAGCATATGTGTGTATGCACTATGAGAAGCCTCAATTAAATAGGTATGTTTGTCCAGACGATCCCCGCCGAGGCTGCATGCCATAATTATGCAAAAACTTTGATGCACTCTGATGTCAGCTAATATTTACACGGCAATGAATACACTATGAGTACATTAAGTCAATTAATTATGAGTCAATTAAGTACATATGTGTGCGCGCGCGCTCGTGTGTGGCCAGCCGGTGACACACTTTCTGTCTGTCTGGAGGCCACAATAAGCGATGTCTCAAGGCGACGAGGCAAGGTTCATATTCACACACGATGTTTTAGAGTGACGATACACACATTGAAGTGCATTAATACTGTTAGCACCTCTTTAGTCATTATCTTTGAAAGTAAAAAATTTCAACGACCTTTCATGACGTCACCCCCTCCCCCCCCCCCCAGCGTCTTTATAAGGGGGTAGGGCGCTCGCTTAGGTATCAGTTGAACTTTTGTAATCAGAAGGAACGTATCACCGCATAATACATCTCAATACAGGGCCCGTAGTTGAGATGGGTGATATGTCTTTTTGTTTGCGATTGTTTGCGACTGGTCCAAGGTTTCACTATGTGGGACAGGTGTGAATTACATAAGTACCTACTGGTACTAAAACCTCCCTGGTTTAGGCCTCTCATGAGGCAGATATCTTCTGGTATAGAAAAACACGGGTTAGTTGAAACTTGTACTCAAAATGAATTAATCGCCACATATAACATCTCAATACAGGCGTCGGTAATTGTGATGGGCGAATATTTCTTTTTGTTTGCAATAGTAACACTTGCCCAAGGGTTCCACGGAACCAGATGTTTAAAACATGGGTACCTAAAGGTACGGGAACTGTCATGGTTCAGGATGGCTTATGCTACAGGAATTAACACACTTCAGAGCAACTAATGTTGCGGGTACAACTTGTATAGGTGGCTTATGTCACACCAGGTGTTCAATACACGGGAACTGTTCATGGTTCAGGAATCAACACACTTCAGAGCAACTTATGTTGCGGGGTACATCTTGGTATAGGTGGCTTATGTCACAGAGGCGACTCAAGTTGCTATATGTTGCATGGCATGTTTCGCAATAATAATAACTCTTAATAAGTAACAGCTTTATTAACCCCCAAAACTATTTTTCATCATCAACGACCTTGACCTAATTAACAAAACACACGTAAAAACACTTAGAAAAATTATACATTTAAAATAATAGCAAACATACATAGCTACGTGTTTCATCAAACCCAAACATGTTTACTCACACACGCACATACACTTAGAAAAAATTCAATTCAAATAATACTAGAAAAAATTCAATTCAAATAATACTAAACACACTTACCCCCCCCCCCCCTCACTCACACTTATCACCTCACTGTCAACTTCCTCTAGATTCAGAAAGAACAATATTTCAAGATGAAAACAAAATTAATTTTTCATATGGTCCCATACAAAAACTTTATTCCATCATAAGTAGTATGGAAAAGACGGTTACACCACATGCCTCTTGCATACCCCCCCCCCTGCAGCCAATTATGTTTTCGTCATAAGTAGTATGAAATGGAGCCCCCCCCCTATTGTCTATAAAAATAAATGAGCTCCCACAACAAAAATCATTCTTACCCTAACCACACCACCAACATGTCTGGTTATCAGAAAAAGATTTATAATTTAACTTTGACTAATAGCAGAAGGGCTTTGTCCAATTCACTCGTTAACTATGAGAAAAACAAACATTCACACAGTCTTCACGCGGTATCACTAAAGTGCATGACTTGTGACCTGAATGTTATGTTCATTTCTGAACCTGACGTAAAGTTTGCAAATGTGTATACATGTCCTTGTGACATCGTTATTCATGAAAATTTAGACCTTAATAGGAAAGTGAACAAAGTGTTGTCGTTTGGAGACAGCAATGGGTGTTGTATCGTTGCACTCGTTGAAACTGTAAAGTAGATATGTGGTGTGTGTGAAGGAGAGAGGGGGAAGGGGGGAGGATTGAGCTTACACCTGCAACGGCTGCTTACAGTCGCTGGTGGTGTAAGCTCGTTTCTCCATTGATTAAACGTGTCCTTGACACACTTACGGGCATTTAAATACGTCACCGAAGACAACGGAACTTTAAATATTAAAGGGACATTTGCATTTCGTGACGTATACCTTTACAAGTCTCATTATACATTGGATCTTTAATTTTTAAATAAATATGCAGTCGCCCCACGTCTACCCTTATAAAAGGGAACCAGCTATTGGTACTGTTATAATTCCTGCTCCAATCCATTGACCTATCCACACATATCTACCACCATGTCATTCATTCATCAAGATTCACTTTTAAATAGAGGGCTTAACCCTCTTATTCGTCATAAGAGGTCTTTTCTCGCATCGAACAGTTAAATTGATTTTAAACAAAACTTAATATATAAGACCTGGACTTGATTTCTCAGCGACTTCAAGATGAAAGCAAAATTAATTTTTCATATGGTTTCACACAAAACTCTATTCCATCATAAGTAGTATGTAAAATAGGGTTCCACCACTTGCCTCTATCCACACCACTACTACCACTTGCATATCCCCCCCCCCCCAATCGACCCCGGAGATCCTTTTCAAGGTCACGCTAAGAAGTTTTTAGGTCGCCCCTCCTTCCTCTGTTGAGGAAGGAGGGGCGACTTGTTTTTTTGTTAATTTATTCGTTACGCATGAAATTGCGAAAGTCGAGTACCACAGTCGACTCTCTGATTAAATGTTATGAAAAGCAGCTCTTGTATATGGTGTAGGTAAAGTGGTCAACATCCTACACCCAGCTACGAATATATTAAATTTTGAAAAAGACAAATCTCAGAAAACAAAAGTGTGTTAGTCATTGTTAATTACAATATTTTATATACAATAGAACAATGTTACAAAAGATTACTAATAACAAACATATGTACACTATATCACTATATCATACAACTATACTATACAACATCATGATTACCACATTGTCAATATCAACCAGCAATAAACGTTCCTTAGAAAGTGTAACGTGTTCCCGTGTGCATGGCTATGTAGTCCTCTATCTCTCGCTTGGCTGCTTCAACCTTATCCGGTAACCCAGTCACAATGAACACGGACTCCATGTCCTTGGTAGGAGAGACAATGCAGGTGTCGGTCTGAGACTGAATACGTTTGATCGTGTAGCCATTATGTCCAATAATCAGCCCTGCCAAGTGGTAAGGGACATGTATTTGTATATTAATATACTCTTGACTGTTCTGCAAGTCTGAGGTGCAACAAGCAGGCTCGTTACCCCTAATCTTTGTGAAGTACTCTGATGCGTTGAGTAGTTCTCTCTTCGCATAAGCAACGTCTTCTTTTCTTCCAGATATAACAAAAACAGGCTCTTCATAGCGCTTAGGGGGTATGATGAGGGTGTTTGTTTTGGCTTGCAACCCCTTAATCTTAGACCCTCTTTTGCCGACAATCTCAGCGACGTGGTTTGAGCTTGGCACTGAAACACATTCTGTTTTGAGCTTGAACAGCTCAAATGCCAAATGTAGGATGCGCTGATCCATATCCATGCTGATGTTCATCTCAGTCTTTAACAAGACTCAATTATGGAATGAATGAGAGAGATCGATGAACACTGATCTTATATACCCTGAGGTTGGCTAGAGAGGTGGGGGGAGGGGGGGGGTAGATATGGTATGCCGATTCTCTAATTTTTTGTCACTTTTCTCCATGTTATTCTTATGAGGAGGAAAATAGGGCTGACTTGTTCAACTCATCTGAATTACCTCACCTCAAGGTCACACACATTATTTTTTAAAAAAAGATTAACCGATGACTGCGATATCTTCATCTCCTTCTAAAACAATGAAAATAATATAACAATCTTAAAATAAACAACCTAATTCTGATATGAGATGTACCAAGTACAAATATTAACAGTGTCAACGCATAGTAAAAAATATATTTACCCTGTTCGATGCAATCAGAAAACAGTCTCCTGCGTGCATTAGATGTATACATTACATCCGTAATAGGTCTGCGAGGAGTGCTTAAAGGAGCTGAATAAACAGTCGAAACAGTGTCAGAATTCGACGGATACATATCCAAATCATCTAATATCTGTTCATCATTGTAATATTCAAGTGAGACCTTGTCACAGAAGGGACTTCGCTCACTCGGCGCCATGACACGACTAGCTGTACTATAATAATAATAACATTTAATATAAGGAGAGGGGGTTAGCAGAAGTGGGGGGTTAGAGAGGTGGGGGATTAGTATATAAATAGACATCTATCGGTTGTCATTTTATTCACTCAATACATTCGAGTAGGGTAAAATGGCCTCTTTTGACTCCCTTTTTGAGATGCTAACTTCCCAAAATGAATTTATAATCAATCGTCCATTCGACCTGTTCGATGAACAGGATATAGTTGAGCTATTTGCGTTGTTGGCGCGGTACTGTCAAGGAGGGTACAGTGTCAACGTAACTCTGATGCCACAGAGAGAAGAACACAGGACAACGTACTGCACTGGATCTCCCTTTATGGACACGATGCAAAGTAGAGCAAATGGTGATGTTGCAGTTCTAGTCCATGATGTCATCCACTTCTGTAAGAGAAATGAGATACCCATGATACTTATTTTGTGTATTTACTAATTGGATGTATTGAGTACCCCAATCATATTTAAAACATTATATTGGCATTCAAAATTCAAAATTAGGAACAGGCTAGTACCCTTTGATGGGTACTAGCCAAGTTCCGCTCGTCAAACGTGACCTTGAACTCGCTCTATATATATACATGATCCTATAACGACAGCATCATTCATTAACAATCTGTACAGTACTACGGATAAAATATGGATTTTAAACAAAAAATAATAACTGAATTACACAGGCCTGCTAGGAAGAACTATCCCAGACGAAATGTTGTAATTAAAGGCTTACTTGACTTATTCCAAGCAGACATCATTGAAATGAAACCTTACAGCAAGGTGAATAAAGGGTTTAATTACATTTTGAATGTAATTGATTGTTTCACTAAAAAGGCTTATTCTAGACCAT
>VBOA01000144.1 GCA_005877695.1 Gammaproteobacteria bacterium | reverse complement strand
AATGACTCGCCAATCTTTTATCGATGCACTAAATTCACTGCCAGATGATAAAAAAATTGATTTTATTAATACAAGTACAAAATGGATAGATACCATTATTAAAAGATCACCAAAAAATCTTATTTCTTTTGTTCAAGAATTTAAAAGTGACAATCCCGAAGTATACGTTGCTTTTTTTAAAAAATTAAAGGATAAATCATTTAATTATTTTTATATTTCTGACTATATAAACGTTCTTAACCAATTGCCGCCTAAATTAGCCTTAAATATTGCTGATAAATTCCCTGTCGCCGTATTTAATGTTGATGTGGATCTTGCTCAAAGTAGTATTTCTACGATTAAACGCGAGCTAAGTAAGGAGGCGTATCCTCAAGATATCGCGCTTTATGTAATACTTAAAAGTTATGAGAATACTTTAACAGAAAAGTATAGTTCTCCTGATAACAAAAAACTTTCTAATGTTTTATCTCGCGTTTCAAGCAGTCAGTTACAAGAAGTGAAAAGTTGTTTAATTGCAATTGAGAATGGTAATAAAAATAATTTAGCGTTAAAAGATAGTAAACTTAAAGAGATAATGAAAATTTATAAAGACTTGCCTTCATTAGGTAAAGAAAATATAAAATCTTCTTCTTTAGGAAGCACTCTTCAAATTCATTCAACGTTACAGCAGACGCCAGCAGCTCCTAAGCCTGCTAGTGTGGCCATCCCTGGGACGCCAGCGCCAGCTAGTGTAGCAATACCGGCTTCGAGTTTACCAACACCAGCGCCAGCTAAAGTAACGATACCTGCTGATGTTAAAAAAGCAGAACTAGTTCAGAGCGATGAAAGTGATCGCCCATCTCCTCGAAGACATTAATATTAACAAAATATTAAGACTATTTTTTGCTAAAATAATTGATAATTGACAAATATATCTAATGATAATATCTTAATGCGTTGTTATTCGAACAATAAACTCACATCGGAGGATAATATGTTACGTCAATTAATTACTAAGCCACTAAATACTCAACTTAACACTAGCGCAAGCGTTGCTTTAGCAGGTAGTCGGAGTTGGGGGTATCTTTTTAGCTACTAGAACTTACGCTACTCAATCAATCCCAGTAAAAATAAAACCTACAGAGCAATCTCTAAGACAGCCGTCAGTAAAATCTGTATGTCATTCAATTAAAGCTGAATTCTTAAAATTACATCATACCAATGTTAAAGCTAACTTATTAACCGATTTAGATCATGTTGTATTATTCTATAATGGTAAATTAGTGCTTTGCTGTAAAAATAATCATCATCAACTTATCGAAATTGATTCGCAAGATACGCCTGCTTTGCATGATACAGCTGAGTTAATTAAATCTATCAGTCATCTTACAGTAATGCTGGAGCGAGTTATTTATTCGGCGATGAATGGCATGAGCAAATCGCTTTATCACAAGGATTTATTAAACATAAAATCATTGTTAAAAGAATTAATGGCATTAGAGAACCCATGGTTAAAACAGGAAATGACCACCATTAATCAGATCATCCAAGTGATGAATAACATGATGAATGTGCAATCGATAGATGATGTTTGCGCTTTACACGCTAAGTTCAGACATGAGATACAAAGTGTCAATCAAAAATATGCAGCTGAAGCAACCAAATTGCAGCTTGATGGTTGTCATGCCATTTTATCTAATTGGATAAAAGCGCATGATATTAAGCTAGAAAAAACCAGTGTGTTGATTGCAATCACGAAAGGACCAAGAAGAGATTTGATAGAAAAACAATACATGGAATGGATGTATCAACAACATGGCATACATGATGCGGAAACGCATGGGAAAATCATTTGCTTCGAAATGCTCGCAGAACACATTGGTACG
>VBOA01000150.1 GCA_005877695.1 Gammaproteobacteria bacterium | reverse complement strand
GTATATTTTAGTAGCGTAACTAGTAAAATTAAAATTTATATACTTCTAATACCACAACTAAACAGAGTAACTTAATTTTAATAATTCTAACAACAAAATAACTTATACTCGAACATGTAATTAAATCACAGGTTAACCTAATGGACCTATGTAATTAACTTTAGATATATCAAAGTGGGTGCCCACATATCTATTGTAATTTTTACACTGCACTGCCAGGAAACTATAGACAGTACACCTAACCTTAGGACATTTACGGAGAACAATATAAATAGGACCTTACAGCATAAGTAGAATATAGCGTAATTATAAATGTGTTATGACATAACGATAGTTTCTAGATACAAACTTGTACATATAATAAACGAATACTAAACAATTTGTTTTAGCCATAACAATGGATAGGTTAATGCTACCAACATCATAGAACATGTGAGCTATTTATAAGCTCCAAAATGACATGACAATCATAAATAAGTATTATGTATGTAACTACTTCTCTTCGTGCCTCTGACTAACGGAACACACAATAAAAAAACTTTTGACAAGTGGACATAAACATAGTAATATTTAGTTAATATTCTTTAATGACAAAACGGTGACATGGAACGTCATGATATCATAATAATGTATTTGTGACAAAGTTGTATATAATGAAAATAAATATAATGATTAAATAGTATTGATTTTATTATTATGTAGATTACAAACAAGGACAATTACTGTAATATATTTACAACAACAAATTGCGTTTGTATAAACATATTACAACATATTGCATTTGTGTAAACAGTCTTAGAGGTATTAGCAGATATAGCGTTATGCCCATGATAAAAACAATGACAGCGATAATGAAGAATATTAGTAGACACATGGAAAAATACATTGGGGGTAGATTAGATAAAAATTAGTTATTAGACATGCATAAGTAGAATAGCGCATAATGTTGACAACATGTTCGATACTAGCAATAAAATGATCTGAGATGAAATATTCAATAATCCCTGATATTATTACGTTAAG
>VBOA01000143.1 GCA_005877695.1 Gammaproteobacteria bacterium | reverse complement strand
TGATAAAGACGCTTTACACGCGAATTACATACAACATTTTTCCTAGAACTGCTGTTTAGTTATTTCTCGACACTCTCGTGCATTTTAGTAGAATGCACAATTTTGAGGTTATAAACAATTGAAATAAATGTAGTCAAATAAAAACAGAAGTAATCAGCTGGCGAGCGTAAAGTAGTTTACCGCTCGCTACTCGACAAACATTTGTTTTACGATTAGTTTTAATACGACCACTATCACGTCGTAAGCTGACACTTTAGACGTTTATAAATGCTGGCAGCTATAATGAGCCATCTATGCTAATTTCGGGCAGCGGGTCGGCCATGAGTGAAGACGGCCGCTCGTCGTTTTTTTACAATAAAACGAGCGGGCCGGGCCATTTGCACCGATTACCCTCCCCCCACATAGCCCCCCCCCTCCAAGGCGACTCATCGTCTCTGCACCTGCAGTGGTCAGCTGTGAACACCTCCGTAGAACTCTGCTACCCTGATACTGTTTGTATGTGAGCCTTACGTTAAAGTACCAAAAAACTGGATACGTGTGCTCTTATCAAAGCGTGTACTTATATAGACAAAATTTATTCAAATTGTTAAAAGTGTTTTTGGTTATTTCATTAAACAAATATAAAATATTCATTCTATAAATGTTCAAACTAAACTATTTGATTTCACAAAAACAGGATTTGTCTAAAGTGTAGATTTTACAAATGGAAAAACTAAACTTCTGATTTTACAAAATGGACTTGATTTCACAAAGACAGGATTTGTCTCAAGTGTAGATTTTTGCAAATGGGAACTAAACGTATTTCCTGGGGTCTGGGCATTAGGAAAGGAGAAAAGAATGAGGTAAATTGTAACCTGGGACAATGCATATTTCACATCTACACAGAATAAAACATATTTTTTGATGATTTCTATATGCTTTAAGGTATATTACATTAATGATTGAATGTGGTTTTAGTCTGGTGAGATAAGCATAGAACTTAGGCTATATTATTTTTTGTTGAGTTATTGTAGTAATGCCACTACCTTAAAATTTGCCACCAATTTATACAGGTTTCTTGAATACCGTTTTATGGCTACGGAGAACAAATACGTACGACATGTTATTAAGTCAATTGTACAATTGTTCAATTAAATTTTAAGTTAAACTCTAACATAGTGTAATGGTGTAACTATTGGAACACGCGATACTTTGCTTTTTTAGGTGTAAAATCAGCTTTAATGTGGCTAATATAACTGTGTAATCAGTGGCAAATAATAATACATTTTTTATTATTTTTATGTTAGGTGCCTTCGTCTTGGTATATCTATGCAATACTGGACCGATATTGGTAAATTCTTTTTACCCTGCCTTAGGCAAGGACATACATATATAGCATCAATGACAGTGCCGAGCTTGAGGAGTAAATTTACCCAGGATCTCTACCACCATCTGCTATATTGATAAGCCGGCCTGCTCTTCAATATTCTTATTAGTTTTAAAGTATTGATTGTAGATGTTAAATTAAACACGAAAAACTGTTCAAACTCACATTGCCCATATAAAATACATGTTATTTTATGAACATTTTAACACGTAAACACAGATATATATATCTACTCATGACTTAACCAAACGTAAAATATTATATTATATTTTTGAAAAATTAGATTTTCTGATCTATTGGTGCTATTTGTAACTTTCATGCCGTGAAAATATATTTGAACAAATATATTTTAGGGATT
>VBOA01000142.1 GCA_005877695.1 Gammaproteobacteria bacterium | reverse complement strand
TGATTATTATATTTTTAACTTACCAAAGGGATCAAGTTCGGACGCTTGTTGGAACCACCTAGCATTGCTTTCTTTCGAGGCCGGTTCAAGAAAGGAAAAGGGCTTTCTCGCAACGTATTTGTCAAAAAGGCATTTGGAGTTTCTGGCTGTCAGGTGATTGGACGCCCACACATCTCATTCGTGACGTACCATCACCCAACATAGAGAAACAACTACTTCAGACGGTCTTTTATTATTATACCGAATTACAATATTTGCAACAACATATATATGTTTATTCAAGATCTTCGGCAGATTTTACGAAAATAGGCTCAGTTGGGTTTGATTGAGTTATCTTAACATAAATTAACATAGAACAGACCTTTGGGTCGGTTCAAATTTCCGCCCACACAGAAGATAACTCAATCAAACTATTTAAACACTTCAAATTTCCCTCTTAAAAAAAAAACAAAACTTTTCATTTAACCAAAATGTTTCTTAAATCTGCCACCACACCGCAGCACTGAACGATTGCACTGTCAGCGCATTCTGTCGGTTTGAGAAAGCACTGCTTGGCCAGTGGCGACATCTACCTCTGCAATCTGCAGTTAAGTTAGTCTATTGGCAGTCTTATAACCTTTTAATTAGAAATTTCTTTTGAAAACAAGTGTTTGTTAATTAGTGCAGTGTTCAGTGTTGCAATTTGGGGATTGCTTAATATATCAGTTACAATGTTTATTGTTCTAGTACAAACTAAATAGGCTCTTTCTAACTAAAACAGTACTAAAAACAGTACCCTTTTTTTTACTTATTAATGGCACACTTGACAGTACATTAATGTTCTATTTACATTTTAGATCCTT
>VBOA01000138.1 GCA_005877695.1 Gammaproteobacteria bacterium | reverse complement strand
TAACTGAATTTTTATCGCTAGTTCCTAATACATCTCTTGATGCACTCATCAGTCATGCAAATGAGAAGGGATATGAACTTGAAGTAGCTGAATAAATATAAAATGGACTAAATGGGAAACATCTTTTCAAAAGATATAGGGGGTATTATTGGTCTTAATATAGAGAATATCGACTTTATTCAAGGTGCCACTAATACCCCTAACTCAATATCTTTTAATACGGATAAATCAATAAACACAGTTTTTCACGGACATTCAAATCGCTTTAAGTATGATTTTTACGGAATTCATAAAGGAACAGAAGATAGATTGACTTTTGTCGGAAATCCTCAAAAAAAGATACTTGCAGATTTTATAGATTGTCGTATCAATTCTTCTACTTGGGGCAAGAAGTATCAAACAGATTTTTATCCTGATTTATCAAAACTATTAGTAATTCCTCAAGGCATTGCACACACATTTGATGGACTTGAAGACATATACACTATCAATACCTTTAGAAATTTTTTACCCGACCCAAATGAATGGATACAAGGTATTGACGAGTGGAAACTTTCATCCGATACAATCAATCTATCACGTTCTTTTTTGGATTCTGAAATTCCAAAACTAAAATGTAATGTACTAGAAGCTTCTGATGTTTTTTATAAAATTACTTCTTCAAGTTTTGAGGCGAACCTTGACGGAATAATTCTGGAATATCCATTCACTATTCGGTTCAATTTTGACGATAACACAACGAAATTAGTTAAGTTCAAAAAAAAACAATCAGAGACTGCAATTACACCGAAGTTTCTAGAAATTGAAAACTTCAAAGGAATTGGATGGCGGAGAAGAATTATCATTACAAGTGGAGTCGATACGGATTCTGGTTACACAGTATTTACTGGACCAAATAGTGTTAGATTTTTCAATCATGGGGAAAAATGTGAAATAATTGAATCTGGTGAGGAAAACATTAGTTTGAGTAAATGGGTTACATTTTTTGGTGACAAAAGCAAGAATATTAAAGTTGCAGTAAAGACAACAAACGGGTGGCAAACGATTTTTGTAAATCCTAACCCTTCCATTGATTTAGTTATTCCTCCGGATACAGAATATAGAATTGAAAATTTTCAGGAATGTTTTATAGTCATAAAATCTGTATAAAAATGATAATAACTGCAGCCGACATTGGTATTGTCAATATTGGAGCTTGACATTGAAACAATTAACAGCGGTAATTCTGTTGTACTGCGGTAGGGGGCTTGAAGAATAAAGCCCAGCTTTAGTTCTTAAAATTTAACTTTATCAAAAAGCCAAGCAACAGTTCCGGTCTGGACGGAATTCTATTTCCCCACCATCGGCAATACCTGACCGTTGTGTTCAATTATTTCAAACAGTTTTCGGTTCGATACTTTAAAAGACAATAAATGGAATTCAGTATTTCACCTGAAATGATGTTTATACACTTCTCACACTTCGACCAATCATTAAAATGTTTTCCTGACAAATACCATTCTCTTTTCTTTACTAAGGACGGCGTAATTCCCCAACATTTTGGATATGTATGTCCCATT
Organism: Gammaproteobacteria bacterium; assembly: GCA_005877695.1. Classification (GTDB taxonomy): domain Bacteria; phylum Pseudomonadota; class Gammaproteobacteria; order Diplorickettsiales; family Diplorickettsiaceae; genus Aquirickettsiella. Next base: position 544 of record VBOA01000138.1, on the reverse strand, counting down.
TGTGTTACCAACTGCTTTATGGTTGACAAAGATGGACTTCATTACACAAGCGATTTTTCGCTTGACCATTTTCCACCGGAAAGTTCAGGCGGAAAACTTAAAATGTTAGTTTGTAAAAAATGTAATAGTGAAGCAGGACACTCATATAATTTTTCATTAAAAGAGAAATTAGAGCATATCAGTTTCAATAAAAAAATTCCTCTTTCGACACTCAATGCTAAATCAGAAATTACTGATGTTCAAGGTTGGTATCATAGTGCTATGACCATAAGAGAGGATGGAGAAACCGAAATAAGTTTTAAACCCAATCCAAAAAAGAAACTTCCCCCATTAGACGATTGGATTGAAGAATCGAAAAACAGTTTTGATTGGAAAGCTAACATGACATTTGGAATTCCCGATGACAAAAAAGTATCAAAATCACTTTTGAAAGCTGCGTACTTGTACTGCTTTTTAAATTTCGGGTACGAATTTATTTATTCTTCAAATGGTGAGTTTTTTAGAAAAGTTCTTAATGGAGAAGTTGAGTACCCAATTACAGTTC
>VBOA01000134.1:1269-3258 GCA_005877695.1 Gammaproteobacteria bacterium | reverse complement strand
CAATATTACCAAACAAAGTAAGGACCTATGGCATGTGCAAACCAAATGCTAAGTTAATAGACATAATACCTTCCAAAGAAAGCATTCAGCCTGGACAATGCGTTGTGATATTGGCAGGAACTAATGATATATCTTCGGGTGAAAGTCGCAATTTATATAAAACCTTTAACAAAACTCTTGAAGAATTAAGCGACTATCAACTTATCATTCCTACAATTCCTTTAAGACATGATCTTTCTTTAAAGCATAATATAAATGAAGAAATTTTTTTATTAAATGAATACTTGAAAGAATTGTCATTAAATAAGAAGAATATGCATTTAATTGATCTAAATTATATTTCCCGAAATAAGTTTACCCGGCACGGACTACATTTTAACTTTAGGGGAAAAGTACAACTTTCAAAATTAATCAGTGACAAAGTACTAGGCATCAACTTTCCTGACATTAATAAACGAAACAGTACTAATGAAAATACACTGAAGACTGATTACAAGACCTTACAGACAATGTCCTACTCCGAAGCTCTTGCAGTGACAAGTGATGAATGGACTTGTGAGGAAAAACCCCGATCAAAGACCAAGATGCTGTATTCAAACAATTCCAAAATTAATTGCCAAAGTAACAACCCAAATTTTTTATGGAAAAGTCAAATGGTATCAAACAAATTTCATGTAAGTCACTAGTAACTAATAACACATTTCAAAATTGTTCAAATAGGGTTTTAAAAATATTACACCAAAATGCACAAAGTGCAACAAACAAATTAAATCATTTGGAAATTTTAGGATCTGAAATAAGTCCAGATTTTCTTGTGGTAAGTGAACACGGATTTTCTCAAGATAGCTCTAAATATTTCAAATTAGAAAATTATACATTACAAAGTATTTATTGTAGGCAGCTCCATAAACTTGGCGGAGTAGCAATTTTTGCCAAAGTAGGGCTTAGATGTGAAGAATTTAATTTTGATCTATGTTCTGAAAAACACTTTGAAATTTCTGCCCTCAAAATATTTACATCTAAAAACTCAAAAATTATATTAATTGGTATTTATAGATCACCAAGCGGAGATCTTAGTATATTTTTTGAGAATTTCGAAGCACTTTTGCAGTCTTTAAACAATAAGAATTATAAATTTGTTATAGTTGGGGATTTTAACATAAACGTTTTGAAAGTCAATAAGCCAGAAGTAGTCAAGTTTAAAGACCTTCTAAATAGTTTTCATCTATCTTGGGGAATAAATTCTTCTACACGAGTAACTGAACATTCAGCAACGGCAATTGATAATGTTGTGTCCAATATTGAGCCCTCTGTTGACATAAGCATCTTGGACACTGCTTTATCTGATCATTATGCCCAACTAATTACAATTGACAAAGTGAAAGTTAAACCTAATGAAGTTACTTACCAGACAGCACGAGTAACAAAACCATATAATATAACATTACTTTCACAACTGTTAAATAATGAAACGTGGAATAATCTTCAAAATTTAAGTGATGTTAATAGTAGATTTAATTATTTTCATGATACTTTTGTAAATCATTTGAATAATGCATGTCCTTACAAAAGATTTAAAGTTGATCAGAAACAACAAAATTTGGGCTGGATAACTAAAGGAATACTAGTTTCAAGAGGAAATTTAAAAAAGTATTCTATGCTGAACTCTCATTCATGTAATATACAGTTTAGGGACTATTTTAAAAACTACAAACGTATTTATAAGAAAGTCATTCGTATGGCTAAATCTAAATACGTTATAAAACAATTAAAATCTTCCAAAAACATATCGAAAACCTCCTGGGAGATTATTAATAAGAACAAATCACAAAATATAAAGAAACCCATTGTACTATCAATTAATAATAATATAGTAAGTGATGCAGAAAAAATAGCACATCACTTTAACATATTTTATTCAAAAGTGGGTGATTTTGGAAATACAAACACCTCTTTTAAACATAATACTACAGGTAGTAATAAAAATCT
>VBOA01000134.1:0-1260 GCA_005877695.1 Gammaproteobacteria bacterium | reverse complement strand
ATGTCCTGTAACTGAACAGGAGGTTATTTCAATTATTAAAAAACTACCTTCAAAAAAATCCACTGACATTTATGGAATGTCTGTGTGGTTGTTGCAACAATGTTACACACAAATAATAACCCCTGTTACTGAATTAATAAACCAATCTTTTGAAACTGGAATTTATCCTGAAATACTTAAACCAGCAAAAGTAATTCCTATTTATAAAAAAGGAGATCGTAGTGAAATGACGAATTACCGTCCTATATCTTTGCTACCAGTTATTGGTAAAATAATTGAAAAACTATATTTCAACAGATTAGTTTCTTTCTTAGACCAATTTAAAATTATTTCAAATAACCAATTTGGTTTTAGAAAAGGTAAGTGTACCACAGATGCTATGAACAAATTAATTGAGTTTGTTGTAAAATCTTTGGACAACAAACAAAAAATAATTAGTGTATTCCTTGACCTAACAAAAGCATTTGATTGCGTCAGTCATAAAACTCTGCAATGGCTTGAAACATATTTGTGTAATAGAACACAACAAGTCCAAATAGATGATGTGATTTCCAATTCAGTTAATGTAAAATGTGGTGTTCCCCAAGGGTCTTGCTTGGGCCCCATATTATTTATTTTATATGTAAATCAACTAAATGATTTTGTTAAAGACTGTGATTTAATTCAGTTCGCAGATGATACAACATTGAGCTATTTTGCAAAAACTATAAGAGAATTGGAGGATAAGTGTAGTCATGAACTGACAATAATTACTGAATACTTCAACGACCTCAATTTAAAAACAAATGTAACAAAATCAAATTTTATTTCTTTTGACTTAAATCGTAGGGAAATCACTCACAAACCTACTGTCACAGTAGGGCAGAACACTTTAAATGAAGTCAGTTGTGTAAAATATTTAGGAATCCATATAGATAAAAAATTATCTTGGGATTACCATGTTGAATTTGTATGTAAAAAATTATCATCAGGAATATTTTTGTTGCGCCATTTATCTAAACACTGCCCCCAAAATATTTTGAGAGTAGCCTATTATGGAATTTTGTTTCCACACATATCATACGGTGTATGTCTGTGGGGAAATTGCGCGGACACAAAATTGCTACGAATTTTCATATTACAGAAAGCAGCTATTAGAATAATGGCAAAAATTGGGTATCGAGATTCTTGCAGAGATGCTTTCAGGGAATTAGATATTTTAACTTTGCCTTCACTGTACATATTTGAAACAATACTGTTCTGTAAATTAAAATGTCCATT
>VBOA01000133.1 GCA_005877695.1 Gammaproteobacteria bacterium | reverse complement strand
TAATGACTTCTTTAGATTTTGTTTTAGAAGCAGGAATATTTTCGTAATTATTTAATCCAAGCATGTCACAAAGTTTGCTACTCCAGACATTAAAGATTTTAATAATGCCTTGGCCCATAAAGAAATTGTTAACAATAGCAGCAGGACCATACATCAAACCTTTACTTAAATGATTGATTTGTGATCCAGTAAAAACTTTAGAAAGATAAGTCTTCATGTCCTTCATCATTAATCCACCAAAAAACAGCGGATACACGATAGACATCGTACCGGTGAAAGCTAAGCTAGCGCCGAAAAAGGCAGTTTTTACAATGCTATAAAGTAAAAATTTGCCAACCTTAAGCGGGCTAACTTTATTTTTATCTTTGTATGCCCACTTACGTGCTAAATCATCGACAAAGGAAGTAACGGCATATTTTAGAGTATGCACAATCTCAGGAAGCTTATTTTCTTTAATAAAATCTGCTATACCAAGATAAAAAATAGCACCCATCCCTAGAAATTCTACCCCAGCCAAGAATAATGCAGTATGGAAAATGGTAGTCGATGCTCGTGCTAGCTTTAGCGGCGCTAAGAATGGCTTAAGGAGAGAGTGGGTCACTTGATCTTCAAGCGTGGTTAAAGCTGAATTAAAAGCCAGTAACGCATAGCCAAGGGCGGCAAAAACCGCTAGGGCACCTACGCCTATCGTTAAACCTAATTGTTTAAAAGACAACGGAATGCCATGTCGATTTTCATTAAACTTTCTAACCACTAAACCTTTGGTAGTAGAGCTAATATAATCATCAATTAAGGTGAAGTTGACAATGGCACCAGAAATACCAGATAACATTTTAGCAATGAAAGAAGAAAGTGGCAGTAAGTTATATGCAACCATTCCTTCTGTAAAACCTAAAATCAAACTCAATTCTATACTGATTAAATTGATGGTTTGTTTAGTGTGATAGCTATCTATTTTCTTTTGAGTAGTAACATTGGTTCTATTTTTTAAATAGACATATTTTTCATCAAACGGTCTGGCAGCCTCGAGATCGTTTTGAGTTTCTTTCACCCCTTTAACAAATTGTTCCGAAATATCGCTAATCAGTTCTTGATCTTGGCGATTTTTGGCTAATTTATTAGCATTAAATATAAATTTCGGTAATCCATTTAGATCGGCAAATAAACTAAGTTGTTTCTTTAAGTAATCCTGCGCTTGACTTGCATTAAGATTGGCAATGATCACCGAGAGATCTTTAACTAACTCAACTTGTGCATCATAGAAACGTTTGTTAGTTCGCTCATCCTCATTTATTTTTTCAATGCGTTCTTTATAGTCATTTAGAACGCTGATCATCATTGCACCTAACGTGGTGTAAGCAACTTTTTTATGCTTAGGTGCAAGCAGAGCCTGTGCCTCGAATCCATCATCAGAGATTTCAGTTTCTGTGCCTTCATCTTCATCAACCGTCTTAACCGCATAATCAATCTTGTCAGGCGTTTGCAAAGCGGTGGCAATTAATTCATGTAAGTGATCATTGCAATCGTCATTTGCAAGGCGTGTCGTCACGATACTGCGTGCGCGTTTTTTATCATCTTCAAAATGTTCTAAGGTTTTTAAAATTTCTTGATCTAAAACATTACGGGAAAATTCGTATTTGTTGTTGATTTCTTCATTGATAGCACTTATCGCATTATCAGGAAAATCAACTTCATATTTGCGCGCTGCTTTTTCAATTTCTTTTTTAATAGCAATTAAAGCTTCTTTTGGAAGATTTAATGCACTGATCGCTTTAAAATGATTAGCAACATTTCCGTGTTTCAAAAATAATTCAATAGAAGAAGTAACTGTCTTTTCAAAATCCTTTCTTTCTTGTTGTGTCCG
>VBOA01000125.1 GCA_005877695.1 Gammaproteobacteria bacterium | reverse complement strand
TAATTATTTTTAAATATAACACTCAAAATACTTAGCAATGGTCTAATTTTGTTTTCGGAACTAAACCACTCATTTTCAACTAGCGAAGGTATACCCTAAACCTGGCAGAGTGGCGCACTTCTGTAACTGCATACTTATACCGGGATGGGTATATGTACACAGCCGACCCTATAGATGACAACGACACTTGATTACACGATTTAATCCTATAAGGAAATCCTGAAACCATGAGTTCATCTACAGCCTTTGGTTAGATTCATGCCCATTCCGTAATACCCCCGTGGTGTCAAGACCCATATCTTATCACCACAGGGCTACCATGAATGATCACACAAATCCAAAACGGCGGAGGTCTATTGTTTTTGTTTTGGTTAGGGTAAGTTGGCGTGATCTAATATCTTATTTAAGTGGTTGGAAAATTTATCATATTGTTCCTAAACCAGCACGATTACATCTTCAAAGAGTAACAAATTATTAACATGAAAGACCAGTGCACTAGGTAAAAATGGTTACGTACACTCCAACCTGAACGGATTATATTTTTACATAATTTATCTGATACATGTTACAATAAAATAGAATACACAAATGAACTATATAAGTATGTTACACAAAAACCTTAAATCTATGGCGCCGTATTAAACTATTAACATAACATAAACTATCTGACAACCTTTTATACCCCATAAAAGTTGTGTATACGTTACTAGAAATTTACTGTTATAATTTATTTTCAATATAATACCTTTAAATGTTAACAAAACATCAAAACTGCAAACTCTTCTACATCGATTTACAATTATTGTTGATTTAGGAGTGATGGGGTGGAGTTAATCTTAGGGGATATTGTAAGGGGTGATCGTAGGGGTAATCGTAGGGGGAAACGTAGGCCCCTGTATATAACAAATATACACAGTATTAAAATTTAAGCATATTGAATTAATTTTAACTTCTTGTTAGACAAATCCAGTGTCTGAGGCAATGCTAGCCCTCTTAACTTTATTCACAAGTGATGGCCATTTAATTCCATCTTTTACTGAAAGAAAACTGGATTGATAAGCTACGTTACTTTATGATTTCTGAATCAAAACAAAACCTTTACTTTTTACGATTTAAATTTATAAAAAGGACTTTAACATTTTGAAAAGACTAAGTAGTTACCCTTGTCGGGGGCCTATGATGCGTGGAGAGCACCTCCTCGCTGGGCAGCTGGGGTCGATCTGATTAAGAAAACTTTGACGAAAAATGATCTTCTTTCCAAAGTGGAAGGGGTGATTATTAGTGACGTATATGCTCAGAACAGTATGATCAGTAAATAGAGCTCTCTGATTGGTTTCCTGTTTTTAGGAGGGATATGGGGGGCACCAATGGTAAATTTGGGCATTATCATTGTTGTGCCTTGACTTATCACATTTTCGTTATGTCTAGGAATTCATTTATCACAAAATATGTAATTTGTGGAATTATATATGTTTAAAATACATAGTTTATAGATTGCCCTGACTTCCAAGTATTTAATGACAAACATCTTTATCAGGCCTAATCAGTTTCTGGAATTTTGCAGAAGTATTTTATCTCTGCCACAAATTTAAAAAGATTATGGTCAGCTTGTTCAAAGTTTTTTGATAGAG
>VBOA01000132.1 GCA_005877695.1 Gammaproteobacteria bacterium | reverse complement strand
GGACTACCATGGAGAAAAGTTGTCACACCCAACATCAAGACTAGACTAACTATAGTATGAGATAGCATAAACATATGACCTACCTGTCACCGTCTTTTTCTTTTCTTGTATACAGAGGCATGAAGATCATTCCCGTTCCCAATCAATGTACGGCATGATCCCCCCTTCTTAAAATGAATTTACCATTAATTTCCCAAATTGTGTAATTTCATATTTTTATGCAAAACGGTATTTCCAACAACTCATGCTTTCTGGAGCCGTTCGAAAACCCTTTTACATATGTTAATTACCCAACTCGTATCCAATAAGTTTTATTCTATTCTCTTATATTTTAATAAAAAGTCAACTAATTACTTTAATTAACTTTCACCAGATTAAATGATCTTCTATTTCTGTCAAGCCAACTCTATTATCATAAGATAAATACTTTAATTTTTTCTTACAATAATTAGTGAACGTTATTTCTCACTAATTATCGTTTGTCACTTGTTGTTTTAATGGGGCGTGATAATGCCGGACAAAGTTCAAAGTCCCATTAATTTCCCTATATTCTAAGCCTCAGACGCTCTGCTTATCCACTTATGTTTAAATATAGATACTCAAACATTTATATTATATGACATTATAGAATGGTTTTTTCTGTTAGTAATTTTATTGTTGTTTATTTTTATCTTATTCCGTAGAGTAAGATAAAAA
>VBOA01000131.1 GCA_005877695.1 Gammaproteobacteria bacterium | reverse complement strand
CTAATCAACTATAAGCCAGCGGACTATGATAGGTTAAGTTAAGGACAACCGTTACAGCAGATACAACTAAGACTTGGTACGCCTTTTTACGTGTCTTCATTACTGTCTTTTAAGTTACACTCAACCAACTTGAACCAAAATTTCTCAGCGACTTGACACAATTCCATCATGCTCAGGTTTTAATTAGGCAAGTTACTATTTTTTACTAAGAAAATATAACTAACCAATCTTTAGTTAAATCTGAGCGTGATGGTAATTGTGTTGCGTCAAGCTGTCAAGTTGAACTGTTTTTTATTTTAATTTACTAAAAAACGAAAAATATCCATAAGTCTTCTGTATTCGATACTACTCGATGTTTAGCCATTCGGTTGAAAATTCGATTTACGTCGTTGATAGGATAAGGAACTGTCCCCTCTGTTCCTGTCGAAGGGGAAAGGATACCAATCCGGTCCGACAATATTTGCCCAAATGTGACATAATTATTTCAATCATTTAATATTATGAACAGATGGTTTAGCCTGAGACTTGTTAAAATCTATGTATGAAGTCATTTACACCTTTGACAGGAATGTTAAGCAATACCGTCCGATGAGAGCATAACCACAGCGTATGTGTAGCTTACTGGTACAGAAGAAGGGTTAGTGAATCAGAATCATTTATTGCCAAGGACAAAAATACATTTTGCATAGGCTAATTCAAGATACATATAAAATAAACACATTTCTATCATGAAATCACATACATCAACAAATATCTATAAATCGCACACATCTATAAATGAAACACCTTATGATGTCACATGTGTTTTATTCTGTTGATGTTTTCCTGACATGCCGCTGGGATAATTATGAATCTTCTTAAGTCCGGATGTGACAAGAGCAAGTAGCAGTGCGAATGAGATCCTGTATGTTTGAATGAGTTGAGTGAGTCTTGAAAATGAGTTGTGAATCTGAATGCTAGGTGGTACATATTTGTGTGGATCCAAATTTATTTAGGGCTCTTATTGTAAGTAAATTATTTTAAGTTAGGCCTAATTTAACCTCCATACCAGGCCTACAGTAAGTTGTGTGGTAATTTATTAAAAGCAACGGTTCTGATTTATACTTACCAATATAAATGAAATTTATTAGATAATTTGATTATTTGATGATATAACCTTTCAACTGAAATTGTATTTAATATTTCTTATGCTTATGAGATAGCATTCTACCTAACAAATTCACAAATTGTTTGTTTGTTTCCAGGTACAGAATGACATACAGCTGGGGGAAATTTGTCGGGATTGAGGCACAACTTTTCATTCACTCTTCAAGCGTCCACATCAGCCTTGGAGAAGCCAACATGATTTTGGTGTCAGGATTTTTGCCTCTGAAAAGATTACAGTGTAAAGAAGCATTTTAAAGTGCAGTGTAGTGTCTGTGTGGTTTTAGTTTTAGTATGTGTCTTCTGTAGATCTGTTGGATTGAAGTGGAGAATCATTGTAAGTTTCTTCAAACACAGTTTAAATAAATACTTTTATTATCAACACAGCAAACTCCTCAGGACAACTTAATCTGGTAAAAACATTTAATAAGTACGCTTGCTACACAAATTTTACTTTTGTTCAAGATTTTGCCAAATTAAATATAATACCCAATAATAATATCAGTATTTATTTTTAATTTCCTCTCCGATATTAAGTGTCTATTTTTCAATTTACCTGTTATAAACTTTCATCATTTTGGGTTATTAATGACTAGTACGTTACCTATAATGAGTGGTGTGTATAGGCCTAACAAAGATATTTCCCAGCTCATTTACGTAAGCCTAATGATAATTATGAGTTAAATATATATACCCCTGTAAAATTTTTAGAAAAGTTTTGGTGCTTGTATTTTTTTCTTAGGAACTGAATTTAATGTTCCAGAGTGTGATAATTAGTCTAACTCTCAAAATTTTTTACCTAATATGTTGTATTACAATTTGCCAAATAACACAACGTGTGTCCCATGCTGAACACTAATATTCAAACCTTTTTTGGTTAAAGACCAATATTACAAGGTAACTATACTTAAAACCGACCCTTCGGGGCTACATGCTCA
>VBOA01000130.1 GCA_005877695.1 Gammaproteobacteria bacterium | reverse complement strand
CCATGAATACCAGTACGTACAAGAAACGGAAAGGGGGAAAGCGCCACCAACAAGCTTTCAAACGATGGCAGCGGAAGCAAAGTCAAAGCCAACCAGGGATAATACAAAATGAACATCCCGAACTACAAAAAATGATTATTCAAAATGAAGAATTGGATAGAAAAATTCAACAAACCCGGAACGAAATTCAAAATTTAAAATCCAAACAATCAGAAGTAAACATCCAAGAAATTTTAATGCTTCAACGAGTACCCAAACCAATCTCTCCGATCCCCACAAACGAGAAATCCTTTATAAAGTGGCATATAGAAGAGCATAACATTAAGCCTGTCATCAAATCCTGGAAGGATGTTCCAAAAATTCCCCATGACCTAGAAGATGAACCTTTGAAGCAAAACTTAGAAATTGAAGATTCTATAGAACTTCACCCTAGCCAAGACGACTTTTACGATATAGAATTCTAAATTTTTGTATGTAACCAGACTTCCTTAACACACATCAATTACTTTGAAACACATCACTTACCTTAACAAACATGACCGTATACGAAAACAAACAATATTTAAAATTAGCCTAGATAACCTCAAAATCTGTTTAAATCACATAACCAGCAATTCACTCTATAATTGTTTTATTCACAAGATTAGTTAATTTAATACACTTCATAAAACTAAAGTTAGGAATAATAACTTTACTCATAATCAAATATTTTGGATTCATTATATTTCACAACAACAAAACAAAAACAAACGTCTGCTACGCCGGCAAGACAATCACACCCTCGCGTTCACTTTGAAAATTACAAGTTCCCAAGCTTGCTCGTAATTTAAATCCGGTACTTCGATCACCCAAAATCATTGTTACAATTAATAAACTTTTAAAGTCTCTGATTGGCTTATTATTATTTTTTAATCTGACCAATCAGAGCCGACCCAAAATCAAATATAAGAAACGCTGTTTCACCACGATTTCATTCCGCTTCCGCTCTCCGCTCCGCTCGACATCTCTTCAAGACCCACAGAGGAAGAAGGTAGGGGATCGCAATCGGCTTGTTGATTCGAGCTGTACGATTCCTCTATCTCTCTGGGGGCACCGCTTATCGGCTTTCTGAGCTGTTTCGGTGATCTCAGATTCCAGCCAACGGAAACTGGCGTTCATCGCTATACCGTTGGGAATTTCTATTTCAGGTTTGCACGCTCTGTGAGCACCGCTTATCGGCTTGTTAGTTCAAGCTGTTTCGGTGTCGCTAGTAAGCAACTGGCGGTCGTCGCTATACTTACTAGTGTCACAGAGTCCCAACAGCAACTGGCGTATAGCGCTATACTGTTGGCATAGGGACCATTGAAGGGCCACAGAAACTGGCGTCGGACGCTATACTGTGGAGTAGGCCCCCCTTCATGGATAATACATATTAAATTTTATTTTCATTCAAATTTTAACTTCCACTACATTACTAAATTTTACATTATAAATTTTCACATTATCTTTTTACATTGAGAGGTCTGTTATATTTGTATTATTGTTCTAATAATTGTTCTTTTCAGGAATTTATGAAGATTTCCCAAATTTGTATTTAATTTGTTATATTTATTTAATAAACATTGTTTGTGCCTGTAAATCTGTGTTTTCCTTATTTGTGCTCAAGGCAAAGAACCGCCCCTGCAGATTATTAATCTTTAGTACATAGTTCCATATATATAAATATATATAATATATATATATATATATATGTATATATATATATATATA
>VBOA01000127.1 GCA_005877695.1 Gammaproteobacteria bacterium | reverse complement strand
GGCCACGGTTACGGCTACGGCTACGGCTACGGCTACGGCCACGGCTACGGCCACGGCTACGGCTACGGCTACGGCTACGGCTACGGCAGCAGCAGCACCATCGTCACTGACCCTGACTGAGACCCCATACCCCCCCACATACTCATGCCCTCCTCGAGCGTCCTCACACGTCATGGAAGGAATGCTTAGGTTAGAGAGTAACAAGGCTTAACTTAGGTTTCACCTATTATAAGCCAGCTTAACTTGGGTTAGGATGATCAGGATATTACGATTCTTAGAAACTTCATTACAGTTGATTTTAAGAAAAGTAGGAGGAGGAGGAGGAGGATAAGGAAGAGGAGGAGGAGGAGGAGGGTATAAATATCCCGAACTAGAAGCTAGGAACAGTTCCTCTCGATAACTGCAAGAGTACGGACCTGTGCTGTCGTCTATACGAGTCTTGAGTTATAGAACCTACGAGATGTTGCCCAACTCCATTGGTTACCTTGATCGTCAAATACGTAGTGATCATGGTAAAACCGGTCAATACAAGTGTTACGATTGCGGGGCTTTTTTCACCCGTAAGGATAATTTGTCTCGACATCAATTAAAACATCCCAGTTCATTGTCACATGGAGAGTCTCGAGATGGATCTGATCGCTCTACAGATGATGAGTCCAAATCGGCAAGCAATAAGTCTAGCGGTAACGATTCAGAGTCTAGATCTGATCGCTCTACAGATGATGAGTCCAAATCGGAAAGCAATAAGTCTAGCGGTAACAATTCAGAGTCTAGATGCAGCCAGTCAGATGAAAATTGTGATGGAGAGATAAATGCAGAGAAGGATACAGTGATGGATTCAGAGATGGATGCAGAGACAGATGAAGCAACGAATGAAGCGGTGGATGGAGAGACAGAAACGGATGGAGAGACAGATGAAGATAGCTCTGGTGATGAGTATGATCGTGCATATGATGATGATAATAGGTCAACCATGAGAAGGATGTTGAGAGCAACAAGACGATTTATAAGGATAACGAGCAATATATTGATGGAGAATGATTCCGAAAAGACGTCCATGGATTACGAAAGATCTGATGTTGATCAAGACGATGTCAATCAAGAGAATGGAGTGTCAACAATTAGTCCTCTGGAAGTTCTCCAAGTGTTAAAAAAAGAGATTCGCAAAGCTAGACGAGGTGAATAGTTCTAAAGTATGACTTGTATTACAAAATATTGTGTTTTGTTTGACATATATCAATAAACTACTTTATTGTTATGTTTATGTGTTTTTATTTACCCGGACGATCAGATATGTACACAATATCCTAAATATTATATAGCTTAAAATAGGTTAATACAAGATTTTTATTGTATTTGAACTAAAATGTACTAATATTAAATATCCTGATCATCCTAACCCAAGTTAAGCTGGCTTATAATAGGTGAAACCTAAGTTAAGCCTTGTTACTCTCTAACCTAAGCATTCCTTCCATGACGTGTGAGGACGCTCGAGGAGGGCATGAGAAAGTGGGGGGTATGGGGTCTCAGTCAGGGTCAGTGACGATGGTGCTGCTGCTGCCGTAGCCGTAGCCGTAGCCGTAGCCGTGGCCGTAGCCGTGACCGTAGCCGTAGCCGTAGCCGTAACCGTGACCGTAGCCGTGGTCGTAGCCGTGGTCGTATCCGTGGTCATCGCCATGGTCGTGGCCTTAGCTGCTGCTATAGCATCATCCTCCGCCGTCGCCGCCGCCGCCGCCGCCAATGTAGAACTGGAGCGTGTGAGGAGATAATGATGTGACATGTGAGGCGGGGGGCTTGAAATGG
>VBOA01000126.1 GCA_005877695.1 Gammaproteobacteria bacterium | reverse complement strand
CAAATGTAGGGAGTTTAGCCATTAATAGCTAGAATAGGCTAGGCCATACACTGTGTAATACAAGAAAATGTACAGGGCTGTACCCTTTATCCGGGGTCAGCGACATCATGCCGTAAGCCAGGCCTCTGCGAGGGCTGCAGTCCGCCAGCCTCCTCCGGGGTAGAGTTCCTTATCCGGGCTCTTATGGACCTGCCAGCCTCACATTCCGCAGTCTCCCCTGCCTGCCACTGAAACCTCGATATGGCCCGACATCTGACAATTTAAGTATTTTTCATCTTTCTTGGCACCCCAGATTATTTTTTAACCTCCAAAACAATTAATGCCCAACCGATTTCAAGTATTAAAGTATTTAGCTCGGAGTTGTACTCCATTCACATTTAAAATACAGTGAAGTACCCTAATGGTCTTCCTTTACAGCTTAGAGTATTCATGAATCATAAATTCTTGAATATTTTCAAATGTTTTAATAAGAAATAGTTTGACTTGCATTAAAATGTAATTAAAGTAATAGGCTACGCCAGTTTTCTTATAGTTGTCAAACTTTAATTAAATCACCCATCAGCATGTAACCTATAATTTTTTATTTACAATCTTTTAATAAGTTACAGCCTAGTATTATTTATAATGATTTAAAGCCCTAATATCTGTACCGTCATAACTTCTACTCACAGAATGTTAAGTTAGGCCTCAGTTAAATGTTCAAAGTTCAAATAATCAGCCTTCAATTTAAGTCAGTCTAATATTTTACCAAGAGGAGCTCACTCATTAAAATAATATTTATTTGGCCCTAATGAAAACATATATCTAGACTGTATTGTTATTTAGTAAGTAGGCTTACCTTATTACATAAGATTAGGCATGTTTATTGTTAAGTAGCCTATAGAGCAAAAAGGAAGTAAGACTTGAATTGTAATTTAATTGTTTGCAGAAATAAAAGGGTTTAAGAAATTGAGAGTTTTCATTGCCTGTCCTTACTATAGACTTAGTGCACTCTACTAAAGGTCCCCTAATCAGGGTCCAGCAAAAATTAGGGGGCTTAACTGGTAGCAGACCGGTGGTTTTAAAATGGCTTTCCTTTTAAATGAATTAAAACATAGCCTATCAAATTCTTTCAAAATTGTGAGTGCCTAAGTTTGAGTGGAGGGTCAGACAATGTAAATTATGAACCGTAAACAGAATAACTTAACTTAATAGGTTGCAGTTTTGTTTTGTTTCAGTGCTGGGGACATCCATCGTAAGTAACTTAGCTTATTATTGTCAAAGAGAATATTATTACTGTAACATGATTGTTGCCATACAAATAAGTTATTAGATATTTTTTTTAATTCATGAAAAGTTCAGTAAAATGTTTTGTAGGCCTAATAAGCCTTGAAGTTTTGCCATGATTTGCATAACTTACATGCATTTGTGGATATTTGACATGGTCTGTGCTTGTTTCTGTTAGACAAATGGTAAGTTAGTCCTAGGTTGGCCCAACTGTGATATTGTCAGGAGACAAAGGATTAGGCGTTTGATCTTTGATTCCTGGATTAAGTGTCAGCATCTGTGATGAATGTTCTTGTATTGTTTATTTATTATACATTTGTTGTTTATTATATTGTTGATTATTGTTCATTGTTAAGTTATTTAGTGAGTAGGATAAGTTCTTAGGTCTTCACAATTTAAACAGAAACTATAGGGAGGTCATGAATTTAATTCAATGTATAGGGTCATCGCACAGTAAGCGATTAGCTTTCCACCTTGAACGAAACAAGAATAGTTGCCATAGGTTACAATGTTTATCAAGTTTCTCCTTTTCCGGAGCAAAAATTTCTGACATAAAAGTTCGTTTTAAGAAAACAAAACATGGGCTTGTGGCTTCAGTGCCAATTGTTGTCTTCATTGGTGGAAATGACTTGTTGGCCAAAAAGGAAGTGTCTCAGGTTATACAGCAGTATTTGTCAATGGTTAGGCTTTTTAGACGTGCCTT
>VBOA01000129.1 GCA_005877695.1 Gammaproteobacteria bacterium | reverse complement strand
ACATTAAATGAACTAATAAAATAGTTTATTCCTGCTGATGCATGACAAAGTTACATGACAGTTACTTTCCATGTGTTTGTGGTGCTCAGAAAGTAACCGTTAATGTGTTTTTGAGCTGTGAACCGATCATCTATCGTATTGTTTTTCGAAACAAAGTGTTTCATTGTTTTGTAAATATTGACATTGACAGTTAGACTATGTGGTTATACTGGTAATTGTTAGGTGCACCACTGTAACACAATAGTTACTTTCCATGCCCCGCACTTACACATGAAAACTTAAGGTTATGGTTTATCAGTGTGCACCTCGGAATGGGTTTTTTACAGAGTTGAATCAACTAAAATATTTATGTTTTATGCAAATATTTTGATATTGTAATGAAAAATAATTTTCATAACACGCACATAAACCTATTGCAGTGATCGACTGTTAATTCCCGTGTGACGAGAAACATGATCACATACTGCAATTAGGGATTTTCTGTGCTTGAAATGAAAATACTACTTCAAATATACCATCCCTTTAATAAGGGCATCTTAAGGTACAAGTAGGTATAACTTATTTATGCTTCTTTGTTTAAAATTCATTTTTTATGGTTATATGAGAGTAAGATAAATGCATAAATATTTATTTGTATCCCTTTTAGAAAAGTACCAAATTATCATTTAATGAAATAAATGGTACCAGTAACTGGTACAAACCTATTCCCATGCTGAATCGAATAATAAACATAATGTAGTGTAGCACTATTGTTACGGGCACTGCAATTGAGGTTAATTTATAATTAAATTGTTGATGATGATACCTGATTGGCCTACGGTCACCCTGATGCAAGGTGGGCATCGGCTATCCTGCAGGGAGATTTAGGCTAAGCTGATTGTTCTCAGGTTGGTCTAAGGCTTCCCTTTACACTCGTGCCAACATGTTCATCACGACATGTTATGGGGATAAATGAAAAAGCTAAATTTTTTTATCATAAGTTCCGAACTATTAAGAGTTAAAAAGTCATGTATAAGAACATTTTTTTAATTTTTAGTACTACAAATAATGCACGTTTAAACAAAATTGTTAGGCCCGCTTTTTGGTAAAATTCATAGTTTTATTACTAAAAAGGGGTAAAAATTAAAAACAATGAAAAAATTTTCTGGAGATATTCCTTAGCTACACCTACATGCAAAATTCATGAAAATCGGTCCATCTGTTTGATCTCTAGCAACAGACACAGACAACACCGGACAGACATTTTTGATATAACACTTTTTTGGAATCAGGGGACGTTAAAATGGATAATTCCCCTAAAATCTCAACATCTAATGTTTTTTAAGATCACAGAACTTTCTCTAAGTTCATAGTATTCCTATATTTGATAGCTCAATTTGATTCCTGTAATTTTGCAGTTATATAGGATTGTGCAAATTATTATATTAAATAGTTTTTTCTTGAGTGCAGATAAAAAAATCTACTCAGGTCATTCGTATGGAAAAATAAATGCAAACCTTTAACTGAATCAAAAATCCCCTGCCCCAAAACGGGTAGAAGGTTATTAATAATTG
>VBOA01000004.1 GCA_005877695.1 Gammaproteobacteria bacterium | reverse complement strand
CTTTTTATCTTCATCAGATATTTTAAATCTCAAAATGGTTTTACATCTCAGCTCAACATGATTTAATTTCGTTTCAGCTCTTAAAATCTTGCTAACTGCCCTAGGATTTAGTTCCTTAACATAACTCTCCAGACCTACTAATTTCTCTTCTACCAAATTAAATTCATCTTCAATTATTAGGCCTTTTTGGAAATTTGCTGGATTAAATGGTACTGTCTGATGACTACGCAATAACTTTCTTAGGTCCTGAGCTGTGCTCTCTTCAGAGAACGTTGTTACAGCACGGCCCAACAACTCATAAGTAAGTTCTTCCTTTATCAGTAGTTCTACCTTTAGCTTCATTTTATTAATTAGCTTTATTAATTGTTAAATAAGCTGCTTAAAGCAGAGTGGCGCATGTGCCGTTAGAGGTAGGCTAGGAGGCCAGAAGTTGTTCGCTCCTAAGCCACCAGCCTAGGCTTCTTCACCTACTAACGGATGACTGGTTTTAAGAAGCAAGCAGCTAATTTATAATTTATAAGTAGAGTGGCTAGTAGGCACATCACAAGACTTTCGATTAATAACATTTCCATTTATTTTAGTTCAATCATCTTCCAAATCACCAAAATTAAATAACTTCTAAAACTGAAATCTTGTTACATCACTATGTTATAAACTTACATCTTATTACTATTATGCCCTTTGAGGTTTTAGAGATTTCTTTCATGTCAATTTCCGCATTACATTATTAACACTTTAAATTCCATCCATTAACACATGTACTTTAATCACTAGTTTATTATAATTTTAATTTTGAATACGAAAGGTATTTCCCAACCATCTTAATGACTTGACTCCCAAGAAGTGAGCGAAACAACTCTCACCGTTACTGAAAATTTATTTTAAATCTCTACTCTCTCATTGGGCCAGAACAACCAATAGTAATCACTCTTGTTACATAGAGTAAAATCGTGTTGTATGACTGCTGGTAAATTTAATAAAACATTGTTCAATTTTGTATTGTTTTACCAATACTATATAAAGAAACTTAGAAAGAATAATTTTTGTAAAACTTATATTTAAACCACGTAATTATTCATAAGTACGGTACATTCCCACCGCGGCAGTTTTACAAAAATTAATCTCTTCTCCATACTTAAAATAAACAATTATCTTCTTAAATCATCTAATATACTCCTTTCAAACCAGTTACTTATCTAAGGTAAAACTTTTAACAGAGTTCTCTGTCTGGCTGATGGCTTAAGTAGTTTCCATATTCACCACCTGCCGCGCCACTTATCGGTCAGAAGAAATGTTTCTCCGTTTAGTGCCCGGTGTAAAATTTCACCGTCTCCCTCGCAGAGCGCAGCACCATTGTTGTTCTGTCTGCTAGTTTTATTGTGTCTGCAAGAATTGGTATGTCGTCTGCTTGTTTTCCTTTCTTTGTGTATGCCTTGTCGTGAAAGTGAAAGTCTATTGTCAGTTCTTGTTCGGTCCGTCTGTGTGTGTGTGCGTGTTTGGTGTAGTGTCGAATCTTGTGTAGTGTTTTTAGGCCTAAGTGTTAAATTTTATGTGTGTCGCGAGTGTTTTGAATTAACAGTGTGAAGTGTTAACATCTCTCTATCCATCTACCAGCATCAACTCATCTATTTACATTTCCCAACTGTTTTACTTTACATTGCTAGTTACAGACTACATGATTTATGCTAGACAAACTACAGGTTTTAACTTACATTACTAGTCTTCTTACTAGACAGTTACAGATTGCTTACAACTCTCAACCCTCAACCTTACTTACTAAATTCATTACAACAGTCACCAAATAAATAAAGAAACTTCCTTCCTGCACTTAGGCTACAAATAATTTCCTTTCACTTATTATAATCATGGATCAAACAAACATTTTCTCAGTTACCCAAGCATTTGGCAACTAAACATCCTACATTGCCTTTAAATTCAACTTACAACCTTTCATTGCTAGCCTATGGATTAAACAGCTTGAATTTACTATTAGCAGTTACATTAAACTGATAGAATTTACAATAAATCCCCTGTAGGCCTCATAATAAGTTTAGTAGAATTATCCTATATGTACAGGCTGGCATTAACTACTCTGAGTTCCCAGTAAACAATTGAACAACAACAATTGAACTGTAATTATTCTCACTAGAAATACACTCTCAAAATACCTGAGATTACTTAAACCTAACTTTAATTAAGTTGCAAATAATAAATTTTTGTTTTCTTTTTATAAACCAACATTTTCTACATTCAACCTTGTCTCTGTAGGCTACAATATTTTACATTACATGGTTTAGATGCACATTTTACACCTTTCAAAGTTTACTTAATGGTTTTACATGCATTTCCCACATAACAGGATGAGCTAAATTTTTATACTCAACATTTCTTCATAAATTTTACCATAACATAATAACAAGGTACAAGGTATCATTATTTAATTGGATGTCCGTCAGTTACACACCATCTTAAAACTATACACCATTTCATACCTTAGGTTTCTACCGTTCATATACAAGACTTTTGCCATTTGGTGGCTAACATCTTAACCACACATATTACTATTTACATTTTATTTTATAGAGCACATACCACAATTTTGCCTTGGCAATTCTTAACATGATTTTTAACCTTGTAAAGTCCATTAGTTATATCTTTAAGCTTAAAATTAACATGAGGATGGTATTTCATTTCTTTAATTGAGAAATGTGAACTCTTTTACACAATAGTTCATTCTCACATTGTTGGATCACACAGGACACCACATTTTCAATTAAAATGATTTTCCATTTACCCACATACCGTGGTAACATTTTACCTTGAATGTTTTTGCTCTTATCACTAGTACCATGATTTTGTAAATACACAATGTCACCTATCTTAAAGGGGTGTTTAGCCATTTCTTCACTGTACAATTTCCTTTTTTGATTTTTCTTAATAGACAATTTTATGTTCTCTAAAGCTTCCTGAATCTTAGATTGTATTACCTTAGGCTCCTTAGTGTTTAACTCTAATAGTTCATTGACCTTCCATCTATTGCTTAAGGCGTCCTTTGGCATGTATGAAAACATTAATTCATGACTTGTAAATTTTGTACTTTCATTTATGCTAGTATTTACAGCCATCTGTAAGTACCACAGTTCCTGAAACCACCCTTTTTGATCACTTTGAAAGTAAACAATTAGTTGATTTTTTAAAGACTGCAGGTAACGTTCAGCTGAATTAATTTTTTGCATATAGGCTGGTATTATATGATGCTCTATGCCCAATTTAAACATGAAATTTTTAAATTGGTGGGCTTTGAAGCAGGAACCGCCGTCACTTACAATTTTAGAACACACACCATGCATTTTAAACACATCCTTCAACTTATTAATAACAGTTTGAGCAGTGGCATTTATTAATGGAATTAAATGGCAATACTTAGATACAGCATCCACTAATATCAACACATTATTATAACCATTGCTGCGAACCAAAGGACCCATTATGTCTATGAAAATGGTCTCCCACACTCCTGAGGCCGGTACAGTTCTTAAAGGACCATGATAATGCCTAGCAGGCTTGGCTTCCTTACATTTTTCACACCTTTGCACTAACTCTCTAACTTCTTTGTTTAGGCCTGGCCTATAGTATTTTGAACATATCTTATGTACAGTTTTAAATTGACCATAATGTGATCCATAACTACCTACATGGTAAAACTCAAATAAAACTTTAATTAGGCTTTCAGGGATGTAAATCTTACTACAACTTTTCTCACTCTTTTTATACAACAATACCTCATTTTTAATGTAAAAATTCCCTTTATTAGTCTTGTTCAAAACACTTTCTTTGATTTTTACAATCTCTGGGTCAGAGTTTTGTAGCTCCTTTAACTCTACAAAGCCTAGGGGACAATTACTGAGCAGATTAACCTCCTCCCTATTTTCTACTTTGTTGACCAGGTTGTTAGACTCTATATTTACATATACCTTATTACCTTTGGCATCTAACATATTCCTAGTACAATTTTCTATGCTGATTGGGGGAAGCTCTATCTCATCTTCTGAGTACATTCTGCTGAGACTGTCAGCTATTGGATTCAAATTGGATTTGACATGCTTAACAGTGAAAGGCAATGAAAAGATTTTGTGTGCCCATCTGGCTAATTTGCCCAACTTATTACCTCTCTTCAGTAGGTAAGATAAAGCTTCATTGTCAGTTTCAAGTTGAAAAGGTTTTATCTCTAAAAACTTGTGAAACTTCTCTATCCCATATACAATAGCTAGGCTCTCTTTTTGGTAAATGTCAAGAACATATTCTGCAGGAGTAAACTTTTTTGAGTAATAGGCTACTGGTAATCTATTGTTATCATCATCTTCCTGCAGAAGACACACACCTATAGCCTTTTGTGAGCTGTCACATTGCAATATGAACTCTTTGTTAAAGTCTGCTAACTTTAGCACTGGAGGGTTGCTTAGGGCAAGTTTTAATTTTGAAAATGAGTCTTCACATTTTGAAGACCAGTCAAATTTAACTCTTTTCCTTCTTAGATCATTTAGACAACAAGCTATTTCTGCATAATTTGGAATGGATCTGGCAAAATAGGAAGTCATTCCTATGAATCTAGAAAGCTCTTTGGCATTTTTAGGGCGAGGGAAGTTAATTACCTTTTCAACTCGACTGGGATCTATGGTAATTTTATTATGACTAATTATGTTACCCAAATAACTTATTGATTTATAAGCTAATCTAACTTTCTTAGGATTAACAGTCAGTCCATGCTGACTTAATCTTTCAAATACAATCTTTAACAAGTCCATATGACTTTCCAAATCTTCAGTGTAACATATTATGTCATCAATAAAATTTATGACTTTTACAAACTTCAAATCATGGAATATATTGTCTAAAAGTGAGCTTAACAATCCACTTCCTAAATTTAAACCAAAAGGTAATCTTTTAAAATTGTACAATGAATATCCTGTTGAGAAGGCTGTATACTTTCTACTCTCTGGAGTTAATTCTATCTGGTAAAAGCTGTTACTTAAATCAATAGTAGAAAAATACCTAGCACCTGTCATGAAATGTACACAATCTTGTAGGTCACCTATAGGGTGTGCTGTACGAATTATGTGAGAATTAAGAACAGAATAGTTTATGACTAACCTATCTTTCCCTGTGGTGTTTACAATAAAGCTTGGGGATGAGAAATCACTCACACTAGGCTCTATGATATCTTCCTCTAGTAACTTATCTAGGATAGCTTTGGTTCTTAACATTTTTGGTGGGTTGATGGGATATGGCTTAAGGTTGACTACAACCTCATCCTTTAACTTTATGTCACATTGCACATTTATTGCTTTGCCTATCTTATCAGTAAATACATTATTATACTGGCTCATCAACTCTTCAAGCTCCCTTCTTACTTCAGGGCTACCTATGATCTCCTCACATTCTACATTATTAACATAGTTACATACCTTCATTTTAAGAGGAATTTTAACAGTTGGTTTGAACTTAAAGTACACATGATTTTCACTTAAGTCTAAAATCATTTGACTTTCCCTTACAAATTGACAGCCTAATATTACTTCCCATGATAACTCACTTGCAATGTACATCTGGATTTTCCAGCAGAATCTACCAATGCTTATTTTTGCAAAACATCTACCTTTAATATTTAAGGCTGTATTACCTGCTGAAAAACATTCTATGTTGCTGGTGAGTACCTTGCTTACAACTCCATTTTGTATTAACTTGTTTAACATAGGTTGACTTATTAAATTAATTGAGGACCCAGAATCAATCAAACTATTACAACAAACCTTATTTTCAAAATAGGTTTCTACACTAGGTAAACTCACTTTATTTACCTTACATTTTAACACATCTCTCTCCTCAATAATTTTTAATTTCTTTAAATGCCTTCTTATCTGTTTTCTAGCATATAACTTATCCTTATAACTTACTTTCTGGTCAACAAAGTTTACACATTCTTTAGCTTGATTTTTACCTTTGGGACATTGTTTGGAATTTTTAGTAGGCCTATAAATTTTAGTTTTAAATTTTTCCTTCAAATTTGAATTTACCTTAATTTTTTGATTTATGGAGGGCAAGGTTACAAATTCCCTCCCTGTGACTCGTTTTTTGACTGATTAAATTGTTTATTCCTACTAAAACAATTCCTAGCAATGTGACCTTCCTTTTGACAAAAATAGCAAACTATAGGCCTTTGTGCCTGCCTATTACCCATCTCAGATTTCTCTACACTTTGTACCAAGTGAGTGCCTCTATTAGACTCACTAGATCTAATGTGGTCTGAATAGGCCATATTTTGAACCTGTATACATAATAACTCCAGGTCAGCAAATGTTGTAGGGTTTGACATAAAGACTAGTCTAGAGCGGTCTTGTGGAGAAATACCTAGCTTAATAATCTCCACAAGTTCACTCTCACTGTAGGGACACAACAAAGTTTTGGCATTTTCTTTGATGTCATCACAGTAGATCCCCAGTGGCTCACCTACTCTCTGCGGTCGGTTCACCATAGATCTTCGCAGGTTCTCCCTCAGGTTGATGGGCAGGAAACATCTCAACAGCTCCAGATGAACCTTTTCTAGACTGGCGTTGGCACCCTTCAGTTCCAATAACTTATTTAAAAGTGGACCAAATGAATGACCACAACACAGTTCTAAAATGGAGTGATCACTTAATTTTAACTCAGTAGACATTTTTAAAATCACTTTTATGAAATTTAGGAGTTCATTTACACTCAAACCATTTGTAGTTTTTAGTCCTTTTAAATATCTCTCCACCGGGTTGGGGAGCTTGGAATACATACCCCAGTAGTCTTGCCCTGTATTTTTGCTCATATCAGTAACCATAGGCAAGTTATTTGCTACAGCTGAAGTTGCACTACTTAGGATA
>VBOA01000128.1:4219-4657 GCA_005877695.1 Gammaproteobacteria bacterium | reverse complement strand
AACTATGAGTGTAAAATATAAGCACTTGTTATAAAATATAAACATGTAATAATAATAATATTGTCATAAACTGTTATAAACAATAACATTGTAAATAAATAAAAACGTTGAACATTCATAAATTAGGAATATTTTGTGTAGAATGTAGAAAGGGAATAATAAATAACGAACATTGCAATGCAGTGATTAAGAAATAATAAACAACTATAATTAAATAAAAACTTTAAAGTGTATTTAACCTATATGTTACATTTACGCCAATGGCGGCATTAAATATGGTACCACCACGCTTTACAAAAAAAAAAAAAATATTGCTATGTACGAACCAATTATTATGATTCATAAACATCATTCTTATTTAACATTAAATGTACTATTTACTAGGGTATCTCATATGTAGTTTACAATATTAATTGTAGGTTAGAAAAATTGAATATA
>VBOA01000128.1:1938-4173 GCA_005877695.1 Gammaproteobacteria bacterium | reverse complement strand
ATAAGACTGGTTCCCCACACACATTATTTTCATTGCTTAATTTGTATGCATTGTCTATGTTAATTCATTTAATTCATTTCCACGACGACCATGAAGGAACCACAACGACCATGAAAGAACAAGATTCAAGACACAAAAACGAAAACTACCGCGGGAGAGTGCGTTCGCGCTACCGCGCATTTATATAACTGACTTTAGTCCATTACTAATTGACTATCAATCCCCCAAAATCTATAAGTCAAAAACATATCAGCGCATTGCAGACGTCTACCATCACCCAGTGTGCTGTATCCAGTACCAACGGTACTTGACGCCAACAACGCAGACCACAGCCGCGCGGATTGCAGTGAAGATGACAACAACAGCAGGGATGAGATGTCAGCACGCAGCAGACTACGTCACCCAGCCATGCGGACACCACAGTGGCACAGTGTCAGAGATCTCAAGATTCTGTCTACGCTAGACTCTCCAGCTGATATCACGTCATAGGAGGCGTCAGTTGTCAACAAGCTCGGTGCGACCACCAGATCCAACAACCAGCTGATGTCAACATCAACAAGCCATGGGACACGGTTCAGCCTACGTCACTCCGGCGAGATGAAACTGAGACAGCTGAGCCCTCGTCAAGTCAGCTGTCCACGAGTACTGCACACGCCGCCAACAGCTGATTACCACGTGGTCACCACCTGTCACTCTCACTGCCTTCTTCACAACTACTTCTTTGACACTTCTACTTCAAACTTCAGGACTTCTATCCACTTAACATTCAATGACTTAAATTCATTAACTCTCACCACTTCATCTTTAAATGCTTCCTTGGTCAAACGGGGACGTTTCCCATTTTTAAAGCAGGGGGATGCTAATACTGGCCAAAATAGCCAATATTATCGCCGATTATTTCCAACTAAATTCATCTCTCTACCATCTACACTTGGACGGAGTACCCAAGGCGAGCGGATGCTAGATTTCCGGTTTCCTCTTACATTCTTGGAGCCGGGCTTTGACCGGCTGATCGCTGAGTTGCACACACGTGGCCCCTACCACCATCAAGATGGACCAATGAAAGGACTTCCCGCCCAGGGACTTCCACCAAAAATCGAACCTGGATCCGCCACGGACCGGGCAGTCAGCCCGTTACCACCGTCATGTAAAGAAAGGTCAATATGTCAGTTCCGTCCCGCCGATGTTACGTCGCGACCACGAGTCGACTTCAAAGTGTCCAGTGAGATAGGGAATATGGCCATTATTTAGATGGAAGTGTCCAGTGCAACATTTGGATAACCTTGCATTGTAAGAACATCAAAATATTATTATGTGTAACATTTAGTGGGAGCCAGTCAAATTAAATCTAATATCTGTTTTATCAAATTGTAAATTTTTAAATAACAATGTTTAATTTAACTTGATTTCAACTGCATTTATAATTCATTATGTAAAATAATGTAATTGGAACTATAACTCCTATCTATTGACGTTTATCTAATAATAATATTGTACCTTTTATTTCATCAAACCATTTTATTGCCAAGTGTCAACCCAACATTTTAATGTATCATTTGTAACTTTAACATAAAATAAAGTGCGTAGTTCCTCAACTCTTGACTTTATAACCCCCCAATTCATACATTTCATATATCAAAGTTGAAGGCACAGGATAAGTAGTGCTGGTACACTGCCTTTAGATTCTAGCATACAAGCCATTGTTCAATTCCAAACACCTACTAAAATTAAAGAACTACGGAGTTTTTTAGGAGCGGCAAATTTTTTCCGCAAACACATAGAAGGCTTTGCAAAATTATCTCTCCCTCTGACGGAGGCAATCAAAGTCTATAATAAAGAAAGACGCTTTCTTTGGACATCTAGTTGCCAGTCAGCATTTTTGGAAATCAAGAAACGCCTTACAACGCCACCGCTATTGGCACACTTTCATGATGACCGCGTCACAAATATTTATTGTGACAGTTCAGATTTTGCCATTGGAGGAGTAATAACACAAATTGATGATAAAACTGGACTAGAAGTACCAATTCAATATATATCTAGGAAAATAAAACCTTCAGAAAGAAAATGGTCAATCTCTGAAAAAGAATTTCTTTCTTTGGTGTACATCGTTACACGATTTAGGGAATACACATTTGGCAGACTAGTCCATGTGTACACAGATCATTATGCACTGAAATATTACAAAAACTTTAAAACAACTTCCATTAGACTAACACGATTGGCCATGTTACT
>VBOA01000128.1:0-1911 GCA_005877695.1 Gammaproteobacteria bacterium | reverse complement strand
AAATACATTACAGGCCAGGGAAAACACATTTCCTTCCAGACATGCTAAGCCGAAACACGGTAACTCAAGAAACAATTGAAGAAGATCTTATTACAATTAATTTACTCCATGAAGTGGACCTAAAACAACTTCAAGCAGAAGATGAAACGCTAAAACCCATTATTTTAGCCATTCAAGATCCAACTAAGGCTACACAAAAATACATTAATATAGCAAAAGACTACAAAATTCAACATGGAATACTATACAGGAAATTTGAAAGAGATCTGACTGTCAAATATGTCATTGCATTACCCAAATCTTTACATCAAGTCGTACTAGAAGAATTTCACGACTCTAAAATGACAGGAGCTCACCTAAACTCATTTAAAGTCCTGAAAAATTTACAAGAAAGATTCCATTGGTTTGGAATGAAAAAAGACACAGAAAATTATGTCAGAACATGTGAATCATGCCAAAAGAGAAAATATGTCACAAAAAAGCCATATGGATTATTCCAAGGTATTTTACCAACAAACAAAGTATTTGAAAGACTACAAACTGATATTATTGGACCCCTGACTTCATCAAATAGATATAAATACATTTTAACAGTGACGGAATCTACAACAAGATACGGGTTTGCATTTCCCCTAGTCACCGCGGATAGCAAATCTATTGCAAAATGCCTAATACAATTATTCTGCACATACGGAATAAGCGAAATCTTACAATCAGATATGGGAACAGAATTTACCTCATCAATTATTCAACAACTGAACCTAGCAATAGGAACTTGTCATATATTTGCATCTAGTTTCACACCCCATTTCATGGGGCAGGTTGAAAAACTGAATGGAACCTTATGCACATTATTAAGCCATTTTGTTCACAATTCTCCTAACAAGTGGAGCAACTATCTGCCCTATGTCCTATTTGCATATAACAATTCTGTAAATCAAGTAACAGGTTACAGACCAGCATACTTACTGTTCGGATACAATCCAAGATTTCCCAGTGATACCATATTTATAACGCCACAAGCTGACAAAGACTTATTAGAAAACCTAAAAATTGTTGACGAAATTCGCAACACAATTCCTAGCATTATTAAAGAACAACAAAAGAAACAAAAGAAATATTATGATAAAGCAAGACGAGACATGCCGGAACTCAAACCTGGCACAGAGGTTTTAATAGCATACCCCAAAAACCTACAACTCAATCCATCGAAATTTTCACAGAAATATCGCGGCCCCGCGGTAATTATCAAGAAAGCAACACCTGTCTCATATGTATGCGAATTCATAAAGTATGGAAAGCTTACCCAAGAGGTAGTCCATGTATGTAGAATGAAACTTTACCATTCAAGACAGATTGAATGAGGACCATAAGAAACTTGAAGATACTTCAAGAAAAAAGAAACCACAAACAAGAATTGAATCCTAACATATACCTTGTACATAAAACCTAAATACCTAACCATGAATAATTATCATGATAATATAACATATACCCTATATCGACACTAACACTTTGACGGGGCGGACTTGACTCATTGTAAATAATTGTATATACTTGTGCACAAGAAATATAATAATAATATTACTATAATAATAATATTGAAGTTCTATATAATAATAATGATAATGAGCTTCATATACGAAATAATAATAATAAATATGATAATAATAATGATATGACATAACATAATTATAAGATGTACTGTAATACTATATAATATACTAATATGCCTAATACGCAATTATATGTACCATTTCCACATGACATAAATAACTACCTACTAAATATGTAGAGAATTAACATGACGCATCCACACTAAAGGTTACGTCACACTCTCCCCATCGGGCGAGAATAAGAGATATTCTATCTTGTAAATAAAGAATACTACACATTTGCTTAATAGGCAAA
>VBOA01000015.1 GCA_005877695.1 Gammaproteobacteria bacterium | reverse complement strand
AGCTGAGCTACGGGCGCATGATTCGAAAGAGCCCGGCATTCTAACAGTTTATCCTTCATTCAGCTAGTCTCCTAAACCAGCATTTTTAACAACATGTACCAATTTTGTACCAGACACACGTTCAGCAGCTTCTTGAAGTTGTTGACTATTCAAATGTGCGTAACGTTGAACAGTTCCATAAGAAGACCAACCACCGAGTCTTTGCAGCTCATACAAAGAAGTTCCATTTTGTACGTGCCAGGATGCCCAAGTGTGGCGTAGGTCATGCCAATGAAAATCTTCGATCTCAGCACGTTTTAAAGCCTTATACCAAGCCGCTGTAGCACATTGCTTAATTGCTTTTCCTTGATATGAAAAAACAAACTCGATATGTTTTCCTATCTGTTTTCGGATAATCGCAATTGCTTCTGTGCTAAGTGGTACAGGTATCGCTTTATTTGTCTTCGATTGCGAAGCCGGTACAAAGGCATGTCGTTTTACCAAATCAACATTTTTCCATTTCAGTCCTGTTACATTTGATTTACGCAATCCTGTTAATAACGTAAAAGCTGCCATATCTGATAAATGAGGCGCTGCTTCTTCCAAATTGAAAGTTTTCATTTCTATAACCCCCAATTATTTAAAACAAAATTTAATTATCCTTATCCAAGTAATCTTACCTAAAATATTTGGTACTTTCGTACCAAATATTTTAGGTAAGATAGCCGAATAAAAAAAATAACAACTAAGGAATGAACGTGGATAGAGATATATTAGAAATATTTATTAAAGGTTTTAGTTCAGTTGAGAAAGCAGCAAAGAAAATAGGTATTCCTAGAGAAACATTAAGTGCCATTCGAAGTGGTCGCAACCAAATGCAAGTAGAATTTGCGGTATTAATAGCAGACTATTTAGAAAGACATAAGAACATAAAAGTAAGTTTTGCAGATTTACTCTCATCCGATAAAAAAAATAAATTTAAAAAAATTAGACTTAATTTTAACGATCCATTTCTGACATTATGTAATATATTATTAAGTGACGTGAAACATCATACCAAAACTGAATGGATATCAGAAGAACTTTCAGATTTAGATACAGCAAGACCAATTATTATCGATGAAAATAATCAACTTATCGGTAATTATATTACTTATTTTTTGCATATACAAAATCAAAAAGTAACAATATGTGCCTGGAAAATATCACTTTATGATCTGATAAATGGAAAATTTGAAACTTCCTATTTAACTAAGATTTTTGATGAGGTTGAACTTGGCTATATAGGAATAGCTTTGAAAAAAATTATTGGTAATTGTGAAGGACAATATTCGAACTTATTTGAAAATAAACCCAATGAGCTTTGTCTAAATCAGGACGAAGTTATGGAGGAAACTGATCAATTTATTGCAAATCTATTAGGTTGTCCAAGTACTCACTATCAACAAATTACAAACATAATCCTTCATTGTAGTGATGAGCTTATTGAGAAAGTAAGAGCTAAAAAGATAACCATAGCTGTTGCGACACTCTGTCTTCCCTTCCTTAAACTTTAAATATCAAATTCTTTAAATATAATAAGGAAAATCACTATGTATTTTAATGCAACTACTGATCATCGCTCAGGCTCTTCCAAATTACCTAAAAACTTCTGGTTAACCTTGCAGCAATTTAAATTAACTATGAAAGACAAATTGATACTTATTTATTTATATACGAGTCCTTACACCAATCGACTAGGCTATGTCCAATGTCATCCAGTTGATATAGCAGAAGAATTAAATAAAAAAATAGAAGATATCTATTCTTCATTAAAGTCGCTTCAAAAGCATAATTTTATAAAGATTGAAAAGATCCAAGACTTTATTTACCTACCTCATTATTTAGAACAATTTCCCATCAAAGATAAAAATCAAGGTAAACATATTGAATGTCTATTCAATAAACTCATTGAAAATTTTATAGAGAACAATTTTTCATCTTTAATGGATTTAATATTTAAGTTATTAAAATCCGATCATTTATCGCGATCTTTTCGTAAAAGTTTGAAAGAGCTTTTTTATGATCTCCATAAATTCATGCTAGGAGGAGAATAACGATGAGTGATAATCTTTCTTACTCCTTACAAACCGAACAAGCCGTTTTAGGTGGTTTATTGTTGAATAATGCAGTTTGGGCTGAGGTTTCAGAACAATTTCACTTTAAGGATTTCTATAAACTAGAGTATCAAATACTCTTTCAACTTTTTTCTAAAAAAATAGATCAAAATAAATCCGTCAATGCATTAACCTTAAGTGAAGAAGCGAAAAATATTTCAGCATTAAAAGAAATTAATGGAGAGATGTATGTTTTTGAGTTGTTTAACAAAACTTATAGCGTCGCTAACATAGCGACCTATATTACATTAGTTAAAGAATATTCTCAGAAAAGAAAACTCGAACAACTCATTACCCTACTAGATAAAGTACCTTATCCTGTTTTATGAGATAATTAATAATGACTTTATCGGCTTAAGAATATTTAGCAAAACTCCTAAAGCTTAAAGGTCGATGATATTATCAGCCCCTTTCCCGGGCAACCTGATAAATGAAATTCTTTTGTTTATCAGATGGTTTTTTATGTCAGAAATTCATTTAGAAGCCGCGTGTCAATTATTTGAAACCAAGTTACTTTACAATATCAAAATCGTTTAAAGCTCCAAGATACCATTGAAGAACGTCATGGTTTGTGTGGGGTGCACCTGAACATTTCTATGTCCGATTTGGCGGAAATGAATCAAACGAATTTTTCACCGACCGATGCAATTCTAACAGCTTATAACTTACTCAGCTAGCATTTAGCTATTAATTTTGCCGTAGTGGTTATACTGGACTATTAATGCTATGCAACGCTAGACCGTTACCGATATCATCATTTTTAGCAGCTGGATAATCTCTAAAAAATCTCATTACATTATTTCCTAATCCATTTTTAAAATCATCTATATTGGCAGCGGCTAAATTTTTAACTTGGGTTTCAAGATGTTTCTTTAATTCGATAAGCTGATTATTAGCTGCTGGAGCAGTCAGACTATCTGCTAAATTGAGCATTTGCGGTAAATTATAAACTAAAGCAGCTCCCAAATTAGCTATCCATTTCAATGCTTCAGCGATATTACCTTCCGAGCAACCTAATTCTTTTAAACTACCTGCCATGGCTTTGTGTGTAGTAAAACCAGAAAGTAAAGCGGGTAATACAAAAAAAATTGCTAATAACGAAGGTCTTTCTAAAGCCATGAGTTTTTTACTGGTGGAATTGACTCCTTTAATCGAGAATCCTGCGCCGGGTATGCCATTGCCAATGGTAGCGATTAAACCCAGTAGCAAACTGATAGCTGCAGAAGCATCTAGCTTTCTCTCGGCTAAATCGTGCATGCCAAAATAACTAATTAACAAGTAAGCACTAAATTGTGGAATGCTGAATAAGCCCAAAGCAGAATTAAGCGAATAATAGCGAATTTTTTGCGGCAAGTTTAAATCATGATGAGTTGTAAGTTGAGTACTTAATTCTTTTTCTAATTCTTCATTAAATTTCTCATCTGGCGGTAATCGTTGCTTATGTGTAAATTCTTCAATAATAAAATTTATTTCTTCGATAAGTTTTTCTTTTTGTAAATCGGTTTTATTTTTTAATAAAGAGGAAATGTTATTAATTAACTCCATGGTGCCTACCACGTTAACCCCGATATTAAGAAAAGCAGAAATTATTTGTAATACCATATAGGGTTGGTCGATATAGTTGCCTTCTTCATCAACGATATTCATAAATAAATTGGGGGCGACACACATCGTTGAAAAAAAGATGGCGGTTGAAAGTTTCCCGGGCATTTTTACTAGACTAGGCAATTGCTGTAAAAGTTCTCGATAGGCTTGTAAATTAAACAGAAAATTGGTGCTAAGTCCACCAATCATGGCGGCTTCTTTTAACCAGTGGGCTACGGAAGCGCCTGCGTCATAGGCAGGTTTATAATAAGTTATTACACTGACGGCCGAGGCAGAAGTAATACCGATACCTGTGCCCACAGTTTTACAAGTTAAGTTTTTAGCTGATTTAAGTGCTTTTTGAAAAAAATTAGGAGAGCGTTGTTCTGGAAGTAAAGGCATAATTTCATCATTGCGTAGCATTTTAGGATCCTGGCGACTGGAGTGTATATCTTTGAGATAATTAATTCTAGGATAGAATAATTAATCTTGGTTTAACTAATAAGGATTTATTAAATAAATATTTCTCTTATTAATGATTTAAACCGATGATCAAGACATGTCTTTTTTCATCAAGGCCGGCAATTTTTAAGGATTTGCTATCAATAAGTTTAAAGTTTTCATCCAGTGTATTAATTTCTTCGGCAGGATATTGTCCTTTCATTGCTAAAAAAATTCCATTTTTACAACATAAATGTTTTGTTTTATGCAGAAAGTCATTTAATTGACTAAAAGCGCGACTGACAATGCAATTAAAACAATTTTCAGGATAATATTGTTCAACACGCGAAGAAATAATATCGACGTTGTCAATCATTAATGTTTGTATGACATGCGTTAAGAAGCGGGTTTTTTTTCCATTACTATCCAATAATGCAAAACGATATTGCGGATGCGTCAGCGCTAAAGGAAGACCTGGCAAACCCGCGCCGGTACCGACATCCAGTATGCGTGGACCTTGTAAGTACGGACTTATTGCGAGACTATCAAGAATATGTTTGGAAATCATTTGTAAAGGCTCGCGAATGCTGGTTAAATTATGTACTTGATTCCATTTGTGTAATAACAACACATACTCAATTAATTTTTTGCTAATAACATCATCAATGTTAAATTGATTTTGGTTTAATTGTCTTATCAGTTCAATATGTAATTGTTTAAAGTCGGCCATCAGATTTTCCGCATAATAAGTTGTATATTGCGTAGATTTTTATAAAAATGTTTCTAAGCCGTAAACTAATTTTTTTAACGACATCACTTTTTTGCAAGCTAATAATACCCCGGGCATATAGGCATTACGATCTATTGTTTCATGGGCGATAACAAGATTCCCGCCCAAGTGACCGAATACTATATCTTGTTTGGCCAAAAACCCGGGTAGACGTAAGGAATGAATTGGGATTTGATTCTTATTGGCGCCCCGCACTCCACTTAAGGTTTCATGCACTTTTTTTACACTAGGTGGTTTTTTTCTAGCTGAATTAATTAATTCTGCTGTTTTTATCGCAGTTGCAGAAGGGGCGTCTAATTTATTCTCATGATGTGTTTCGATAATTTCACATTCGTATTGGGCGGCCTGTTCAGAAAAACGCATCATTAATAAAGCGCCAATACAAAAATTTGGTGCAATAATTCCACCTAAATTTTTTTCAGCACAAAGCTGTTGCAATTCTTTTATTTGTTCAGGAAGTAAACCACTGGTACCAATCACCGGGTGAGCTCCCGCTAAAATAATTTTTTTGGTATTCTCATAGACAGCTATTGCATTGGTAAAATCAATAACAATATCGGCTTTAGTGGCAAGTATTGATTTTTTTAGGTCATCTTTACCGTTTGTTTCTCCAACCAAATCCAGGGTTTTATCTGTGTGAATAAATTGAACCGTAGTTTGCCCCATGCGGCCTGCAGCACCGTTAACAAGAACTCGAATAGACACGGTAAATTCTCCTGTTGTTGCTAGGGATGGGAGTGACTATACTCTCTATTCTTCGCATTTGAATTTTTGGCTAGGGCCCTCAGCTCGCAATCTTCTTGTATCTTGAATACACTCCGATTGCTTCATGCTCACGGCGACATGCTTAAAATTCAATAGCTATGAGTATATATTTTATGAAATTATCTAGTAAAGCTAATCTTTATCTTATTTTAGCCACCTTGATGTGGGGGGCTACCTTTCCACTGACTCGCAATGCATTGGCTGAAGTTGATCCGTTTGTATTTGTGAGTTTACGTTTTGCTTTAGCTACGTTGGTTTTGCTACCGAGTGTCTGGATTTTGTTAGGTAATACTACCCGAACAATTTTGCGTAGTAGTTTAATCATTGGTGTTCTGAATGCTGGGGCTTATCTTTGCCAAACCATTGGGTTGCAGACGGTTCATTCTGCACGAGCCGCTTTTATTACCGGTGCGAGTGTTATTCTAGTCCCTTTTTTAGCGCCTTTGTTTAAATTAGAAAAACCGAGTCGTTTGGATTTATTCTGTGCTGGCATAGGATTTATTGGACTTTATGTATTAATGGATATAAAGCACCTTTATATCGGACATGGGGAGCTATGGGTTTTTTTAGGTGCACTGTGTTTTTCTTTGCAGATCACTTATTTGCAACGCATTAATCAATTAATAGGTGATTATCAATTATTAGCTTTTTATCAATTATTGTTTACTGTACCTTTTGTATTTTTATTTACTAAAGGTCATACTTTTAGTACGGCTTTGCAAGCTCAAGCTTTAGTCGGTATCCTCTTTTGCGCTGTATTTGCAACCAGTTTAGCGTATTATTTACAGAATAAATATCAAAAATTTACTAGCGCTCCTAAAGCGGCTTTGATATTTGCTTTGGAACCGCTATTTGCTAGTTTATTTGGCGTGTTAATTAATCACGAAGTGTTAGCAAAAACCACGATTGTTGGCGGTTCATTATTGTTGTTAAGTCTAATACTTCCGGCAATTATCAATATGAAAAAAGAGTCTGATCCTCTCATCAAATAATAGGTAATAAAATGACTGAAGTAAAAACCACCTTTCTTAAAGACTACACCGCCCCCAGTTTTTTAATAAATACAGTTGAATTAACTTTTAAGCTAGATGAAGATTTGACGCAGGTTAATTCGCGTTTGACAGTTATTCGTGACTCAAAATTGGAAAATAAAAATCAACCTCTGGTTTTGCAGGGTGAGAATTGTGAATTAGTTTTCATTAAACTCGATGGCCGAGGTTTATCCACTCATGAATATCAACTCCAGGATAATGAATTAATTATTTTTCAAGTACCCAATCAGTTTAATCTTGAGATTGAAAATAAAATTAAGCCTAAAGAAAATACAGCATTAAGTGGGTTGTATGTTTCTCGAGGAATTTTTTGTACGCAATGTGAGGCCGAAGGTTTTCGGCGCATCACTTACTTTTTAGATAGGCCCGATGTTTTAGCCCGATATACGACTACTATTATCGCTGACAAAAAAAAGTATCCTATTTTGTTATCAAATGGAAATAAAATTGCTCAACAAGATTTAGAAAATAACCAGCATTCTATTACTTGGGAAGACCCTTTCAAGAAACCGAGTTATTTATTTGCCTTAGTTGCGGGAGATTTAGAGTATATCGAAGACGAATTTATAACCGAATCACAACGAAAAATTTGCTTACAAATTTTTTCAGAAAAAGGTGAAAAAAATAAATGTCATCATGCCATGGAATCTTTAAAAAAAGCCATGCGTTGGGATGAACTAGCTTATGGGCGTGAGTATGATTTAGATATATTCATGATTGCTGTTATCGATGATTTTAATATGGGGGCGATGGAAAATAAGGGGCTGAATATCTTTAATTCACAAACCATTTTGGCCGACCCTCATTCAGCGACAGACGCGGATTATAGTTATATTACTAAAGTGGTAGGCCATGAGTATTTCCATAATTGGACTGGAGATCGTATTATCTGTCGTGATTGGTTTCAATTAAGCCTCAAAGAAGGTTTGACGGTTTTTCGTGAACAAGAATTTATTGAATCGATTGGTAATCCTGCTACGGAACGGATCAATACCGTAAGACAATTGAGAGCGATGCAGTTTGCAGAAGATGCAGGCCCTTTAGCGCATCCCGTGCAACCGGATTCTTATATGGAAATCAATAATTTTTATACCATGACCGTGTATGAAAAAGGGGCTGAAATTATCCGTATGATGAAGGTTTTAGTGGGAGCAGAATTATTTCGCAAAGGGATGGATGATTATTTTGCTACTCATGATGGACAAGTGGTCACCATCGAAGATTTTGTTAAATCGATTGAGAAAGGCAGTGGTTATGATCTCCAGCAATTTCGCCGTTGGTATAAACAATCAGGAACTCCGGAATTACAAGTGGATTATCATTATTCACCAGAAGAGAAAACCTTTGATTTGATTCTTAAACAACATTGTCCTGCTACTCCCGGCCAACCAACCAAAAAACCTTTCTATATTCCTTTAGTGATGGCTTTATTAAGCCCAGAAGGTAAACCCTTAGATTTACAATTAGTCGGTGACACAACGTCAATGGGAACACAATGTACATTGAAGCTCAGAGAAGCTGAGCATGTTTTTCAGTTTGTTAATGTTGATGCAAAACCGATTCCTTCTTTATTGAGAAATTTTTCTGCTCCCGTAAAACTGAAGGCTAAGTTTTCTAATGAAGAACTTGCATTTTTAATGCAAATGGATACGGATGGTTTTAATCGCTGGGATGCGACACAGGAATTAGCCAGTCGAATTATATTAGGTCGTATTCAATCCTCTGAGGCTATAGAAGATCCAGCGGTTAATCAGTTGCTTAAAGGTTATAAAATTTTATTTGCTGATGAACAGCAGGATAATAAGGATTTATTGGCAGAACTACTCAGTTTACCGAGTGAAGCTTCCTTAGCTGAACAAATGCCTATTATTGATATTGATGGGATTCATGAAGAAAGAGAATGGTTACGTTTTCAGTTAGCGAAGAAACTCGAAAATAACCTTTTTGAGGCCTATCAAATTTATCATGACATAAAACCTTATATATTTGATAAGCAATCGGTGACGAATCGTCGTCTAGCCAACATGAGTTTAAATTATCTCATGTTATTGCAAGATCCTAGTGTGCATCATCTGTGTATCGATCATTACAAAAAGGCCGATAATTTAACGGATAGAATAGTGGCTTTAAGTGAAATCGTTAATCATAATTTATCGCAAAAAGATCGCTATTTAAAAGACTTTTATGAAAATAGTTCGGCTAATTCTTTGGTCGTTTGTAAGTGGTTAGCAATACAAGCCCGTGCACCATTGCCCGATACGTTGCATCAGGTTAAAAAACTACTTAAACATCCTGCTTTTGATTGGAAGAATCCCAATAAAATTCGATCCTTGATTGGTGTTTTTTGCTCGGAAAATCGCAGTCAATTCCATGATCGTTCAGGTGCAGGTTATTTGTTTTTGAGTGAACAAATACAGCATCTCGATCCCATCAATCCCCAGATAGCCGCACGTTTAGTAAAACCTTTTGCCCAATGGAAGCGTTTTGATAGTGATCGTCAGGCATTGATGCGAGAGCAATTAGAAAGGCTAATTAAGCTTCCGAAACTTTCTTCCGATGTTTATGAAATGGTGAGTAAAAGCTTGCTATAGTATATTTTCTAGCATGCATTTGGATTAAATTGTTTGTTTAGCCAAAAAGATACCTACTAATGCAATCAAGATACCAATTATTTGGCTGAGCCCTAAATATTCTGAAAAGAAATACCACCCTGCCGTTGCTGCGACCATCGGTTGAATAAGCAAGGCGGTGGATGAAAAAGTAACCGGTAAATAGGGTAGGGCATAAGCAATTAATCCTTGTCCTAAAATATGTGCAAACAAGGCTAAAGTAAATAAAATGATCCAAGCCATTTCTGTTTGTGGCATTGCAAGCTCTCCAGACAGGCCTGTGATGATAAGTAAGGTAAGCATGCTGGCAAATGTTGATATTGCCATACTGGCAAAAGCAGTAAATTTTTTGCGCGCACGATTGAGTACTAATAAATAACCAGCATAAAAAAATGCAGTAATAAAGGCTAATCCATCACCAATACGGATATCTTTGTCCATATGCAGACTAGGATGAATTAAAATCGCAATCCCTACGATGGCTAATAATAAACCAGTAACCAATTTTTTTTGTGGAGGTTTGCGTAAAACGATCCATGCCCATAAGGCAATAATGATGGGAGAGAAGTTAGCAATTAAAGTTGAATTGGCGATGGTAGTATATTGGATAGAAAGATGCCATGTGGCTAGATCGCCACCAAATAAAACTCCAGAAAATAATAACCAAAGATAATCTTTTAATGTCGGTGCATGGGCTTCATCTGGTCGAGTGTAGCCTTGGCCAATGGAAAGCAAGGTTAAAATTGGAAAGGCAATAGCCACCCGCCAGAATCCGGTTGCAATTGGACCTACTTCGCTTAATCGGACAAAAATAGGGGCAAAACCTATCGCTACAGCGCCTATCACTAAAGACAATAGAGCAAGTTTACGCTTTTTTGTTGAACCGATTCTTTTTAGAGATTTGACCATAAATTGAGCTCCAATAAGAGAAACCTAGCTTATTCTTTTTTATTAACAAAGCAGAATAGGTTTCCACTGCTTTAATTAAAGCATAGTTTGGGACGAGTGTTGTGATTAGTTTTATATCAGCTTGGTTGAATGGGAAAGAGACGGCATTTACTGCAAATTTCCACTAAGTTCTAAAAATATCGTCTATGATAGGAAAGTGCACATTAAGAAAATGTGTAATACAAATAGAGTAAAAATGGACAGATTAAATGTGGGTTTTTTACAGGAACTGTTATCAATTTGCCATGATTGCCATGATGTTGGGTAGTCTCAGTGCTTGCATGGTCGGGCCTGATTTTGAAACCCCTGAGTCCCCCAAGGTAAATCATTATACAAAACCTCCTTGGCCTTGTCGCACAGTCAGTGCACCCGGTCATGGCGGTGCCTCACAACAATTTATTCAGACAAAAGCCATCTCCGCAGAATGGTGGAGTTTATTTCATTCAGATAAGATCAATAAACTTATTTGTCGAGGTATTGCGAATAGCCCTAATTTAACAGCAGCTAAATCAACTTTACAAGAAGCAAGGGAAAATTTAAATGCAGGTATTGGTAACGGTTTGTATCCTAATATCGGAGCTCAGGTGACCGCACAACGTGGATCAAATACTGGGTTCTTTAGTTCCTCTAATGGAACGAGTTCGGTAGCGACAAGTGGGATACCTTCGTCAGTCTTCAATCTATTCAATGCTTCACTTAATGCTTCTTACTTACTTGATTTTTTTGGAGGAATTCGTAGGCAAATACAAGATTTACAAGCGCAAGTAGAATATCAATATTTTGAACTCAGGGCAGCTTATTTAAGTTTAACGTCTAATATTGTGACGACGGCGATTACTATTGCTTCACTGCATAAACAAATTTGTGTGACTAAACAATTGATCCGTGAACAAGCTGAACAATTGGCGATTATAAAAAAACAATTTGATCTGGGAGGTGTTTCGCAAATTGATGTCGTTGCGCAACAAACACAATTAGCACAAACTAAAGCGACCTTGCCCCCGTTAGAAAAAAGTTGGGCACAAACTCGGCATCTTTTGGCGATCTTAGTCGGTGCTTTCCCTAGTCAACGCTGTGTGATTCCATCTCTAGATTTAGATGAATTACACTTACCTACAACACTGCCTTTAAGAATCCCTTCTGCTTTAGTACGGCAAAGACCTGATATACGAGCGGCTGAAGCACTATGGGAAGCAGCTAATGCGCAAGTCGGCGTGGCTACTGCTAATATATCCACAAATTACCATCAATGGTTCCTGGGGAAAATCGAATACTGTCGGTAGTAAAGTATTTGGTTCGCAAAGTAATTTATGGAATATAGGAGCTGGGATATTTCAACCATTATTTCGTGGGGGTGCTTTACTTGCCGAACGTCGTGCAGCGATTGCGGCTTATGATGCGGCCGCTGCGCAGTACCGCGAAACTGTGTTGCAGGCTTTCAAAAATGTAGCAGATACATTACGTGCTATAGAAGCGGATGCTCGAGAAATGCGTGCACAAAAACAAGCTGAAACAGCCGCTTATGCTAATTTATATTTGGTGAAACAACAATTTCGTTTAGGAGGGGTGAGTTATCTTTCTTTACTAGACGCACAACGACAATATCAGCAAACACGCATTAGTTTGGTACAAGCAGAAGCAAGTCGCTATGCTGATACAGCGGCTTTATTTCAAGCTTTGGGGGGTGGATGGTGGAACTCGAATTGTCAGTAATGGATCACAGCCATGCATAGGTTAAAAAAATATCTTAATAGACCTATGGTTATTATGTTGGTTAGTGTAGGTGTGCTTTTTGCTTTGGTTTTTGGATACCAAACTATTAAACATCTTGTTATTCGACATGCTATGCAGAAGAATACCGCACCCATTGTTACTGTTTCAGCGATGCGGGTTCAGTATTCATGGTGGCAACCCAAGATTTTAACCTATGGCAGTATGCGCGCAGTGAATGGAGTGTATGTCACCACGGAATTAGCGGGTTTAGTCCGCGCCGTTTATTTAAAACCAGGTTCAGATGTTAAAGAAGGCGATGTTCTAGTTCAACTTAATGCCGACTCAGATGTAGCACTATTACATTCATTAGAAGCACAAGAGAAGTTAGCTGAGATTGTCTATCATCGGGATAAAGCCCAATTTGCTGTCAAAGCCATCAGTAAAGCGGTACTGGATACCGATGAACAAAATCTAAAAAATTTAACAGCACAAGTTGCACAACAAGAAGCTATTGTCGCTAAAAAAACCTTAAAGGCTCCTTTTACCGGTCGTTTAGGTGTTTCAACCGTGAACGTAGGTCAGTACCTCA
The DNA here is from genome assembly GCA_005877695.1 of Gammaproteobacteria bacterium. Classification (GTDB taxonomy): domain Bacteria; phylum Pseudomonadota; class Gammaproteobacteria; order Diplorickettsiales; family Diplorickettsiaceae; genus Aquirickettsiella. The sequence continues at coordinate 38,970 of VBOA01000015.1, read as the reverse complement.
ATCCGGGCGATCAGGTAGTTCCTTTACAAGCCTTAGATCCACTTTATGCAGATTTTTTTATTCCACAACAAAAGTTAGCGGAATTACATGTAGGTTCAACGGTTAATATCAAAACAGATACATATCCTGACAAAGTTTTTACTGGAAAAGTAACTACCATTAATCCTATTGTGGATGTAAATACACGAAATGTGAAGATTGAAGCGACTATCGCTAATCCGCAGTCTGAGATATATCCTGGTATGTTTGTTTCAGCCGAAGTACTGACAAGCCCAATGAAAAAATATCTCACGCTTCCACAAACGGCGATTAGTTTTAATTCCTATGGAGAGATCGCCTATATTGTCCAACAAAGAGGAAAGGATAAAAATGGTAAATTACAATTTAGCGTACTACAAACTTTTGTGACAACAGGAGAAAAACGGGGTGATCAAATTGCAATTTTGGATGGGCTAAACGAAGGTGACATGGTTGTTACGAGCGGACAACTCAAACTAAAGAATGGCAGTATCGTTATAATTAATAATTCAGTGGTACCGAATAATAATCCAGCACCTATCGCTATTGATGAATAAAGAAGCGGAAAGGAAACCCTAGCTCATTTTTATACAATAAAATGAGCTTGTTTTAGTTTAAGGATAGCGGTTTTTATGCGTTTTACGGATATTTTTATTCAGCGACCGGTGTTAGCTACTGTGATTAGTTTATTAATCTTGGTGCTAGGCATACGTTCGTTAACTTTGTTGCAAGTTCGACAATATCCTTATACTGAGAATGCAGTGATAACTGTTTCAACCGTTTATACGGGCGCTGATCCTGCTTTAATTGCAGGATTTATAACCACCCCTTTAGAAAATTCAATAGCACAAGCACAAGGGATCGATTATTTAACCTCAAGTAGTACCCAAGGAAGCAGTTTGATACAAGCTAATTTATTGCTGAATTATGACCCCAATAAAGCTTTAACCGAAATTAACACCAAAGTAAATGCCGTTATTAATCAGTTGCCTAAGCAATCTCAACAGCCGACGTTAAATATTGCTATCGGTGAAACTATCGATTCGATGTATATAGGGTTTTATAGTCCTAAATTAGCCAGCAATCAAATTACCGATTATTTGATCCGCGTGGTACAACCGAAATTACAAGCGGTTAATGGTGTGCAGCAAGCTGAAATCGTCGGCCAACATTTATTTTCAATGCGTGCTTGGTTAGATCCGGCGAAATTAGCATCCTATGGTTTAGGTGCTGATGATGTGGCAAATGCTTTAGCTAATAACGATTTTGTTGCGGCGGTAGGGCGTACCAAAGGCGATATGGTTACTGTTGACTTAACTATCAATACTAATTTAGACAGTGTAGAGAAATTTCAGAACTTAATAGTTAAAGCGCAAAATGGCGCCATCATTCGTTTAAAAGATGTTGCTAAAGTGACTTTAGGTTCGCAAAATTATGATACCTCTGTAAAATTCGATAATAAACCCGCGGTTTATATAGGGATCAAAGTAGCACCGACTGCAAACGTGCTTTCCGTTATAAAAAATATCCGAAAAGTGATGCCAGATATAACTGCACAACTACCACAAGGCTTAAGTGGAAAGATTGTGTACGACGAAAGTCGTTATATCAATAGTTCTATACACGAAGTGATGACCAGTTTGATAGAAGCGTTAGTTATTGTTACGTTAGTTATTTTTCTCTTTTTGGGTTCTCTTCGCTCAGTGATTATTCCAGTCATTGCAATGCCTCTATCGTTAATCGGGGCATTTTTTATTATGTTGTTACTGGGCTATACCATAAATTTATTGACTTTATTAGCCTTAGTATTAGCTATCGGATTAGTTGTTGATGATGCCATTATTATTGTAGAAAATATTTATCGGCATATTGAATCCGGTCAATCACCTTTTGAAGCCGCTATCAGAGGGGCACGGGAATTAGCTATACCGATAATTTCTATTTCTGTTGTCTTAATTGCAGTGTATGTACCGATAGGTTTCATGGGAGGATTAACGGGCGCCTTATTTACTGAATTTGCATTTACTTTAGCAGGTGCTGTAGCGATTTCTGCGATTATTGCTTTAACACTTTCTCCGATGATGTGTTCGCTTTCTTTAAAGCCTAGCGTTAAAGATCAACATAGAGGTTTTGTTGGTTTTATCGATGCTAAGTTTGATAAGTTACGTGATTATTATGAACATCTTTTACAAGGCTCATTAAAGAATTTACCAGTGACCATTGTATTTGCATTCATTATTTTAAGCAGTATTTATTTTTTATATGCCACTTCTAAAAATGAATTAGCGCCGCAAGAAGATCAAGGGCTAATTATTAGTCTATTAACCGCTGCGCCTAATGCGACGTTACAACAAACGCAAATATATTCCAATCAAGTATTCAAAATCTTTCATTCTTACCCTGAAACCGATCATGTTTTTCAGTTAGATGGTGTAAATGGACTTAATACCAGTATTGGTGGAATGGTCTTTAAACCATGGAATGAACGTAAATCAACAACTAATCAATTGCAACCGCAGATACAACATTCATTTGATGGCATTGCCGGAGCACGAGTGGCAGCCTTTCAAAAACCTTCTTTACCGGGCGGAGGTAGTGGGTTACCGGTACAGTTTGTTATTACAACGACGGAAGATTATTTTAAACTAAATGATGTTTCGCAAGCGTTATTAGATGAGGCACGCAAAAGTGGGTTGTTTGTTTATTTAGATAGCGATCTTAAATTAGATAAACCTCAATCAGCGATACAATTCGATCGTGATAAAGCATCACAACTTGGTTTAACCATGGCGGATGTGGGCGATTTGTTAGCCTCTGCGATGAGTGAAAATTATATTAATTATTTTAATTTTGATGGCCGATCGTATCAAGTGATTCCTCAAGTGATGCGAGGTTCTCGTTTAAACGCCGATCAATTACTCAATTTTTATTTAAAGCTGGCGAATGGCTCAGTGATTCCTTTATCGACGATTGCACGATTGAAAACGATAGTGGTTCCGGAATCAATTAATCACTTTCAGCAGCTTAATTCAGCAACTATTTCAGCCGTTCCATTTCCGGGCATCACCATGGGGGATGCACTGCAAGGTTTGCAAAAAATAGCTAAAAGGATATTTCCAGATAATTACAACATGGATTATGCAGCCCAATCTCGTCAATATCAGCAAGAAAGTAGTGCTTTGATTTTAACCTTTTTCTTAGCGTTAATTATTATTTTTCTTTGTTTAGCGGCACAATTTGAAAGTTTTCGTGATCCCATCATTATTTTAGTGAGTGTGCCGATGTCAATTTGTGGCGCACTTATTTTCATCAGTTTAGGCATTGGCGGAGCAAGTTTAAATATTTATACCGAAGTGGGCTTAGTGACATTGATAGGGTTAATTAGTAAACATGGTATTTTGATTGTGCAATTTGCAAATGATTTACAACACGAAGGTCATAAAAAACTAGATGCCATACAGATGGCAGCGGGTATTCGGTTGCGACCTATCTTAATGACGACTGCGTCGATGGTTTTAGGCGTTATACCGTTAATTTTAGCGTCTGGAGCAGGAGCAATCAGTCGTTTTAATATCGGTTTGGTTATTGCTTCTGGAATTTCTATCGGTACCTTATTTACATTGTTTGTAGTGCCCGCCATGTACTTATTGCTGGCCCAGGATCATCAAGTACATACAGCAAGCGACCTACCGGGTGATCCTGTTTTAGATAGCTAAACCTATCTATTTGATATTTGAGATATATACCAAGAATTGTTAAGCTTTAGGAAATTGAAATCTTTTTATAGGGACATAGTATGAGATTCAAGCTAATTATTTTCTCCTTGCTAGCTTTAGGAGTGAGTTGTCCCGCTTTTGCTGCTGGAATTTATGTCAGGGATAGTGCTTATGAACAAGAAGTAATGCGGGAGCAAGTTAATAAGATGGATTGGTTATTGGGCAGGAATCAACCGGGCGGTTTTGACCAGCCCTGTGGTTGGAAATGCCGAATCAATCTGAGTGGCTGGATGAACACTGACGCGTATATAACTAATACCCCCCCGGTTTTTTTAGTTGTGACTCCATTTGACAATTTGTTGTCTGTTCAAGGGACGCCTTTTAATCAAACCAGTAATAGAGCCAGTGATCTTCTATTAAATAATGCTAATTTGTTTGTAGATACACGAGTGAATAATTGGATGAAAGCCAATATGTCATTTGTTTATACCTCTTTAAGTGGGGTTCCCGGTTCGCAAGGGGTTTATCAAATACCTAATTCATTTTTAATTTATCAGCCCGTCAATAGCTCTAAACTTGATACCGCTTATGCTACATTGCAACACTTTAATGTTTCGCCGGTTTATTTACGCATTGGTAAAGAATATGTGCCTTTTGGAAATTATGATCCCTATAGTTTTGTAACTAGTGAAAATCCTACCCAATTATTAAGTACAATCAATGCGACCACTGCTCAGTTAGGTTTTACGATGCCGAGTGGACTTTATGGCTCTATTTATACTTTTGCAGGTCAACCAAGACTATCAGATGGAGGCTCAACTCGTAGAATACAAAATGGTGGAGTTAACTTAGGTTATACCTATAGTGATTGTATCAGTCGTTTTAATATCGATGCAGGCTATGTTGCAAGTATTACCGATACTAATTTTCTATCCGCCTATTACACCAATAAAAACATAGAAGTTGCGGGTGTTATTTCAGATTTGCCCAATCCCGATCAAACCAATATCGCTGGTTTACCCAATCAAAAAACCCCTGCCTATAATATAAATGCTTCATTCCAGTGGGGTCCTTTGGATGTTAGTGGTCAGTATATTGCTACAATACGAAATTTTCGTAAACCATTTTTTTTAGCTTTTCCTGTTCCTCTCACACCCAATCTAGAAACCGATTTTACATTTCAAAAACCAAAGCTTTGGGGATTTGAATTAGGCTTAACTTTTGCAGCAATTGCTAATCAAACCCGACTTGCGGTGGGTTACCAAGCGACTAAGCATTTAGCAGGGATTTTACCCAATCGAAAAATTTATGTGGATTACCTAATGAATATCAGTCAATGGTTTGATGTGGGAGTGGCTATTATCCAAAATAAGGATTATAGCTTAGGAGAAGGCCAAGTGATTGGCGACAGAGGTAGTTTATTGTTTCCTGGAGCTTCAGGAAACAAATCAACAATGGGACAAATACGGGCTAGTATTAAATTTGCCTAGTAGTGAGAATAAGTTTTTTATTCCCAAAACTTAAAAAAAATTATATCGTTGTGATTTAGTTTGTGTGAGATAGCTTGAGACAGCTCGACGTTGTTGCCAATTTTTCAGATAGAGATTGGCTAAGGCTGGATCACGAATGATCAATAAATTTTCTGCATTTTTATTTTGTGCCGCTTTAGTAAAATTAAATGAACCGGTAATCACCGCTTTTTCATCGATAATCATGATTTTATTGTGTGCTATAGCTGGTTTGTAATCTATCCAACAGGGAATATGCTGGTTAACTAAAAAACGTGAGGCACTATATCTTTGCGTTTTTTGACTTTTATCCAATATTACATTGACCTTGACCCCACGTTTTTTTGCCGCAATCAAATGAGCAGCAATAGGGGCCGAAGTAAAGCTGTAGGCTTGCACAAAAATCGATTGTTTAGCTCCGTCAATGACATCTGTTATTTCAGCTGTGCAATTTTGGCCAGGCGTAAAACAAACTTGTATCTTTGGGCAACTATTGGGGTTGCTAATGGCTAAACCTGCAGGGATATGGCAAACGCTGAACAGGAAAAAAACAGAGAATATTTTCTTTAACATAGGGATTTTTATAAGTTTTTAAGGAGCTTATCTTAACAAGGTTTTTAAAAGAGGTGCGAGTTCTTTTTTTTGTATACTACAGCGTAAACGTCTAACGCGTAAGATAGCATTCAAATCGGCTAATGCATTCGAAAAGTTTTCATTCATGATTAAATAATCATATTCATCATAATGTCTTAATTCAGCTTTAGCGTCAGCCATACGCTTTTTAATGACATCTTGTTTATCTTGGGCTCTAAGATGCAATCTTTTTTCTAATACCTCCCAGGAAGGAGGGATAATAAATATTCCTATTGATTCGGGCATTTTTTTTCTTATTTGTTGCGCACCTTGCCAGTCAATTTCAAGAATAATATCGATACCGGCTTCAATTTTTTTTGTTACCCATTCATGCGAAGTGCCATAATAATGGCCAAAAACGATAGCATGTTCTAACAAGGATTTTTTTTGGATGAGTTGGTTAAATTCTGCTTGATCAATAAAATGATAATCCACTCCTTCTTTTTCACCGGGACGTGGTGGGCGAGTGGTATAGGAAATCGAAACTTCTAAGTTAGATACGGATTCTAACAGTGCATTCACAAGACTAGTTTTACCGCCGCCTGAAGGTGCTGAGATAATATAAAGTGTTCCTGGCATATTCATAATTTACTCGATATTTTGCACTTGTTCGCGCATTTCCTCGATCAATACCTTGATGTTAACCGCGGATAATGTCAGTTCAGCATTGAGTGATTTAGAGGCTAAGGTATTTGCCTCACGATTCAGTTCTTGTAATAAAAAATCAAGCTGTTTACCTTGAGCTTGTGTTTTTGCTAATAAATTTTTGAACTCATGGAGATGGATCTGTAAACGATCCAGTTCTTCTGCAACATCTGTCTTCTGAACAAATAATAACATTTCCTGCTCTAAACGGTTAGGATCTAAATTTGTTTTAATTTCATTTAATCGAGCGAAGAGTTTTTCACGTTGCAGATTTAAAATCTGAGGTAATTGAATTTGGATTTGCTGAGTGAGGTTTGTCAGTTTAATTAAACGCTGGTTTAATAATTCAAAAATAGCGTTGCCTTCAATGCTACGTACTTTACAAAATTCGTCCAAGGTTTCAGAAAATAGAGTCATTAACTCCGGTTGGATCATTTCGATATTTAATTCAGGAAATTTGAGTAATTGTGGCCAACGTAATAATTCTCCGGGATTTAAAGAGGTGTTGGTATGAGCAAAGTGAGCAATTTTGTTATAGGCGCCGATAAGAGACTGCGTTAATTCTTCATCGATCTCAATCGGCATCGCTTTATTGGGATAGGGTTTATAGCGTAACTTTGCTTCTATTCGACCGCGCCGTAAGCAGGCTTGGATTTGTTTTCGAATTAAGGGTTCTAATTGACTAAAAGTATCTGGCAGAGAAAGAACGATTTCTAAATAACGATGATTGACGCTACGAACTTCCCAAACAGCTTGACCCCATTCGGCTTGTTTTTCTTTTCTGGCAAAAGCCGTCATGCTATTGGTCATGGTAATTTTCAGGTTAAAAAGTATAATGCCTATTTTAAAACGTCTATTTTAATCACTCTGCAAATAAAATCTAGTATTTATAAAAGGAAAAATAATTATGCGTGCGACACAACGTGCTCTTGACGAACTTCGTGCTATCGAAATAATTCGTTCTTATACGCAGTATGCTGAAGGTTCGGTTATGATTGCATTTGGCAATACCAAAGTACTGTGTACAGCGAGTGTTGTACCTGGCGTACCCAAATTTCTTAAAGGTTCAGGCCAAGGTTGGATTACTGCAGAATATGGCATGTTGCCTCGATCAACACATACTCGTTCTGAACGAGAGGCAAGTCGAGGTAAACAAACGGGCCGAAGTTTAGAAATTCAACGTTTAATTGGACGGGTTTTACGGGTAAGCGTTGATCTGAAGCAGCTGGGTGAAAATACTATTTATTTAGATTGTGATGTGATCCAGGCTGATGGTGGAACTCGAACTACCGCTATTACTGGCGCAAGTATCGCATTGAAAGATGCTTTAACAGTCATGCAGAAAAAAGGTGAGTTACTAAACGATCCTTGGCGATATTTAGTGGCCGCAGTATCCGTTGGAATTTATCAAGGAGAACTGATTTTAGACCTTGATTATGCTGAGGATTCTCAAGCGGAAACGGATATGAATGTGGTAATGACAGAGCAGGGCGGTATTTTGGAAGTGCAGGCTACCGCTGAGAAAAATGCTTTTTCGAAACTACAACTGCAGGAATTGTTATCTTTAGCAGAAAAAGGAATCAATCAACTGTTCGAGAAACAACGAAAGGCTTTAAAGGGTTAACTGGAAATTATAAGCACTTTATGCAATTTAATAGAGTCTTTAAGCTTTGCTTAATAATCTATTATTAAACGCTTACTCATAAATTTATTATGAGTAAGCGTTATGTTAAAACATGTTATCCCTTCACAACAGAAATATTTAGCGAAAAATGATTTAAAGCAAGGAGAGGTCAGAATAGCGAGGGATGAAAGCATGACTGAAAAGTTACAATTGGAGAAACGCCCGTTTTTCTATAAAAACCTTGAAAATAACAATGTAATCCCTGGTACTTATGCTCACACGGAGCTTTTCCAAGCAGGGATAATTATTGAACATGTTGAAAGTCAAAAACAACATCAAGCTAGAGATATCATTAAAACCGCGTTTTATATGCCCATATTTTCAGCGAAGTTACCAGGAAATATCGAACAAAATAAAACCTATACATTTACTACGTTTGGTAAATAAATAGTCTGTATAAAATCATATCGTTTTAATTGCTTATTTTGTAAACTGTTTTTTCTTTTTAAAAGATTCCAAATACGATTTTTTTAAAAATTGCTAAACTCTTGATTTAGGTTTAGCCATTTAAAAACTAAAATGTTTAGAAAAGGATTTAAAAATTGTTAAAGCGTGATATCTCCACTACTAATATCTTAATTGCTGCTGCGGGCGGTATGATTGGTTCTGCATGGCTATTTACACCATTTATAGGTGCACAAATGGCTGGGCCAAATGCTTTGATCAGTTGGATGATGGCAGCACTTTTTATGTTATTCATAGCTCTACCGTTATGCGAATTGGGGACTATGTTACCCATCTCAGGAGGTTTATCTAATTATCCGACCTATACCCATGGCAGAGAGGTAGGGTTCTTATTTTCTTGGATTACATGGCTGGCTTATGTGGTCATGACACCCATAGAAATCCAGGCTATTTTGCAATATAGCAGTCATTTTTTTCCTTTTTTGTTAATTAAAGAAGCAACCTATTTTAAGTTATCACCTATCGGTTATCTGGCTGCGACGTTGATTATGTTTTTAATAGTGATTCTAAATAGTTATGGCATTAAATTTTTAGCTGAATGTAATAAATATGCTAGCATTCTAAAATTTCTTTTACCATCGATTGCGATTGTTGCTTTATTACATACTTCCTCTACATGGCAAAACATCACGCTGGATTTAACGAACAAGTCGAGCTGGATAGAAATATTTTCTGCTTTATCTGCGGGAGGTATAGCCTTTGCATTTACTGGTTTCCAAAATGGTTTGATGTTAGCAGGGGAAGTTAAAAATCCGCAAAAAAGTATTCCCATTGCTATTTTAGGTGCAGTATTAGTGGGATTCATTCTCTATTTTATGTTGCAGTTAAGTTTTTTAATGGCAGTTCCACAAATTTATTTGCAACATGGCTGGCAACATCTAAGTTTTCCCGATGATAGTGGACCCTTGGTGGGTTTAAGTTTGTTACTAGGACTTAGTCTCGTTGCGGTTTTGTTATTAATAGATGCAGCTTTTTCGCCATTAGGAACAACTTTAGTCTATACGGCAGCCACTTCGCGAATTCTCTATGGTATGGCATTAAATAAACATTTACCGCCCTTTTTTTTAAAACTAAATCGCTACCAAATCCCATACGTAACGCTTTATGTTAATTTTTTCGTTGGAATTTGCGCTTTTTTACCGTTTCCGGGATGGCAAAAAATGGTGGCTTTTTTATCCTCAGCAAGCATACTCTCCTATGGCATAGGACCTATTTGTTTGCTTGCATTACGCAAAATGCAACCTGAACAATACCGACCTTTTAAATTATCGGCGAGTTTGATTATCTGTCATATTGCATTCTATGTCGCTAATTTAATGCTATATTGGTGCGGTTTTTCAGTGATATGGAAACTTTATCTGGCTATTTTAGTAGGATTTATTATTAATTTATGCTATCAAAAGCGGCGTTTCTGGGTCAATAATTTTAGTTTATTTTGGTTTTTTTCTTATCTAACAAGTTTATTATTACTTTCTTATTTAGGCCCGTTTGGTGGTATCGCGTGGTTAAAATTTCCATATGGCATGTTAGTGATCTTACCTTTTAGTCTATTGATGCTCTATTTATCGCAATATTGTTTAGTTAAAGATCAAGCCGAAGAAGAATCGTTTGCATTGATGAATAAACAATTACAAGATTTTTAAATTCAATGTAGCTAGGTTTTCTCATGGAATCAGGATGTATAGCAGGTTTAAGCTTCGCCGATGATACGTACTTCGGGTATTAAGCGAATATGAAATTTATGGAAAACACACTCAGCAATTTTTTCAATTAAGGCTTCAATATCGGTGGCGCTGGCATGACCATTATTAATAATGAAATTAGCGTGTTTGTTTGATATGGTGGCATCACCGATGGTTAAACCTTTAAGTCTACAGGCTTCGATCAGACGTGCGGCATAATCACCAGGAGGATTACGAAATACTGAACCGCAATTTGGTTCATTCGTTGGCTGAGTGTCGGCACGATATTTAAGTAAATCACGGATTTTATTTAAAGCTTTTTTTTTGCTGCCAGGTTTTAATTGGAACTCTGCTGCCAAATAATATTCATCAGGAAATAGGCTGACACTGCGATACGCAATTTTATATTCACTCGGATAACGAATCTTTTTTTCACCTTGCCGATTTACTGTAAGAACAGATTTGACAATATTCCAGGTTTCGGAGCCATCGCATCCTGCGTTCATGACCAAAGCCCCTCCGATGGTTCCTGGGATACCAGCTAAAAATTCAGCACCGATTAAATTTTTTCTTGCTGAAAATCGAGCGAAGGCTGGCGATGCAACACCGACTTCTGCATAAAGTGTCACAGCGTCGATACTTTTTAATTTGTTTAGTGCGCCTTGGGTAATCACCACGGTTCCTTTGATTCCACCATCGCGGATGAGTGTATTACTGCCTAAACCTAAAAAAACTAAGGGTTCTTGTTTAGGTAGTTGTTGAATAAACTGAATGAGATCATTCATATCGGTAGGTTTATAAAGACGATCGGCTTTACCACCTACTTGCCATGAAGAGTATTCAGCCATTGCAGCGTTTTTTATAAGTTGACCGCGTAAATTTTGCATAAATTATTTGTTCACAATGGTTAGAGCTAATTTTTCTGCGATACTGCCAATATCTCCAGCACCTTGTAATAATAAAATATCACCGTCTTGAATAACTTCATCTAGAGTTTGAGTCAGATTTTCTTTATCTTTAATATGAAGAGCATTTGATTGATTATTTAAGCGTATTGATTTTAATAAGGCAGTACTATCTGCGCCTGGTATGGGCGTTTCTCCCGCTGAATAAACATTTAGCAACAGTAAACGATCCACTTCAGATAAAATTTCTACAAAATCTGCAAACAGATCGCGGGTTCGTGTATAACGGTGAGGTTGGTAAGTCATAATTAAGCGTCGGTCTGGCCAGGCACTACGAATGGCTTTTAAAGTGGCCGCTATCTCACGTGGGTGATGACCGTAATCATCTATCAATAAAGCATGCCCTTGTTTGCATTTTAGTTTTCCTAATATTTGAAAGCGGCGATCGACTCCACTAAAATGCGACAAAGCACCTAGTATAACATTATCTTTAATCCCAAGCTCAGAGGCAACAGCAATAGCCGCTAAAGCATTTAAAGCATTATGTTCACCAGGAAGATTTAAGATAATATCGAGTGGTTTTTTCTTTGGCCGTGTGACTGTAAAGTAATTTTTAATGCCTTTTTGTTGAAAAGAAGTGATACGAATATCAGCATCTTCACTAAATCCATAAGTGATAATGGGGCGCATAATATCAGGTAAGATTGATCGAACCAGTGGATCATCGCAGCACATAATGGCTAAACCGTAAAAAGGTAAATGCCATAAAAACTCTAAGAAGCTTTTTTTTAATTGCTGAAAATTCCCATTATAAGTTCCCATGTGGTCCAAATCGATGTTAGTCACAATTGCAATCATGGGTTTTAAATAGAGGAAAGAAGCATCACTTTCATCGGCTTCCGCGACTAAATAACGACCAGCACCTAAACGCGCGTGGGTGCTGGTGCTATTCAATTTTCCACCAATAACAAATGTTGGATCCAATCCTCCTTCGCCTAATAAACTGGCTACTAAACTCGTTGTGGTGGTTTTTCCGTGTGTTCCTGCGACGGCAATACTATAACGAAAACGCATTAATTCAGCGAGCATCAAAGCCCTCGGAACAACGGGTATGAGCGCATTACGTGCGGCTACAATTTCTGCATTATCAGGAGATACTGCACTCGAATAAACAATGACATCAGCCTTACAAATGTGTTTTTCATGATGACCAAGTTGAATCTCAGTACCTAAATTTCGTAGGTGTTGAGTCATAGCATTTTCTTGCAGATCAGAGCCGGAAATCGTGTAGCCTTCGTTTAATAGAATTTCAGCAATGCCACCCATGCCAGCACCACCAATTCCGACGAAATGGAGGTGTCGTATACGTCCCATTTGATGGTCAACAAAAGGGATTTTCATGATTAAAAACCTATATTGTGTAGTGAGGAGCCGTATTGTGTCACTAGTTGATTAGTCTCTCAACTCTTGCGTCTATTTATCGCAATGTAAAACGGAAACTTTTCGAATTCTATGAAGGATATATTCATTTATATAGCAGTTTTTGGCTAAGAAGTTTAGTTTAAAAAACTAGCTAATTAACGACTTTAAACCCAAATTGAATTAAGCGATATTCATAATCGATGCGCAACAATAAAGCCAGCATGATGCAGGTCATGAGTAAACTGCTGCCGCCATAGCTCATTAACGGTAGTGTTAATCCTTTAGTGGGTAATACGCCTGTGTTGACGCCAATATTAATCATGACTTGTAGCGCAATATTTAAACCGATACCATAGGCCAGGTAAGCTGAGAAACGCTGTCCAATATTAAAACAGCGATAGCCTATATATAATGCTCGCCAAACTAATAACGAAAATAATAGAATCAAAAATAATCCCCCAATTAAACCGAGTTCTTCGGTCAATACCGCAAACAAGAAATCGGTATGGGCTTCAGGAAGATAAAATAGCTTTTGGATGCTTTCACCAAGTCCGACCCCAAACCAACCCCCACGACCAAAAGCAATTAACGATTGAGTTAATTGATAGCCTGAATCAAATTGGTTAGCCCAGGGATTAAGAAAAGTTGTTAGACGAGCTAAGCGGTAGGGCGAACTGATTGCTAATACACCTAAAATAAGTGCGACACTGGTTAACAAAACAATAAATTGCCAAATTCGTACGCCTGCTAAAAATAACATCCCTAGGCTAGTCACCAAAATTACTGTGGCGGCTCCGAAATCAGGTTCACGCAATAGTAAAAAAGTAATGATAGCAAGAACCACTAACGGTTTAAGAAAACCACGGATTTGATTTTGCACCTGCTTTTCTTGACGTACTAAATAACCCGCTAAATAAACAATCATGGTTAATTTGACGAATTCAGAGACTTGCAGTCCAAAAGGACCAAAACCTAACCAACGCATACTGCCATTAACTTGTCTGCCGATACCAGGTAATAAAACTAAGAAAAGTAAACCGACCGTCAGTATTAATAGTGCAAGACTAATTTGTTGCCAATAAGAGGTTTTTATTTGTACTACAATTATTCCAGTAGCGATGCCTAAGATTAAGTAGAAAAGTTGATGGAAAAAAAAATGGAAAGATTGACCATACTGATGTTCAGAAATCACAATGGATGTTGAAGCAACCATTAATAGACCGAACGCAAGTAAAGTAGCAATGACAATTAACAACCAACGATCATATAAAACAATGGACGTAATATCTGCATTGTTGGGTTTTGACATATCAATGAATTCCTCGCGCTAAATCGCTAAAAACTTCACCGCGTTCTTCATAATTTTTAAACATATCCATGCTGGCACACGCGGGAGATAGTAGGACAATATCTCCTTCTATGGCAGTATGATGGGCTAATTTGACTGCTTGTGCCAAATCAGCAGACATATCGATGACAGTACTATTTTCTAGAGCAGTTTTTAATAAAGCGGCATCTCGGCCAATTAAAATCATTTTTTTAACATAGCGCTTTATGGAATCATTTAACAAGGAAAAATCGGCCCCTTTGGCTAAGCCTCCAGCAATTAAAATAATTTTACCTGAAATAGCTGGACCTAACCCATTCAAGGCAGCCAGTGTTGCTCCTACATTGGTCGCTTTAGAATCATTATACCAAGTTACACCTTTATGCTCTTTAATCCATTGGCAGCGGTGGGGTAAACCTTTAAATTGGCATAAAGCAGTTAACATTGCTGATATGTTTAATCCAATGGCGCGTCCTATCGTTAAAGCGGCTAAAGCATTAGCCCAATTATGTCGCCCCTTAATAGGGATTTTTTCAACAGGTAATAAAATTTTGTTACCTTCTGTAAGAAAGGTTTTTTGATTGATGACTTGCAAGCTAAGTTCTTTTGAATCAGATTTTAGTGGATCTAAACCAAAACTGATTATTTTTTTTGCTTTATAGTTAGGAGAGGTGTTGAAATCTTCTCGATTCCATAAAGCAATTTCACAGTTTTGATAAATTCGTTGCTTTGCTTGTATATAAGTCGCTAAGGTTTTATGACGATCTAAATGATCCGGGCTAATATTGAGTATGCTCGCTAACTTAGCATGTAAGCTGTAAGTAGTTTCTAATTGAAAACTTGAAATTTCTAGTACATAAAAATCGGGTATCGGTTCATTAAGCAAATCTAATACCGGTTTACCGATATTTCCTCCTACGGCAACTTTTAGGTTTGCTTGTTCGATCATCTTGCTCACTAAACTCGTTACCGTGCCTTTGGCATTGCTGCCGGTAATCGCAATGATCGGTGCAAGAGCCCGTTGGGCAAATAATTCAATATCACCTAACGGTTTAAGTTTATAGTGTTGAATAGCGGCGTTGATGCTTTTTTCATTGAGATCGACACATTTTGAAAATGTTTTGGATCAAAAGGCCCTAAATGATAGACCACTTGTGGAAATTCTTTTTGAAATTCCGATAATTTGGGTGGATTTAAACGACTGTCCAGGAGTGTAAAAGGCAAATCTAATCGAGTAAAATAGCGCGCACAGGAAAGTCCAGTTTCACCTAAGCCAATGATCAAACGGGCGTTAACAGCATTAGAGTGTGGCATCAATAATTCCGCCTCCCAAACAGGTTTGATCTTGATAAAAAACGACGGATTGACCGGGTGTAATTGCTCGTTGAGGAATTTCAAATTCTACTTGATATTTATCAGTGCTTAAAGGTTTGATTAAGCAAGCTGTTTCCGATTGTCGGAAACGGATTTTTGCTGTGCAATATAATGTGCTTGTGGGAGGACAATCGTCAATCCAGTGCAGTTGTGTGCAGACCAGAGCTGGAGCAAAGAGTCTAGGATGATTATGGCCTTGGACTACTAAGAGTGAATTTCTTGTAAGTTGTTTATCGGCAACATACCAGGGTGAACCGTTTTTAGTTTTTTGACCACCGATACCCAATCCTTGTCGTTGACCTAGTGTGTAAAACATCAGGCCATCATGTTTTCCCAGTATTTCGCCCGTTAACGTTTCTATATTACCTGGTTGTGCGGGCAGGTAGGTTTGTAAAAAATGTTTAAATTTACGTTCACCAATAAAGCAGATCCCTGTACTGTCTTTTTTAACTGCATTGGTAAACCCTGCTTGATTAGCGATTTGTCGCACTTCCGGCTTGGTAAGAGTGGCCAATGGAAATAAGGTTTTAGAAAGTGGTTTTTGACTTAAAGTATACAAAAAATAGGTTTGATCCTTATTTTTATCGGCACATTTAAGCAATTGATAACGGTTATTTTTATAAGATTTTCCTGCGTAATGGCCAGTGGCAATAAAATCGGCGCCGCATTGTAGCGCATAATCAAGAAAAGTTTTAAATTTAATTTCTCTATTACATAAAATATCCGGATTGGGCGTGCGACCTAATTGATACTCTGCTAAAAAATGAGTAAATACCCGATTCCAATATTCAGCGGCAAAATTAATAGTATGTAATGGGATCTGTAGTTTATTACAGATGGCTTGTGCATCGGCGATATCGCTGCTGGCAGAGCAATACTCTTCGGTGTCGTCTTCTTCCCAGTTTTTCATAAATAGTCCTTCGACTTGGTAACCTTGCTCTTTTAGCAATAAAGCAGTCACTGACGAATCTACCCCTCCGGAGAGGCCAACTATAACCCGCTGTTTTTTCATGTAGTTTTTAAAATGGATGTTAAGCTATTTATAGGAGAACCAGAGGGTTAATTTACCTGCATTTATGGTAATTTTCTAGTTATTCGCAAGATGCTAGAGGTAGGCTACTCTAACATTATGTAGAATAGCCATTTCATTGGTCGTTTTGTTCAAATGCAAATTTTTCTATAATAGTAATTATTGGTTTACTAAGTTTTTATAGTCTTGCTTGATGCTTGTTTCATCATGTGGAGGGGAGAAAATTGCCGCTAACTTACCTTCAGGGTTGACTAGGTATAGGGTTCCACTATGGTCAATCTGATAGTTATTTTCTGAAGCTTTGCTTTGTTGAGCTTGGATATAGACCACACCCATTTGCTTGCTCAATTGACGGATTCGAGCTAAAGGCCCGGTTAGGCCGGTAAAATTAGGATTAAACGCTTTAACGTAAGCGTTTACCGCTTTTGTGGTATCTCTTTTCGGATCAAGTGTAATAAAGATTATTTGTGGTAAAGGAAGTTTTTCGGTTTTTAAGTCGCTATAAAGTTGAGTCAACATAGCCATTGTCAATGGGCAGATACTTTGACAATGTGTAAACCCAAAGAATAGCAAGCTGAAGTGACCTTTCAAATTATGATTAGTAAATGGTTTGCCTAAGCCATTGACTAGATGAAACTCAGGTATTGGTTGAGGTTGATCGATACTCGTTCCGACTATGGGGGGTGTTATTTGATTTTTTGCAGAGTGGCATCGATTGACGCCTAAACCCAAGACCAAAGCAAGTATGGCAAAGATAATAAATGTTGAAAATCGTTTATTAGAGATAGGGCAGGTCATTTAAATATTCCTCATTAAAGAATGGTCCATGAACAAACATGCAAACAGCATGAGTAAATAAAAATTCGAGTAATGAAAGGTTTTTATCGCTGTTGACGGTTTAGTTTGCTTTAATAAATTTGCAGTGGCAACTATAAATCCAGAATTTAATAGTACAGCAGCTATTAAATAAAAGTATCCACTCATACCTATACTAAAGGGTAATAGGCTAATTCCACTTAAAAGCAGCGTGTACAAAAAAATTTGCTGCTTAGTAAAAGTGATTCCATGCGTAACGGGTAACATGGGTAAGTTAGTTTTGAGGTAGTCGGTGTGTCTTGCAACTGCCAATGACCAGAAGTGGGGTGGTGTCCAAATAAAGATAATGAGAACTAGGATTAATCCACCGGGCTCTATGGTTCCGGTGACGGCAGTCCATCCTAACAAAGGTGGTGTTGCACCGGCTAAACCACCGATGACAATATTTTGTACGGTATGTTTCTTTAAATACAGAGTATAAAGAAATGCATAAACAAACAAACTTAAAAAGCTTAAAAAACAAGTTAATGAGTTACTTGAATATCTAATCAAGATTAAGCCAGACAAACTTGCGGTGAGTGAAAACAGTGACACGTGCTTAGCTGAGATTTTTCCTCTTGGCAAAGGGCGTCGTTCGGTTCGATGCATTAGGCTGTCTAAGCGATATTCTAATAAATGATTGAGCGCCCCTGCAGAAACGGCAACTAAACCAATGCCTATTAGCGTGAATAAATTTAATAACCAAGAAACCGGCTTTGTCGTTGCGAGTGACATTCCCACCCAAACGGTAATTAACATTAAACAAGTGACGCGCCATTTTCCTAATTCTAAATAGATTAGGGTTTTACAAAGTAAGCGAGTAGCAAAATTCTTTAGCATATTTTTCCTTAGTTTTAACACTCCTTCATCAGCACAAAAAAATTATACGAGAATAATTTTATGAAAGGTAGACTTGTAAGAAAAAATAAAGTTAATTTATTCTAGTTTTTTTTTATTTTTAAAATTTTGTAATTTAAAAAATAAAAAAAATAACTAGACAAAATTATTTTATTGATGATAAATTGTCTGCGATTAAAAATTAAATTAAATTAAATAAATAATTTAATTTTTATAGTAATAAAAATAATAAAAAAGAGGTATGTTTATGCTGACAATTTACCGAGTTACACCTAAGAATTCTACTCCACTAATTGAAGAAAAAATAAAACATATAATAGTAAAGCATGGTGAAGTTAAAATTATAGATAATAAAAAATATATTCCAGACTCCTCATGTGATTTTACTTTCGAAGTAGGAAAATCAAATGCACAAACTTTCAAAAAACATATAGAAAAAAATATCGACAATTTTAATGAAAATTTCCCAGCTAAATTTATAGAATTATTAACAGATCAGTTTGATATACACGAGCAGTTACCAACTCCTATTCAAGTTGCAATAGTGCAACCAAATGAAGAAGAGGAAACATTATTAGCAGAGATTTCCAAATCTGCACCCTCTACGCCTATATTAACTACCCGGCCAACTTCAGTAAGATTTGAAAACACATCGTCCTTTGAAGAACTAAGAAGGAAGTCATTTCATGATCTTCCAGGGGAAGATTCAGCTGAAATTACAAATTCAGCAAGTTCTATTACAGCTCCATCGCAGCATTCAATTCATAGTCAAGATTCAGAAAAGCAAGATACACTAATTGCTAACACGCAAAAAATTAACTCTTTTTTTACTCAAGCAAAGTATAATGCTAACTTAGTTAAAATGGAAAGACATGGGAATAAAATCGAAAATGGCTATTTTAATGGAAGTGAAAAATCCAAAATATTATTAGATATTACTCGTATGGCTGCAGAGATCAAAAAAGCTAGTAATACAATGGAGAGTTTATTATCTAATGAACAGGTTGATGTTTTTAAACAGAAAATTTCAGAACTAAATGAAAAAATTAATGATGAACAGACCATTAAAACATTATCTCGGTATCGAGGTTTTTCGCCATTAAGATGTTTTGCTACACTTTGGGGCGGTGGAAAAGTGACCAGTATTGATTATGTTAATCAATTAAGGAATGAATTAAAGCCATTAATTGACGAAGCTTTTTCGGTTCGGCCGATTGTTTAAAAATTCTAAATAAGGGCAGATTTTTTTCTACCCTTTATAAAAATAATAATAAGAAGGTAGCTATGAAACCATTATATCCACAAGCTCAATTGCTTCAAATCAAACCTAAAGAAAAATTATCTAATCTAAAAAATGAATTACAAGATTTTGAAGAGTTTTATGGAGTGGGTAGGCTATTGCAGCAAGCACAAAATTTAATTGATGAACAAGACGTTCAGCTAGAAGAAATAAATAAAGGCATCGATGAAATTAAAAATTTTATAGAACTAAATTCTCCTGTAAAAGAAAAATTATGCCAAATAAACTATTTAATGCAATATATTAATTTTTATTTTAAGCCAAATGAAGCACAAGCTATCAATAGCGAACTAGATTTATTTAAAAATCATCTAGAACAACTAAGAAATAAAGGTTTAGATAACGAATCAAATTCTAATAATTTTTTTGCAGAGCTAGATTTAATTCTTGTTAATCGTATTGAAGAACTCTTTAAGAAAATTAAAGAAATTTATTTTGAAAGGAAGTTGAGTCCAAGCTTCGAAACTTATTTTAATGACCAAGTTGAATTATTAAAGCCTGTAGAGGGAGAGCAAAAAACTAAAACTCATTTAATTTTTCAGCAACTCTATTGGCTAATAAATTTTTTAAATCAATTTGAAGTATCTTATTCAAAATTTAATGAATTAGAAGAGAAATTTAAAAATGATCGAAATAAATATTTGGAACTATGTAAAAAGCTTATTAACTCTGAAGTCATTAATGACAGAAAAAAAACAATTGAAGAAAAGATCGAAATTTTAAATAAAGATTTTCATGATTTTAATCCCAGCGTAAATTTTCCTCAGCAGCTGGAGCTTGGTTTAACCCAACTGGATACAACACTAAATGAATTGTTTAACTTTAATCAAGCTGAGTTATGTACCCAACAAGAACAATACGCGAAATTAATTGATCTTTTAATAGGTTCGAAAGTTAATTTGACTCTGCACGCTAAAAAATTAAAATCTAATTTTTTATGGGCTCAATCGGGTAAAAACAAATATCAGGCTATAGAAAATATTCAGCAAAAAATGGATGCATTATTAGAATCTGGAGCCAATCAAGAGCATGCAAGTTCAAGTGAAGAAATCATTACCGATCTACAGCAAACCATCAATGAAGCAAAGGCAATTTTATCAGAATACCGTGGAATATCCTTGTTACGTTGCTTTGCCACGTTATGGGGAGGAGGAAAGGTAACCAGTCAGTTGTTGGTTGAAACTTTAGAAGAACAATTATCAGATTTACAGAACAATATCACTAAACTACCACTTCGATTATAAATACTTGCAAAGTTAAACAAGAGGTATTTACACTACCTCTTTTAATCCAAAGAATTTAATAGCATGCGTATTTTTAACATTAATGATATATTAACTTGTGTTATTATGGACAATTCTCGTCCTGACATAGGAAAACAAGCGTCCAAGCAAGCTCATTATGCACTTTATATCTATCCCTATTGTAAAAATGATAGTGATCCTATATCGAAAGCTTTATTAAAAAAAACTTTAAAAGGTTTGGATGTAGCGTGTTTAGAGAAGTCAACTGACCAAAATCATTTTAACTTAGTTCGGGGTATTAAATACAAATCTTCTGGCACTAAAGCTAACAAAACTCTTATTAAGATGAAAAAACTGGTAGAATCCTCTACCAGTTATAAAAAGCGGAAAACGAAATGGCGTTCAAAAAAAACCGCAGATTATTTGATTAAGTATCAATTTAACATAGCTACTCCAAGCCCAATTTCCCCCCTTTTTTTATTGTATAAGCAAAAAACATCTGGAGTAGTAACGCAAGAAAGTTTAGCTAAAATAGCTAATCAATCTTGGTATGAGGTCAATAATCATTTGGATGAAAATCTTGCTCTAACAGATGAAAATAATAATAAAGAGAGTTGTAGTTTAGAAGTCGCAGCAGATATCTTGAATGAAGTTAAAAAACAGGTAGATATTTGTGGAATATTTACTGATCCCTATTTTATAAATGAAAAAGACAATCCAGAAAAAGGTAATCAGCTAATAGCAGAAAATGTAGTCGATCAACGTTATTCGCAGATAGCAGAATCTTTTGATGCCGCTAATAATAAGAAAAACTCTTATTCATGCGATAAAGATACAGAATTGGAATCATCAAGATTTGAGGTTGATGTTCAGAGTAGTTCTATTAGTGACCAAGAGAGTCAATCTAGTGATGATAGTACTATTTTATTGACTGATTCAGATTCAATGGGAAATGATCTTGATGAATCAGAAACGTTATCTTTAGTTTCAGAAATAGGCAAAGAAAACGAACTTAAATTAACAAACAAACAACGCAATGAACAAGGACTGATAAATCATCAATTTGCTTCTAAAGAAGAGAATACATTGAATAATTGGAATCTCAAAACAAAAGAAAAGGTTAAGAATTTACTTTTATCTTATCAGAAGCATTTAACAAAAACCTTTTTTTTTCGTGCGAGCAATTCGATTATGAATAGTAAGCAATCTATTGTGGTTGACTTATTAGTCCGGCTTGATTCAACTTATCAAGATTTTTTTGATCATGTTTATGGCATAAGCACAACAAATATTTTAAACCAGCATAGAGATAGTGCTATTATTCAAAAAATAGGCCAATTTTTTAAACGCCATAATAAAACAACAGGTACATTATTATTAGAAGATATATTGGCCAATTTAAATAATCAGAATAAAAAAATTTGTTAAATATTCTATTTTAAAATAAAAATAAGGACCCGCATGAAAAAAGCTTATAATCTAATTAAAGTTGCTAATAAGTCGTATAATTGCGAAGGATCCTATAAAAAAATAGATAGGTTGCAGTCGATTCAGCCTGAATTATCTTGCTGCTATACCAATAATAATATGCATACCTATATTATTCCTAGGGCTAAAAAGGCTATGCTTAGTCGATTAGAAGAAAAACCAAATGTAATCGAAGAGATATGTCCTACCAAATGGCAATGTCAATTTTTTAGAAATTCAACAACTTCTGTTTCTTCCGAATCAATTAATTCTAACGGTCAGGAATCAAATAGTTTTTTGATTCCTGATCAAAAGAAAAATTTTTTAAATACATTTATTAAACGCCTTTTCTTAACTAAAGAAAAAAATTGCTATACCTCAGAAAATTGTAATGATGAATTTGAATATCTAAATTTCAATCCTTTTCAAATTGGTTTTTGATTTATTTTATACAAACTGGCATTTAATGTAATAAGTGTTAGTAGCAACAAAGCAGCGATTGCATTATGAGACATAGCGGTAGATAAAGGTAATACCCATAATATATTTAAGACGCCTAGACTTATTTGTAAACCCAATAATAGTAATAATAATATAGCCAGTCCGCGAAAAAAAAACTTTTGGGTCATTTTAAAAAGTTTAAATGTCAACAAACACAAATAAACACTGGTAATGATTGCCATTATTCGATGACTTATTTGTATGGCTGTGCGCGCGTTAGATGATAAAATACCACCTTCATAATTGATACTTGCATTCAACCAAAGATGAAAACCTTCCGAGAAATTCATTGCCGGCCACCACTGTCCTTGGCATGTTGGAAAATCTGGACAAACAAATGCAGCGTAATTAGCACTGGTCCAGCCGCCGAGAATAATTTGAATAATAAGCAAAAATAAACCAAAAGCAGCCCATGGTTTTAATTTTTGTTCTGATGCTGAAAAGGGCTTTGTGGAAAGTTGACTAAGCCGTAGTATTAATAGCCAAAGCATACTCAATAAGGTTAAACCGCCCAATAAGTGAGACATAACCACCAAAGGATGCAATCGCAAAGTGACCGTCCATTTTCCTAATAAAGCTTGCAAGAATAATAAAAAAAGTAAATTCGTTGCTATCCATACCGGTTGCTGTGGAAGTTTATTTTTATAAATAATTAAAACAGTTACAGCAAAACACAACATGACTAAGGTGGCAGCCGTATAGCGATGTATCATTTCCGGCCATGCTTTTGCCGGAATTAAGATTTGTCCGCTATAAGGCCCGTTAATTAATTGAGTAGCTTGTTTAGGTAAGGTCAATTTTCCGTAACATCCTGGCCAGTCTGGACAGCCTAAACCTGCATCCTTTAAGCGTGTGTAAGCCCCCAGTTGTACAACAATGACAGCCAATAAAAAAGCAATATATAAAAAATACAAAGCTGATTTGTTTTCTGAGCGCATTTTTTTATCCTGTTGTTGAAATTATTAATAGACGCATTAAATCTTGGTAGATATTCTCACCAGCGGAATTGTTAGAGTAATATAAAATAATTCTTCCAAATGGATCTGCGATAAAATAGGCTGCATGATGATTTTTAATATTCAATGCAGAAAAAATTTTTTGAGCATGCAGCTTAGAGGTCGTGTAATTTAATAAATTTGCATCTTTACTTGGAAATGGGTAAGTCGCTAGTGGATTATCTTTTATAAGGATTAGAGCATACTGAACTTGATGACGATATTTACCTAATGCCAATATAATTTGTCGCATCCTATAGAGATTTTTTTGGCATAATCTATTACAAGGAGAGGGTGTTAAGTAAAATAATAACCACTTATTTTTAAAAGAACGAAGTGTTGTTTTTTGGGGAACTAATTTTAGCTGTTGTAAAATCAAATGTTCAGAGATAAGTGTTCCTTTATTCACAGTTTGTTGGTGTAACCAGTTTGGATTTTTATTGAAAAGTAAGATAGCTACTATTAATGGCATTAAAAATATCAAAAATAATAATGCAAAAATAAATAGATATTTTTTTGATTCTTTTTTCTTCATAATCGATGTATATGGGTCAGGAAATAAACAATAATTAACGTTATACTTAAGCTGAACCATTGAAAAGCATAAGCATAATGTCGACTAGCAGGTAGAACTATCGGTTGCCAATAAGGCGTAAAGCTATATACGGATTGATTATTAATGACGATTATAAAAGGCTGAAAATTATTTTTTTTTAGAAATTCCGGATTGATAGTTTGAATTTTTTTAGGCCATCCGGTTTTATACGCAGAATTAAAGCTAAAGGTTTTATTAGGAAACACAATCAATCCCTCTATGTTTATTTCATGATCAAAGGTTGGTATTTTTGGTAATTGAGTCCTATCTCTACCTTCAGGAACCCATCCTCTATTTACTAATACGACTTTTTGTCCGCCGTCTAATTTAAAAGGGGTGAGTATTGCATAACCTACTCTATGTAAATAGATTTTATTTTCTAATAAAAAAGTATGTTGGTTATCAAAATAACCGTGCAAAACGCCTGGAAAATAATTTTTCTCTATTCCAATATTATTTTTTTTATTTATCTCGATGGCTGTTGATAGTGATCCTTGCGAAAATAAGATTTGAGCATGTTTTTTGAAATCACCTCGGTGGATTTGCCAAAATCCTAAATAAATGAGTAATGGAAATAAAGTTAAGACTATCAAGCTTGGCAATAAAGTGGGGGCAAAGCAATAGTTGTTATATTTTATATAAATAAAATTTTTTCTCATTTTCAAAAAATACAAAAAAATCCTAATGCCCAGATTACAGCAAGAAAATCCCACCACCAAACAGCGGCGTCAAAGCAGAATGCATTTCTTTCTACCAATTTTTTCTTATATAGCCGTAAACATAAAGTACATAAAAATAAAAGTGCAGGGATAATATTTAACAAATGTAATCCCAAAAAGGCGATTAAAAAACTACCATAAACACCGCTTTTCGTAATGATGTGTGCATGAACGAGATGAATAAAATAGTAAGTTTGTGACATTAAAAATACAAATGCTAAAAAAATTGCACAAGTTAAGGTAAAACGACATAATTTGTAGCGCTTTTTTTTAAAATGAAACCATGAATCTGTTAAAAGCAAAGCACTTGATAACAAAATAATTAAATTAATGAGTGGAATTTGGCGCATTGACGCTAGACTTGGCGTGCTCGCAACCGTTGTAACACCTGGTGGTTTTATTGATGGCCAATGCTTAGCAAAGTCTGGCCAAAGTAAATAATGGGTTAATTGCGATGCATCCCCACTTTGTCCGGCGAGCCAGGGTGTAATGGAGAACCGTACATGAATAATAGAACCTATTAATAACCCGAATAAAAATAATTCCGAGATTAAAAACCATAGCATTCCCCATCGAAAGGTTTTATCCATTTGTTGGCTGTATAATCCCGCATCACTTTCTTGGGTAACGTTCCAAAACCACCCGCTTAGCATAAATACTAAGCCGGCAATGCCGACTAGAAATGCGATGAATCCCCAATGTTTTTTTAAGTTAAGTGAACCGAATGCTAAAAAGAGTAATGCCAGTGCACCTATGATGGGCCAAGCACTTTGCTCGGGTACATAATATGAAGAATCCTTACTTTTCATCACTGTTTGTCCTTTAACATGATTGATTGATTGAGTTTATTCTATACCAAGCTACTGTTTTAGTTATCATCTTCAGATTATTTTTTAATCATAATGCCTTAACAGCAACAACTTATTAGAAAAATAAATCAATTTTATTTTTTGTAGCATTTAAGTTCTTATTTAAAATTAAATATTGTTTTTTAATATCCATTATACCTGCATTAAAAATAGCTTTAATTTGGTTAATAAAATTAATTTTTTGCGATTGAACAGCTTCTTCTGGAGGATATTTTTTAAGCAGTGCTTTGAGTATGGCTACTGTTTTTAGATTCGGTACTCCCGATGTATTATCCGGTTGAAAATGCCATTGAAATGCGCGTATCGCATCTTTAGTTTGTTGGTCTAATAGCTTTGTTGTTTGAACATTAAAGCCATAGGCGCGTAAATTATCTTGCATATCAGCTAAATTGACTTTTTTATCTTTGGATAATTTTTTTAATATAGTGTTGACATCTTGTTCATCTGGCCAAGCCCCAATTCCTTGTTCTGCTAAATATTTCCATGGAAATTGTGGTCCTGGATCAGATTTTCTACCAGGAGCAATGTCTGAATGCCCAAGGATATCTGTGGGTTGGATTTGGTAGCAAACATTCCCGTTTTTGTCTTTAATTTCTAATTCTTTAAGTAATTTTTTAAGTAACATGACGAGTACTTTCTGCTGATGAAGTGTATAAGTATCCCAAATTAATTTATCTAGTTGCTGCAATTTATAAAGATCATCGTCCTTAATATTTAAAAAAGGGTCATACCGTTCTCGTAGTGTATTAGTTATGTTAGTATATTTTTCGATATTTTTTTTCGATACATATTTTTTGTAAATTAGATCATCGCGTGGAGGAATTAAACCCCGCATTATATCTTCAAGAAATGCGTAGAGTAAGTTTTCTTTAAGTAACACGGAATAAAAATTTTTATCCTTTTTTATTTCCTGAATAAGCAGAACTTTAATCTTATTTTCTACTTGATAGGGCCATAAAATTTTTCCTGAAGCTTGTTTTAGCCCATATCCATAGTTAACAATTTCAATTCCTATTGATGTATCATTGAGATGAGTATGAGATTGCCAAAAACTTTGACCTGTATGCCAGGCACGATATTTTATAGGCACTAATTGCCACAAATCGGTGCCATTGGATTTAACCTCTTTAGGAATTAAATAATGGGCACTAACATCCCCTTGTTTAAGTACGTGTAGAGAGTCTTTTTCGTCTGAAACGGTATAATGCAAGACTATAAATTTTATTCGTTGATTATAATTACAATGATCAGCAGGATTTGAAGTTATTATCAGTGGGTGTTGTTTTACTTTATGGCCTAAGGATGCGGAAAAAACCGGGTTAAAAGCCTGCAATAAAAAGGAAAAACCAAGGATTAATAAAATATTAAATTTTGTAAAATTATGATGGTTCATTGCATAGTTTTTAAAAAAATTGGGTATAAAATTTCATAACAAGGCATACAATCTCATTACCTTAGCAAATGAAAATGTTATCGACAAGCAATAATTTATTAATAGATTAGTTTGGAATATGTGCTAAAGATTGTGTGCTTAATTTTGCTTGTTTTAAATTCGTCGTATCAAATAAAGTGTAGGCTAGAGTTATTGTATTAATATTTTTGGGTAAATGTGGATCAATATGAAATAAAACCGGCATATCCCGATGTTGGTCTGGTTTAAACGTTTGCTGGGTAAAACAAAAGCATTCGGTTTTTTTTAAATAGCGTGCCGCTAACCCTGGAGAAACACTTGGAATTGCTTGTACTGTCATTTGACGTTTTGAATTATTTTTTGCTGAAAAATAAATCAAAATATTTTCTCCTGGATGTAATTGTATATGCTGGAGTCTAGGATAAAAATCCCAGGGAAGATAATTGTTGTTATTTGTCATAAATTCCACACGAATAGTGCGCGATAAATCTATTTCATCCGAAGTTAGATAGGCTTTTTTATCGGTTTTTCCATTAATTCCTAAATTTTTACAAAGTACGTTATAAAGTGGAATCATAGCAAAGCCAAAACCAAACATACTTAAGGTTGTAAAACACAGTGAAAATAAAATTTTTTTATTCGAAATTTTCCTTGTGCGGCTAGACATGATTTTTACTCAAATTTCGGAGGCGTAGTAAAGCTGTGTAAAGGAGGTGGTGAGCTTAAGGTCCATTCTAATCCTTCAGCCCCATCCCAAACTTTAGCGCTGGCTTTTTTCCCTTTTCCACGTATTGCTTGAATAATAATGTAGAGAAAAAATAATTGTGCAAAACCAAATAAAAAAGCTCCTAAACTGGCAATTGCATTAAAATTTGCAAATTGTAAGGAATAATCGGCTACTCGTCGGGGCATGCCAGCAAGACCTAAAAAATGCATTGGGAAAAAAGTTAGGTTCACGCCAATAACAGACAGCCAGAAATGCCATTGGCCTAAGCGTTCACTATACATAACACCGGTCATTTTTGGTAACCAATAATATGCTCCCGCGATTGCACCAAATAAAGCACCTGGTACTAAAACATAATGGAAATGGGCAACCACAAAATAAGTATCTTGATATTGGAAATCTGCCGGCACCATGGATAGCATCACACCTGAAAAGCCACCGATGGTAAATAATATAACGAATGCTAAGGCAAATAACATTGGAGTTTCAAAGCTTATGGCCCCGCGATACATAGTTGTTACCCAATTAAACACTTTTACGCCGGTAGGAACCGCAATCAACATGGTGGTGTACATAAAAAATAATTCAGCTGCTAGCGGAACACCTGTCACAAACATATGATGTACCCAGACAATAAACGATAAAAATGCAATGGCTAACAACGCATAGACCATAAATCGATAACCAAAAAGTTTTTTGCGGCTAAATGTTGGGATAATTTGTGAAATGATTCCAAACGCTGGAAGTATAATAATATATACTTCAGGGTGACCAAAAAACCAAAAAAGATGTTGATAAAGTAAAGGATCTCCTCCACCCGCAGCGCTAAAAAAACTTGTTGCAAAATGTCTATCCATTAGCATCATCGTTACTGCAGCGGCTAAAACGGGCATGACACCAATAAGCAAAAAAGCAGTGACAAGCCAACTCCAACAGAATATCGGCATTTTCATCATTGTCATCCCTGGTGTTCGAAGATTTAGTAACGTGACAATAATGTTGATTGCACCCATCAACGAAGAAAGTCCCATTAAATGGATCGCAAGAATTAAATAATCTGTGCTAGCGGGTCCATAGGTTGTTGATAAAGGAGCATACATCGTCCAACCAAAATTAGGTGCTGAACCATCCATAAAAAGAGTACTAAAAAGTAAAATAGCCGCAACGGGCAATATCCAAAATGCCCAATTATTCATACGCGGCATTGCCATATCAGGTGTACCAATCATCAATGGAATCATCCAATTCGCAAAACCAGAAAAAGCCGGCATAATGGCAAGAAATAACATGACTAAGCCATGCAATGTTGTCATTTGATTAAAAAACTCTGGATTAAGTAGACGTGCTCCTGGTTGAAATAATTCAGCGCGGATCAATAAAGCAAAAATTCCCCCGATAAAAAACATGAGTAAACTAAAAAGTAGATAGAGTGTTCCAATTTCTTTATGATTAGTTGTGAACAGCCAACGTTTTATGAATGTTAAAAAACCTTGAGGGGCCGAATGTTCCAGATCAAGTGTTTGTTCCATTAAGAAGTTCTCCTGATTGTTGTTTGACCCATAGATTAAAGTCTTTTTCAGTGACTGCTTTTACAACGATTGGCATAAATGCATGGTTTGTTCCGCATAACTCAGCACATTGGCCACGGTATACACCTTCCGACTCAATTTTTGCCCAGGCTTCATTAATAAACCCTGGAATTGTATCGCGTTTAATACCTAAAGTAGGTACCCACCATGAATGTATGACATCGTTCGAAGTAAATAAGAATCTAATTTTTTTATGGATAGGTACGATTAAAGGATGATCAACCTCTAATAAATACCATGGATTTTTTTTTGCTTGATTCTGTAATTCTTGAGTAGGTGTAGACAGATTACTAAAAAAATCAATACCTTGGTCTAAATAAGTATACCGCCAACGCCATTGATATCCTGTTACTTTTATGGTTAGCGCTGGATCACTATTGTCATTCATTTGGATCAAAGTTTTAGTGGCAGGTGTTGCAATCACAATTAAAATAATAAACGGTACAATAGCCCAAGCAATTTCTAAGAAAAAATGTTCATGAAATTCAGCCGCATTGACACCTCGTGATTTTCTATGTCGAATTAATGAATAAATCATAATGCTAAAAACTACAATAGCAATTCCTACACAGATCCAAAATACCAACATATGTAAGTGATAAATTGCATGACTAATGGGCGTTACTCCAATAGGCATATTAGTTTGCCATGCGGCAAAAGCTAATCTGGGAGTAACCAGGAGATTAAGTAAAATAAAAAAAACTAAAAAAAACCTTTTAACATGATCCATGTCAATACTATCCTTTTTTATTACTTTTACATTTTCAAACCAGCTTATTTTTTAAATTTGAAATTTTCAGTATCAAGCCGCGCTGAGATATAAAACGATATATCGCTTAAATTTAACTTTCAAACCTTACCATAAAGAATAATTTCCTGTTGTTTTGCTTACTTCAACCATATATTTTACGCTGGCTTCTAATTCAGAATTACTACAATTTTTGCAATCTCCTTTTGCAGGCATTTTTTTATATCCATAAACCGTATGCGCAAATAACACATCAATATTTTTGGCAATGATAGATTTCCACCGTGATTTATCACCTATTATAGGTGCGTCTAATTTTCCGTTATCATGACAGGCAGCACAATGTTGTTGATAAATTTGTTTTCCTACCGATAAGCTGAGTGGTATTTGTTGGACAGGAATGGTCGTAGTTACTCCAGCTTGATCATTTAAAATCAGATAATCAACCGCAGCTTTGACTGCTTCATCGGAACAACCGGTGCAAGTACCTTTAGGAGGCATGGAATTAAAACCATGAATAGCTCGATCATAAACCAGATTTTTCCCTTGTTTTAAACGGTTTTCCCATTCACGGGTATCACCTAATTTTGGAGCGCCTGCAGCTCCAGTGGTATGGCAAACAGCACAATAAGACTCATACACTTTATGACCGGTTTTTGGTGTGATAGGGCCACTAAAAGCAGAATAAGGAACTTGGCTTTTTACGGTTTTTAAATAAACAGCCATTGCATTTAAATCGTTGCTAGATAAATACTTAAGACTGTTACTGCTAACCTCTGCCATAGGTCCAGCAACAATACCCGAATTTCTTAACATTTTATTTTCTGTAAATACTGCACGGATTTCACCGATACTGGTGTCTTTCAATCCACTTGCGCTAATGTTGGGTGCGTAATAGCCTTGGATAAATCCACCTGTTAGATAGTATTTCTTTTTTTCTGCGCCTAGCAGGTTCAATGGGGTATGACACATACCGCAATGACCCAGGCCTTGAACGAGATAAGCACCACGATTCCATAACGCTGTTTGCTGTTTATTTGTTTCATATTCTCCTGGCCGGAAAAATAAAATTCGCCAACCTAATTGTAAGAAGCGCCAATTAAATGGCCACATCATTTCATTAGCTTGATTAGCTTTTTTAACCGGATTTAGACTAAATAAATAAGCTTTAATCGCTAATAAATCAGCATTTTTGATTTTTGTGAAGCTAGCGAAAGGAAATACCGGAAAATAATAACTTCCATCGGGGGCGATCCCTTCATGCATGGCCCGGATAAAATCTTTATCATTCCAGGAGCCTATTCCTGTAGTTTTATCTGGTGTAATGTTGGGAGAGTAGATGCTACCGAAAGGAGTGTAAATTCCTAAACCTCCTGCAAAGGGTTTACCATGATGTTTGGTATCGGTATGGCAAGCAATACAATCTCCTGCTTTACTTAAATATTCGCCGCGCTTAATAAGTTTGCGTAATGCAACATCTTTAGGGTAATTAATGGCAGGGTAGGGAATATTTAGCTCTGGATTTTTGTTTGCTTGCTCAACCTTTGAATTGGCAAATGCTAAATTTGATATGAGAAAGAATATAAATAGAAAAAAAGAACCTTTTAAATATTTATAGAAATAGCTTAAGATTATTTTATTCATAGTCCTTTACGAATCCAATCTTTTTAGATGTTATAAAACTCAAATGTTTTGAATGTGGCTATGAGTTGTAAGCCATTTGTTCAAATTAAGACAAAACATTATAATCTATTTAATGTTGGACGGATAACTTTTTTCTAGATTTTTGCTTGAGCATTAGTAAATGATAACTATAGAGAAACTTTCTGAAGCAGTTAAGCTTTTAAAGGAGGGAAAACTCGTTGCTTTTCCTACTGAAACGGTCTATGCCTTGGCAGGTGACGCAAGTAATTTAGTGGCGGTTCAGCAAATTTTTGCGTTGAAAGAACGTCCCATTAATCAACCTTTGAGCGTTTTATTAGCAAAGGAATATGCATTGCAGGAATGGGTTTGTGATATCCCTCCGATAGCCGAAAAACTAGCCCAGCGTTTTTGGCCAGGTCCTTTGACACTTATTTTCCATAAAAAAAAATCCGTATTGCCAGCATTAACCGGAGGTCAAAATAAGATCGGTTTACGAGTACCGGACCATCCTATTGCACAAGCTATTTTAGAGGCTTTTGGCGCCGGTTTAGCGGCACCTTCTGCAAATCGCTCCTCTCATCTTAGCCCTACACAAATCGAACATGTGCGTCAGGAATTTGATAATAAATTGGATCTTATTATTGATGGTGGAGCTTGTGCTATTGGGATCGAATCAACAATTATTGATGTGACTTTTGCTATTCCGCGCATATTGAGATTAGGTGCTATTTCTTTAGAAGATGTAAAATCTATCACGGCTTACGAAATTGAGGAGTCCATAATACCTCAGCGTTGCTCTAAAAAACCGTTATTAAAACAAGTGTCCAAGCAAGAATTAGGACCTTTTATCGATAGGTATCTAAAGCAACATAAAATCTTAACCGTGTTTGGCTTAGGGCCAGTAAAGAAAAAATGTAAAAATTTAACTTGGATTTCTATGCCTAAAGATGCTAGGCACTATGGTAAGGTGCTATATAAATACTTGCATGAGGCTGAACAACAAGTCAATGATGAAATCTTGGTGGAATCTGTTCCTAGGTTGAAAGCATGGATCGGCATACAAGCTATATTAGATAAGTATTCTGCATAGATTTTTTATTGAAACTAAGCTAGATTAAAAACACCTATAGGGTGGTATTATGCTAGCGCTATTCTTTTTCTATAGTCTTTGTGTACTCTTGGCCTGGTGTAAGCAGCGCAGGCTTGCTATAGGTTTATTTTTAGTCTTTTTGTTGTTGACCGCTTTTGTATTCATTCATCATATAACGACTCAGTTATCTCTGCAATTTTAGAGGTAATTATTATGCATCCTTCCAAAGTTGTCAGAATTATTAAAACTCTCAATGCTCTAGATGTCTTGGGATTGGCTTTTTTGTTATTTATTGCCTTTATTTTACAAATACGTTATCACGAATTGCCTTGTCCTTTATGTTTGCTGCAGCGGCTTGGTGTACTAGCCATTGCATTTGGTTTTTTATTAAATGTGCGATTTAAGATACGTCCCGCGCACTATACCCTTTCGTTATTAGCAGCCATGCTCACGGCGGCGATTTGCATGCGCCAAATCTTTTTACATGTCATCCCAGGAGATCCTGGATATGGTTTACCTATATTAGGTTTACATCTTTATACTTGGCTGTTTCTTCTCTGTGTAGGTATTATCCTCTACATCTCGATTATTTTTAGTATTTCTCCTCAATATGAATATGATGAGTTATCTAAAAGTAATAGTATGCAATTATTAACCCATGTTGCGTTTGCATTGGTTTTTGTTTTAGCCATTTTTAATGGTATTTCTACTTATTTAGAATGTGGAATAAAAGCTTGCCCGGAAAATCCAGTCAAATATGAGATTCAATTTGTGGTGTCTCATTCAACGCATACTTAATTTTCTATTCTCTTAGTAAAACTAAAAAACAACAAAAAATGAGCTTTTTTCCTTTTGAGGTGTTATGAATTTAAAAGATCTTAAATATTTGTTAGCTTTAGCCGAGTATCGCCATTTTGGCAAAGCTGCTAAAGCGTGTTCGGTTAGTCAACCCACCCTAAGTATACAATTAAAAAAATTAGAGCAGGCTTTAGGTGTACAAGTATTTGAGCGAGGCCAAAAAAGAGTTTTAATTACCGCATCGGGCCTAAGTATTGTTGAGCAAGCAAAAAATGTGTTGAGTGCGGTGAATGAGCTTGAAAGATTAGCAAAATTAGCTAACGATCCTTTTTCTGGTGAGTTACGTTTAGGGGTAATTCCCAGCTTGGGGCCGTACTTGCTTCCGCATATTTTACCTATAATTAAACAGCAATTACCCAAACTCACATTATATTTATACGAAGATAAAACTGAAGCGCTCTTAGCCCAATTGGAACAGGGAAATCTAGATGCTGTGATATTAGCATTACCTGTTCAACATAAAGGATTGATTGTACAAACTTTATTTAAAGAGCCTTTTTTTCTGGTTATGCCTGTTTCGCATTCATTGCATAATTCTAAGGAGTTGCATTTAAAAGATTTAAATCACGATAACCTCCTCCTTTTAGAAGAAGGGCATTGTCTTAGGGATCAGGCACTGGAAGTTATTTGTCATGAGAAAAGTAAGCTTGAAGAAAAGATGAATTATCGTGCAACGAGTTTAGAAACGTTGCGACATATGGTAGCGAGCGGTGCTGGAATTACTTTGCTTCCTTTGTTGGCACTAGAAGAGCAGCCTTTAATCGTTAACAAACCTTTTGTTGCCCCGATACCAGAGCGAAAAATTGGAATGTTATGGCGTAAAGGGAGTGCCTTGGAGCCTTGTTGCAAGAAATTAGTGGCAGTTATCAGCAATGAGCTTCCCGCAGTATTAAGCAATTTAGAAAAAAAACTTAAATCCAGTTTAACTCGCAGCATTTGAACTTTAGTTTGGCCGCTTAATTTACAATTCTGGCGGACAATTGCTGCGAATCAAGTTTATAGTTGAGTAAAATTATTTTTTCATTGAATCAAAGAATTCGTCGTTAGTTTTGGTATTTTTTAAACGCTCAATTAAGAATTCCATAGCGGTAACTTCATCCATGGACTGTAAAATTTTTCGTAATATCCACATTTTTTGTAATACATCAGGTTTGGCCAGTAATTCTTCACGTCGAGTACCAGAGCGATTTAAATGAATAGCAGGATAAATACGTTTTTCAGCGATCCTTCGGTCAAGATGAATTTCCATATTACCGGTTCCTTTAAATTCTTCATAAATAACATCATCCATTTTTGAACCGGTATCCACTAACGCGGTTGCAATAATGGTTAAACTACCACCTTCTTCAATATTTCGTGCAGCTCCAAAAAAACGTTTTGGTCGTTGTAATGCATTTGCGTCAACACCACCCGTTAATACCTTTCCGGAAGATGGGATAACAGTATTATAAGCACGCGCTAAGCGAGTTATGGAGTCTAATAAAATAACGACATCTTTTTTATGTTCGACTAAGCGCTTCGCTTTTTCAATAACAATTTCTGCAACTTGTACATGGCGGGTTGCAGGTTCATCGAAAGTGCTTGCAATGACTTCCCCCCGAACCGAACGGCGCATATCAGTTACTTCCTCAGGACGTTCGTCAATTAATAAAACAATCAAATAACATTCTGGGCAATTATGCGAAATTGATTGCGCAATATTCTGCATCATCATGGTTTTACCGGCTTTCGGAGGCGATACAATTAAACCTCGTTGTCCTTTGCCAGTCGGAGCAACTAAATCAATAATTCTAGCCGTAATATCCTCCGTACTACCGTTTCCACGTTCCAGTGTGACTCGCTCGTCAGGAAATAAAGGAGTTAAGTTTTCAAATAGAACTCGATTTTTAGCATTTTCAGGCGAATCAAAATTGATTTCGCTTACTTTGAGTAAAGCAAAATAACGTTCAGATTCTTTTGGGGGGCGAATTTTTCCTGATACTGTGTCGCCTGTATGTAGATTAAAGCGTCGAATTTGGCTAGGAGAAACATAAATATCATCTGGACCAGCAAGGTAAGATCCTTCTGCGGAGCGTAAAAAGCCAAAACCATCGGGTAATATTTCTAATACACCATCCCCATAAATATCTTCTCCTCTTTTTGCTAAAGCTTTGAGGATAGAAAAGATCATATCTTTTTTGTGTAGGCGACCTAGGCCGTCTATTTTTAATTCTTCTGCAATAGCAACTAATTCGGCTGGGGAGTTTTTCTTGAGTTCTGTTAAATTCATAATATTGTTTCTTTCATAAAGGGAGTGTAAAAAATTGAGTGAATATTAAATATTTAATTGGAATATTAATTAGAAAGTGAGTGTCAAGAATTTAGAGATATATCTTTTGCATTTAAATTTTTAGCTGAGTTACCGATCAATTCACAGCGCTGATGTGTATTAATACATGGCGATTGTTTCATTTTCACGGCGCTCTGCCAAAAATCCAGTTGTTGTGTGTATAGTTTAATAAATTCATTTTATAATTTTATATCCGAGTAGAAATACAAATAGTGCTCCTACGCATGTGTTAATGTAAACGATGCGAAAAAATTACCTGAAATCCCAAAAGCAATATTAGCGTTGGGTAGTAATGTTTATTTCAATGTTCATCCTACTTAGAAAAATTGTTATAGAATACATTGGTCTTTAAGCAAGATGTCCGTCTAAAAATGCTTCTAACTGTGATTTCGATAAGGCGCCAACTTTGGTCTCTAGTGCCTTTCCATCTTTAAAGAGGATTAATGTAGGAATACCGCGCACGCCATATTTTGCCGGGGTATTAGGGTTCTCGTCAACATTTAATTTACCAATTTTTATTTTTCCAAGGTACTTTGGGGCAAGCTCCTCTAAAATAGGCGCAATCATTTTGCAGGGACCACACCATTCTGCCCAAAAATCGACGAGTACAGGCGATGAACCGGCTTGTAATACCTCTTTTTCAAAAGAAGCATCGTTAAAAGTAATGATGGATGAGTTATTCATGGTAG
Organism: Gammaproteobacteria bacterium; assembly: GCA_005877695.1. GTDB lineage: Bacteria > Pseudomonadota > Gammaproteobacteria > Diplorickettsiales > Diplorickettsiaceae > Aquirickettsiella. The sequence continues at coordinate 2,073 of VBOA01000015.1, read as the reverse complement.
TAACCTATTTGACCTCAAAAAAAAATATTTGACAAGTTATTATTCATGCTCAGGGGCTACAACGTAAATGCCAGGTGCATTTCTTAAATAACCGTTATAGTCCATTCCATACCCAAAAACAAAACCATGATCCATAGTGATCGCTGTAAAATCTGCAGAGGTTGTTCCACCTGGCAAGCGTTCGGCTTTTTGTTTATCGAGTAAGACAGCGGTATATACCGCATTTGCACCTTGTTCATGACAATAATCAACGATAGCTGCTAATGTCAAGCCACCATCTAGAATGTCCTCTATAATCAATATATTACGACCCTTGAGAGATACACATGGTTTAGCTATCCAGCGTATTTCAGATTGGCCGACAGTATCATGTGCATAGCGAGTAGCATGAACATAATCAAGTTCTAAAGGGAAATCTAGACGCGGGAGTAAATTTCCAGCAGGGATTAGCCCTCCAATCATGACACATAAGACCACAGGATTGCTTTCGCTTAACTTATCGCTAATTGCTTTCGCCATATTATCTAAATTTTTTTCGATTTCTTCTTTAGTAAAAAGACGAGTCGCTTTTCTTTCGACTTCTTGTATATGACTCGGAATTAACATGAATGTATCCTAATGTTGGAATAATGGTTTTAATAGATTAACCGCACTAAGCCAAGTGTCAGTTTGTTGTAGCGCTGGAAGTGTTAGTGTGCGACGAGGAAATAATTTTTGCAAGTACTGAGGGTTATAAAGCTTACTTAATTCAGGGGATTGTTCTAAATTTTCCAGCGCTAAAATAGCGTCTTTACGACAATTACATATTAATAACCCATTGCAACCTGCTTGCAAAGCAAGCCGAATGCGTTCGGAGATAGTTCCCATATGCTGTACCGCTTTCATGGATAAATCGTCAGTAAAGATTGCACCAGTAAACTTCAATTGGTTACGCAAAATAGATTGTAACCAGTAGGAAGAAAAACCACAGGGTAATGGATCAACCTGATTATAGACTATATGCGAAGCCATCATGCCATCTAAATAAGGGCTTAATTGAGTAAATGGAATTAAGTCCTGTGCTTCAATAGTTTGAAAATTTCTATCATCGACGGTGAAGTGTGTGTGTGTATCAGCACTGACAGAGCCATGCCCAGGAAAATGCTTTCCGATGGAACACATGCCTGCTCGCTGCATGCCTGTGATAATGGCGCGTCCCAATTTAGCCACAATGTAAGGATCACTATGTAAGGCGCGTAAACCTATGACTTGATTTAAGTTATTATTTAAATCTAAAACGGGCGCAAAACTTAGATCAATTCCTACAGCCAATAATTCACTGGCTAATAGCCAGCCATGTGTTTCAGCCAATTGCATCGCTTCATCAGGGCTTTGATCATAACGAGCACCTATTAACCCCAATGCGGGTAATGGCGTAAATCCATTTTGAAAACGTTGCACCCTTCCTCCTTCTTGATCAACAGTCAATAAGAGGGAATGATTACTATGCAAATGTATTTGCGAAATTAAGTTTTCAAGTTGTGCGATCGATTCAAAATTACGTTGAAAAAAAATAATTCCGCTCACTTGCGGATGTTTAATTATTTCACGTTCCTCAGAACTTAGTTCTAAGCCCGCTAAATCCAATATAATAGGTCCCATAAAGTTTGCTTAATAAATTTTACAAATATTTAAATTAAAAAATTACGTCCTTAATCCCATAACAAGTAGCAAAAGCAAATCAATTATAACATCTATTATTTTGTAGTTAATGAGGATTTGGTTACAGTAAGAAAATAAGAAGATTTAGTTTAATCTTTCAGATGGTTAATTTCTGAATAAGCAGACGCACAATCACAAGGAAGAATACAACGGAAATATTTTTAACAATATCCCCTTGACAGAAACGATGTATGATGTAGAATTCGCGAGCTCTTGAGTTTTCGGCTTGAGGGATTAGAGAGAGTAAGAGAGAGGCTGCAAAGCGGTCGAGACTTACGAAGTAGTCTAAAGAAGTTCATTAACAAATTAAAGCAGTAAGCAAAGTGTGTGGGCGCTTGGCAAGAGCCGATATGAGGGCTATTGGGAGCAATT
>VBOA01000122.1 GCA_005877695.1 Gammaproteobacteria bacterium | reverse complement strand
ATATGTATATTGCGATATCTTTCACACGATATTAAAATCCTTTCTTTATATTGTCTATATTCGAAATTTCATTATTGACTGAAAATCTATAAATGAAATATCAATTTTTATTCATTTTGTAAATAAAACACTACCTAAATGTACACAGATTTTAGGATATATAAATGAGCCTTATGTCTACTAAAGTGTGTGTATATATAATGAATAAATAAGGACGCTTGTTTAAAATATACTATAAGGAATAAAGATATACGGATCAATTAAATACGCAGATATATAGAGCGGTTGCCTAGCATTATATTAAGAAAGTGTCAGCTACAAACATAAAAATAAAGTGAACTTGATTTGTTTACAGAAATTGAATTACATCAATGAATGGGATTATACACAAAACATACCACATTGTCTGCTTAATGTATTATGAAGGAATTCAAAAATAATAAGGATAGAGGCAGTTTTAAACATAAAAATAAAGCGAATTTTTGATTTGTTTAGATAAATTGAACTACATCAACGAAGGAATTCGAAAATAATAATGATAGAGGCAATACTACAGCAGACAATACGAAAACTTTATTCAACTGATAGACAGTTTGAGATTTGTATGTGGAAACAATTTAAAAATTGATTATGAACCATAATTAGTTTCAAATAAAAGATGCGATGCATGGGATTTATGCTATTCCTTCTTACTTAAAAATTTGTTTATTTTATAGTGTGCGAGTGTCCTGAATGGTTACTCCATCAATGGTTGGTGACGAGCACAGCATATGATATCTGGATTGTCTCATACGGATAAGATAAGTCATACCCATGAAAAATCTAAAAATTATACTTTCAATTTATTATAATGTCATTCACAAACTACATGAAAAAGTAAAAATGATAATTAAAAGCTTACTGTCATACTACTG
>VBOA01000121.1 GCA_005877695.1 Gammaproteobacteria bacterium | reverse complement strand
ACCTTTCCTTCAGAAAGGCCTTACCACCAAATACAAAATATCGCAGCAACCTGTGTTTTACAAATTTAAATTGTGTTATTATGATCCTTGTTAGAGTTGAAAAATTTTTATGACATTTTTATGATCGAGATGTTCCATGGGATAGAGATTAAATTTATCTAAGTCACAACATCCCGAAAAATTTAAATATAGCAACAACCTGTGTTTAATAAATTATCTCTTGTTATCATCTATCTCTGAAATTACTCGTACAATTTTGATATAATTTTTGAAATATATACTTTCTAATACTGAGATTACATTTATCTTGGTCCCAACATTGGGAAAACTCAAAATATCGCAGCAACCTGTGTTTTATAAACTTGAATTGCGTAATTATGAAGCTTGTTAGAGTTGACCATTTTTTATGAATCATTTTTTCTAGATAATCGTTTGGCCAAGGTCGTTTAATATATCAGAGAATTCGTCTCTACCTAAGGGTTGTGAAACGGGTACTCGAGATGTTCCGGAAGGTAAGGCTTGAGGTCTATGTTGAAGGAAGTGGCATGTGATAATTGCTTTGCTATGGTCGTCTAATATATCAGAGAATTCGTCTCCACCTAGGCGTTATGAAACAGGTACTCGGGATGTTCCGAAAGGTAAGGCTTGAGGTCTATTTCGAAGGAAGTGGTATGTGATAATTTTTTGGCCAAGGTCTTGTAATATATCAGGGAATTTGTCTCTACCTAAGCGTTATGAAACGGGTACTCAGGATGTTCCGGAAGGTAAGGTTTGAGGTCTACGTCGAAAGAAGTGGTATGTGATAATTATTTGGCCAATAATATTCCTACACACAGTGCTCGATTTCGAAGTCCCCATCCCTATACCTAAACAAAGTGCAGAATATCTAGCACTGGTCCTGCTAAACCTGGGAAAACCATGCGAATCTCGGTCACCAGATATTATTGAATATGAATGGTAATGAAAAAGTGTGTCCCTTATGTCAGAAGGAGTTTGGTAATAAAGATTTAGTTAGTATTGGTGTTGAGGGAATAAATGAGGCCAGTATTGAGAGAAGTGACATTATAGTTGTAAGTGTTGGAACAACACTGCATAAATTGTGCCGGTTTAACTACATTTACAAGGGCATTGAAAAACATAAGAAAGGCATTATCGATTTTTGGAATTGGTAAGGATTCAGTGTTCAGAAATGTCATCAGCGGCGATCCCGTCTTGCAAAGTTGTTCCAAAGTTTTTTGCACTCAAAACGCTGATCCTAATATTGTGGAAACGACAGGATGTAAATCAATGGTTTCAATGTTTCACGGAGGACAAACTGAGTCATTATTGTCACTACCTCATAATATCCTATGCAGAAAAGTATCA
>VBOA01000124.1:569-2823 GCA_005877695.1 Gammaproteobacteria bacterium | reverse complement strand
GGCAATCCAAAAATCCAGGAATTGATTATGAGGATTAAAAAAATCGCCAGGTTTTGTACTTAGACCAAATTCAGCGTAACGTTTTTCACCCAGAGTTGTATCTCGTTCAATCAATTTGTATTTCTTGTCTCCAATGCCTACCCCTAAAAGAGGGTGTTTTTTTATGATCCGAATAGCTTCAGAACCATAATTAGCCCTGACAGAAATATTATTTAATTTCCAATCATGATTGTTCACTGATTTTTTTAAATATAAGAAGCCGGCCAGTATGACAATTAAAAAAGAGCCAGCCAGTATCGATTTGTAATTTTTTTTGGCGGAAAGCTTAATGATTACGGCAGAAACTCCGGCTAAAATAACTGCCACATATGAGATTGCAATTTTTTGATTTATTAATGGAGAGTCAAATCGGTACATGATATCACCAATATCGGGTCCAATATATTTTACTACTATTAAATATTCTGTTATTGCAGTTCCTACAATAATAAGCCCGAAGAATAAAAAGTAATGCGACAGACTTTTAAAAGAGAATTTTAAAAAAATACATGCAATAATGAAGCTGTAGAAAGCGAAGTTTATAGTAGCTGATGTCAGCATTATTAAATAAAGCAGGAAATAAATGATCATTAATCCCTGCAGAATTTTAAATAAGATCGTTTTCCATTCAAACCCAAAAATGAGGATAATTACTGCAAAGGCAATATATAGGGAAAAGAAAACCGCATGAATGCTGGGAGTAAGCTGATGATACGTTAAATTGTATACGAGATAGGAAGATTGATAAGCTGATGAGACCGGTTTAAATCTATAAGAACCATCAAACAAGCCGATTCGAATACCTGTTTGAACAAAATAGATCATTGATATAATTAAACAAGAAAAAACAAATACTTTTTTAAGAACATCTATTTGCTTTAGTGATAAATTATTTGCTGTTGTCATAGCAAGGGGAAGAGATAATAAAGGCAAAGCTGCTAAAATGACTTTGATTGCCGCTTTTTTATCGTCCGAATAGACAATACTTAAAAGCAGGCCGAGGAAAATAATCAGCAATAAGAGATTCCTGAGGTTTGAAAAATATAAGGAGAGATTATTTTTCATTTTTCCCAGGTCAAAAAGAAATACAACAAATAGCAGTATTGTAAAAATGCTATTATAGGCTATTGGTAATGAAATGGAAGCTGTAAAAAGAATTAGTATTGGAAAAAGAATGTAGTCAGTATATTTTGATTTAAAAGCTTGCATTGCTTTCTATTTTTAGGCCTGCCAAAGATGAGTTATAATCGTTCAGCCTGAAAAAATAAAAATATATTATTTGCCGATTTAAAATCCGAAAGAGTGTCGTTAATCGGTATAAATATATTTGTTTAATATTGTAACGCAGAATTATAATCCAATTCTAAAAGATCCCATTATCTATGTCAGAACAAAATATTAACCACGAGGATCAGATTTACATTCCGGGTATTAAAAATATTATAAAGCAAATACTAGGTCTTTTTTTCTGGGTCTTTTCATTTTTTGCTTTGGTTGCGAATAAGAATAAACTCCTGCTTTTATGTGGGCTTCTTATAGGGCTTATTTCAGGATACATTTATTATAACACAAAATCTTCATTTTACACGGCTTCGATGGTTGTTATACATAGCGAACTCACTAAAAAAACCTATGCAGAAATACTGGAACAGTTAGATGTACTCACTGCCTCAGGATCCAAACAAAGATTAGCGGAAGAGTTAAAACTTCCTGTAGAATTAGCTGGCAATATTCTATCTATAGATGCAACAAATATTATTGATGAACCTTTAATAGAAGATACTTCCTCAAAAATTAAACAGCCATTTAAAATTATTGTCGAGTTGAAAAGTAATAGGGCAGCTGACAGTTTGCAGAATGCTATCATCGATTACATGAATAATAGCCCCTATATTAAAAGGCTAAAACAAGAGCAGAATAAAAGTTACATCAAAAGAATTTCATTTATTGAAAGGGAGCTTTTGAAATTAGATTCACTTAAAGATGAATATACTCGTTTTCTTTCTTCATCCAGGATCTCAGCAACTTTTTATAACAATGCATTTAGCCCTACAGATATTTATATACATTCGAACAACCTTTTTACTCAGAAAGAATCACTTATAAAATCGCTGAATATTGATGGAACTGCTATTTCATTGGTGGATGGTTTTAAAGTACCTTCTCTTCCGCAGACCACTTCATTATTCATATATCTATTGTTATTTGGGGGGAT
>VBOA01000124.1:0-541 GCA_005877695.1 Gammaproteobacteria bacterium | reverse complement strand
CTCTCTTTTTGAAGCTGAGAAGAAAGTTAGCCGTAAATAAGATTGTAATCCCCGAACAGGTAACAAAAATATGATAGTGTACATGAATTTCCTAAGTAATGTAAAAGCAGGGATTGAAAGTTATAGAAAGAACATACTTTTTAACAGGTTGTTTACTGTATTAAGTATTGACATACTGGTAAAAGTTTCAGGGATAGTTTTACTTCCTGTTTATTTGAGATTAATGACACAGGAAGAATATGGCCTGTATGGATACTTATTATCTATCATCATGACTTTTTCCATTGTGTTGAACTTTGGCCTTTATATACCGCTCAGCAAATTTTATCATGATTACCAGGACGCCGAGAAAAGAGGTAAGCTACTTTTCACGATCTCCCTTCTAGTGGTGATCATGTTATCATGTGTAATTCTTCCGGTCTATTCTTTTGGGTGGGATTATGAACTAATAAAAATTCTTTTTAAAAATCCAGTTGATTATAAGGAATATCGCGGGGCTGTTTTAATTGCCATAATCGTTTCCGTGCTCAGCTTTATGTTA
>VBOA01000123.1 GCA_005877695.1 Gammaproteobacteria bacterium | reverse complement strand
TGGTGGAGGCGACGATGCCGAAGAAGGAGCTGAGGAAGGAGAAGAGGACCCGCCATCGTTGCCGCTATCCCTATCGCCGCTGTCCTTGTGCTGATCGTCCGCTTTATCGATCGCCAGCTGCAACAACTCATCATAATGCACTTCAAACATGTGCAGTGTTGACAGCTGATAATCGGTAAAGCGTCGGTCACAGAACGTGCAGCCATAGGGCAGTCGCACCGACGGCACGTACTCGTCTCCTGTCCTCAACTTCTTCTTCGGCGGCGGCGACGACAGCACATCATCATCATCATCTTCTTCTTCGTCTTCGTCTTCTTCTTCAAGCCGCTGCCGATAATGTGATGGCAGCGGCAGCGATGACGATGATGGCGGCGGAGACACCGGCGGCGACATCATCGGTGTCATCGTCGTCGTCGTCGACGACGGCAGCGGCAGCGACTCCAGCCACTGCATGGATGCCGTCAACGACGGCGTCGTCGTCGTCGACTGCTGGTGCTGCTGTTGCTGTTGCTGCTGCGGTGACGACATCTGCGACGGTCGCTTAGCGCCCCGATGAGGTAACACCGCCGCCGCACGAGATGTAGATGGCTGATGCAGTGACAGCGGCGACGGCGGCGGCGGCGAGGTGCCCACTGCACGGGTGCCCTCCTCTTCAATGCTGATAGACTGCCGGGACGTTGACGGACTGCAGTCATGGTCCGTCTGCACGGCGACATCGATATTGGAACGGGGGAAATAAATACTGTGAACAGGAACAGGAACAGGAGGAGGAGGATTATTTGGGATGCCGGCATCAACATAGCCGGCAGGTAAAGTATAATCTGGGGGATCGGGAAGTAATCCATGTTTTGTAGACATATGCCGCCGCACATGGTCGTCCCGGGCGAAGGTTTTGGCACCGCGTGGACAGTGTGGACACACGCGTCGTGGCACCCCATCGGAGTCAGCAATCGTCGCTGAATGGTACACCATCTGCACAGAAAAAGACCCAGGTTTTCTATAATAATCAATCAAACACACATATACATCGTGACTGTGGAAAAAAGACATTTTAAAAATATATCCCTAAAAAATTTCAAAGTATTTAAAATTCTGGAGAAAAATGGACAGAGGTTCACCTAAAAATTCAAAATTTTGTAACCTGAAAATGAAATTTAAAAATAACCCCTGAAAATTTCTAACTATTTAAAATTCTGGAGAAAAATGGACAGGGGTTCACCTAAAAATTCAAAATTTTGTAACCTGAAAATGAAATTTAAAAAATAACCCCTAAAAATTTCTAACTATTTAAAATTCTGGAGAAAAATGGACAGGGGTTCACCTAAAAATTCAAAAATTTTGGATCCTGAAAATGAAATTTTAAAATGGAGCCCCGAAAACTTTCAAAAATTTTATATTTCTAACTAAACCTATTTTAAATACATATAAACACTATGAAAAATCAATAACCTACTGTAGATGTACTGTGTTGAAAAATATTGTGGGTTTATCGTTAATATGAGACTCATGAAACTTCGATGGGTATTACGCAATAGCCTATTGTATCATAAAAGTAAAAATGATGGAAAAAATATATTTAATGAATGGTATTAAACTATGTACTAATAAGATTGTACTTACATTTCAATGAAAATAAAATTCAAAACTCTACCCCGAAAATTTACAAACAGTTAAAAATTCTGGAGAAAAAAAACTATTTTATTTTCACTATGAAAAATCAATAATCTACTGTAGATGAACTATGTTGTAAAATATTGTGGTTTTAACGTTAATATGAGCCTGATGAAACTGTGACGGGTATTACGCAATAGCCTAATGTATCATAAAAGTGAAAATTTTGGAAAAAACTATTTATTGAATGAACTATATTAGACTATGTACTAATGAGAATGTACTTACATTTCAATCACTGTAGCACAACCGCACAGAA
>VBOA01000120.1 GCA_005877695.1 Gammaproteobacteria bacterium | reverse complement strand
GACTACCCGTGTATTCATAACAAATACACCCAGGTTAAACATTTTGTACGAATAATGATACAAATGATACGATATCATACAAAATGTCCTCTCCCTTTGAAGATGCAAGAGAGAATTAAATGCAGTGTATATGCTGCACTACCCCGAGGTACATTCATGGAGCCGTACGAGGGAAAACTCAGTGTTTTACGGTTTTTAGGCCAACCCTCGACTCCAACATTCATGGTTTACGGACTTTTTCGTCAGTCACGCCAGGGACCTTCAACCAGACCTCAGGACTTACCAGGGTTTAGCCCTGCCTTAGAGGCCTTCATGCTCACACCCTCGGGATAGTGAGATACATATGCTTAGCACTGCGTAAAGCACATTTACCTTGACTGTGCTGACTTAGTAAACAACCAACATCAACATTTTCGTTAACATTAATGCAGTGTATCTCCTTTACATTATTGTGGAAACTTCGCAAAAACTCTGCCTTTTCCAAACCATTGGTGTATATAGTAGCAAACTGTTTACATAATGTATTTACAAGTCTTTCATTAAAGGGCACGTCACCTTCATCCCAATCAATGTGGTGATAATGCCGAGTCAGCCATCGGCAAGTTCGTGCCATTTTACTGTTTAATAAATGTTTTGAGAAGGGAGACTTAAATATTAATTGACATTGGAAATGTTTACTTACAATAGCTAGTTCCTTAATTATAAATCTATTATAATTATCTTTAAACCCATGAAATTCAATTACAGCTTCCATGACAAAC
>VBOA01000119.1 GCA_005877695.1 Gammaproteobacteria bacterium | reverse complement strand
AGTTTGTACTTCTCTCAATAAAACCTTATTTACATAAATACTTAAAACTTTTCAGACCTATTATTTATAAATTTTGATCAGACATTGCCCTATGTCTATTTTAAATTACCTAATTTTGCGGCTCTACTAATAAATTACTTTCAGCGTTCTACAAAATACATTTTGAAATACACTTTAATTTCTATTAACCTTCATATGATACGAATGACCTGTGACCTTTCTTATTTTAAGTGCAACTACCTTACACATTTTGGCATTAAACCTACAATACATTTCTTAATTTCGGGGGTTCCAATTACTTCACTTTGCTCTACACAGTTTACCTCCTTTTTAACTCTTTTTAGCAAACTAAACTTAAAGTGGGGTTGGAACTTAAAATACACATTGTTCTCATGTAAGTTAATTTGCATTAGGCTATGTTTAATAAATGGCACACCCAACAACATGTTCCAAGAAAAGTCCTTAGCTATTACAAAGTTAGCTTTCCAACTAAAATGGCCTATTTTAATTTTAACCCTACACTGGCCCAAAAGTTTCAAATTATTATTACTAGCAGAGACACATTGTACAGTGGTAGAAGTTACCTTTTTTACATTTTTACTATGAATTAATTTGTTCAGAAAGTCTTTACTTAAAATGTTGACAGAACTACCAGTATCTACTAGCGCTTCGCATGATACATTGTTACCACATTCTATTGCAATGACAGGTACACTCACAGGCGTTACAGGGGAATTTTTATACATGTTTTTAGCCTTTATGGCTTTCATTCTCTTGAGATGTCTGCTAATTTGCCTTTTGGCATACAATCTATCTTTGTAACTAATCTTTTCCTTAACGTTATTTACAAAATGTCTATTTTTATGCTGGTGTCTATTTATGGTGATATGCCCTTCAGATAGTACATGGTTTTGGGACCTACGGAAAGTACGGGCAAACTTTCCTGGTCTTACAAGTTTTTTGGAAGTCGGGACTTAGATTGTACTTTGTGATAACACTGAAAACTTTTATGCCCAATTTTTCCACAATTAAAACACTTTATTACTGGTCTCTCAAAGGGTTGGGTACTCTCTACATTATTTACATGTTTAGAATGTACTTTACGGGCTTGGTGTAGGCTTACATTTCTTACATGATCATTGTAAGCATAGTTCTGAACTTGCACACAGATAGCTTCTAGTTCCTTAAAACTGCTAGGGTTCGACATGAACACTAATTTACCTCTATCCTCATTACAAATACCATATCTGATTATTTCAACTAGTTCTTTCTCCGTGTATTTACATAACAACAACCTGGCATACATTTTTACCTCATGTATGTACAATGATAAATTTTCTCCTACCCTTTGAGGTCGGTTGACAAAGTCTCTCTTTAAATTGTCTAATAACCCTACTGGTATGAAACATGATAACACATCACTATGAAAACACTTGAAATCAAGTTTGTTACTTTTTGCTTGCAACAACTTACTAAGTAACGGTCCATGAGCGTAGCTAATAGCTAGGTCATACATTTGTTGACATTTAAGTGACATTTCATCTTGGAGCTGAACACAAACCTTTAGGTAGTCTAATAGTTCATTAACATGTAAACCATCGGTAGGTTTAAAATATCTAAGGTATTTATTTAATGGGTTTTCCAACTTAGAGTACATAGCATTTTGCCATACATTTACATGATTAATGTCTGGTGCATTTGCACTGGGGGCGGGTATATTTTGAACATTTGCAGGTGGTAAATTTACTACTTCCCCTATTGGGCTCTTACTGGGGTTTATGTCTAAAAATACATCACTTAAATTATCCTCCTCCAACAAGGACTCGGAAATTTTTCTATAAACATTCTCTTTAAGCTGTTCGTCTATTACCACTGTATCTAACTGACTTTTCAGAAGCTCTAATTTCCCTAGGAGGGTTTTACATTGTAATTCAGGGCTCTCCCCACTTTCTGACTTAAAACTAAGCAGACTTTTACATCGGTTATGTAGGTGAGCATATTTAGTTTCTGCTCTAAGCAC
>VBOA01000118.1 GCA_005877695.1 Gammaproteobacteria bacterium | reverse complement strand
TGGAGTTAGTGCAACCAATAGATAACGTAACTTATGTAGTTGAAAAAAGACGTAAAATTGCTTTCCCACATTATTCAACATTAGCAAGTCGTTTGGATAGTTTCAATAATGAATCACACTACGATTATTTTACAAAGAATAAACAAGTGCTAGCTGAAGCAGGTTTCTACTCAACGGGTTACAGCGATTCTACTGTTTGTTATTATTGCGGAGGTGGCGTACGAGACTGGGAAGAAGATGACGATCCTTGGCAACTTCATTCAGTATGGTTCAAGCTTTGTCCTTTTGTTTATTTAATGAAAGGTAAACAATATGCTGACAAGTGTTTGCTTTCAAAAAAAGTTCTCCCCGATTCTCCTCAAAGTGAAAAAAAGGATGGTTTTCAAAGTATTGACCTACGCATGTTCTTTGAAGATGAAAACACTATTGAAGAAGATGACTCGTCGCAATGTGCAATTTGTCTAACAAGTAAAAGAGAAATACTTTTTTTCCCATGCAAACACTTTGGAACATGTGTAGAATGCAGCTTAAGGCTTGAAAAATGTATCACGTGTAGAGCTCCAATAACAGGAATGTTAAAAATCTTTTTGGTTTAACTTTTTTTGCCACCTATAACTGAGATGGGAGGGGGCATGACAGTCGGAGAGGGGGGAAGGGGTAATCGATAAATAGTCCTCACTCTCAACACTGGTCATAGTCTACCTCTGCAGCTCGTACATCAAAGACGATGGCGTTGAGATTGAGATCTGCTCAATACCAGGATGTGTATATTACAAATTTGTGTGAACTGGAACAATTAGTGACAAACCTAAAGGGATTGCTGGACAAAAATTTCACATTAACTATTAAATGCAGCACCTACAAGGATGATGATGATCAGCGAAGTTCGTTTACCACTTGTTGGAGACCGACGGATGTGACAGGCTGCTCCTCAGATCGACCACACAACACTCTTTTAAATCTTAACGTTTAATACAATTCCAAAAATCTGTTAGGGAATTTTTTAGTTTTTTAAAATTTGGTTTTCATGACCTTGAACTATAGTAAGCCACACCCTTTTATGTCCCCTCCCCTCCCAACCACCAGTTAGATTGATATGTGTACGCAGTTAGTGCATCCTCCGCTCATTCTACATCAGTTTGCGACCGCTACAACACAATGAACAACTCTCCAATTCAAGATAATAAAGTAACGAGTACAACGTATCCGAGAATCGCATCATATACTTCTAATCAAACTTCACAAACATCCAACGGACCAACACAAGTTACTCACATAACGAGTACAACAAAATACCATTACGCCGAAACGATAGCTGGTTTAAATCAACTTATAGATGGGGTATTTGAGGAAATTGGATCAAATGAAATAAATTCTATCACGACAAGTTAATATCTACGATTCTAAACATAATTTCTTCTTCTTTTTTAAAAACAACAAATGGTGACCTTGAGTGATGTCATAGGTACGTGAGCTGATTTAATTAGCTCTGACGAAAGCTGTGACGTAACCTGAT
>VBOA01000117.1 GCA_005877695.1 Gammaproteobacteria bacterium | reverse complement strand
TTTATATATATATATAAATATATATATATGTAGGTATATTGTATTTTTAATATTTATATTTTATTAATTATTTAATATGTAGTTAATTAATTCAGTTTGAAATATCTAATTTTACAATAATAAATTAGATGTGTTTACCAACTCAAATAGCAATATCAAATTATTTTGAAACTATTAAATGATCTTTTACATTAAAACGTGCTCCGGCTAGCAATTACTGGTTCAATGGAATTCAATAAAAATAAATACTTGTGTCTATCTCAGGGCGTACACGGGTATTTAATTGGGCTTGGTTGAGGGCACGACCTATAATTAAATAATCAAAATTACAGACTACCTTATGGTTATATAGCAGTCCTGAAGCTGAGATGGGTACTGCTGGCAGGGCATGCGAAGGTCTGGGCACCAACTTGAGCTACGCTGACATATCAGGCCAATGGTGTCGGAGCAACTCCAATTCTTGTAAACAGTCTGATTCGTCCTATGCGCTATACCTTGATGAGGTGAATATGCACCTTCCTATTTTATGAAATTTTGTCTGCTGACCATATCCACATTAAGCGCGAGACATGAATCCACAATTGTATTTGAATGCCAATTATGGTTACTCAGTAAATTGTCCTGATTCAATGATATATTTAAATGATGGGCATTGTCATTTAAATTGTCACTTTTGGCCTTATAATAAATATACAGAGAGGCCTCAAATCTCCCATAGAAATGGCGGTGTTAATTGTTTGACTAATTTAAAATAATTAAAACATTTGTTTTAATTTTTCATCATGTCTCAGATCAGTCTATAAAATTTAATTTTAACTTTTTTTTTTTTTTTTATAATCGCAGGAGATAATTACTCCTGTTGCTATTATGGGTTCGGCTAAACTATTTCACTTAATAATTTGTGGATATTAATTTATAGCAAATAAGTCCAGCGGTTATGATTATTTAAAATGGGAAATAATTTATTCTCTTGATATTGTTCTAATAGAATCGTTCAGGAGTCTTTTCCATAAACAGGCTCCAAAATGGAATTATATTTGAAGTCTACTATGTGGTACAGTCAAAAATAAAGTCTAATCTCACCCAATCAATTGTTAATCCAAACACTGAACACAATTTAGCACATCGGTGTATATCGAACTTGCATCACCGCGACGTCGCGATCGCTCAAGTCCGGCGCTTGCGTGTTGTTGGAACGGTAGCCGAAAGATATGCACCTCAGTTATTATTTATTAAATCAAATATTAATCACATATAAAGGTACAATACCCCGCTGTATGTACGTCGCATACAGGTCGTTTCACCACGACATACCACCGCAACGTCACGGAACACTCGGTTTGGGCGCGGACGCGTGTATCTCGACCCTAAGGTTTAGTAAGATCTGGTGGTGTTCCACTGTTCCGTCCCTAGCATTCCTTTTTCGTGTACCCAGCGCCTCTGGTGGCGTGTCGGTCAACTATAAAACATGTGGCCTGGATGGTGCTGCTAATGCGTCCATCTCAACTATGCTGTGGCGCGATGCCGAACTATCGTTTACGGACCGCCCACTGTACTCTAGCGCTGCGCGCGTTAAACGTCCAAACTTCCAATCACGTGATGTTTGCGTGTGTTGTAGCCTGGGAACGACCTCGAGTCTATTTATAGTTGTTTACGTCTGCGGCGTTTCCGCTGACCTCGAGTTGTTTACGAGGGTTGCGCATATTCGGCGTATAACACGCAGCTGTTTATACCAAGCTCGAGTTTATATTCCCTAAATATTAAAATATGTAATAACAAATAATAATAATATTTATGAACCGCCTCAGATACCCCCCTCGATTTATTTTAAATTGTCCTACAATTTATAAGAAATCGATCTATGCTTATAGTTTCTAATATTATTTACTTTAATTGTTTATGGAAATTGATTAATTGTTTATTTACATTGACACCTGCTTATGGAAAAAGGTCCATCATATTCCTTTTTTTTTTTATTTATTTATTACATGTATATATTTTTATATTACCAGCCATAATTGTTACAAAATTTTAGTATTGTTTGCACATAGTTTCGATTAATATTATCATCTAAGATTAATACATTCTTATTACTACACTTACGTACTAATACAAAGGTCCATTGCACTTTCACTAGTGTTCAATACAGGTCCTTCCTTCTAGAATGGCACTAAGTTTCAGTCATTTCTGTCCATTTGAACACCACTCCGATGTATCTACCTGAAAACATACAATCTGGGCAGAATCAAGTTCCTAACAATATTCATAACCTAATATCCCTTTTGACCGCTACTTCCT
>VBOA01000021.1 GCA_005877695.1 Gammaproteobacteria bacterium | reverse complement strand
ACACCCAACACAATGTTAGCTCACAATACACCAAACCTTTCTTTTCCACGAACTAGACTGGGAAAACGCGTAAAAAGGAAATCCGCAGTTTGTTTGAAATGATCCAGGTTCATTTTCTGCCCGTTGTGCAATTTTACACACCGCACATTGCAGACATAAAAATGAACATTCGCTTTCAAATTTCGCCAAGGGTTAAAAAGTATAAATATTTGCAGTTTGGTTCTTTTCCTCATTAGTTATATAATGAACCTTTGTGAGGTTTGTGGGCTGTTCTTTAATTCAGATTTAGAGTCTGAGCACTTGACAAGCGCGCACCACAATATGTGCTTTGTGAATGCTTTTGTTGAAATAGAGAGTGCAGCTGAATGTAGATTGGTCACGCTTTTAGCGAAAAATCCTAACGAAATACACACGGCCGAGGAATATATGGAAAGTCTCCGTCAAAACGTTTGTTATTATTTGTCACATTATTTGACAGTGCACGCATGCGTTAAATACAATTTAGTTTTAGAGTGTTACTATTACAAGAGCACTGATGATAATGCACAACTGAAAAATTTTAAAACCCCAAACGTACCAGTCTTCCGTTTGTCTAATTTGAATGACCAGTATTCGGCAGACATTGTCAAAATCCTGTCAGAAATGGACGAAATTGAAACTCGTGGTTCGGGTTGGGTTCTTGCTAAAATCTCTCATTTACAATTGCGCATTAACCGTTATGAGCCATTGCGGGGTGCAACCGCCTATCGTAGATTTCAGCTCCCGCGATTTATAAAAAACAAACGGTGTTTAGTAAACCCATATAGATATGATCCTGCAAAAGAAGCTCTGGGATCGTGTTGTGCCACAATGTGTTTTAAATTTTCTATTCTCGGTCAGGTGTTACGTGATAACAATATTAACGTTCATAACATCACGAACTATTTCAAACACAAACGATTAAACGATAAATATGTATGGGACTGTGTGCAATATCCAGTCGCGCTAGATGACATACAAAAGTTTGAAACTATCAACAACATGACGATCAGCGTTTACACTGCCGATGAAACAGCAAGGACGATTGTGCCCCTTAAAGTGAGTACAAATCGTAGCGAGTCAGATCACAGGGATATACTATACTACGAGGGTCATTATTCTTGGATAAAGAATTTCAATATCTTGGTTAGTGGACAGGTGATCAGGCGTAGTGGGCGTTGCAAACACTTTTTCTGTCGCACGTGTTTTCAACATTTCTATCAGAGCGCTCTACTAACCGCCCATGAGAAATCGTGCAGAAACTATAAACCAACTATTGTTGTTCCATCTAAGGACACGTTTTTACAGTTTAAAAACTTTAATAGGAGTTTAAAAATTCCCTTTGTGATATATGCGGATATTGGTTATAAATTAACACCCATACCAACATGTTCGCCAGATCCAAAAACCACATACACACACACTTCTGGTATTTACAGGCCAACACGTTGTTCATACCGCGTGGTCTCCACCACGGGACAATGGAGGGAGAAACAATTCGACAATATACCGTCTTTTGTACGCTCTCTCGAATTGGAAACGATGTACATTCGATCAATATACAAACAGAATGTTCCAATGGATAACGTCCCCGCCGGTAAACCATTACTTGGTGTAGATATATGTCATATTTGTGAAACTCAACTGAAAGATATACACTACGCCCTAGATCACGATCACGTAACGGGAAAGGTGCGTGGATTTGTACATAGAACGTGTAATTTAAACTATAGACTACCGCGTTTTGTGCCCATAGTAGTTCGCGACTTGTCTAAAATAAACAGCGCGCCTCTAATGGAGCACTTTCTAAAAACCGGCGGCGTGCGCGTCATTCCGTATAAAGAGAAAGTGGGTCAGTTTATCTCGCTTACTCGGAGAATAGGAGAGGATGGTTTTTCAATGCGGTTTGTAGATATGTCTAAGTTTATTGAGCCGGGCGATGATTACCAGCTAACCGTTGCCAAATTTGAACGAATTAGACATATATGCGTGGAGCGGTTGAAGTTAGATCCCCTCTATTACTTATCGCTAGGTTCATACAGTTGGGACTGTATGTTAAGATATACGGGAGTACAGTTACAAGTAATACGCGACGTGGACATGCTTTTAATGCTCAAATCGGGAATTAGAGGGGGTTTCGTTTCTTGTGTACGTAAACACGCGCTAGCCAACGTCAATGGTATCGACCCATCAAAACCCCCCACTTCTATTCATTTTTTCGATGTCATCGGTCTTTATTCAAGCGTTATGAAAGACCGACTAATGCCATATGGTGGTTTTGAATGGGCACACGACTTTCACGTATCGGACATATTTAGTCACCACGAGCCTGGCGTAAATTATATTGTTGAAGTCGATATTAATTATCCTGAAAACGTGCGGAGAGATCACTCAGATTTGCCGCTATGCCCGCATCATGACGAGCAATTAGGGTTGATAGCGTCCTTTCGGCCACGGGAAAAGTACGTTGTACACTTAGACGTGGTCCGCTATGCCATATCAAAGGGTTTAGAAGTAACTCGCGTACACCGTGCAATAAAGTTTAAGGAGAGCAACTGGTTAGTAGGATATGTAGAATTAAACGGTACTTTGAGAAACGAAAACCCCCAGTTTTCCGGATTTTTTAAAGATTTAAACAATTTTCTGTATGGGAAATCTATTGAAAGATTGGGCAACCGCGTTAACGTTCGCATTTTGCGATCGGATCCTCGAACTTTAATGAAACTAGTGCGACTTCCCACTTTCTACGATAGGACCATTTTGAATTCGGAAACATATATAGTGATGAATAGGCGACAACGAATAAAGGTTACACAACCGATTTATTTAGGAATGGCCATATTAGACCTTAGTAAGTTATTTATGTCACACCTCTTTTACGATGTTTTAAAGCCACGCCTACCACGTTTCGAATTACTCTATACAGACACGGACAGTTTGTGCATAGAAGTATTTACCAATAACGCAGACGAGGTGATAAAAGAAATGGGCGATGTTTTTCATCACGATAAATCTACCGCGGGACCAATAGGCAAGTTAAAAAACCTAACTGCCGACAGTCCAATTCTAGAATTTGTTGGTTTTAGAAGTAAAGTATATGCATATCGTTGCTCGGAAAATATGGTGATGAAAAACATCCCTCCCACGGCCAAATTTGTGTTTCATGATGGATTTCCTTATGACGACCTAAAATTTAACAAACATTTTCGTCGAACCATGGGCACGTCAGTTTACGATCTGTCGGTAAACAGAACAATACCCACGGTGGCGAAAACCAGTGACCGCAAGCGAATTCTTTGTTCGGACAACAATCATACGCTACCTCTTGTTTAGACTTTGTCTAATGACTTGAATCATTTTAGTAAGCGTAGACACTTCAACGTCAATGTAGTATTGGTCGGGGGCATTTACAAATTCATCTATGATGACGCGCTCCGATAAAAAACATTTAGATTGAAATGCGTCTCTTGTTTCATCATATTGAAACACCGACTCATAATAAGGACTGGCGCACAGTGTCATCCTATTTCCCTTATCGAAAAAATAAACGACGTTGTCAAATATAGTGCCCGAAATACCAAATGGGTGTTCGAAAAAATACGCGTAGTTTGTGTCAAATGCATAAATCTTTAAAATATTTAACAATTTATCGCCCACATGTAAGGCCAGGCGTTCACCAAAGGGATTACCATATGTAACTACCATAAAACAAACCGCCAATATAATTGAGGCTACGGTTATAATTAGCATTTTTATTGTGTTATTCTTCTCGAATTGCATACCCAATAAATAAAAATGATATTGGTCATTCTATTTACAACCGCTATTGTTTTTACAATTTTGTCGTTAAATACATTCACCTCTATTGATATCAACAACGATAAAAATGTGTTTTCGGTTCCTAGTGTTTTCTTAAAAGGAGAAACTGCCCTAATGGAGTTACAAGCGTTTAAATCCGTGGTTAGTGAACACCTTAACAGACTCGATTCCCCACCCGGACCGGCAGTAATATTGAATAGACTTAATAGATTGATCGACGACACTGGTGAATACGTTAGTGACACAATTGATCGCGTAAAGACTGTTAGAAAAAAATTGTTTAATCCTCCAATTGGCGAAACCCTAATGATAACCCGTGAGAAGTTATTGGCATTACGAACGCTGGGAGAAGAATGGGGGGCACTAGTGGCAAGATATTCAGGAGAGGGGGTGTTCTCTACTAGTGTAATATTTGACGCACTTAATACATTCGTAAAAGACAATTCAAATCTTTTGTCCACTCAAATAAGGCAACGAATGCTTGTACCTGAAATAACTGGTTTTGATGATAAATTTGGTAAACTGTCCAAGAATTTCTCGGACATTAAAGCAAGCCATAAATCGCCGGTTCTAACTGACATTAAAAGTTACGTAAAAGAGGACCTACCGAAAAATAAAAGAACATTGAAAATCAAAATGAACCGTATTAATAAGAATCTTATTTCGATAAATAGCGCACTTAAACGAAGGTATATTACAACATAGTTATAACACAATAATAAAAATAATGTTGACATTAGTGGGAATATTCGTGTTGATACTGTGCACTATTGGTGTTGTTTTGTTCGCAACCAAGATTAACGGTATAAATGATACTGTGTCTATTGAAGCCGAAAACATACTACAAAATCAAAAAACGAAAAACGAGAGCGAAAAAAACCGTAATGCAATATTACAAAATCTAAAAGACTTGAAAGAAATGGTAAACGGGAAAATAGAAAAATATGATTTTTTGTCCGACCAAGATGTGATATTGGATGCAATCAATAATATATCAAACAGGATTAAAATATTGTTACACGATACGATTACCAGCGTGGGCCTAATCAAAATTCAAATGGACCAACTCTCTCAACCGATTGAGGAAACGTTAACTATTGTACAATCTCAACCAAAGGTAGAGGAACTGAAACAAGCAATCAGCACGTTGGAATTTGTCCGTAATGATCTGAGTAGATATTTTAATAAAGACCAGGTGTCTTTAAAGGACGTATTTGACAGACTGGGGAACATATACCGGGAAATAAGCAATAATGCTGTTACTGAAATCGTTCAACACATTCCCGAGGAGAAGATAAAAGAATATGAAAATAAGCTGACTACTCTTGTTGAAACGAGTGAATTAATGAAAAGCATTGTCCAAGCCGACAGCAAGTTTTTGGTAACCGTACACAAGTTCGTTCAGGACGCGGTGAACAATATTCACCAAGAATTAAATGATAAAATAAATCAAATCGGCCATAACGTTGATATAATTGCAGCACATTTAGGAATAACGGAGTTGGGGCCCAGAAATACTGTAGTGGGTGGTGAGGTATTGTAATCAGTTAAAAAATCATGTCTACTATCAAATTTATATTCCTCTTCTTTCATATTCTAATAACCTATTGTATTTTTACACATAGCTATAACCATGACCAGATACAGTTTCTTATTAACCACATCAGCTGCAACTTGCATCTTGTAAATAAGCAGAATGCCAAATACAAACCGGCCCTTATCAAATATTTGTTGCTCAATGGCAAATTCCCCGAAAACGCGCTCAGTGTGTATTGAGGACATAAATAAAAATATATGGACGTTTTTAAAATATTGTGTATAGTAGGAATTTTTATATCCCTCGGGGTATTAATAGTAGTGTTGTGAATCAATGACATCATAATTATGGTGGACGTTGAGGGCCTGAGAAAATTCAACTGGCGACTGGTAGATACTGGTTGTTCGTGTGCGAGTGAGGTAGTTAACAATTTTGAATGGAATGTGCGAGAAACGCTATCGCGTATTCTTTTGCATGAGAACATTCAGTATGAATCAATCTTTGAAGAATTCCCCGACCTGGTATTTCATAGCGTGAGTAGCAATATACAGTCGGCCGTTGACAATAGGATGACGTTTGGTGTGTACACCGTGTTCAAGGGCCACGAACTGTTTCACTGTCCAGTATTAATGGGATCTAAAATGTTCCAAATTATTGAAGAACGGGGGCGCGCGCCTGTGGATATTAACACCTGGAAGGAGTATATTTGGAAAGTTCCTCGTTGTCTGTTGTGTTGTAAAACGGAGTACGTGCTCACCATGTTTATAGTGAAAGGCAGATTGTATAATCTGGGATCTCTTGCTTGGACAAATTATGAACGCGTAATCTGGACCCGAAAACAAAACGGGATAGTTCTATTTCGCAAACAACCCAATGCTATGTTGACAGAGGGCACGTGCCCCCTAATAAAAGACTTTGTTGGAATGAAAAACCTTTTGACCAATTGTATCGGTAATAAGAAATTAGCAAGCGGTGGCTATATTTTCCCTCAGTTATTCAGACAAACAATTCGAGCAATAATGAGAGTCTGCGAATCAAAAAGGGGTCGTGTATATGTAAAAGCAATTATCAATGAAACCAGAAAGAATGTTCACACTGGTAGGGTGGACTCGGTCATTGGGCAGGCAACCGCGTTCAATTTCCACAACGGATATAAAACGGGTGGGGTAAACAGCGAGAAACACTACAACGTTAACAATGTTGGGCGTTACAAAGTACTTAACAAATTAGACGCTACAGCCACCACCCGAGCCTTTCAATTAGACACGCTTACTAAACTATATTCAAAAAAGATAAAGAACGATTTGAGGAAGGAAGATATTGGATTTCTGGATTTAGTAACTACGAGTGAGTCAGCCCCCGGAATCACGGGTTTAGAACTAGTTTTGGGCACATTTATTTCGTCACCCAATGACGTGATGAGTTTTGACGATCTTGTAACAACGATAGGCCGGGCGGTTGGTGATAATCTGATACGGTGTAGTGACAACGAAAACGGGGAAGCTCCCCACTATTATTACGTGATAATCAACCAAACACTCTTTAAACATGTAAAATTGGAGACAAATCTTGACGAGTGGGTCGCAACTATTCGGCCCATTCTTAAAAATATTCGCCCATGTGTGGAGGTATATGAGATAAGCGAACGTCTCTACTATGTACTGTCAATACCACAAACAATTTTCAAAATATATAAAGATGGATATGTTTATTCGGCAATGGAAGTGGCCACTAGTAGTACAATGTATGCTGAGATTTTACAGGGTAACGTGAACATTCACGGCCCGTCAGCTGTTTTTGTTTTTAATTTAAACTCAAACCACTTGGTGCGAAACGCCACGATTATCAATCCTGTGCGACAGTGTGTTACTGGCATGTCGTCGGGCCTATTAAAAAACGAAACAATTATGTTAAAAGGCCAACCCATGATTAGTGGGATCCCCTTCTGTTGCATTAAAGCAAACGTGCTAGTTTTGCCGATGGAGTATAACGTTGAAGACGCCTGTGTGCTAAACGCGAAGTCTGTTTTTGACAAAAATTTGTTTACTATTTTAAACCACTGATTGTAAAATTCCCCACCACACTCAGGGCGGGAATTGCACTTTTAAAATACAAATGCGAAAACACTGTCCGCATCGGCAAACATTTAAATGTTAAGACGGACGTGTTGGAGGGTGACAATGACATAATGGTAGTCACCTGGAACCCAAACAACGACCTCATAGGTGGTGGTGTTGTTTGTTTAGAAAGCATACGCATACATAAACAGGATGGTGAAAGTTTTTGCTATTGTGATTTCCAAGTAAGTTATTATCAAAGGGCTACCTTGGGTACGAAACTTTTTATTTTAAACGGTGGGCAGAAAATGGTTGTGGGAAAAATATTGCGCGGAGATCGAATGCCGAGGTTGTACAACAGCCCCTCCATTTCGGACCCAGCAATGGGCGTTGATGTTGATATCGTACAACACCCGTTTTCACTCAAAAGGTTGAGTTTTAATTTTTTGTATACCCCAGACATTTGCGCGCTATATAACGAATGCTTTGACACAACGCCAGAACAAAAATTACACGTTTTACTAAACAAGCGCATGGACTATTACGTTAACGA
Organism: Gammaproteobacteria bacterium; assembly: GCA_005877695.1. Taxonomy (GTDB): domain Bacteria; phylum Pseudomonadota; class Gammaproteobacteria; order Diplorickettsiales; family Diplorickettsiaceae; genus Aquirickettsiella. Next base: position 1,357 of record VBOA01000021.1, on the reverse strand, counting down.
TCCGACCACAAATAGGTTTTATGTAGATGAGGCTGGTTGGCCAATTAAAGCGCTACTATATCAGGCTTTTGTTGTTTTAATGAATAATAATAATCCCCACAATCTTTTACACAAGGCGGACGAAAATACAACGAGAAACGAAATGACAAACCAGCCGCAAGTAAACTATCAACGATTCCACACGACAAACAACAATTGTTACGGACTAACAGATGCCGAGCGCGACGTGCTAGTTGGTCTGGGTTTAAATTCTTTTATTGAATTAATGGGAGATTTAAGCGATTCCTCGTTTTGTGTTTTGGAAAACTCTGTCGGTGAGCGCGTCTGTGTGCCAATGCCCCACTCTGCAACCAGAGTTATGGACATGCTCCGCTTGGCTGGAATCAATATTGGATTCTCTGTCAAAGACGTCGAATAACTAACCCTCTGATAAAAAGACACACAATATCGTTCTCCAGATGGTGGGCCCCTATATTAGGACCGTTCGAGATCCGAGCCCACACCGCTTGTGACTGCGCTACCGCGATGACCATTCCAGACTATGAGCTGGTTGTTGATATTTTCGAGAACGCGCATTCATATAAAAGACGCTGTGCAGCCGCCGCTATTCTGAGAAACTTTGATAAAGCCACATGGAACAATATATCTTCAACATATAACCCACTGAGTCAGACGTTTCTACAGACTTTTCGTCGCAACCTTAATTGGACACTCATATGCAAATATCAAAAACTATCAGAAGATTGTATGGAGAGGTTTAAGAAACATTTGTGTTGGTGGAACGTGAGTCGATACCAAAGACATCTTAGCCCAGATTTCATTAAACGCCATAAACATCACCTAGAATGGACTGAATTGGTACAATCACAAGAGCTAGAAGAGGATATGATAAGGGAAATGAAAGACGTTGTTGACTGGGTGGCAGTGTCTTACCGCCAAAAACTGTCAACCGCATTCATGGACGAATTCAATCGTGAAATATGTTGGGAGGTTGTTTCCTGCACTCAGCGTAGTATATGCCAAGACCCAGATTTCGCTGAAAGGTATGCCAGCCGCCTTAATTGGTTCTCAATTTGTAAAAACAACTCTTTGCCCATGGACTTTATCAAGAGATTCATAAGACGCTTCAACCCATATACGCTATATTATTACCAGGGATATGTTGTGTTGGAGTCTCCATATGCTGAGGTCAAACCAGATCCTGCGCCCACGTCCTGCGCCATATGCCTAGCAGACGCTGCGGAGCATCCAGTGCGATTAAGAGTATGCGGCCACTCTAGTTTCTGCAAGGCATGCATAGATATTTGGCTGAACACGCATTCTACGTGTCCACTGTGTCGAGAAAACTGTTTTGAAT
>VBOA01000020.1:411-1592 GCA_005877695.1 Gammaproteobacteria bacterium | reverse complement strand
GTCGAATAACTAACTCTCTAATCGAACTTATGCAAAAACCATCGTTGTCCACATGGTGGGCCCCTATATTAGGACCGTTCGAGATCCGAGCCCACACCGCTTGTGACTGCGCTACCGCGATGACCATTCCAGACTATGAGCTGGTTGTTGATATTTTCGAGAACGCGCCTTCATATAAAAGACACTGTGCAGCCGCCGCTATTCTGAGAAACTTTGATAAAGCCACATGGAACAATATATCTTCAACATATAACCCACTGAGTCAGACATTTTTACAGACGTTTCGTCGCAATCTCAATTGGACATTAATTTGCAAATACCAAAAACTATCAGAAGATTGTATGGAGAAGTTTGAGAAACATTTGTGTTGGTGGAATGTGAGTCGACATCAAAAACACCTTAGTCCAGACTTCATTAAACGGCACAAGCATCAACTAGAATGGACTCAATTGGCGAAATATCAACAGCTAGATGAAGATATGCTAAGGGAAATGAAAGACGTTGTTGACTGGGTGGTAGTATCTTACCATCAAAAACTATCGACTGCATTCATGGACGAATTCCATCGTGAAATATGTTGGGAAATTGTTTCCTTCACTCAGCATAGTATTTGCCAAGACCTAGATTTCGCTGAAAAGTACGCCAGCCGCCTTAATTGGTTCTCAATTTGTAAATACAACTCTTTGCCCGTTGACTTTATCAAGAGATTCATAAGACGCTTCAACCCATATACGCTATATTATTACCAGGGATATGTTGTGTTGGAGTCTCCATATGCTGAAGTCAAACTAGAATGCCGACGTCCTGCTCCATATGCCTAGCAGACGCTGCGGAGCATCCAGTGCGATTAAGAGTATGCGGCCACTCTAGTTTCTGCAAGGCATGCATAGATCTTTGGCTGAACACGCATTCTACGTGTCCACTGTGTCGAGAAAACTGTTTTGAATTTCCAGATTCTGATTGACCAATCTATTCACTGATTGTCCAGATGCTCTGTTCATTTATTTGCATATATAGTTTGATGTTTAACTAATTTTTTTAAAGTATTTTTGACATTGTAATTTTTTTGTATATATCGTTTGATATGTTTACCAAATTAAAGTGTTATACTCACAATCCGTATATTTTTGTAAACACCCCATAATGCACCACTTGTGTACGCAAACCAGAACCATGAGTAT
>VBOA01000020.1:0-200 GCA_005877695.1 Gammaproteobacteria bacterium | reverse complement strand
GCCATCGTCGCGAAAGAAAGATTTAATATCGAACGTCTTTGTATTTTTATCTTGCATGTAATACAGGGTGGGATATTGGTTTTCTGGACATTTAACAAGAGCGTTTGAGCTTAGATCTTTTAATAAAGTATTATCGTTAAAACAATTTACTTTAATTGAATTAGGGTTTTTCCTACCGCCGGTCACGACACACGGACTAG
>VBOA01000115.1 GCA_005877695.1 Gammaproteobacteria bacterium | reverse complement strand
TCAACTTTCCCAATAAGAAAGTTGAAGTGAGTTTTATTAATAAATACAAATCATCTCTCGCAGGAGATTTTTTTACATTAATTTTTAAACAGAGAGCTGGTGCGATCTGAAGAACAGCTTGCAATGTCCGATGGTTTCCAGCAACTGCCAAATGAAAGTCGATCTTCGTCGTCTTGAAAAACACTACACTTTATCGTCAATGTATAGTTTTTCCCAACAACGCCTTCATATTAGATACCATCTGTTCCAACTCCAGCAACCAAATGGATAGCTAAGGGTTGTGCGGGTTTTATTTATAGCACTCCCCCCTCTACTATGGCGTGCACTTCCCCCTCCACTACAGATTCTACTAAACCAAATAAATCTTTAACATGCCAGTTATGCTAGTTCTGCAAGTAACACATTTTTCAACTCTCACACTACAGTTTGTACAAGTACCAAAATGTTTGCATGGTAGGAAAAGGATCTCTCTTTTACCTACAAGACAAACAACACATGATTGAATATCTTCTTCTTCTCCTCTAAATTCATGTTCTATAAATTGTTTTTCATATTGATCACATTTATGCAGTCTTCCAGTGGATGAAACTTTCATTGATGATAAACACTTGTCAACATATTCTTTACCTTTCATTACATAAATAAAAGGACAATATGTAAAACATGACGCATGCACTTCCCAAGGATCGTCATCTTCTACCCAATCCCTTATGCCGCCTCCACAGTAATAACAAATAGTGTCATCTTCTTTCCCATTCGAGAAAAATCCTGCTTCAGCAAGTGTTTGTTTATTTTCTTTAACGTAATCACGTAACGTCTCATTGTTGAAACTATTTAACCGATCTGATAATTGTGAATACTTTGGAAATGATATGGTAAATTTCTTTTCTATAACATAGGTCATTTTATCTAAAGTTTTTACACAATCCATACTAGTCATTGCGTATAGTCCCAGTATTCATCTGAAACTATTGTGGTTCATCCGTCTAATTTATACTAGTTTCCCCCTCCACCTGCATGTTTCCAAATTAACTTTACTAATATAATTCATTGATATATTTACTTCCACGACCAGGAAAAAATATTTTTATAACGTTTTCCTGTATCCATTTATTTTTCCCCATCAAATTAATTTCAGGGAATTTATCATTACGGTAAATAGTCTTATGAGTATAATATGTAACTTCACCTATAACACGTACTAAATAGTCAAAGTTTACAGCATCATTATACCCGTGCAGAGGTTCTTTTACATTGTGAATTACGTGATTTCCGGCATCGTATTCACCGCCTACTGTTGGTCTAGTCAAACACATGGCATCAACGTAAGTTTTGTTCGTAGCATCAAGGTCTGATGTCGGCCAACCCACATCTGTTATACGACGGTGATTTGCATCATATATATCAGTCTCGCCTTTAAGAGGTCTTGTAAGCGCCATGTCATGCACATACCCTCTAGATGTTGCATCATGTTCATGTTTAGCATAAGCAATATTTTTAATAGATTTAGCTTTAAAATCATAGTGTCCGTCATTTGTCTTGTGAATAGAATTATCGTCAACATATTTTTTAGTAGCAGCATCATTTGCCAACACCGGTTCACCAAGATTCTTAATTGTTTTATTGTTCACATTGTAATGACCATCAACTGTTTGAGGGATAGAGTGCATTGTAACGTACGATTTTGTAGCAACATCGGTTCCTAACAATGGATTGCTAACATTACGTATTAATTTTCCGTTCATATTATAATGACCTTCTATTGTCTTCAATGGAGTTACTAAATCAACATACTCTTTTGTTGCTGCATCAGAATACGTGGTTGGATAACTCAAATTTGTTATAGTTTTCTCTTTCATATCATAATGTCCTTGTGTTGTTCTTGGAATAGACTGCATATTAACGTATGATTTAGTAGCCACATCAGTTGCTAACTTTGGTTCTGCAACATTACGTATTATTTTCCCGTCCATATCATAATGTCCATCTGACGTCTTCATTGGAGTTGCTGAATCGACATAACCTTTTGTCGCTGCATCAGATTTGTGAAGAGGAGATAACAAATTTTTAAGAGTTTTCTCTTTCAAATCATAATGCCCTTCGGATGTTTTTGGAATAGTTGTATCTAACACAAACTTTTTTGTTGCAGCATCGGTATCTTGAGTTGGATCAGCCAACCTCTTGATTTGTTTTCCACGGGCATCAAAATTATTCCCATCCTTTTTGCTACTTCTTACCATGCTGTTAGAAACAACATATTTTATTGTTGCCGCGTCGTTTTCCTTTTGGGGTTCACCAATGTTGCGAAGCAATTTACCGTTTATATCATAATCTTGTTCAAGAGTAAGTTGAAACCCTACACCTGGTGGTCCTCGTATTTTGGATTGCAAGTGAGAAATCTCATGTCGTCCAAACTTATCCACACTCATGATGAGACTGATAAAAACAAAAGAATGCAATGTCTATTTATATATTCTAAAGTAGGTCAAGGTCATTCAAATCGGTTTTTAAAAAAGGTGAATATTGACCAAAAAAGATCAATATTCTTGTTTTAAGGAAAAG
>VBOA01000114.1 GCA_005877695.1 Gammaproteobacteria bacterium | reverse complement strand
CCTGCAGTAGTCTTTACACTTGCAAGTCAAGCCTGCGGCACCCCTGCTGCAAGCCTGTGACTGACATGACACTCCTGCTGCAAGCCTGCATCAAGCCTACCCCCTAGTGTGCAAGCCTGCAGCAGGCTGGCACTACAAGATCATAGTGTTGCAGCAGTACAGTTGCAGGCATTAGACTTGCAGTGGAGTCCAGTTACCAGCCAGAAGCTTACTTTGTACTCCTTCTGCAAGGCTAATGCAGGCTTCATACTCGGTCTGCATTAGCCTTGCAGGAGTACAAAGTAAGCTTCTGGCTAGTGACAGGACTCCACTGCAAGTCTAATGTCTGCAACAGTACTGCTGCAACACTATGATTATACCAATTAACCTCTGAATGTATTATATAAAACTTTGAATCCAGTATATATTTTAAGTATTTTCTTCATATTTTAGTAACACGTTATTAACAGAATGGCTAAAACTTTGCATGTGAAAGGAAAATAATTTACAATTAATTATGTTTTCGCTAAAATTTGAATGTAATAAATTTAATACAGACTTCTAAAACACATTCAGATCTCATTTGTTAAACTTGTTAGTGAAACTTTTTAAAGAGTTTACTTATAATAGTTGTTGTTATTATTATCTTATTATTTCCTTTTTTTAATATTTTCTTTATATTATAGTAAAACTTTTGAAGCGGAAATGCGAAAAGTTTGCAAGATAAGAAAATAGTTTGAAGATTTGCATTAGGAAACTAAAGGTGGGCTCACAATGATATGCTACATGCTAATAATATTTCACAAATTGTCAAATCAGCTGTGAATGTGTTATAGAAGTCTGCATCAAATAGACATTTTTGAATTTTCGGTACATTTCAATAAAAGGTTCTAAGCAACATTACACAAAGCTTGCATGGCAAATTACTCATAAAATGAAAGTTATTTCCTTTCGCCAACTAACTATTTGCATAACATTATCAAGTTGATGTTTGCATCTTTATTACGACTATGCATTATATGTTTGTAACAAGCAATAAATTAAACATTTTGCTAACATTAAATATTATTTTAGAAATTGTGCAAAAATTTTGCAGAAATTATTGTAGAAAACTGTAAAAGATATTACAGGAGTATACAATTTCGCCTAATATTTCTGTAAGTTATTAAGTTGGCACTTATAAACTTTACTTAAATATTGGTATTTGATCAATATTTGCTGAATGTTTTTAAATTTAAATTTTGTAAATCAACAAATTATTTCCAACCATTTGGTTCAAAAACCGAATTAAGGTGGACATTCAATATTATTAAAATTTATTTCGTATATGATGAATTATAAATTTGTAATACAGTTTAAAACAACGTTCAAAAATATATCAACTACTTGGAAAACAATTTATAAACTAGCATGTATACACTAAAATTCATTGTTCGAAAATGGAGTAAATAAAACAAATTATTCATTATATATACAAGTTTTATAATAATTTATTTAATATAAATATATTTACAACTTTATAATAAAATGAATAAAAATAATTTAAGAAGTAAAATAAATGCACGTCTTCTTCATTGGCTGCTCTCCACCCCCTCAGCTGATCTTTTTATTCTTCTCTCGTCAACCCTGTAACAATAAAATAAAAATGAAGCGGAAGCAGTCTT
>VBOA01000113.1 GCA_005877695.1 Gammaproteobacteria bacterium | reverse complement strand
TAATTTGGGATCGATTGAGCGCAGTAAGAACTCGATCGGATCAGCCGTTACTGAGATCTGATAATCTCAGCTACGCTGAATCTTCCCATCCGCGTATTGAAGAGGGTGCCATCGGCGCTACGCGTTTAACTTGGCACCCGAGCCGCTACCGCGGCTCTTGATATCATATTACAATCGTGTTTTCGTTCAGCCGATACAATAAATCTCAAGCATTTACCGCATATTTTTATTGTATCGCATACACTCTTTCTACTTTTTCTTCTTTTTCCAGACTCTTCATCATGCACGATAGGTTTCAAATGTTGTTCGAAACATACGTTATTGTAAAATATTCGTTTACAATTATTGCATTTAACACGTGCTTCAGCATGTACTTTACACGACGATTGACACATACAACGATCACATTTCTTCGAACATCTGTGCTCAACCATACGTATATAAGATACATTACAAGCTACACAAAATCCACGGCTTCCTACCGCAGCACGTAAATTTAGAATAGGTTCAAAATGATGTAATTCACGATAATATAAAATTCGGAGTGTATAAACAATACTACCATATGAATTTACCACGTATTCCGTACCATCATACAACGGTTCACTACCACGACCTAATGTTCCGGTTTCGTATATGACTATAGCTATTCCGTCGCGTGCTAAATAATTTTGAAAACTTGATACTTCTGTCAAAGAACACCCTTCTACAGGTATACTTATTTTAGCATTTTTTATAAGTTCGAGTGCTGCTTCTCTTTGTAGTTTTCCACGCGACGATCGTATTGACATCCAACGTCGATGTAATTCACCCGAACGTATTTCCCCACGCTCTACGTATGCTCGCGCAGATACTAAAGAACGAGGTAAACAAAGATTATCGATATTTGTTATTGTTAATATGGAGCGTTTTGCCACATTGTTATGCGTCAATTTTCTTCGAGCACTACCGTTAACGTTACGAACTATACAAACTGCTATTGTACACTTATCGTCGATATAAAAGCTTCTAACACTCTGTGCAGCCTGACTTATTAACTCCCATAAA
>VBOA01000019.1 GCA_005877695.1 Gammaproteobacteria bacterium | reverse complement strand
AAATTCCGCAGTTGCTCGATCATATAGGGATTCCGGCCAGTCGCGGTGTGCAGAGAATGTGTCAGCAATTAGCGAATGTTTTATTAGGTCAGACATTATTGCAAAGGCTTTCAGAAGATGAAGAACGCCAAGTACAAGCCGATCGCGAATTAAGTCGTGCCGATGCGCGGGTCATGCAAACACGGCAACGTTTAAGTTCTACGGCCACTGCAAGTAGCCGGTTTTTTATGACTCATCGCTCAGCAGATTCCTGTTCTGCCAATGATGAAAATCAAGAAAAACCGATGGCGTTGACGTTTTTTAAATAAGTGAGTCGGAGGCGCGATTTTTTTGATGAGTATCTCAGTATCAATAAAATTTGTATCGATATTTTTTCTATAATTTAAAATCGTTTATGTAATATTATTTTAAATCGAACCATTCAATTCTAAGTTGTTAAAAAACTCTTTTTATTTTTTTCTTAATATTACCTTCTGGTAAAAATAAAAAATTAGGATTAATTTTTTATTGGAATAAATTGGAATAACGTTAATTTTTTTCTATTTAATTCTGTTTAATTATCATTATCTTTGTTTATCCGGATAAGTTTTAACAAATTATTTATTCGATAAATTTAATAGAATAAAAAATATTTAGTTAATGAATAATTTAATTAAATCAATGTCAAATGATAAAATCGGTAAAAAAGGTATTTTTATAACATTAATATTATTACTAAACTAGATAGACTCCTGATGCTAAAAATCAATAAAACATAATGAATTTACAAATATTATAGGAAAATAATAATAATGAAAAAAAATCTTATTGTTGATCAAGTGATTAATCCACGAAAAAAAAGCTTAAAAAATTTGAAAAAAAATCTTACGTCAATAATAAAAGCTAAAGCGTCTTTTAAAAAGAGAAACAAACCATTAATTTCAAGTGAAATTTTTATTCTTTTTCCCGATTTGTTTCCCAGGATTTCCTCGCGGGTTAAACGTTCTGATGATGATGGATCATTAGTAGTGGCGACTTTAAAAAAAGACTTTTCATATCGATTAAATTATGAAGATATTATAGATGCCGCTGATTTAGTTTATAACAATTACCAAGGTACCGAAGAAAATAAGGTTAGATTTTTCGAAGTCATCCAAACAACTGAGCAATTAGAAACGCATATCGAAAATTTTTTACAAAAAAAAACCTCTAAACGACTGACCTTAATTGTTAATACCGTTGAACAGCATTGGTTAACGTTAGTGATCAGTCGCAGAGCAGATGTGAAAGTGTATTATGCAGATTCTAAAAATAATCCTGAACAATATAAAGCTTATTATCTACTGTTTAATGCACTTAAAATTATTTCCTTTAATTTAACGCCTAATTTTATGCAACAAGAGGATAGTTATAATGGCGGATTGTGGGCGCTTGAGAATGCTGCAGATATTAATCGTATGCTAGATTTTGATGGGCGTTTTGCTTGGGGCGTTAATCAATTAAAGCAGTACCGAGGCGAAAGCTATTTTATTGAAAAAAGAAAAGAGTTTTCACGTAAATTTTTATCCAATGGTAACTGGCGTCAACTGCATCCCACGATCGTAGCCGCGATTCAGCCAGAACAAGAAAAGTTTCTTTCAGTTGAAAGCTTAACGCAGCCCGGGATGGATACTGATAAGGAAAATGAACTGGCCGCTAAACGCGTAAAAACCGATCATAAAAAGGATGTAGAGGGTTTATTAGCGACGTTTACCAAAAGATTTCTAACCAGCTTTACGCAACGTTTGGCTGCTTATCATGTGAGTGCACGTGATAATTTGGTGACTATAGAGGCATTAAAGACTGAGTTGATTACAGGTACCACAGGTGGATTGGTGGGTGCAGGTCTTTCGGGAATGGTGGTAGGTAATATGATGGGGGCTGTTCCCTCGGTAGCGACTTCTGCAAGAGCGATTACCAGTAAATTATTAGTTAAAGCGCAAACCGCTCAGAAAATTACTAAATATTTTGATGGCGTTGAAACAGGGAGTTTATCAACGATTTTATGTGAAGCGGCGGTTGATATTTTTTATAGCTTTGAATATCAATTTAAGCGCGTAAGCGATGAAGGGGGTGATCACATGGCGATGGAGAAATTAGCGGATGATTCAGTCAGTCGCGCGTTAAATTACATAAAAAAACTAAATTTTGGTGATAGAGTGGTATCGAAAGAGTTAATCGAAAAAGCAGTACTACAAGGGGCATCGGAAGTATTTTTTAATCCTGTCTTCCAAAAGTTTCAATTACGATCACGAGGTAGAACACTGGTCAATGATAATTTTGAAAAGATTGGGAATAAAAAAATCATTACTACCGCAGAACTCTATGAAAATACAGGTCTGATATCCTTTGGCGACAACCAACAACCGGATAAAGTGTATCAACCGCTTACTTATCCCGTAGAATATGGTTATCGACGTTTATTTGATTGGGAAAAAGATGATAAAGGAGAACTGAAACCTGATTTACAAATCCAATATAGAATCGAGTTTCCTGGGCAAGACCTTAATGATTATGGTTTAACTGCTGAGAAAAAAAAAACAGCGATTGAGTCTATTTTGAATAAACTTAAACTTCAATCTCCTTCTCAGATAGCAACTATTCCGAAAATAAAAATAAATAATAAAGAACCTATTCTAAAAGAACCTATTCTATTTGATTTAAGGGATCCAGTGCCTGATTTTACCGGCAGAAACAAAATACGAGAAGAATTGCATCAGATTTTAACCGGAAGTAGTACTAATTTGGCGGTTATTTCTGCTTTATCCGCTATGTCGATTTCTTCTACATCGGGGATTTCAAGTCAGACTGGATCCGCAGTGCAAAGTCCTCCTTCACTTTATCGAAGTGCATCCACATGGCAATCCCACCTCTCAAGAAATTTCCAAGGCATGCAATTGTCTCTGAGCGGTTTAGGAGGAATAGGTAAAACCCAATTGGCGTTGCAATATGCTAAAGAACATGCTAGTGATTATGATGATAATGTGCTATGGATTAATGCAGAAACCTTGGAAAATTTGGATGCTTCTTTTACTAAATTAGCAAGGAAACTGCGGATAGAACCTTGTTGTGAGCATGTTAAGAATTTAGAGGAACTTGTCGAAGAGATTTACGAGTATTTTTCCGATAGAAAAAGCTTATTTATTTTTGACAATGTTGAGAATTATCATGAAATAAAGAATTTTTTACCTAAATTAATCCGAGGTAATAAACCCACTATTCTTATTACCTCACGTTATAGCCATTGGGATAATGTGGCTACGGTTTTACCATTAGAAGTGTTTACCGCTAGCGAAACCATCGAACTTTTCGAAAAATCAGGTACTTTAGCCGATACTTCAAATATCGAGAAATTGAATCAGTTACTTCATGGCTTACCTTTAGCATTAAGACAAGCTATTGCTTATATTACTTTACAAAGAAAGTTTAAGCCGGAGTTTTCGATTCATGATTATATGAATCTCTATAAAGAAAAAGGCCAAGAATTATTAACATTTGATCTTTCGCATTATGCGAATGATCCTTATCTTAAGACGGTTTTTACCACTTGGTTAATTACTTTAAATAAAATTCAGTCAGATCCTGAGTTAGGTAGTACCGCGTTAGAACTTTTAGATCTCATGACCTATGTTGATCCAGAAAACATTAGGTCCAGTAATTTTTATGCCTTAAAGTACATACACCAAATTCCTGTTGATGTAAACCATTATATTGATCATGTAAAAAAAGCGATGTTTTTACTGACCAGCTATTCCATGATTAATATCGATTCTGAGGGCACATTTAAAATTCATCGATTGATTCAGCAAGTGCAACGAATTAATTTAGAACATGATTCTGATAAATTTAAAAAAATAGTGACCGAAACCCAATTACTTTTCGATTATCAAAAAACAGAAGTAGACGATACGCACTATTTGCATTTTTTACTTTATATGTCGGAGCATGAGAGTACCAGAGAAATATTACAGTGCGATAGTATAAAACAGCTTTTTGATAAGCTTTCTAATAAAGAAACCAAATATTGGATTTATTTTATTGATTTAGCCTATCATAAATTTTCTAAAGTCAGATATCTAGAGTTTTTAAGTGATTCTTTATCCTATTCCAGGAAAGAAGGATTTATTGCTATCGTCGATAAATCGCTTAATTATTTTGAAAAACAATTAAAAACCGGAGCTTTTTCTAAAGATGATGTGTGTTATGTCTTTAGTCGCTGTGAAGATTCTAGCTCGCGTATTTATCCATTTAATCGCTATTCAAGTAACAAAGATAAAAAACTACGTCAAAAAGCAGCCGTTCGCTTGGTTCTCTTTGCCAAGGAAAGAATCTTTGGAAGCTATAACCATTATCTGACTTTTAAATCTTCTTATGATGACAAGGTAAGTAGGTATGGAAGTTATGCAGAATACTTGAGCTGTCCGTTGAATTCCTTAAGGAAAAAAAGAAGTCTTTGTGCACGCGAAGAGACACCGAAGGATCTAGAGCAAATTACATCTGAAATCAAGCGATCGCATATTGAGAAAGTCGGTTCGGTTGCTCAATATGTCGGTTCAGGATTAATGACTAAAAATATTTTATCGGCTATCACGCGTGGTGATTGGAATGAAGTCGCGATTAATTTTGAACTCATCGCCAGTAGTGAAATTCTGGGTAAGTTGTCTAACCGTTTTTTACTGGCACCAGGAAAAAATATTGAAACCGAAGCAGATTTATTGGCAGAAAATTTAGGTTTAGAAAATAAAAAGGTTTGGTCTCTGCTTGTTGATAAAGAGGTTTCTTTCATTGGCAAAAAACTGTTTCTCGGTAGAAGTTTACAGGTGGCTTCTTCGTTTGTGAGTCGAGGAACAGGGGTTTATTTTGCCTTCAACCTGAGAAAACAAATAAAGGCCTATCAAGCCGGTGATACTGAGTTACTTCCCGAAATTATTTCTAATGGTGTTGTGACCGGTATTACCTTTACCGAGGTGAGTATTGAAGGCTTAGAATATTTAAAATATATTACCAGAATTGCGGGCCGTGTTAATCCTTATTTAGAAGCAGTTTCAGTGCTGGTTTGGTTAGGTACTGAATTCTATGAATCCGAAGAGCAAGTACAAGCCATTCAAAAACATGTTCAGCTTTCTTGGAAAGAATGGTATGTAGAATTTTGGCGCGATTTTTTTCATTACCTTCCTTCCAGCTATTTACAAGCCAAAGCCAAAAATGCTCAACTCGTTGCGCATGCCGTTAACTTTTTAAAGAACCATACTGATTTTAGTCGTTATATTGCACCTATTTTTTCAGATGAATTAGAGCTCTACGAAAATAACTGGGCTCTTTTGGATAGTCGAATATTGGTGAGTTTAGATAGTATTATGCCGGATCAACCTTCAGAAGGACGCTTATTTTGTCAATCGGGTATTCCTGCGCATACACCTAAGGAGCAGGAGCAAGCTCAAGATACTTATTTTTGTCATCTGGCTATGGGCGTAGAATACACGCGCAATCGCACCGCAGAAATTAGTTTAATCAATTTAGGAGCAGGAAATGATACGATTACTGCTTCCCCCTATTCACCTAATTACTTTTTCGTGCAGAACGGAGAGAAAAAATATATTGGCGGTGATGAAGGGAATATCTTTAGACTCGAGGGTAATGCAACCATGGGCCAATTGATAGGAGGAAAAAAATCTGATGCTTTGCTGCTTGAACAATTCTTTCCTGAAGAAAGTGCCTACATTCTTATTGATTCTGAAAGTTACTTGTGTGGACCACACCAGCCACTGCTAAACTTCGCGCCATTACCTTGCAGCTTTAATAGGATAAAGCTGAGTGGACTTAATCAAATCTACGGTCGTAGTCGACAACAGGATGTTATCTACTTGAATCCGGACATTCAGTTTATTGATGGAGCTGGGGGAACCGCACAACATCCGGATGTTGTTTTTATAACAGAGCACGCTTCTAAGAATCCCACTGTGGTCTTAAGAAATAATACTTTGGTTTTATTTTCATTAGTCACACCCATCCAAGGGATGGATTATCAAATCCCGATGGATGAAATAGGCAAAGCTGAAGTCCAAACCTATTTTAATGCTGCGGTTCAGCATCGATTCTTTTTTGACAGTCCACTCGATGCTATCCTCGCTATGCATGCTGAGAATGATGTGGTGACGATCGTTGTAGGTGTTGAGAACGATTCGGAAATAGGAAGGTTTACACTGACGATTTCAAATCGAGATGCGAATCAAAGCAACAATGTAACGAGCTTTGAAAAAAATTGTTCTTATTTTTTTCAGAATACAGAATTTAAATTAATCAATAATCAACAGCTGTTCGCCCAAGAACTGCTCGCCCAAGAACTAACTGAAAATAAGCCCGGCTTACAGGAAAGTATTGAGCGCTATTCCGAAATAGCCAAGTATTTAAATAAAACTCTGACACTGCAATTACGAGACAATTCAACGTTGGCGATTGGACGAGGAGCGCATGAGATTTTTTATGCCGATGGTTTATTCCCCAGCCATTTAGTCGGCAATGGCGGTGAAAATGTTTATCAGATTATGTCAAATAATGCGACGCATTTTCCTCTCGCTACCATTACACTTTATCGTTTACCTTCCTATGAACCTGAACTTACCGAGCGGATCGATACTTTAGATTTACGTGAGCTGATTGGATACATGAAGAAAACCTGTCCAAAGGCCAGTATTACTTATCAACTCTCTTTAATACAAGAAGATGTCTTCTTAAGCTTGATGAGTTTCACTCCCGCGGAAGGACCATGTAATGGAGTCAAGACAACCTGGTATTTAGCTAATATTTGTTTAAAAACGGGTCTAGATTGGTATCAAAATCTCGATGTTTTTTTAGAAAATAATGTTCCTAAGCGGATTGTAAGTGTTGATGGTAGGAAATGGATGTTGGAGGATATACCTTTACTATTTACGGAGAATAAAAAGATTATTTCACTAACGGATCAGGATCTCGGCCAGAACTCCGAAATTGAATTGTTGCGAAACAGTGGCAATTATAGTTTTTTCCACAATGTATCGGATCTGATTATGACGAATATCCATACTGCGCCGCTGGACGCGTGTACGCTGGTCGTGCATGACTATTATCGCAATCCAGTCATAAAAGAAAAGTTATTATCTACCAAGCTGGATTTTCTTGATGAAGGTTTTTATTTTAAAGATCAGCAACCGCTGATGGACGAAGCGCAAAGTTTTTCGGATTTTGTTAAGCAATTAGAACAACCAGAAAGCGATGTTAAACATTCGCCCTTATTTATTCCTATACCTAGTAAGGAGATATCGAAGTTACGTTCTAAACGTCAAATTAATGGCGTTGCTAACGATGATGCTTCCCAGATCGGCTTGGGTATAAAAATAGGTATAGGCTTAGGGATAATGGTATCGGGTCTTGTTAGTCTACGTTTTGTTAATAGATTACGGAATTCTCGTATACAAAATATTCCTTTATCAGCGATAGTGATGACGGGTTTATCTTCACTAAAACCAGCCGATGCCCAAGAGCAGAATGCCTCAGTCGCAGAGACCAACTTGATTTTTCCAGTGGATTTTCTATTGAGAATGATTGTCTAACGGCCATGACGCCGATGGGTTGGTTAGCGGTTTGTGAAAATAACCCCAGTATTGTTTTTTTGAAAAATAATCAGAAGAGTTGTTCTTTTTACTTTGAAAGTTACCAAATGAATAATACCTTTCTTCAACGTGTTGGAGACGGCGTTTGGGAGGCTAATCTTTGTGAAACGACCCACAATGCCTTAGCGGAAGAAATCTATCCCTTGTTACCCAAGCATTGGCAAGAAGAATTTATGGAGCTGCGAACCCAAGATCAGGCATGGTCGAATTGGAAATATCATGCAGGCATGACGGTCACGTCAATGGTGGGTGATGGATTGGTATTACACACGCCGGTGGGTAATGTCTTTAAGCAATTAGGTT
>VBOA01000112.1 GCA_005877695.1 Gammaproteobacteria bacterium | reverse complement strand
TCTGATAGAATTTAGTTGTTTTGATGTAACATTTGTTTCTGCCGTTAGAACTTTGCAAAACTTATGTACTCAAGAGATTTTGTTAAAATCTATCATAATACGCTGATATCACTATAGATTGTAGGAAAAAATTTTACAAAACTGATATTTATCACAAAAATTTTTATAAGTCGAACTTTTCGAAATCACTCATAATTATTAAAATCTCTTATATTTTGCAAGAATACAATGTAGGAACATGTTATTCATCAAATAAACGCGGGAAA
>VBOA01000111.1 GCA_005877695.1 Gammaproteobacteria bacterium | reverse complement strand
CTAAATTATTTAAATCTCGGATACTTTGCATGAATACAATAAAGGGAGATGGAATTAATCAAATAAACGCAAAATAACACAAGTCCTTTATAAGCAGTTTTTGGAAAAGGGCGAAGTAGTTTCGACATGTAAATAGGTGTGTACCTCACCGTGAGACGCACGATACTGAAAAATTTAATTTGTTTTGATGTAATATTTGTTTCTGCCGATAGAACAT
>VBOA01000108.1 GCA_005877695.1 Gammaproteobacteria bacterium | reverse complement strand
AGGTAAAATAACCCTAGCAGGTTTATGATTACCACAAAGTCTGAGATGTGTTAATAACCATTGTCTTCCACCTGTAGTGTATGATTTATTTACATAACAAAAACACCTCTTACAAACGGTTTTACAATTCGCCCTCTTTGTTACTTGTGTGGAAACCAATTTATTGAATGACTTTATATACACATAATGAAATTCATCTTTTGAATTTTTTAACAATAATAAGTCAGTATGATCTGTACACTCACGGTCAACAATTTTCAAAGGAAAAACATTACTGTTGTCATCAAGTCCAAACACATTCACAGATACGTTACGGTTTCTTCTCTCAAAATGTCTGATTTTTCCTACCTCTACCGGATACGTCAAACCTTCAAAATTATGTCGATGTTCAACATCTCTGTAACGCCTTCCTGGCATGTTACTATTAGGGTCATTGAGTAAAAATTTAGTGAGCATACTGTATTTAAAACACAAGTTGTCTTGAGTGTTTTTAACATTTATACAGCTTTTCGTGGCTTTGATCTTTGGTGGTAAATCTATATAGCTGCTGCCACGATCTCCGTATCCATGTTTGTGCACTTTTAACATTAAGCTATTGGTACGTAACAGTGACCATCCACTACCTCTAGCTTCATGCTCTAAAATTTTAAGGATAAGTTCTTGAACACACTCATTGGTAATACTTATCCTATCACTGGTGACTATAAGACTTCTCGTCCTACAAATGAATCCTCTTACGGACAACTCATTTTCTACATTAGTAAAAGTTGTGTCCAACAGTAAACCAAATTTTACTACGTGTAGTCTTTGTAATTCACGTTCTAAAGTTGTATTAATTAAATCTACAGATTGTTGCAAAAAAGTGTCTAAATTTAACTGATTGTTTACTATCAAATATTGCCTTACACTAGAATTTGGAAAAGCTTCTGCTTGTAACTGAATGGTGAGTCTGTTTTCATTTCTGGCTGGAGCATACTGGATTACACTTGGTCTAGGTTGCACTGTTTCTTCATCTTCATCTTCTTGTGAGTCGGTCGAGCTTCCATCTTCATGATATAATATGGTATGACAATTTAGTAAAATTTCATCATTAAATGTTTCTCCACAAATCGCACAAGAATACTCCATTATTACACAAACATGTTGTAAGCTTGCTAGAATTAAACTGACTGGCTCCTCTTCGGAATCCCTCCTATTTATATAATAAATTGAAGTGGGAGGGGGGAAATATGTCTATCAAGGTCACCCAAAAGAGTTTTTAAAAAACAATGCTAAAACCCTAACACCTACAATTAAATTGGTTAAATTCTGCACGGTGTCGGGCAATCAACCAATCCAACCACTCTATACTCTCCATCAGTTTATACGGATCTTGTTGTGATGGTGGTGGTGGTGGTGGTGGTGGTGGTGGTGGTGGTGGTGGTGTTGCAGTATGTTGAGATTCTTCTATCGTCACCCTCCTTAGCATATGCGTAATGTCTCGCAACGGAACACGAGTTCTCTCCATGGTTATGATAACTTGCTGTGAAAACGTTTGATGGTTAAATGGACTGTGAGGCACGTTGACAGCTCTTATATTAACGGATTTGAAGAGTAGAGGGGGTAATTTCAAGGTCATCTAAAATAGTTTTTAAAAAATATCTTACATGTGTCTTGTCAAACACATGTATGATGAAACAACTTTATTTTATACAGCAACATCTCTAAACAAGTGATAGTCGAGCACACTGGAGTCCGTCTTCTTCAGATCGTTATCATTACCGCTCTTCCTGATCCTGTTGCACGATGAGAAGTCCTGAGTCGGTGAAGAAGCAACGATGTTGGGTGTGTAGTAGTGTTGGCCAGGAGCGAGTGCGCAAAACTCTGTTGATGAAGAGGTTGTTTGGGAAAATAAATCCCTACACTTGAATGCTTTTACGTTAATCCTAACTGCAAACTCTTGATCGATAAGATCTTCTATTTCTTTTTTGAAAGCTTGTACCTGTTGCCTATCGGCAATACGATAGTCGTGGAAGTGAATAGATTTAGGTTTTAACG